>JAWKHR010000039.1:0-64989 GCA_041394725.1 Vicinamibacterales bacterium | reverse complement strand
GCCCTGCCCGGCTTCGGCGCCGAGGGCACCGTGGCGCTCTCCCCGGCCGTCGTCGGCAGCCATCGGCTGTTCGAGGAACGGCAGCTCTGCACGGACGCGCTGCACGCGCGGATCGGACAGGTCGAACGCGGTGGCTCCACGGTCGTGCTCGTCGGCCACGCGGGCGCGCCGCTCGGCGTGATTGGCCTCGCCGACCGCGTGCGGGCCGAGGGTCGGTCGGCGGTCGAGGCGCTCCGCGCCGAGGGCGTCGCGCACGTGGCGCTGCTCTCCGGGGACGTGCGCGCGAGCGTGGACGCCGTGCGCGACGCGACCGGCCTCGACGAAGCCTGGGCCGAGCTCCTGCCGGCCGAGAAGGTCGCGCACGTCGAGCGCCTCCGCCAACGCTGGGGATCGGTGGCGATGGTGGGCGACGGCATCAACGACGCCCCGGCGCTCGCCGCGGCGGACGTGGGCATCGCGATGGGCGCGGCCGGCACCGACGTCGCGATCGAGACGGCCGACGTCGCCCTGATGTCGGACACGCTCGACCGCCTGCCCTTCGCGCTGCGGCTCGGGCGCCGAACCCTGGCGAACATCCGGCAGAACGTCGCGATCGCGCTCGGCCTGAAAGTCGCCTTCGTGGTGCTCGCCGCGGCCGGCGTCGCGACGCTCTGGATGGCGGTGCTGGCCGACACGGGCGCGTCGCTCCTCGTCACCGCCAACGGCCTGCGCCTGCTGCGCCTCCGCGCCTGATCCGTACCGCGCGCCCCGCGCCCCGCGCCGCGCCACCCACCGCGACGAGGGGCTACACGCGCGCCTGATGCGCGTCGACGAACGCATCGACCCGCGCCTGGTCCGTCGGCGCGATCGAGACGAACTGCAGGCCCATCCCCACCCGGCGATCGCTCCACGCGACGCGAGCCGTGGCCTCGAGGTCGGCGCCGGATCCCGGCAGCCGGAACTTCACCTGCAGCGGCGTGCCCGCCGGCAGCGGGCTCATCGTCCGCACCGCCAGTCCGCCCTTGCCGACGTCGAGCGTCACGGCACCCGCGATCGTCTGGCCGGCGCGATACGACACCGGTACGCCCAGCGACACCCGCGGACTCGCGCGCCGGTTGAAGTTGTCGGGAAAGAGGAACGGGGCGAGCGACGGCAGGATCTGCGCCCCGGCGGCGTGATCGTTCATGAACCCGGCGATCCCGAGCCCGGCGAGCATCGCCACCTGGTCCGCGCCCGTGATCGTCGAGGCGAAGACCACCACCGACGGCGGTGCCTCGCGACCCTGCGTGAGGCTCCGGACGAGCGACGTCGCATCGCCGGCCAGGCCCAGGTCGATCAGGACGAGCGAGAGCGGCACGTCGGGTCCGCCGGCCTCCCGGCGGAGTCCGGCCTCGTCCTCGACCGCCACGTACCGGTGATCGCCGCCGGCGAACGCCGACGCGAACCGCTCCCGCACCTCGCGGCTCCGGTGCGCGACGAGGACGGTGCCGGCCATCGCCGACAGTGTCTCACGACCCACCCGCGATGACGGATTCGTGACCGCCGGGTCACGCCCAAAGTCCTGTGTTGCGATCCGGGGGCGATGGCTATAATCGAATCGCGGCCATCGTCACGGGCCGCGCCCGGCGCGATCGACCGCGCCGCCGATTGAGGAGAACGTATGGCGACCTGTCCGGAATGCGACGCTGAACTCGACATCAGCGACGACGATCTCGACGAAATGGAACCCGGGGATCCCTGGGATTGCGAGGACTGCGGCAGCCGCCTGCGCGTCGCCAGCATCGATCCGCTCGAATTCGACGCCGACGAAGATGACGACGACGAAGACGACGACGAGGATGCCGAGGACGAGGAAGAGGGCGACGACGACGGCGACGATGACGACGCCGACGACGGCGACGACGACGGCGACGACGAGAGCGAGGACTGGGAGGAGTGACTGGCGCGCGCGCGTCGGCGTCCGCCGACCCGCGGGAGCGTGAAGCCGCTCTGCTCGACCGGCTCGCCGCGCTCCGGTCCGTCATCGTGGCCTACAGCGGCGGCGTGGACTCGGCATACCTGGCGTGGGCCGCGACGCGCGCGCTCGGGGCCCGGGCGCTCGCCGTCACCGCCGACAGCCCGAGCTACCCCGACCGCCACCGCGCCATGGCGCTGCGCATCGCGCGCGACTTCGCCATCCCGCACGAGATCGTGACGACGCGCGAGCTCGATCGGCCCGAGTACCGGGCCAACGCGCCCGACCGCTGCTATCACTGCAAGCACGAGCTCTACACGACGCTGACGGCGCTGGCACGGGGCCGCGGGTTCGCCGCCGTCGCCGACGGCAGCAACGCCGACGACCGCGGCGACTACCGGCCCGGGCGCCGGGCCGCCCGCGAGTTCGGCGTCATGAGCCCGCTCGACGACGTCGGCCTCACCAAGCGCGACATCCGCGACCTCTCACACCGGGCCGGCCTGCCGACCTGGGACGAGCCCGCGTCCGCCTGCCTCTCGTCGCGCGTCCCGTACCACTCCGAGGTCACGCCGGAGAAGCTGCGCGCGATCGAACAGGCCGAGGAGGCGCTCCGACGGCTCGGGTTCCGCGTCCTGCGCGTGCGGCATCACGGCGCGGTGGCGCGCGTCGAACTCGGCCGGGACGAGATGGCCCGCGCGGTCGAACCCGACACCGCCCGCGCCATCGACCGTGCGATCCGCGACGCCGGCTTCCAGTACGTCGCGCTCGACCTTCGCGGCTACCGGCTGGGCAGCCTGAACGAAGGCATCGTCCTCCAGCCGGTGTAGACGTCATCCCCCGCGTATAAGATCGTGGTCCCGCCAGAGGCGGGCGTCGTGACTCCCCGACTGAAAGTCCTGCTCGCTGCCGGCGCCCTGGCGTTCCTCGTCGGACACCTGCGCGCGCTGCCGACGCTCCTCGAGGACGTCGACTCGGTCAACTTCGCCCTGGGCGTCGAGGCGTTCGACGTCGCACGCCACCAGCCGCATCCGCCCGGGTATCCCGTCTTCATCGCGCTCGGCCGCGCTTCGACCGCGGCGGTCCGGGCCGTCCGTCCCGGATGGACGCGCGACCGGATCGCGGCGACCGGCCTGGCCCTCCTCGGTGTGCTGGCCGGCACCCTCGCCCTGTTCGCGATGGCGACGCTCTGGCGCGCGGTCGGATTCACGGACGCCCAGGCCGTGATGGCCGCGCTGCTGGCCGCCTCGTCGCCGCTGTTCTGGATCACCGCGGATCGACCGCTCAGCGACACGACCGGGCTGGCCGCGGCCGTCGGCGTTCTGGCGTGGCTCGTCGTGGCGTGGCGTCGATGGTCGAGGGACGTCGCGGCCGCCCCCACGGCGGCGGGCCGGCCCGTTGCGGACGCCCCGCCGCGCGGCTGGTCCCTGGCCGCGGTTGCGGCGGGCCTGGCCATCGGCATCCGATCGCAGGTCTTCTGGCTCACCGCGCCGGTCATGACGGCGATGGCCATCGACCTGGTGCGGCACCGCCGGTTCCGCGAGGCGGTGTCGTTCGCCGGCGCGGCGGTCGCGGGCGCGCTGGCGTGGTTCGTGCCGCTGATCGCGCTCAGCGGCGGACCGGACGCCTACCTGACCGCGCTCGGCAGCCAGGGGAGCGACGACTTCCGCGGCGTGGACATGCTGGCGACGCATCCGTCGCGCCGGCTCCTCGTGGCCGCCCTCGCGCGGACGTTCACCGAGCCCTGGCTCGCGCGCTGGCTCGGCGTCGTGGTCGTCGTGGCGGCGATCGCCGGGCTCCTGCGGCTGTTGCGCGCGCGACCCCGCGACGCGGGCGTGCTGGTGCTGGCGTTCGCGCCGTACCTCGGCTTCCACCTGCTGTTCCACGAGACGGCGACGGTCCGCTACGCGCTGCCCCTCGTCGTCCCCGTGGCCGGCGCCGCAGTGCTGGGCCTCTCGCTGATCGGCGCGCGGGCCGCGGCCGTTGTCGCGACCGCGCTGGCGGTCGCCGGCGTCGCGCTCGCGCAACCGCCGCTCGAGCGAATCGCGCGCGAGGGGGTGCCGGTCGCGCGCGTGTTCCGGGACATGGACGCCGCGCGCGTCGGGCTCGCGGACCCGCCGGACATCGCCATGCATCACCAGGTCTGGTGGGGCGTCCGGCGGTTCTTCGACTGGTATCGACCCGTCCGCGACCTCGGGCCCCAGCCGTTTCCCGGCGACCGCGAGTGGCTGCGGCTGGTCGAGGCCTGGCGCGGCGGAGCGACGCGGCCGGTGTGGTTCCTCGCCGACCGGCACCGGCACGATCTCGAGGCGTTCGACCCGCGCACGACCGTGCGAACCGGCCGGTACGTCATGGACGACGTGCCGCGGCGACTGGCCGGCGGCGACCGGCTGGACAGCCTGGACTGGTGGACGATCGGTCGTCCCGCCTGGATGCTCGGCCGCGGCTGGGCCGTCACCCCGGAACTCGCCGGCATGACGGCCGCCGATGGCGCCGAGCCCCACCGGAGCCCGGCCGAGGCGTGGCTGCGCCGTGACGCGGGGCTGGCGCGCATCCTGATTGGCGGCCGCTACCTGCGCGACGCCGCGGCGCCCCGCGCGCACCTCACCGTCTCGCTCGACGGCGAGGTCCTCGACGCGTGGGACGTCGGGGCCGCGGCGCCGTGGTTCGTCCGCTGGATCGACCTGCCGGGCGTTCCGGCCGGGGACGAGGCCTACGCGGCGCTGCGCGTCGCCGTCACGTCGGCGGACGCCGGCCGGGCGGTGCCGGACGACGGCCTGGTCGCGCTGGAACAGTTCGACGCCGCGCCGGCCGGGGCACTCATGTACGCGTTCGCGTCCGACTGGTACGAGCGCGAGGCGAACCCGTCCACCGGCCTGCAGTGGCGCTGGTCCGGCGCCACCTCGACGATCGAGATTCGCGACTGGGGCAGGGACCTGGCGCTCACGCTCTCGGGCGAGTCGCCGCTGCGCTACTTCGACGGCCCCGCGACGGTCGTCGTGCGCGCCGGCGACCGCGAGGTGGGGCGGTTCCAGGCGGCCGCGGACTTCACCGAGACGGTCCAGATTCCCGCCGACGCCCTCGCGGCGGCCGGCGGCCGCGTGACGGTCGGTACCGATCGGACGTTCGTGCCGGCGGATCGCGGAGAGAGCCCGGACCGGCGCCGGCTCGGGCTGCGGCTGTTCCGGGTCACGCTCGCGCGGCGGTAGCCGCGGTGGCGGCGCCGGCCCCCCGTGCCGGCGCCAGGCGCTCGACCCGCTCCGCGCCGTCCGGCTTCCGGGCCAGGCAGAGGATCGACGAGCCGATGGGCAGGTCGGTGACGCGCATGAGCGCGTGCTCGAGGCGCAGGCCGGCGTCGAACGCCGCGTTGACCGGCCAGGGCGGCACGCGCAGGTCCGCGTCGGACGCCTTCGCGGCCCGCCCGGTGAGGCGGTCGAGGACGCGGACGGCGAGGGCCACCGGGAACGTCGCCATGTTCGTGAAGCTCATCCGGACGACCGCGAACCCCGCGGCTTCCAGCCGGGTGCGAAGCCGGTCGGGCGTGTAGCGACGGACCTCGTGCGTCAGGGTGGAGTGGGCGCCCCGGAGCACGTCGAGCGCCGCCACGTTGGCCAGCAGCAGCCCGCCCGGGCGCAGCACGCGGAACATCTCGCGGATGGCCGCCCGTTCGTCCTCGGCGTCGAGGCAGTAGAGGACGTCGAACGAGGTCACGACGTCCATCGAGGCGTCGGCCACGGGCAGCCGCGTGACCGAGGCTCGAACGAGCCGACGGCCGGCAGCGCGCCCCGCAGCGAGGCCGGCCGGGTCCAGTTCGACGCCCGCGGCGGGACCGATCGTGCCGAGCCAGTCCAGGTTGCGGCCCGTGCCGGCGCCGCAGTCGAGGATGCGCGGCGCCGATCCGCGGGGCAGGGCCGCCTTCAGCCAGGTGCCGGCGTGGCGCCTGAGGCCCCGGAACCAGAAGTGCCGGTCCTCGGCGCGCGCCGTCGCCTCGAGCATCTGCTGCATGCCGGAGCGATTGTGACCGATAAGACTGGGCGGAGCGAAGCGGGTGCACGAAGTCGCGCGCGCGGATCGCCTGCGGGCCGTGAAGTTCGGTGTGAATCTGTGAAAATCGGGCCCGTTGACATTGACACGTACAAGACGTGGTCGGTAAGCTCGCGCACGACCACGCTGACAAACCGACGTCGGGGACGTCGCTGCTGGAGAAGCCCGATGACGAGAACTGCCGTTCGCGCGCTGTCACTGACCGTGGCCGCGTGCCTCCTCGCCGGATCCGTAGCCTGCGGGAAGAAGGCGCCCGAACCGCCGCCACCTCCGCCGCCGCCACCGCCGGCTCCGGTGCAGCAGGCGCCGCCGCCCGCACCTCCGCCCCCCGCGCCGGCGCCCGCGCCGACGCCGCCCCCGGTCGACACCGAGGAGACACGCTTCACGCGGATGAGCCTGAGCGAGCTCAACGCCATGCAGCCGCTCGAGGACGTCTACTTCGCCTACGACAAGTCGGACCTGAGCGACGCGGCCCGGGCCGCCCTGCAGAAGAACGCGGAGTGGATGAACGTGTCGTTCCGCCGCAACACGGCCGTCACGATCGAGGGCCATGCCGACGAGCGGGGTACCAACGAGTACAACCTGGCACTCGGCGAACGTCGCGCCGCTTCGGTGCGCGACTACCTGACCAGCCTCGGCATCGCCGCCGCGCGCCTCAGCATCGTCAGCAAGGGCGAGGAGGAGCCGGTCTGCATGGAGAAGACCGAGGCCTGCTACGGCAGGAACCGGCGCGGGCACTTCATCATCACGGCCAAGTAGGACCGGCGTTCCCCGGGCGTTCCCGACGACTCGCGGCCGGCGCGTGCCTCGCACGTGCCGGCCGTTCTTGTTTCTCGCGCGCGAAACTTCGAAGTTCGAAGTTCAAACTTCAAACCTCGGTGGCCGGCTGCGCCGGCATCTGTCTCTCGAGGACCCTCAGGACCCTGAGCGGAGGTCCGTCAGAATCCGCTCCGCCGCCGCGCGGGGATCGTCGGCGGCGGTGATCGGCCGGCCGATGACCAGGTAGGAGCTGCCTGCCTCGACCGCGCCGGCCGGCGTCATGGTCCGGCGCTGGTCGTCGGGGCCCGAGGCGGCGGCGCCGCCGCGGATGCCCGGGGTGACGATCACGAAGTCCCGGCCGCAGGCCTGGCGAATGGCCGCGGTTTCCTGCGGCGAGGCGACGACGCCGTCGAGGCCGGCCGCCTGCGTCATCCGGGCCAGGTGCAGGACCTGGTCGAGGGCGACCGCTGGATGCCGGTCGCCTGGAGGGCCGCCGCGTCGAGGCTGGTCAGCACGGTCACGGCGATCACGAGCGGGCGCGGCCGGCCGGTGCGTCCGGCCGCGGCGTCGGCCGCCTCGCGCGCGGCCTCGAGCATCGCGCTGCCGCCGCTCGCGTGCACGTTCAGCATCCACACGCCGAGGCCGGTGGCCGCGGCCACCGCGCCCGCGACCGTGTTCGGGATGTCGTGGAACTTCAGGTCGAGGAAGACCCGGTCTCCCCGCGAGGCCAGCGTCCGGACGATCTCGGGGCCGGCCGACGAGAACAGCTGGCTGCCGATCTTGAACCTGCCGACGGCGCCGCGCAGGCGGTCAGCCAGCGCGAGCGCCGCGGCCGCGTCCGCCAGGTCGAGCGCCACCAGGATCGGGTTCATGCCCGCGCCTGCCCCGGCAGCGCCACGGTGCCGACCAGGTCGGTCACCCGCGCGAGGCCCTTGGTGGTCGAGGTAGGTCGATGCCGCCGATGACCTTCGACCAGATGAACGGATCCACGAAGTTGGCCGTGCCGACCTGGACCGCCGACGCGCCCGCGATGATGAACTCGGAGCGTCCTCCGGCGTGGCGATGCCGCCCATGCCGATGATCGGCAGGTCCACCGCCTGCCGGCACTCGTGGACCATCCGAATCGCGATCGGCCGGATGGCCGGCCCGCTCAGGCCGCCCATGACGTTCGAGAGCTTCGGCCGCCGCGTCTCCACGTCGATCGCCATCGCCAGAAAGGTGTTGACGAGCGACACCGCGTCGGCGCCCGCCTCGGCCGAGGCCCGCGCGAACGACGCGACGTCGGTCACGTTCGGCGAGCTTCGGGATGAGCGGCAGCGGGGTCGCCTTGCGGACCGCGCTCACGTCGCGTCCCGTGCAGGCTGCAGCCGAACTGGATCCCGCCTTCCTTGATGTTCGGGCACGAGATGTTCAGCTCGATGGCGTGCACGCCCTCGTGGTCGGAGAGCACCCGCGAGACCTCGCAGATTCTCGTCGATCGTGGAGCCGCAGACGTTGACGATGACCGTCGCGCCCAGGCGCCGCAGTTCCGGCAGCTTCGGCCACGAACCGGTGCACGCCGATGCCCTGCAGGCCGATGGCGTTCAGCATCCCGGCCGGCGTCTCGACGATGCGCGGCGGCGGGTGGCCCTCCCGCTCGGTCAGGAATAGGCCCTTCACCGCCACGCCGCCAAGCGTCGCGAGGTCGATCGTCTCCGTACTCGACGCCGTAGCCGAAGCAGCCGGACGCGGCGATGACCGGGTTGGCGAGCGTCAGCCGGCCGATGGACACGCGCAGGTCGGCCATCAGTGCC
Organism: Vicinamibacterales bacterium; assembly: GCA_041394725.1. Lineage (GTDB taxonomy): Bacteria > Acidobacteriota > Vicinamibacteria > Vicinamibacterales > SCN-69-37 > JAWKHR01. Next base: position 56,463 of record JAWKHR010000039.1, on the reverse strand, counting down.
TCCCGCCATCGCGTCCCAGACCACGCGGCTCGCGTCGAACACCGGCCCCTCGAGGCAGGAGCGGACGAGCGGGAGCCCCGCCACGCCGGACGCGGACGACGCAGGAGTAGCAGCCGCCCATGCCGCAGCCCATGACGGGTTCGAGCGACACGAACGTGGCCGCGCCGAACCGCGCGCCGAGGTCGGCCACCGCCCGCATCATCGGCGTCGGGCCGCAGGCGACAGCGTGACCGGGCTGGCGTCGCCGGGCCGGCTCGCGAAGTCGCGCTCGAGCGGCCCGGTGATCCGCCCGGCCTCGCCGGCCGTGCCGTCCTCGGTCGTCGCACGAGCCGCGCGCCGAGCGCGGTGAAGAACTCCTGGTAGTAGAGGTCGCGCGCGGACCGGCCGCCGTAGAGCGTCATCGGCGTCCGCCGGGCCGCCAGCGGCTCGGCGACGGTGGCGAACGGCGCGAGGCCCACGCCGCCGGCGATCATCCAGGCCTCGGCCGGCGGGTCCACCGGCACGAACGGCTGGCCGAGCGGACCGAGCACCTGGAGCCGCGAGCCGATCTCGGCGTCGTAGAGCAGGTTGGTGCCGGTGCCGACCCGCTTGTTGAGAATCGTCATCCCCGACGCCTGGCCGTCGGCCCCCGCGCGTGATCTCGAAGATCGAGAACGGGCGCCGCAGCAGCGGATCGAGCCCGCGCGTGGCTTGATCATCACGAACTGCTCGGGCGCCGCCGCCCGCGCCTGATCGCGGGGCCTCGAGGGCGATGACGTTGTAGTCGGGGGAGAGCCGCGTGTTGGCCGTCACGCGCGCGGCCACGTCGGAGATCATCTCGGCAAAGTCTATTACAGGGCGAACGCCCGCGCGATGGCGACCGCGATGGACCGGGTGTCCGCGAACGCCGTGTTCGCGAGGACGGCCACGACCATCCCGCGATCGCGCCACGTCCAGAACGACGCCACCCGCCCGCCGCGCAGCGACCCGTCGTGGCCGGCCAGCACCGTGTCCGCGCCGGCCAGCTCGACGGTCTCGAGGTCCCAGCCGAGGCCGTAGCCCGTCGCCTCGCCCGACGCGAGCGTCTGCGAGGTCCGCAGGACTTCCACCGTGTCCGGCCGAAGGAAGGTCCCGGCGTCGATCGCCATGCCGAACCGCACGAGGTCGGACGCCGTGGACAGGAAGGCCGCGGAGCCCGCGAAGCAGGAGGAGTCGATCTCGGTCGGCTCCTGCGGGCCGTAGCGCGGATCGGCGGCGAATCGCGGGAAGTAGAAGATCGCCTGCTCGGGATCGCGCCCGGCGAGGCGTCGGCCTGCGTGCCCGCCGCCGAGGGGGCGAACACCTCCTCGCGCATGAAGGTGAAGAAGGGCTCGTCGCCCGCGTCCTCGACCGCCGCGCTCACCAGCCGCCAGCCGAACGTCGAGAACCGGAACGCGGTGCCGGGCTCGAAGCGCAGCGGGCGATCCGCGAAACGCGGCAGCCCGTCGGCCGTCCGGCCGCAGTGCGGTGTGACCGGCTCCTCGTCGCCCTCGTCGGTCCCGAGGCCGGCGACGTGCGCCATCACCTGCCGCAGCGTGACGGGCCAGGCCTTCCGCGGAAACCCCGGCACGGACGCCTGGATCTCGTCGTCCAGCGTCAACCGGTCCCGGTCGACGAGCAGGCCGACCGCGGCCGACGTGAGCGGGATCGACGCCGTGCCGATGCGGAACGGCGTGTCCGGTGACACGGGCCGCTGGTCCTCGAGGCTGGCCCAGCCGAATCCCTCGGCCCACACGACCTGGCCGCCGAGGCCCACCGCCACCGACACGCCCGGCAAGTTCTGCTCGGCGAGACTCGCGCGGACGTCCTGCCGCGCCCGTTCGACGGCGTCCGCCCAGCGCGATGCCGGCGCGTCGCCCGGCACGGACGTCACGGCCCGAGGGTCGGGGTGGATCGGCTTCGCCGTCGCGATCATGAACGCCCACAGCCCGAGAATCGCGATGATCACGCCGACCACGCCCAAAACCATCACCGCGAGCCAGCTTTCGAGACGCTTCTTCGCTGCCACCGTGCCTCCGGCATCAACTTTATAGTGCAAAGTAATCTCGGGTCAACGAAGCCATGGCGCGGATGCGCGGGCCGTGGCACCCTGTGCCGCGGGAGGGGACCATGCGCAGATCGACGTTCGCGGTGGTGGTCATCCTGGTGAGCGGCGCGGCCGTCGGCGTGGTCCAGGCACGGCCCGGCCGGGTCAGCCCGGCCGGCCTGACCGGCGCTGGAGCACAAGGGGAGGCGTGCACGCCGGCCTCGATCGTCCAGCGGCCCGGTGCCTGGAAGGAGAATCCGCCGGACCTGGCGTTTGCCGCGAACGTCGCGCCGCGCGCGCGACACGCGGCGCTGCTGAAGCGCATCGCGCCCATGGCCGCGATGTTCCGCGACGCCTATCCCGAGCCCCGCGGGACCGCGGCCGAAGGCTACGCGTCCATCCGCCCGTACGGCGACGAGATCGAGGGCGGGCCCTATCGGTACGGCTACGACTCGCTCTACAAGACGTGGCTCTGCCCGAAGAGTACGGGGCGGGCATCGCTCGCCGACGAGACGGGCAACTGGGCCCACGTCCACGTCAACAGCCTGGACCGGCTGCTCTCGGAGGTCGGCGAGCTGGAGTTCGACGGTGGACGCCACCGGGTCTGGATGCTCGCGCCCGCGATCGGGGAACTGCGTGGCCAGCCGTTGTATCGCGCGTGGCTCGGGTTCGGGGACGGCCGGGCGCTGCTGTTCACGCGCCGCGGCCGGGTGCCCTGGGCGCCGGTGTCGCGGCGCCAGTATCTCGACGGCCTCGCGCGCTACTGGCAGCAGCAGGCCGACGAGGCTGCCGGCAGGATGGACGAACTCGAGCGCAACCTGGCTGGCCAGATCGAGGAGATCAGGAAGACGATGACCGGCCAGGCGCGCGACACGATGGTCGCCGAGCTGGAGCGCGGCCTGGCGCAGGCGCGCGAGCAGAAGACGCAGCAGCAGGCCAGGCTGGCCGCGAATCTCGCCGGGCAGCTGCAGACCGTCAGCCGGTACCGGGCCGCGCATCCGGGCGAGATGGATCGGCCGGCGGTCCTGCCGGAGGGGCTCAGGCGGGCCTTCACCGGCGAGTTCACGGACGGCACCGAGGACGGCCGGATGCTCGTCGTAGTGGACCCGTCGTACTTCCAGTCCGGCCTGCCGCCCGACGAACCACAGATCGTCGCCCTGTTGTGGCGATGGGAGAAGGAGAGTCCCGCGGCCGTCGCCTGGAAGACGGCGTTCGAGCAGCGGTTCCCCCTCGACAAGCTCGAGGCCCTGCTCGCGCGATAGCCGCCCGCCGCCCGCCGCCCGAACGCGAGCGCCAGCCACGCGCGCGTCGAACGCCGCGCGCCGAAGGCCGGTCACGCGCACGCCGAGCGCCGAGCGCCGAACGCCGACCCCAATGCGCCATGTCATAGTGCCCCTGTGCGCGTGTTCCGGCTGATGACCAACGCCGTCGCGGGCGGCGTCCTCGTGGCCATGTTCCTCGTCGTGCTCGTGCTCCAGCTCAACCCGCAGGTCTCGGTCGTCTCGATCACCGCCTGGCGCTGGTTCCTGGCGCTCCTGATGTTCTACGGGACCTACCTCTCGGTCACGATGTTCGTGCTGCTGCTGGCCCGGGAGGCGCTGCTCGTGCAGCCGCTGAAGCCCGCCTGGCTCAGCGTGCGCCTGCTGGCGTGGCTGGGCGCCGGCGGCGCGATGCTCGCCGCCTGGGTGACGTGGGCCAACCTGCGCGGGTTCCGCGCGGTGCTCTCGGACGGCGCCGCCGAGCGGATGCGCGAGGGCGCGCTCGCGACGTCGCTCTGCGCCGGGCTGCTGCTCACCATCGCCATCCTGCGCTACTCGTTCGGCCGTCGCGGCAGCCGCGCGACCGGCGTGTTCTTCACCGTCGTCATGGTCGCCTCCATCGTGGCGCCGCTGTGGCTGCGCGGGCCTGTGGAGCTGCCGCTGCCGGCCGCCAAGCGCCAGGTGCTGGCCCGGCAGGCGCCGAAGACGCCGCGGGTCCGCGTGATCGCGCTCGACGGCGCGTCGCTCGATTTCATCCGCACGCGCGTGGCGGCGGGGCGCCTCCCGAACTTCGGCAACCTGCTCGACCGCGGCGCGGAAATGGACCTCGCCACCCTCAAGCCCACGCAGGCCGCGCCCGTGTGGGCCGCGGCGGCGACCGGCAAGTACCCGCCGAAGACCGGCGTCCGCTCGAACTCGCGGTACCGCGTGCGGCCCGACGACCCGGAGACGGTGGACCTGCTGCCGGACTACTGCTTCGCGAACGCGCTCGTGCTCCAGGGCTTCGTGACCGCCGAGGAGCTGATCACGGCCGAGGGCCTGGAGGCGCGGCCGGTCTGGGACATCCTCTCGGACTACGGCCTGGCCGCGGGCGTGGTGGACTGGCCGATGACCGAGCCGGCCGAGGCGACGCTCGGCTACGTGGTGAGCGACCGGTTCGACGAGGCGACCAGCTCGCCGTTCCGCCTGGCCGACGCCGGCCGCGCCGATCCGACGACGGCGGCCACGGTGGCGCGCGAGGTGTTCGACGACTGGCAGAACCGGCCGTGGACGGACGTGCTGCCGGCCGCGATGCCGGGCGAGGCCGAGCCGGGCGGCGTGATGCCGGCGCGCTGGGACCGCGCCTACGCGGACGCGGCGCGCGAGCTGGAGCGGCAGTTCAACCCGCGGCTGATGATCGTCCGCTTCGAGGGACTCGACGGGCTCGGCCACGCCTATCTGGATCGCGCGCAGCCCGAGCTGTTCGGCGAGCTGCGGTCGGAGGACGCGCAGCGGTCGCCGCTGGACCGGTACTACGGCGTGGTGGACGCCGAGGTGGGCCGGGCGATGGCGCAGCTCGACCCGGGCGACCTGCTGCTGGTGGTCTCGGGGTTCGGGATGACGGGCACGGCGCCGTCCAAGCGGCTGCTGGCGCGGCTGCTCGGGCGGTCCGACCCGTCGGGCACGCACGAGCCGGCGCCGGACGGCTTCCTCCTCGCCGCGGGCACCAACGTCACCCACGGCCAGCTCCGCCGCGGCGCCATCGTCGATCTCGCGCCGACGGTGCTCTACTACCTGGGCCTGGACGTCGGGCGGGACATGGACGGGTTCGCGCGGACCGACCTGTTCCTGCGGAGCTATACCGTGGAGCGGCCGGTCAGCTACGTGCTCACGCACGAGAAGTGACGCGCCGGCGGGCGACACGTCACGCGTCCGTCACGCGCGTGGCGGGGTACTGTGCTACGATCGTCGTCGCTCTTTAACGCGGTCCTGCGAGGCCGCGAAGAGGTGACCATGACCGTTCCGTCCCTGGCGCGCCCGCGCCACGCTCCATTCCTGCTTCCGCCGAGCGTTCCGCTCCCGTCGAGGGTCGCATGCCCATCGTGATGGACGCGGACCGCGTCTCGCGCAGCCTGCTGCGCATCGCCCACGAGATTCTCGAACGCAATCGCGGCGCCGAGGACCTGGCGCTCGTCGGGATCCGGTCGCGCGGCGTGCCGCTCGCGAACCGGCTGGCGGCGCACCTGCGCGATCTGTCGGGCGTGGACGTGCCGACCGGCGCGCTCGACATCACGCTCTACCGCGACGACCTGATGCGGCACGCGGTGGGGCCGCAGCCGGTGATCCGGAGCACGGACATCCCGTTCTCGCTCGACAACCGGCTCATCCTGCTGGTGGACGACGTGCTCTACACGGGCCGGACGATTCGCGCCGCGCTCGACGCGCTGGTGGACTTCGGGCGGCCGCGCGCCATCCAGCTGGTGGTGCTGGTGGACCGCGGGCACCGCGAGCTGCCGATTCGCGCCGACTACGTCGGGCGCAACATCCCGACCGCGCCGACGCAGAGCGTGCAGGTGCGGCTCAGCGAGATCGACGGCCGCGACGAGGTGGAGGTGGAGGGATGACGACCGCCGCCACCGCGCTCCGCAGCCGTCACCTGCTGGGTATCTCGGAGCTCGAGCCCGAGGAGATCGCGCTCGTGCTCGACACGGCCTCCGCGATGAAGGAGGTCGGCGCCCGGCCCATCAAGAAGGTCCCGACGCTTCGCGGCCGGACGATCATGAACGTCTTCTTCGAGGCGAGCACGCGGACGCGCATGTCGTTCGAGCTGGCCGAGAAGCGCCTGAGCGCGGACACGCTGGGCATGACCGTGGCCGGCTCGTCGGTCTCGAAGGGCGAGACGCTGGCCGACACCGCGCGCACGCTCGAGGCGATGTCGCCGGACATGATCGTCATGCGCCACGCCTCGTCGGGGGCGCCGCACCAGCTCGCGCGGACCTCGCGCGCGAGCATCATCAACGCCGGCGACGGGATGCACGAGCACCCGACGCAGGCGCTCCTCGACGCGTTCACGATCCAGGAGCGCAAGGGCCGCCTCGCCGGCCTGCGCGTCGCGATCGTCGGCGACCTCGTGCACAGCCGGGTGCTGCGGTCGAACGTACTGCTGCTGACCCGCATGGGCGCCGAGGTGCGCGCGTGTGGTCCGGCCACGCTCCTGCCGGTCGGCCTGGACCGCCTCGGCGTGCGCGTGACGAGCCGGATCGAGACCGCGCTCGAGGGCGCCGACGTGGTGATGATGCTGCGCGTCCAGTACGAGCGCATGCACGGGCTCTTCCTGCCGTCGGCGCGCGAGTACTTCGCGCTGTTCGGCCTGACGCCCGCGCGGCTGGCCGGCGCGGCGCCCGACGTCATCGTCATGCACCCGGGCCCGATGAACCGCGGCGTGGAGATCGACTCGGCCGTCGCCGACGGCCCGTGGTCGGTCATCCTGGACCAGGTGGCCAACGGGGTGGCGACGCGGATGGCCGTGCTGTACCTGCTGGCCGGCGAGAAGGACGGGGAGTGAGATGCTGCTGTTGAAGTCCGTGCACGTCGTCGATCCGGCCGCGAGCCGGAACGGCACGTTCGACGTGCTGATCGAGGGGGATCGGATCGCGCGCGTGGGCCGGGACCTGCCGGTGGACGGCGCGCGGGTGGTCGAGCTGCCGGCCGGGTGCGTGGTCACGCCGGGGCTCATCGACATGCACGTGCACCTGCGCGAGCCCGGGCAGGAGCACAAGGAGACGGTCGAGACCGGGACGCGTTCGGCGGTCGCCGGCGGGTTCACGGCCGTCGCCTGCATGCCGAACACCGACCCGGTCAACGATCAGGCCTCGGTCACCGAGTTCATCCTGAAGCGCGCGTCACAGGCCGCGCTGGCGCGCGTGTATCCCATCGGCGCGGTATCGATCCGGTCGAAGGGCGACCAGCTCGCCGAGATTGGCGACCTGCGGGCGGCCGGCTGCGTCGCGATCACCGACGACGGCCACCCGGTGTCCACGTCGCTCCTGATGCGCCGCGCGCTCGAGTACGCGGGGATGTTCGGGATGCCGGTCATCGACCACTGCGAGGACCCGTCGCTCAAGGGCGACGGCGTCGCGCACGAGGGCGCGGTGGCGTCGATGCTGGGCCTGCGCGGCATTCCCGGCGCGGCCGAGTCGATCTGGGTCGAGCGCGACATCTCGCTGACCGAGCTGGTCGGCGGGGACGCCAGGTTCCACGTCGCGCACATGAGCGCGCGGCAGTCGCTGCGCGCGGTGCGCGAGGGCAAGGCACGCGGCGTCGCGGTGACCTGCGAGGTCGCCCCGCACCACTTCACGCTGACCGACGCCGCGCTCAACGAGCACGGCGGCTACGACACGAACTTCAAGATGAACCCGCCGCTGCGCGAGGAGGCCGACCGCGTGGCCATGGTCGAGGGGATCCGCGACGGGTCGATCGACGTGATTGCCACCGACCACGCACCGCACCATGCCGACGAGAAGGCGCTCGAGTTCGACCGCGCGCCCTTCGGCATCGTCGGGCTCGAGACGTGCGTGCCGCTCTGCCTCGACCGGCTGGTGCACGCCGGCGTGATCGGCCTGCCGCGACTGGTGGAGCTGCTGGCCGTGAACCCGGCCCGCATCCTGAAGGTGCCCGGCGGGACGCTCGCGGAGGGCAGCCCGGCGGACCTGACGATCCTCGCGCCCGACCACGAGGTGACGATCGACGCGCGGGCGCTCGTGTCGAAATCGAAGAACACCCCGTTCGACGGCTGGACGCTGCGGGGCGCGGTCGCCGCCACGATCGTCGGCGGCCGGGCGGTGTTCGTTCATCAGGCGGCCCTGGGCCGCGCGGAGCTGTAGGTGACGACGAAGGAGACGGAACGGCGCCGGGAAGCCCTGGCGCAGCTCAAGGAACACGCGGTGCTCATGCTCGACGGGCACTTCGACTACGGCAACGGGTACCACGGCAGCGTGTACCTGAACCCGCACCGGATCTTCCGGCAGCCGTCGCTCATCTGGCGGCTCGCGCAGGACCTGATCGACGTCCTGCCCGAGGCGGTGCTGTCGGGCACCGAGGTCGTGGCCGGGCCGGTGATGGGCGGGGCGCTGTTCGCGCACACGGTGGCCGGCCTGATCGACGGCCGGCGCAGCCTGACGCGGCCGCCCACCAGCTTCGCGCCGCTCTCGGTGGACCCGGCCACCGGCGCGCTGATGCTGCGGCCGTTCTACCGCGACGTCGTCAAGGGCCGGCGCGTGCTGCTCGTGGACGACGTGCGCAACACGGGGCAGACGTTCGAGCGCGCGCGGAAGGTGATCGAGGCGGCCGGCGGCACGGTCATCGCCACCGCGCAGATCTGCGACCGCCTCGAGGCGCTCGTCACGCTCGACGTGCCGAACATCGCGCTCGCCGAGTATCCGGCGCCCGAGAACCACCCGGCCGCCGACTGCCCGCTCTGCAAGGCGGGCCGGCCGATCACCCGGTTCTGAGGCGAGGGGCCGGAAGCAGGCCGGTGGCCGTCCCCGCTCCCGTCCGTCGGCGCCGGGCGCCGCGCCGGCGGTTCGATCCGGTGGCGCTCAAGCCGGTGCTCGACCGCCTGTACACCGCGTTCGACCATCCCGAGTCCGCGTTCGATCCGATCCAGGTCGTCCGCCGCTACCCGGATCTCCACGACCGCGAGGTCGTCGGGTTCCTCGCGGCCGGCCTGGCGTTCGGCCGCGTCGCGTCGATCGTGGCGTCGATCGAAACCGTGTGCCGGCTGCTCGGTCCCTCGCCCGCGCGCGCGATTGACGCCTTCGATCCGCGTGCCGACGGCGCGCGGCTGGCGACGTTCGTCCATCGCTGGACACGCGGCACGGACCTCTCGGCGGTGCTGTGGATCCTGCGGCAGTGGCGGGCGCGGTACGGGTCGATCGAAGCGGCCTTTGCCGCCGGCCACGACGCGGCGGCCGAGGACGTCGGGCCGTCGCTCGAGCAGTTCGCGGCGGCCGCGCGCGAGATCGATCTCCGGCCGATCTACGGGCGGGTACCGGCGTCGCCCGGTGCGTACTACTTCTTCTCTCGCCCCTCCGGCGGCGGCGCGTGCAAGCGGCTGAACCTTTTCCTGCGGTGGATGGTGCGGCGCGACGGCGTCGATCCCGGCGGCTGGACGCAGGTGCCGGCGCGCCAGCTCGTCGTGCCGCTCGACACGCACACCATCCGAGTCGGCCGGTGCCTCGGCCTCACCGCGCGCGCGACGCCGGGCTGGAAGATGGCCACCGACATCACCGCGGCGCTCCGGCGCATGGACCCGGACGATCCGGTGCGCTACGACTTCTCGCTCTGCCACCTGAGCATGATGGGCGCCTGCGGCTACGGCACCCGGCGGGGTGACGCGCAGTGCCCGCTGCGGCCGCACTGCCGGACGCGAGCGGCTGCGCGAAGGTAAGAGGCCGCGGGGTGGGCTACGCTCTCACCGACCTCACCGACCGTTTGGTTTCGGGCGGACACCAGTACCTCGCGCGTTGGTTGTGCCTACGAAAACGTGATTCGATCCTCAGATTTGAGGTCAGGTAAGGCTTGGCTGACCGCATTCGGTCGTGATACACACCACCAGTACAGAATAAGCAAACGGTGCGGTCGTTGCATCGCTCCGACGCCAGGCCAATAACCTGAAGCGAGCCGAAGTTTGGATGACGAGGTAAGCATGGGGTAACCATCCTTCTACCCGACTCAGCGCTCTGCCTCCGCCTGCGGCAGGAGCTCAGCGGACGCCGCCTCGAGGCGGTGGTCTGTGCTGACTGGAGGGCCGCCGTCGGTGTCGCCGAGGAAACGAAGCTCGATGCCGTGGTACTGGACTCGGCACCCCCGGCTCCGGCTGGGTGGAGCTGGCTGGAGCCGCTGTGGCCAGCCGAGGACGACGCACTCCGGATCGTGATTCACCAACCAACCAACCAACCAACGAGTCGTGGACGGCGATTCCCCGACGGATGGAAGGGTGCCGCTCCGCTGGTCCTGGCCCTGGGCCCGGGGCGCGACGATGTCGAACCGGTGGCGTCGGAAATCGTCCGGCTGATCGCCGCGGCCAGGCGGCGCGGAGAATTCGCGGACCGGTTTCGAAAGCTGCAGGCCAGGTTCCGAAGCGGCGACGAGGTCGCGGGTGGCGATATCTGGCGTCTCGTCCAGCGCGCCTTGTCCGCACCGCTCCATTCGTGGGCACGCCGACGCGGCAGAGCCGAGTCGCCGGAATCGATCGCCGACGCGCTCACTGACGCCGTCATGAAGACGATGCAGCCCGGGTGCGTCGATCCAGACTCGATTCTCGACCCGCGATCCTGGCTCCTTCGATGCGCGAAGAACCGCCTCCTGGATGAATGGCGCCGCGCCGCGGCGCGCCCGCGGCTCGACGTCGTCGGGCTGGATGGCGAGATCGACCGGCTGGCTGGGTCTGATGCGGCAGGCGCAACAGACTTCGTTGACCCGATCGACTGCGAGGAGAGCGGGCGCCTCATACGCGCGCGGGTGCAGGCCAAGTGCCGAAGGCCAGACGAATGGCAGCTGATCCGCCTCCGATACCTTGAGGAGGCCCCGATTGAGCAGCAGGCTCGAGTGATCCGGGCCGGGCATCTGCCGCGGGCGGAAGCGTGCGCAAGGGTGAAAGTCGTGGTGAAGCGCATCAGGGCCAGGCCGGAGCCGCGCTTGTCATTGCAGGGGCCAATGCTCCGGCGTGTTGGCAGCCAGCGGCCAGGTCGGAAATAGGTCTGGCCTCATCGAGCCGCCGTGCGTCATTGGTAGACATGGGCCCATCACGAAGCGTATTCGGGGTCACGGTCGATGCCCTCGCACTTCGCAAGGCCGTTGACCTGGTGGCCTCAATCCTCATGGGCACCGCGGCTCTACTGCTGATCTGGCGATTCGTGGGGGCGCCAGTCGTAGACGAGGGCGGACGCCCCGCCGTTCCGACGGAGGCGATTTCGATTGCCGGTACGCCGACGTTCGGCGACGTCGGGGCCGCCGTGGTCATGATCGGGTACTCCGATTTTCGCTGCCCGTTCTGCGCTCGATTCGCCAGCCAGGTGCTGCCGGTGCTGCGCGAGGAATACGTCGACACGGGCAGGCTGCGGTTCGCGTTCAAACACCTGCCGCTGTCCATTCACCCGTTTGCCGGGCCGGCGGCTCGGGTAGCTGAGTGTGCCGCAAGACAGGGACGGTTCTGGGCCGTCCACGACGCTCTATTCACGTTGTCAGGGCAGCCGTTTGACCTCGCGGCTGTCACGTCGACTGTGCAGAGCGTCGGTGTGGACTCCGTCGCGCTCACCGGTTGCCTGGCCGATGACGCCAGTGAAGCGGTGCAGCGCGACCAAGCCGAGGCGGCACGATTAGGGATCGCCAGCACACCGTATTTCTTGATTGGTCACCGCCAGGACGACGGGCGAGTCCGGATCGTGACGGTCGTGAAAGGCGCCGCACCGGTGAGTGAGTTCAGGCGCGCAATCGAACGGGTCCGGGATGAAGCCCAAGGGACCACTCGATGATGCCCGGCTGAGCAAGTGGCGCGTTCGAAAGGCGCGGACACCGGCAGAGTCGCCGGTCCAAACGGGAGGGAGGCAGACGATGAAGACAATCAGAAACGTGGCCGCGGCCGCGTTCTTCGGGGCGCTGGTGACGGTGGGCATGCCGCCCACCGGGCCGGCATACGCGCGGTTCTGTCACGTCGAGTACCATGATCCGAACGGCTTTTCGTTCGATCAGTGCGACCAGGACTGTTCGACGATGGCGGGCGTTTGCGAAACCCACTGCGGGGGGCCGTTCACCTTGCAGTGCCTGGGCGAATTCCCCAACGAAGGCGAGTGCGAGTGCGGAGGCGGCGCGTAGCCTCGGCTTCGCACTCGCCCGAGTTCCGGCCCGCGGCGCTCGGCGGTTTGGGTGCCGCGGGCTCATCGATCCCCAGGGCCAATGGCGGGTTGAAATCAGCGGCGCGTTCTGCGGATAGGGCTCTCGCAGACCGCTGACGCCATCCGTGACAGACGCTGAAGGCGTCTGTCCTTGGCGAGGAGATGAGGACGCGGGATGAGCGTTGCAGTCAGGCGAAGGTGCACATCGGTGCTCGGCGTCGTGGTGACGCTGGTGCTGGCAGGCATCAGCGGCGATGCCCAGAGTCGCGAGGCGCAGAGGGCAGGCGCGCCCCGGAGCGGTGCCCTGAGCGGCATCGTACTCGACGCGACCACCGGGGCGCCGATTCCCAGTGCCGCGGTGGCGCTGCGGGTTATCGAACCCTTCGTTCCCGCGGGGCGCGAGGTGGCGTCCGCCGTGACCGATCGAGACGGACGATTCGTCTTCGTCGAGGTGGCTCCAGCCGACTCGTTCAGGGTTCATGCCTCCCGGCCGGGCTATCTGGCCTACCGGTCGCCGGTCACGTTTCCGATCGAGCCTGGCCGGTGGATCGACGACGTGAGGCTGCTGCTGACACCGGCAGGCCACGTCGAGGCCCGGCTGGCGCTGGCAAACGGCGAGCCGGTCCTCCGGGCCCAGGTCCGTCTCTGGCAGGAGCTGTGGATTGCCGGGCAGTCCCGGCTCGTCCCCGTCGCGAGATCGACGACCGATGACGCCGGAACGGCGCTCTTTGCCAACCTGCAGCCGGGCCGGTACGCCGTGTGCCTCGAGGCCGTGCAGGCCACACTACCTCCGGACGTTGGTCCTGGCTTCCGGGACGTGCCGGCGCGGGCCGCCCTCGCCCAGGCACCGGCGGTTGACGTCCACGGCGTCCGCCTCCTCGTCGACGGTGCGCTGCTGGCTCCAGACGTCCAGGGGCAACCGATGACGTACCGCCCGGCGTGTGAGCCGGCCACTGCGGGCAGTACCTCTGAAGGCCTGATTGCCGTGGAGCCCGGGCAGGAGAAACAGGTGGGCCTGGCCCTGCTGGCCGTACCAGGCTTTCGCGTCAGTGGTCAGGTCACGGGGCCGGCCGCAAGTTACGCGGGGCTGCCGTTGCGCCTGTCTGCTGTCGATGGCGCGGGATCGTCATTCGGCGGCCGGCGAGACGTGGCGACGACCTTCGTCGATGCGAGGGGCCAGTTCACGTTCGTGAACGTTGCCGCTGGCGAGTATCTCATCGAGCCAGGCGACGCCATCTCCAGCTACGTCCAGGGGACTGCCGGCGCGACACCGCCGATGCCTCCCGCAGGCTGGACGTCGGGAAGCATCAGCCAGGCCCCCGTCACGACGAGCACGGCGCCCGTGAAGCTGGAATCGCGAGACGACCGGAACGTGTCGAGACACTGGGGGCGTACCCGCGTAGCAGTGGGCAGGGATATCGACAATCTCGTCTTCAGACTCGGCCCGGCGGGACGGCTCGAGGCCAGGCTGAGCTGGCCGGAACGGCCAACGTCATCAGTGTGGGTACGCCTCGAGCCGGCCGATGGCGATCCCTCGCTGGGTGTGCCTCTCGGCTATTCTCCATCGAGGAAGTTCGAGCCTGACGGCGCGGCCGTCACGGTCGATGGAATTCGGCCCGGTGCGTACTTTCTCCGGCTGTCGGGCAGCGGCACGAGCGGTTGGGCGATTCGATCGATTCGCCATGGCGGTGAGCAACTGTCGTCGGAGCTTGCGGAACGCCCGATCGAGTGGCAGGCGGGTGAGGATCTCACGGGCGTCGTCATCGAGATCTCCAGGGACGTCGCCAGCGTGTCGGGCCATGTACGCGACGCGGACGAGAAACGCGCCGGTGCCACCGTGATTGTCTTTCCGACCGATCGGACAGCCTGGAGTCCGCTCGGCCTGGCGCCGCCTCGTCTCCGAGCCGTGCCCGTGACGATCACGGCGCAGTATCGAATCGCCGACCTGCCTGCCGGAACGTACTACGTCACGGCGATCCGCGGCGTCCCGCCACCGGACTGGGTCTCGGTCCCGGTGCTCGAGCGGCTGGCCGCGAAGGCGGAAGAGCGTGAGCTTCGGAGTGGTGCCGGTCTGACGATCAACTTGACGGCCGTGGAGTTCGCGAGGTAAACGCTGCGAACTGGACGCTGGCGAAGGAGATCCCAGGGATGTCGCTAACGGTCTACGCCTACGTGCTGGCTGCGGTGCTTCAGGTACCACCGCAAGCGACCGGCGCGCTGATGGGTGTCGTCCGAGATGCCGCGTCCGGTCAGGGCGTGTCGGGCGCAGTGCTTACCGTGACGGGCAACGATGGGGCCGTCCACCGTGCCCTCAGCGACGACGAAGGCCGGTTCAGCGTCGAGCCTCTTCCCGCCGGCCGGTACAGAATCGCGGCGTCCAAGCCCGGCTACCTGTGGGGTGCCTTTGCCGCTCCGCAGCCGCAAATGGCCGGCCCAGGCATCGAACTTGGCGCCGGGCAGCGACGCGACGCGGTCGACATTCGCATGACCAGGGCTGCGGTGATGGCCGGGGTGGTGCGGGACGAGTACGGCCGCGGCATTGCTGGAATTGCGGTGCAGGCCGTGCCGGAAGCCAGCGGCACCGGGTCCGACCTGGCCGCTGGCGCGGGCGGCAGCGAATCGCGGACCGTGACGGATGCGCGTGGCGCCTACCGGATCGCAGGGCTCGTTCCCGGCGAGTACTTCCTCGTGGCGGAGCCTCCGCAAGCCGTTCAGCAGCGGGCGGCCGGACGGTCCGACGCGGAGAACGACGCGCTCCTCCGGCAGCTTCGGGACGGTGTGCGCGACGGCTTTGCCGTCTCCTCGGCTGGGAGCCCGCCCCCCGCCCCGGCGATCTACGGACCCACGTACTTTCCCGGCACACCAGAGCCAGCGGTCGCCGCGGCCGTGGCCGTCCGGGCCGGAGAGGTGCGAGACGGGCTGGACATGGTCGTGCAACCCGTCCGACTGACACGGGCCAGTGGCACGATCAGCCTCCCGTACGGCTACGAGGCGGCGTTCGTTCAGGTCCTGCTGGTGCCTCGTCACGCGGCGCTCAGGGGCCTCGCCAAGTCTGCCCTGGCCCAGCCCGCGGCGGGCTTCCGTTTCGCCTTCGACGCTGTCGCGCCGGGACCCTATGTGCTGGTGGCGCAAGGCCCCCAGCAGGGGCCGGGGCCGGATGGCAATCCCTGGCCTCTGTGGTCGGTCGCGGATCTGAACGTCCCGGCGACCGACGTCTTCGAGTTCGACGTCCGCCTGGAACCCTCTGCCAGCGTCACCGGCGACGTGCGAGTGGATCGAGACGGTGACGAGGTCGATCCCGCAGGGTGGACCATCCGCCTGTCTCCGTACGAGCCGTGGGTCGCCGGACGTCTCGGCCCTGATCCGCGGGCCGTCTCCGATGACGCCGGTCATTTTGCCATGGCTGGCGTGCCTCCCACCTCCTACGACCTGTCCGTGACTCGCGACGGGGCGCGCCGGACAGGCTGGCGGCCGGCGACCGCGACCTGGGGTGGCGCGGACGCCCTCGACGCGCCACTCATCGTGCGACACGACCCGACGACGGATCTGGCGATCACCGTCACCTCCAGGGACGCACGGCTCATTGGTCGGGTGGAAGGCGGCGAGGGCGTCGACTTGGCGGACTTCCACTTGCTGGTATTTCCACGCCAGGCGTCCCTGAGCTCGAGCGCCCGCCGGTTCGCCGACGTCCAGTTGAACCCCGACGGTCAGTACGACGTGCGAGGTCTGCCGGATGGCGACTACTTCGCGGCGTTGCTCGTGGGGCCGGTGGGCGACCTGCGGCCGTCGCCGGCCCTCTTTCAGGCGCTGAGCCCGAGTGCCGTGGCCCTGACACTCACGTCGGGCGAGACGACGACTCAGAACTTCAGGATCGGCCGGTAGCGACCGGGGGGAGCCGGACGTCCCTCAGCGTTCCCGGAGATTCCGCGCGACGGCGGCCACGAACGCCCGAAGATCCGCCGGGCCGTCCGTTGCGGCCCGATGGACGCGCGCGAGGTCCAGGCGCTCGTAGGCATGAGCCACGACGTTGCGGAAGCCCGCAGCGCGCACGAGCCGATCCGCGAGCGCGGTCTCGATCACGCCTGCGGACTGCAGGCGCCGGAAGGCGTCCGCATAGCTCCGCGGCCGGGCGAGCGTCCGCTCCGCGAGAACGGCACGGTCGAGCGGCCTCACCGCGGCAGCGCCTCCAGCACGCGCGCGTAGAGCGGATCCAGCACCGGCTGCAGATCGCACCAGGTGACAATCGCGTCCAACCGGAACCGCTGGAACAGGCCAGGCGTGTGTTCGAACAGCACCCGCCCGTCACTCGCCACGCGGTGCCGGAGCAGGGCGCCGGCACGATCGAGATCGACGAGGTCGATGCGGTCGGCCTTCAGCAGATCGGCGAGCCCGGCCAAAAGCGCATCCGGATCGAAACCCGCATCGGCCTCGTAGCCGAAGTCCCAGTCCGAATCGGGACGCTCGTCCCCGCGCCCTCGTGACCCGTGGAGGACGAACAGGCGCAACCCCGGCGAGTCGGCGCCGACCCGGGCCAGTGCCTGGTGCAGGTCGCGTGTCATGGCGTGGCCAGGCCACATCGTAGCACCGGTCACGCGGACGGCATGCGCCGGCGATACACGTCCAACGTTCCCTCGACCATCCGCTCGATGCTGAACTCGGCCTCGACGCGCGCGCGGCCCGCGCGGCCGAGCGCGCGCCGCCGATCCGGATCGCGCATGAGCGCCGCGATCGCCGCCGCGAGCGCCGGCTCGTCGTGCGGCGGCACGAGCAGGCCCGTCTCGCCGTCGGCCACCGCCTCCGGGATGCCGCCGGCGCGGGTGCCGACGATGGGCAGGCCGGCGGCCATCGCCTCGAGCATCGCCGACCCCAGGCCCTCGGTCACCGAGCTCATCGCGAAGAGGTCGAACGACTTCATCAGGCCCAGCGCGTCCTCGCGGAACCCGGTGAGCACGACGTGCCGCTCGAGGCCGAGGTCGCGGATCTGCTTCTCGAGCGCCGCCCGCAGCTCGCCCTCGCCGACGATGACGAACCGGGTGTCCGGCAGCTCGCGGACCACGCGCGCCGCGGCCGCCACCAGGTGCTTCTGGCCCTTGTGCGGCGCCAGCGCCGCGACGTTGCCGACAATGGGCGCGCCGTGGGGGAGCCAGCAGGCCGCGTGGGCGTCCACGGGCGTCGTCTTGTCCACGAGCGCGAGGTTCACGCCGTCGTGGACGACCTCGATGCGATCCTCCGGAATGCCGTCGTGCCGGAGGATGCCCGCGATCACCCGCGACGCGGCGATGAAGACGTCGATCTGCCGGTGCTTCCACCGCGAGAACGCGTGCCGCTTCAGGTGGAAGTCCACGCGCCGCGCCGCGACGAACAGCGGCTCCGGGCCGTGCCGGCTCGAGGCCATCTGCAGCGCCATCGCGGCGAGCGCGATGCCCATCGGGTCGTGCGCGTGGACGACGTCGGGCGCGACTTCCTCGATCACGCGCGCGAGCTGCCACGCCGCCCGGACGTCGAACTCGCTGCGGGGCGCGAACCCGAAGAACCGGAGCCCCTCCTGCGCGCGCCGCTTGAGCACGCCCGCGTCGTGCGCGACGAGCACGGCCGGCTGCCCGAGGCCCTCGAGGCCCGTGACGAGCTGCAGCACCTGGTTCTGCCCGCCGCGCCACGTGCGCGCCGTGTCCACGTGCAGGGACTTGAGACTAGCCACGGACCGGGCTCCGGGTGTGCCGGCACGATGGGATCCACGGGATCACCATGCAGGACATGCAGGGCATGCAGCGGGCCAGCGAGGGTCGGCCTGGCGAATGGCGACGAGGCCGGGCGGACACGAGAGCGGCGGCGCGCGCAGTCCCCGCCGCTCTCGTGTCCGCCCGACCTCGCCGCCTCGACCGGCCCTCCGGGCCGGTCGGCGGGCGACGCCCGCCGCGCGGCCGACCCGAGGGGCGTGACACTGGCACCGCTGACGTCCTGCATGCCCTGCATGACCTGCATGGTGAACCGGGTTGAGCCGACCGTGGCGCCACGCGCCTCAGCCGCGCCGCGCCTCGCGCCCGGCCTGGATCGCCCACAGCTTCGCGAACTTCAGCAGCACGTAGTGCGCGTTCATCGCCGAGACGATCAGGCCGGGGATGCCGTCGGTGAAGCCCCGGCGGAGCACGTAGTTGCGCGCGAAGGCCGCCGGCGGGTGGAGCAGCAGGTCCGCGAGGCCGGCCGTGCGGCCCTGCGCGTGCATCTCCTCGGCCGCGAGCGTGGTGTACCGGTCCATCGTCTGGTGATGATGGCTCAGGTCGCGGTACGCGTAGTGCTCGAGGTCCTGGCGGAGCTGGCCGGGCGCGCCGTCAGTCTCGACGGACTCGTGCACGCGCTTCGGCTTCCACCGGGCGCGGCGGCGGTCGTACAGGCGGAGCTGGTAGTCGGGGTACCAGTCGGTGGATCGGATCCACCGGCCGAGGTGCCAGGTCACGCGCGGGATGCGGAAGCCCGGCTCGGCCGGGTCGGCCTGGAGCCGGGCACGGATCTCTTCGGCCAGCGCGGGTGAGACGCGCTCGTCGGCGTCGAGCGAGAGGATCCAGTCGTGCGCGGCCTCGCCGGCCGCGAAGTTCTTCTGCGCGCTGTAGCCGGGCCAGTCGCGGACGATCACGCGCGCGCCGGCGGCGCGCGCGCGATCCACGGTGTCATCGGTGCTGCCCGAATCGACGACCAGCCGCTCGTCGGCCCAGGCGGCCGAGGCGAGGCAGGCCTCGATGTGCGCGGCTTCGTTGAGCGTGATGACCGTGACGGTCAGCTTCGCCACGGCCGCGACTATAGCGCAGATTCCTACCTGATCTTCTGCACCCGGTCGAGGTCGATCAGCGCCTGGTTGTAGGAGATGATCGCGTTCAGCTCGTTGAGGCGCGCCTGCGCCAGGTTCTGCTGGCGGAACTGCAGGTCGAGGTTCGTCGAGAGCCCGACGGCGCGCTTCTGGTTCTCCGCGTCGAGGTTCTGCTGGCTGGCCTGGAGCGCCGCGCGGGCGGCCTCGACCTGGCGCGCGCGGTTCTGCACGTTGCGCACCGCGGCCCGTACCTGCTGGACGATTGAGAGCTCGAGGTCGCGCTGGTTCAGCAGCTGCTGCTGCTTCTGGATCTGCGCGCGCGCGAAGGAGGCCTTCGCCGCCGTCCGGCCGATCGGGTAGCTGAAGTTCACGCTGGTGGTCCAGCTCGGGTAGTCGCCGGCGAACGCCTCGCCGAGGACGTTGCCGAACGTCCGGTCGGCCAGCTCACCTTCCGTCCGGCGGCCGCCGGTGCCCGACGCCGAGTAGTCCACCTGGAGGCCGAGGTCCGGCATCGTCGCGTTCTTGCTCACGCGCATGTTCAGGTCGATGAGGTCCACGTTGCGCTTCAGGATTTCGAGGTCGAGGCGGTTGGCGAGCGCGTTCTGGATCGTCGCGTCGAGGTCGATCTCGCGCGGCGTCAGCTCGGGCGTGTCGGTCGTGGCGAGGCTCACCGACCAGTAGTCGGGCCGCGACGGGTCGAGGACCAGCCGGCGCAGGTTGTCCTCGGCGGCGGCGATCTGCGCCTCGGCGGCGATGGCCGACACGCGGCTGCTCGCGACCGCGGCCTCGTCGGCCAGGATGTCGGTCTGCGGCGCCACGCCGACCTCGACGCGCGCGCGCGAGTTGGCGAGCGCGTCCTCGGTCAGCTCCAGGTTGGCCTGCGCGACCTTCTGGTTCTCGCGCGCGGCGACCAGCTGCAGGTAGGCCGTCTTCACCTGGCTCTCGAGCTGGATCATCGCCTGCTGCACCTGCAGGTCCGTGATCACCTGCTGGCGCTCGCTGGACTCGACCTGCGCGCGGCTGCTGTCGGTCATGAAGTTGCGCAGCAGCGGCTGCGTGATGCTGAACTGGAACGTCGAGCCCAGGCTCGGGTTGAACGTCGCGCGGGATCCCGGCGTCTCGCTCCGCCGCGCAGACCACGAGACGTTGTAGCCCGTGCCGTACCACGGCAGCGTCTGCTGCAGGCTGGCGCGCGAGTTGAGCGCGGTGGACGAGCTGACCGCGAACGTGCCGTCGGGATTCTGCTGCGCCGGGTTCGAGCTCGTGCCGCGGCTGAACGACGTCGTCATCCGGGGCAGGAACGTCGCCCGGGCCTGCGCCAGGCCCTGTGCCGCGTCGTCGAGGTCCAGCCGGGTGGACTTCAGCCCGAGGTTGGTCTCGAGCGCCATCTGCACGGCGTCGTCCATCGACAGGCTGACCGTCGTCTGGCCGTTCTGGGTGGCCGCCTGCGTCGCCGCCTGGCCCAGGATGACGGTCAGGCTGGCGCGCGGCGCCGGCGGCGCCTGGTCCGGGGTCTGGGCCCGGGCCACGACCGGGACGGCCAGTCCGAGGGCTGCCAGACCGGTCAGGCCGAGCCGGGAGGAGCGCGTCCAAAACTGGTTCAACATGTGCATTTCTCCAATGATCATGGGGCCCGGACCTATACTATCGGCCGAGATTCGCAGATCCGGGACGCGGCCGTCCCATCTCGCGGATGCTTAGACGTCAATTCGCCCGTTTCCGTCTCCGAACCCCGATTGCCCCCGGAGAGACTGCAAACCATGCGCCGAATTCTCGTGTCAGCCGCCCTCGTCGTGGCGGGCTTCACCTGGAGCCCTGCCCAGCCGCAGGCCCAGGCCCCCGCCCAGACGCCCGTCGCCCGGATGCTCACCGTGGACAGCATCATGCGCGGGCCCAAGCTGGTCGGCAACGCGCCCTCGAACGTCCGGTGGTCGCGCGACAGCTCGACGATCTACTTCTCGTGGCAGAAGCCCGATGCCGACCAGGCCTCGACGTGGCAGGTCGGCCGTGACGGCACCGGCCTGCGAGAGCTGAGCGAGGACGAGAGCCGCACCCTCGACACGCCGCCGAGTGGCCGGCCCGATCCGGGCGGCCGGCGGCTCATCACCACCGAGGGTGGCGACGTCGTGATCTACGACGCCGAGACCGGCGCGCGTCGCCAGGTCACGCGCACGGCGGCCACCGAGAGCAGCGCGCGGTGGGCACGCGGCGGCCGCGCGGTGACGTTCGTGCGCGACGGCAACCTGTTCCTGCTCTCGCTCGAGGCCGGAGCGGATCCCGCGGAGCTGCAGCTCACCGACGTCGTGCAGGCCGGCGGCAACGGCGGCGGGAACGCGAATGCCGCGGCGGGTGGTCGCGGCGCGGGCGGCGGACGTGGCGGCGCCGCGCGCGGGCGTGGCGCCGGCGCGCAGGGCCAGGGCGGCGGCGAGCTGACCGACGCGCAACGCTGGCTCCGGACGCAGGAGCAGGACCTGCTCGCCTACATCCGCGAGCAGGTGGAACGGCGCGGCCAGGGCCGTGGTGGCCGCGGCGGCGGTCGCGGCGGACGTGGCGGGGGCGGCGGCCCGGCGCAGGAGCCGATCGCGCGCTTCCAGCTCCAGCCGCGCCAGAGCCTCGTGGACCTGCAGCTGACCGCCGACGAGAAGTACGTCTGGGTCGTCGTCAACGAGCAGCCCGAGATTCCGGCGCGCGGCCAGGAGACGCCCAACTACGTCACCGAGTCGGCCTATCCCGAGATGATCCCGGGCCGGTCGAACGTCGGTGATTCGCAGTCGCAGCGCAAGCTCGCCGTGCTCGACCTCGCGGGCAACCGCAGCGTGTGGGCCGACGCGTCCGCCTTCGCCGGCATGGAACGCAAGGCCAGCCCGTCGGATCCCGACGTGCCGCGCATCCTCGACTGGGGCACGCCTGATACCTCCGACGACGGCTCGCACACGGTGATCCCGATCAGCGCGCAGGACAACAAGGACCGATGGCTCGTGACCGTCGATCCGGCTTCCGGCAAGGCCACCGTCCTCGACCAGCTGCACGACGATGCCTGGGTCCGCACGATGGGCGTGGGCGGCGGGGGCGGCGGGTTCGGCGGCGGCGCGGGCATCGCGTGGCTGCCGGACAACCACACCTTCATCTTCCTGTCCGAGAAGGACGGCTGGATGCACCTGTACTCGCTCGACACGGCTGCCTCGATGCCGCAGGCCCGGCAGCTCACCAGCGGGAAGTGGGAAGTGACGAGCGCCGATCTCTCGAAGGACCGCCGCACGATCTTCCTGCAGACGACCGAGGTGCACCCGGGCGAGCGGCAGTTCTACTCGATGCCGGTGACCGGCGGCGACCGGACGCGCCTGACGACGATGACCGGGTCGAACGACGTGACGCTCTCGCCCGACGAGCGGACGGCGGCGGTGATCTACTCCTACAGCAACAAGCCGCCGGAGCTGTACGTGATGCCCGCCACGCCCGGCGCCGAGGCCACGCAGGTGACGACGACCCCGACCGAGGAGTGGCGCAGTTTCAAGTGGATCGACCCCAAGGTCGTCACCTACAAGACGCGCGACGGCCAGGACGTCTACGCGCGGCTCTACACGCCGGAGATGATCGGCGCGCGGCGCGATCGCCGCCGGCCGGCCGTCGTGTTCGTTCACGGCGCGGGCTACCTGCAGAACGCGCACAAGTACTGGTCCACCTACTACCGCGAGTACATGTTCCACAACCTGCTCGCCTCGCAGGGCTACGTGGTGCTCGACCCCGACTACCGCGCCAGCTCCGGCTACGGCCGCGACTGGCGCACGGCCATCTACCGCCACATGGGCGGCCACGACCTGGACGACGTGGTGGACGGGGCGAAGTTCCTGGTCGAGACCGAGCGCGTGGACCCGAAGCGCATCGGCGTCTACGGCGGCAGCTACGGCGGGTTCATCACGCTGATGGCGATGTTCACCTCGCCCGACACGTTCGCCGCGGGCGCCGCGCTCCGGCCCGTCACCGACTGGGCGCACTACAACCACGGCTACACCTCGAACATCCTGAACGTGCCGACGGTCGATCCCGAGGCCTACAAGCAGAGTTCGCCCATCTACTTCGCCGACGGCCTGAAGGGGCGCCTGCTGATCCTCCACGGGATGGTGGACACCAACGTGTTCTTCCAGGACTCGGTGCGGCTCGTCCAGAAGCTCATCGAGCTCCGGAAGGAGAACTGGTCGATCCAGCCCTACCCGGTCGAGAACCACGGGTTCAACGAGGAGACGTCCTGGGCGGACGAGTACAAGCGCATCCTGAAGATGTTCGACGAGACGCTGAAGCAGTGAGCGGGGGCAGCGCAGGCATGGATCAACCGGCCGTTCTGGATCTCTTTCGTGCGTCGGGGGCGCTCCTCGAGGGGCACTTCCGGCTGTCGTCGGGGCTGCACAGCCCGGCCTACCTGCAGTGCGCGCTGGTGCTGCAGCATCCGGCGCACGCCGAGGCGCTCGGCCGCGCGCTCGGGGCGACGTTCGGCGGCGCGCGGGCGACCGTCGTGCTCTCGCCCGCGCTCGGCGGCCTGATCATCGGGCACGAGGTGGCGCGCGCGCTCGGCGTCCGCGCGATCTTCGCCGAGCGCCAGGAGGGCACGCTGACCCTGCGCCGCGGCTTCACCCTCTCGCCCGACGACCGCGTCGTCGTGATCGAGGACGTCGTCACGACCGGCGGATCGACGCGCGAGACGATGGCGGTCGCCGCGGCGGCTGGGGCGACCGTGGTCGCCGCGGGCGCGGTGATCGACCGGAGCGGCGGCACGGCGGATCTCGGTGTGCCGTTCCACGCGCTCGCGACGCTCACGGTGGAGACCTGGCCGCCCGAGCAGTGCCCGCTCTGCGCGAAGGGCGTCGAGGTGGTCAAGCCGGGCTCCCGGAAGAGCTGAAGGGCGTGAAGAGGGTGAAGGCCCTCGGCCTCTGCCGCGTCTGGCGGGTGTCCTCTTGACATGAAGGGATGAAGGGATTGAAGGGCGTGAAGCGTGCCGCGCTGCCGCGCCCGGGCGACCGGCGGGCGGTGCCCGCCGGGCCGGTCGAACGACCGGCCCAGCGAGCGTGCGGGAACCGGTGGAGATGAACGTGCCTCCCACGTCCTTCGCGCGCTCATCTCCACCGGTTTCCGCACGCTCGCCGGTCGCCCGGGCACGGGTTCGCGGCACCCCTTCATGAGCTACATGGCCTTCCTGACCTCCATGTCAAACAGGACAGGCGCCAGACGCGGCACAGGAACTGACGCACCAGCGCGCGCGCTCTTCATGACCTCCCACCCGTGATGCGCACCCTCAAGCTGACCGTCGCCTACGACGGCACGAACTACTGCGGGTTCCAGCGCCAGGCGAACGGGCTGTCGGTGCAGGAGGTGCTGGAGGACGCGCTCGCGCCGTTCGAGCGCGACGCCGCTGGGCGCGGGCCGACCGTGTCCGGTGCGGGGCGCACCGACGCCGGTGTCCACGCGCTCGGGCAGGTGGCCAGCGTCAACGTCGCGTTCGAGACGCCGGCCTCCGCCGTCCAGCGCGCGCTCAACGCGAGGCTGCCTGCCGACGTCCGGGTGGTCGGCGCGGTGGACGCGACGCCCGGCTTTCACGCGCGGCACCACGCACGCGGCAAGTCCTATCGCTATCGCGTCTCCACGCCGCCGGTGCAGTCGCCGTTCGACCGGCTCTACGCCTGGCACGCGCCGGGCCGCTACGACCTCGACGCCATGCGAGCCGCGGCCGAGGCGCTCGTCGGCCGCCACGACTTCAAGTCCTTCCAGGCCCGCGGCAGCGCCGTCCGGCACACGGTGCGGACGATGCGGACGATCGCGATCACGACGCCCCCGGGCGAGATCGTCTTCGAGGTGGAGGGAGACGGGTTTCTCCGTCACATGGTGCGGGCCGTGGTCGGGACGCTGCTGGACGTGGGGACGGGTCTCCGCCAGCCCGCCGACATGGCGGCCATCCTCGAGGCCCGGGACCGGGCGGCCGCCGGCCCGACCGCCCCGGCCCACGGCCTGACGCTGGTGGCGGTGACCTACTGATTTCCGCCCCGTTTGCTAGAATCTGCAAGACAAAGCTTCCATGGCCCTTGCCGACCTGCTCGCCGTCGTCGCCCCCGGATCCCCGGAAGCCGAGCTCGCCCGGCAGGTGAACTTCGACCGCCTGCCGCGCCACGTCGCCGTCATCATGGATGGCAACGGCCGGTGGGCGGCCAGCCGGCACCTGCCGCGCGTCGAGGGGCACCGCGCCGGGATCGAGGCCGTGCGCGACACGGTGGAGACCTCCGCGCGGCTCGGCATCTCGGTCCTCACGCTCTACGCGTTCTCGATGGAGAACTGGAAGCGCCCCGACACCGAGGTGTCGGCGCTGATGGGCCTGCTCCGGCACTACCTGCGCCTGGAACTGAAGACGCTCCTGCGCAACAACATCCGCTTCCGGGTCATCGGCCAGCCGGAGCGGCTCGCGCGCGACGTGCGCGAGGAGCTCCAGGCGGCCGAGGTGCGGACGGCCTCGAACACCGGGATGCAGTTCAACATCGCGCTGAGCTACGGCGGGCGCGCGGAGATCGTGGACGCGGCGCGCCGCGCGATCCGCGAGGGCGTGCCGGCCGACGAGCTGGACGAGTCGCGTTTCGCGTCGCTCCTCTACACGGCCGGCCAGCCCGACCCGGACCTGCTCATCCGGACGAGCGGCGAGCTGCGCGTGAGCAACTTCCTGCTGTGGCAGATCGCCTACGCCGAGATCTGGGTCACCGACGCCTTGTGGCCCGACTTCCGGGCGCGCCACCTCCTCGAGGCCGTGGTCGAGTTCCAGAAGCGGGATCGGCGCTACGGCGCGATCGCGTCTGAGCCGGCGGCGGTCGGGAAGCGGTAGCGTTTGACCCGCGTCCTCAGCGCGCTCGTCCTCATCGCGCTCGTCGTCGTCACCTTGTGGGTGCTGCCGTGGTGGGCGACCGTGGCCGTCGCGGCGCTGGCCGCGGCGTTCGCGGGCGACGAGGTGGGCCGGCTCGGCGCGGCCGTCGGCGCCTCGCCGCCGGCGTTCGGGTTCGTCGGCCTGGCGGCCGCGATCGCGTGCACCGCGTTCGTCCTCGACGACGCGCGGAGCCCGGTGTTCCACCAGGACCTGCTCGCCGGGTCGCTCCTCGGGATCATCGTCGCGTCCGGGCTGGTCGCGCTGGCGTCGGGGCCGCCCGTGCCGGGGACCATCACGCGCGCGGGCGCGATGGCGCTGGCGCCGCTCTACGTCGGCCTGCCGCTCGGCGCGCTGGCGTGGGCGCGCGTGGCGGAGGGGCCCGAGGCGATCACCTGGCTCCTGGTCGTCATCTCGGGCAGCGACTCGGCCCAGTACTACACGGGCCGGGCGTTCGGCCGCCGGAAGCTCGCGCCGGCCGTGAGTCCCGCGAAGACGGTCGAGGGCGCGATGGGCGGCCTCGTCGCCGCGGCGGTGGCCGGCGGCGCGCTCGCCGGGGTCTGGCTGCCGGGCGTGGCGCCGGGCGTGGGCGCGGCCGCGGGCCTCGTGCTCGCCGGCGCGGGCATCTGCGGTGACCTGTTCGAGTCGCTCCTCAAGCGCGCGGCCGGCGTCAAGGACAGTTCGTCGCTGATTCCGGGGCACGGCGGCGTGCTCGACCGGATCGACGCCTACCTCTTCGCCGCGCCGCTCTTCTACTTCTTCCTGAGGCACGTCGCGTGAGGCGGATCGCGATCCTCGGCGCCACCGGGTCGATCGGGTGCAGCGCGCTGTCGGTCATCGAGGCGCACCCGGACCGGCTGCGCGTCGTCGCGCTCGCCGCGGGCCACAACGTCGATCGGCTGGCGGCGCAGGCGGCGGCGCATCGCCCCTCGATCGTCGCCACGGCCACGGCCGAGGGCGGCGCGGCGCTCGAGACCGCGCTCGCGGGCACGCCGGGCGTGCGTGTGGCGACCGGTCGCGACGGCCTGCTCGCGGTGGCCACGCACCCGGACGCGGACGTGGTCCTCTGCGCCTCGTCGGGCACGGCCGCGCTCGAGGCGGTGCTCGCGGCGATCGAGGCCGGCAAGACCATCGCGCTCGCGAACAAGGAAGTGCTCGTCATGGCCGGCGCGCTGATGGTGGACGCCGCGCGCCGCCGCGGCGTGGCCATCCTGCCGGTGGACAGCGAGCACAACGCCATCCACCAGTGCCTGCACGGCCGCGCGCCGGCCGAGGTCACGCGGCTCATCCTCACCGCCTCCGGCGGGCCGTTCCGGACGATGGACGCCGAGGCGCTCGCGCGGGTGACCCCCGCCGACGCGCTCCGGCACCCGACGTGGCAGATGGGCCGCAAGATCACGATCGACTCGGCGACGCTGATGAACAAGGGCCTCGAGGTCATCGAGGCGCGCTGGCTCTTCGACGTGGGCGCCGATCGGATCGACGTGGTCGTGCACCCGCAGTCGATCGTCCACTCGATGGTCGAGCTGACCGACGGCTCCGTCATCGCGCAGCTCGGCGTGACCGACATGCGGCTGCCGATCCAGTACGCCTTCTCGTACCCGGAGCGGTGGACCGCGCCGCTGCCGCCGCTGGACGTGGTGCGGCTCGGCGTCCTCGAGTTCCAGCCGCCCGACGTCGGCCGGTTCCCGTGCCTCGGGCTGGCGTTCGAGGCGCTGCGACAGGGCGGCGCGTGGCCCGTGGTCCTGAACGCGGCCAACGAGGTCGCCGTGGAGGCCTTCCTGGCGGGGCGGATCCCGTTTCCGGGCATCCCGCGGGTGATCGAGGCCGCCCTGGGCCAGGCGTCCGGCGGCGCCGGGCCCGCCGATCTGGCCGGCATCCGCGAGCTGGACGCCTGGGCGCGTCGCGTTTCGGGCGACACCGTCGATCGGTTACGATCATCCTAAGGTTCTGACGATGGATTTCGGGGTGCTGACGACGCCGCTGGCGTTCCTGTTCGTGCTGGGCGTGCTCGTCTTCGTGCACGAGCTCGGCCACTTCCTCGTCGCGCGCTGGTACGGCGTGCGCGTGATCACGTTCTCGCTCGGCTTCGGCCCGAAGATCTTCACGGTCAAGCGCGGCGGGACGGAGTACTGCGTGAGCGCGGTGCCGCTCGGCGGCTACGTCAAGCTGGCCGGCGAGACGGTGGAGGAAGAGCGGAGCGGCGAGCCCGACGAGTTCCTCTCGAAGAGCCGCTGGATCCGGTTCCAGGTCTACCTGGCCGGCCCGGTGATGAACTTCATCCTGGCCTTCATCGTGCTGACCGCGTCGCTCATGGGTGGCGCCGACGTCCCCGTGGTGAATTCCTCCCCGGTCGTGGTCGGGGCGGTCACGGCCGACAGCCCCGCGGCGCGCGCCGGGATCCAGCCGGGCGACCGGGTGCTCAGCGTGGACGGCCGCGACGTGCCGACCTGGGACGACTACCACATCGAGATCCTGCCGAAGGCCGACCGCGAGGTGACGCTGGTCGTGGACCGCGCGGGCCAGCCGCTGACGTTCACGGTGACCCCGAACGCGGTGGGCCGGTTCGAGATGGGCGACATCGGCCTGCGGCCCGTGGTGCGGCCGCAGGTGGCGGCCGTCACGCCGGGATCGCCGGCCGAGCGCGCCGGCCTGCAGCGGGGCGACGTGGTCCTCGGCGTCGGGGACGAGCGCGGCCTGACGCAGCCGGACATCATCGACCGCATCCGCGCGAGCGAGGGCCGGCCGCTCCGCTTCGTGCTCGAGCGCGACCACGCCGAGCGCGACCTGCTGATCACGCCCGAGAACACCGGCGGCACGCCGATGATCGGCGCCCAGATCTACGGGGACGAATTCCGCCGCATCGACCCGGGGTTCTTCCAGGCGATGCGGATGAGCGTCCAGCAGAACGCGGAGACCGCGGTGCTGATCGGGCGCACGCTGAAGAGCCTGTTCGAGCCGCGCGGCACGCCGATGCGCCAGCTGATCGGGCCGATTGGCATGGCCGAGCTCTCCGGGTCGGCCGCCCAGCTCGGCTGGCAGGCGCTCTTCGGGCTCATGGCCATGATCAGCATGAACCTGGGGCTGCTGAACCTGCTGCCCGTGCCCGTGCTCGACGGCGGGCACATCGCGATCCTCGCGGTCGAGGGCCTCGCCCGCCGCGACATCAGCGTGAAGGTGAAGGAGCGGATGCTCCTCGCGGGCGTCGCGGCCATCATGCTGCTGATGGTCACGGTCATCTACAACGACATCGCGCGGTACTTCCGCTAGGCCGTCGTCCGGCGGGCGTCCCCTTCGCGGCGCGCGCGGCGCACGCGCCGGCTGCGCCGCGCCCCGCACCCGGAAGCGCCTATCGCTTCCGCGTGATCGGATACGGCTTGCCGTCCTGCAGCAGGTCGTCCAGGAAGTTCCAGTTCAGCAATCCGTCGTCGGACGTCGGCGCGAGCATGATGAACGCGAGGCGTCCCAGCTTCTGGTCGAGCGAGACGACGTAGCTGCCGGCCGGCACCGCGGTCGCTGACGGCTGCCAGTAGCCCTCGAGCGAGCGGAGCTCGTGGTTCTGGAAGTCGATCGAGCCCGGGCGGGCCGGGCGCGCGGTGTTGCTCGTGATGACGAATGCCTCGACGCCGGAGACCGGCGCGGTGGTCTGGCGCATCTCGATGCCGTGGGCGCGCAGGGTGTCGATGGCCTTCGTCGCGGCGGCCGGCACGTAGTACTCGGCCGGGACGTCCTCGATTTCCGTCGGCGCGAACCAGAGCCGGTCGAGCATCGGCTCGACGTGCGTGCGGTCCACGCGCCGGTTCATGACCGCGCCGTTGTTCGGGTTGGCCTCGTCCTCGACCTCGCCCATCAGCACGTCGATCATGCCGCCTGTCGTCTGCGCGGCGCGCGTGGCGAGCTTCTGGCCGACGATCGACTCGGCGTCGGCCGCCGCCGTGGCGGCCATCAGGCGCTCGGCGTTGGCCGAGGCGTAGTTGAGCGCCTCTTCCATGAAGTAGCCGGTGGCGGTGATCCGGTCCTTGAAGGTCGCGTAGGCGTAGGCCTCGCTCAGGAGGCCGAAGCGGTTGCGCATGCCGACGTAGTTGTTGTGGAAGCGCGGCACGTGCTCGAAGGTCGCCCAGGCGCGGGGGAGCCCGCCGCCGGGCTGGGCGCCGACGACGTCGGCCTGGAAGCCGGCGCCGCGTCCGCCGCGCGCGCCGCCGCCGGCGCGTCCCGCCCGGCCGCCGCCGGCCGCCGCCTGTCCGCCGGCCGCCGCCTGCCCGCGCCCGCCGGCGCCCCGGCCGCCGCCCGCCGCCGCGCCGCCGCGCCCGCGCCCGCCGGCGCCGCCGCGGCCGCGTCCGCCGACGCTCGACGCGTTGCCGTAGTAGTACATCTCCCAGCCGTGCTTCGCCTTCACCTCACGGCTGATGAAGGGGAACCACTCGCCCTTCAGGATGTTCATGATCTGGTCGCTCGTGTCCGGGTGGAGCGGCGGCGAGTAGGTCACGTAGTAGCCGTGCGTCGAACCGTCCGACGTGTGCAGGTCGATGCCGACGTGCGGGTCGTAGTCGTTCCAGAGCTTCGTGAACGCGCGGCTCTCGGGGGCCTCGAGCTTCGTGTAGTCGCGGTTGAGGTTGATGCCCTGCGCGGTCTGGCGCGTGCCCATGCCGTCGATCGGCCCGTTCTGCCGCGGCCGGTTGTCCAGGCTGAACTGCTCGTTGCCGTCGGCGTTGTAGATCGGCGTGACGAGCAGGACGACGTGCTCGAGCCAGTCGGCGTGCTGGCCCATCGCGAGCTCGCGCAGCAGGACCTGCGCGGCTTCCTTGCCCTCGACCTCGCCGGCGTGGATGTTGCCCTGGATGTGCACGCGCAGCTTGCCCGTGGCGAGCACGCTCGCCGGGCTGCCGTCCTTCAGCCCGGTGCCCACGACGGCCAGCGGCATGTCGCGGCCCTGGAACGTCTTGCCGTAGGTCAGGTAGAAGACGTTCGGCGACGCGGCCGCGACCGCCTGCATGAACGCGACCACGTCCGCGTGGGTCGACGTGGACTTGTAGTCCGTCTTCTCCGCGGTGGTCTGCAGGCTGGCGAGCGACTGCTGGGCGCGGCCGGGCGCGATGAACGCGGCGGCCAGGAGGCACGACAGGATCAGGCGGCGGGACATGGCTTCTCCTCGCGGCGAATCGTATCAGACGGTCTGGAGCGCGGCGGCGCGGATGGCCGCGCCGATCAGGCCGGCGTTCGGGTTCAGGATCACCGACACGGGCAGCGTCCGCAGCAGGTCCACCATCGGCTCCTTCGCGCGGAACGCGTCCATGAACAGGCCGGTCTCGAGCATCGGCAGGATCTTCGGCGCGATGCCGCCGCCGACGTAGATGCCCGCCGTCGCCACCGATCGCAGCGCCAGGTTGCCGGCCTCGGCGCCGTAGGCCTCGACGAACATCTCCAGCGCCTCCACGCACTGCTCGCACCGGTGTTCCAGCGCCGAGGTGCTGATCGCGGCGGGCAGGTCCGCCGGGTCCACGTCCGGCCCGATGGCGCGGCACGCCGTGTCGAGCCGGCGCGATCCGTGGGTGAAGCGGAAGATGTTGACGAGCCCGGGCCCCGAGATCACCCGCTCGACGTCCACGCGGTCGTTCAGCGTCAGCAGGTCCTGCAGCAGGGCGATCTCCCGCGGCGTCCGCGCCGCGAAATCGGCGTGGCCGCCCTCCGAGGCCGAGGGCAGGAACCGGCCGTTGACGTTGTGCAGCAGCGCCTCGCCGAGGCCCGTGCCCGCCGCGATCAGCGCGGCGTTGCCCGTCGGCACCGCGTCGCCGCCCTGGAGCACCGCGAGCTCGTCGGGCTCGAGGTGCGGCACCGCGTGCGCCATGGCCTCGAGGTCGTTGAGCAGGACGAGGGGACAGTCACCCAGCCGGTCCGCGACCGCCGACGCGTCGGCCAGCCACGGGACGTTGGTCAGCCGCGCGACCAGCCCGCTCACCGGGCCGGCGACGCCGATGCACACCGCGTCCACGCGGTGCGTGCCCGTCTCCTCGAGGAAGGTGCCGACGATGTCGTCGAGGCTGTCGAAGTCGAGCGTGCCGTACTCCCGCACGACCCGCGGGCTGGGCCGTTCCCCGTCGGGGCGGTAGAGTCCCATGAGGGTCTTCGTCCCCCCGACGTCGGCCGCGAGCAGCATGGACAAATCATAAAGGCAAACCCGCGGCGCCCGCGCTTGACTTCCGGCAGGCGGGGCTGCATCTTGACCTTCGGCAGTTCGTGTTGACCCCATCGCCCGCCCACCCGTTCTCCGGCGAGCAGGTCGCGCTCGTCGGGCGGCTGTCCCTGCTCTCGCGCCGGGACGCCCGCGCGCTGGTCGAGCGCCTCGGCGGGACCTTCTCGCGCGACCTCACGCCGCGCACCACGATCGTGGTCGCCGGGGAGGATCGCGCCGCGGTGCCCGGACACGTCCGGCGCGTGCTGAGCGAGTCGGACCTGTGCCGCGCGGCCGGCATCCCGGATCCCGAGACGCTGCGATCGCAGTACTACTCGGCGCGCGACCTCCGCGGGATGTACGCCGTCCTGCGCGACGACCACCTGCGCTACCTGGCGCGCTGGGGCGCGATCCGGCCCGTGGCGGGCCGCTACTCCTTCAACGACGTGCACGTGATCCGCCAGGCCGTGGCCGAGCTGGACCGGGGCGGGTCGCTCCACGCGTTCCTGCGGTCGCGGATGGCCGCCGAGGAGGGCCAGCTCGCCCTGGATTTCCAGCCGTCGCGGGGCGACCGTCCGCCGGCGCGGGTCGTCTCGCTGCCGGCCCCGCCGCCCGCCGGCCCGTCGCTCTTCCCGGCCGCGCGCGCCGAGGAGATTGCCGCGGCCAACCACGCGCTGGCCGCGAAGCACTTCCTCGAGGGCGCCGCGCTCGACGACGGCGACGAGCGCGACCTCGAGGGCGCCTGCGCCGCCTACCGGCGCGCGCTGCTCTTCGACCCGCTGCTCGTGCCCGCGATCGTCAACCTCGCCAACATCCACTACGAGCGGGACGAGGTGATCGAGGCCGAGGCGCTCTACGAGAAGGCGATCCGCATCGACGCCGAGTGCTTCGAGGCCTACTTCAACCTCGGCAACATCCACCACGACCTGAGCCGGTTCGCCGAGGCCGTCGTGGCCTACCGCGAGGCGCTCGCGATCAACCCGGCCTATCCCGAGGCGCACTTCTACCTGGCCGTCACGCTCGAGAAGCTCGGCCGGTCGTCCGAGGCGCGCCCGCACTGGAAGCAGTACCGCGAGCTGGCGCCCGACGGCGAGTTCGTCGAGCTGGCCCGCGAGTTCTCCGACTAGGTCGCCGGCCGGGCCACCGCGCCCGCCACGCGGCGCCCGCCTCCCGGCTCCCGCCTCCCGGGGCCGCCCGTCCGTTCCGCCGGCCGCCGCTGTACGCCGCCCGGCCCGCGATCTATCATCGTCCGTGCCCGAAGCCGAGTCCGTGCCCGCACGTCCCCACGCCCTGCTCAACGCCGGCCTGTTCCTGACGACCCTCGCCACCCTGATGCTGGAGGTGCTCGACACGCGGCTCCTGTCGGTGCTGACGTGGTACCACTTCTCGTTCTTCGCCGTCTCGGTGGCGATGCTCGGGATGGCGGCGGGCGCGGTGGGCGTGTTCATCGCGGGCGACCTGCTCACCGGGCCGCGCGTGAAGCCGGCGCTCGCGGCGGCGGCGACGGCCTTCGCGGTCGCGATCGCGATCTCGCACGTCGCGAACCTGACGATCCCGTTTCCCGCCGTGAGCGGCGTGTCCGCGGCGCCGCTGGCCGCCCTGGCCGTCTCGACGATCGTCTTCACGATTCCGTTCGTCTTCTCGGGCGTGGTCGTCACGCTCGCGCTCACGCGCACGGGCGCACCGGCCGGCGCGATCTACGCGGCGGACCTCATCGGCGCGGCCGCCGGCTGCCTCGCGGTCGTCTGGCTGCTCGGCCGGACCGACATCACGTCCACCGCGCTGGCCTCGGCAGCCATCGCCGCGGCGGGGGCGTGGTGTTTCGGCCGCTACGCCGGCCATCCGGCCCGCGGTGCCGCGGGCGTGGCGCTCGGCCTGCTCGCCCTGACGGTCGTCAACGCCACGGCCGCGCGGCCGCTCGGCGTCATCTATCCGAAGAGCCGCAGCCTGTGGTTCCAGGAGCGGGAGATCGAGTACTCGGCCTGGAACGCGCACTCGAACGTCATCATCCGCCGGCCGGTGCCGGCCACCGTGTTCCTGTGGGGCCCGGGCAAGGGCGCGCCCGAGGTGCCGACGCGCATCGCGTGGGGCGCCATCGACGGCGACGCGGGCACGGCGTTCACCGAGTGGGACGGCGACCCCGGCTCGCTCGGCTGGACGATGTACGACGTCACGGCGGTGCCGTACCGGCTGCGCCAGGGCAAGGTGGGCATCATCGGCGTCGGCGGTGGCCGCGACATCCTGACGGCCCTGGCCGCCGGGAACACCGACGTGACGGGGATCGAGATCAACAGCGCGCTGCTCGCCGCGCTGCGCGGACCCTACCGCGCGATGACGAAGATCGCCGACGACCCGCACGTGACGCTCGTCCACGACGAGGCGCGGTCCTACCTCACGCGGCACCAGGCCGGCTTCGACGTCCTGCAGATGTCGCTCATCGACACGTGGGCGGCGACCGGCGCCGGCGCGTTCACGCTGTCGGAGAACGGCCTCTACACCCGCGAGGGGTGGCGCGTGTTCCTGGGCGCGCTGTCGCCGACGGGCGTGTTCAGCGTGTCGCGCTGGTTCGATCCGGAGTCGGTGTCCGAGACCACGCGCCTGGTCGCGCTCGGCGTGGCGTCGCTGCTCGACGCCGGCATGGCCGAGCCGCGCCGCCACCTGCTGCTCGTCACCCGCGGCCGCGTCGCGACCCTCGTCGTCTCGAAGGCGGCCTTCACCGACGAGGACCGGGCCCGCATCGAGCAGGCGGCCGACGCGCTCGAGCTCGGCCGGCTCGTCACGCCGTGGGCGCCGAGTCCGGACGCGCGCATCGACGCGATCGCCAACGCCACGTCGTTCGACGCGCTGTCGGCCGCCGTGCGCGACCCCGACTTCGACTTCTCGCCGCCGTCCGACTCGCGCCCGTTCTTCTTCAACATGCTCAAGCCTGGCGCCGTGCTCCGCCAGCGCGGGATCTCCGGCGCCGGTGTCGTCACGGGCAACCTGCTGGCCACGGCGACGCTCCTCGGGCTGGCCGCGGTGGCGGCCGTGCTGGTCGTGGCGATCGTCATCTTCCCGCTCGTGCGGCTGGGGCGGCCCGCCATGCCGGCGGGCCTGTTCGGCGCGTCGATCGCCTACTTCGCGATGATCGGCCTCGGCTTCATGTTCGTGCAGATCCCGTTCCTGCAGCGGTTCTCGGTCTACCTCGGCCATCCGACGTACACGTTCTCGATCATCCTGTTCCTGATGATCCTCGCGGCCGGCGCCGGCAGCTGGCTGTCCGATCGCCTCGACCCCGCCGGCAGGTTCGCGCGGCGGCTGCCGTTCGCGATCGCCGGCGTGATCGTCCTCGAGACGCTGGTGCTGCAGCCGGTGACCGACGCGACCATTGGCGGCGGGCTGCCGGCGCGGACGTTCGTCACGGCGCTGTTCGTGGCGCCGCTCGCGCTGCTGCTCGGGATGTGCTTCCCGTTCGGCCTGCGCCTGGCGGGCCGCTCGTCGGCGACGATCTCGGCCTGGATGTGGGGCGTGAACGGCGCGGCCGGCGTGATGGCGTCGATCGTGGCCGTGATGGCGTCGATGTGGCTCGGGATCGACGTGAGCCTGTGGATTGCCGCCGGCCTCTACGCGCTGCTGGTGCTGCCGCTCGGGACGCTCCGCGCCGGCTGAGGCACGACCCGGAAGGGCCGACGAGCGGACGGGGACGGGCGGACGGGCGGGAACGACGGCTTCGTCGTCCCCGCCCCGTGCGCGGGGTTACCGGCCGCCTCCGCCGCCGCCCGCCGCGGACGGCGCGGGCTTGACCATGGGCTCCGGGTTCTTCACGTACTTGTCGAGCCACGCGCCCCAGCGCGCCCAGAGGTCCAGCAGCGTCTCCTTCGCGGCCGGGCCGTGGTCCTCGAGCGGGTACATGTAGAGCGCCACGGTCTTGCCGAGGCCGTTGAGCGCGTGGAACAGCCGCAGCGAGTTGTCCGGGTCCGTCCCGACGTTCTGGTCGTGGATGCCGTGGTACATCAGCAGCGCGCCCGACAGGTCGTTGGCGCGGAAGAACGGCGACATCCCGATGTAGACGTCACGCGCGTCCCACAGGATCCGGCGCTCGCTCTGGAACCCGAGCGGCGTCAGCGTGCGGTTGTAGTTGCCGTCGCCGGCGATCCCGGCCTTGAAGAACGGCGTGTGCACCATCGCGTTGACGGTCGAGAACGCACCGTAGCTGTGGCCGCCGATGGCCAGGCGCTGGCGGTCCACCAGGTTCCGCCGGTCGAGCTCGTCGATGACCGCGGCCAGGTTGTTGCGCAGGTCGTTCTCGTAGTTGTTGTTCATCGCGCCCTGCTCGCCGACGATGGGCGAGTCGGGCTCGACGACGGCGTAGCCCAGGCGCACGAAGTACTGCATGGACCGCGTGCCGAAGTCCTGAAACGCGTTCTTGTCGTAGGTGCGGCCGGTCTCGTCGTACGAGTCCTGGCTCGTGTACTCGCGCGGGTAGAACCAGAAGATCGCGGGCAGCTTCGTGCCGGCCTGATAGCCGGGCGGCAGCGTGACCGTGGTGCGGAAGCTGAAGCCGTCGGCCCGCGTCACCGTGAAGCGCTGCTTCGGCGCGGCCGTCAGGTCGGCCGCCATGTCCTCGTTGTTGGTGAGCTGCTTGCGCTGCCCGTCCACCACGAGGAACTGCTGCGTCACCTGCGTCGGGCTCTCCGACGAGATCACGAACTTCTTCGCGTCGATGTCGAGGACCGAGGTCACCCGTTCCGACACGCCGTCGGTGCGGCTCTCGTAGATCCGGACCTTGTCGCCGGTCCTGATGTTCACCTGGTCGATGAACTGCTGCGGCGGGACCTCGTCCGGGTTCTTGTCGTACTGCGTGCCCTGGTAGAACACGCTCGCGCCGTCGGCCGAGAGGAGGGCGGCGCCACCGCCCCCGCCGCCGCCGCGTCCGCCCCGGCCTCCGCCGCCGCCCGCGGTCGTCATCATCGATCCGGGGTTCGTGTAGAAGTCGTTGCCGCGCCGCCGCATCACCGCGAACCGCTCGGCCGGCGTGTCGAGTGCCACCGCGTAGTCGGTCCAGTTCTGGCCCTGCGTCTCGCGGTAGAAGAGCATCTTCATGTCTTCGGAGAACCGGTGGTTGCTCATCCGCGCGCGGTTCTCGTAGATCACCTTCGCGCTGTCGTCGCTGAACGGCGGCAGCCACTGGTACAGGCGGTCGGGCCGCTGGGCCGCGCCGCCGCGTCCGCCGCGGCCTTCCTGCGGCTCGTCGCCCGCCGCCGCGCCGGCTCCGCCGCCGCGCGCGCCGCGGCCGGCACGCCCGGTGCCTGCGCCGGCGGCGTCCGCCGGTTCCTCGGGCGGCGCTTCCTGCTCGAGGTAGGTCAGGCCCTGGCCGTCCGGCCGCCACGACAGCTCACGCTTGCCGGGGCCGGATCCGGCGCCGCGGCCGCGGCCGCCCGCCGGCTGGTCGTCGTCCTGCACCCCGAGGTTGATGTCGCGCTTGCTGATCTCGGTGAGCACCTTGCCGGTCGCGTCCCAGACCTCCTCCTTCTGGCCGAAGTTGCTCGTCGGCACGATGTAGGAGAACGGCTTCGTCATCGTCGTCACCCGGAAGTACTGGCCGTCGGGGGACGGGTCCACGCTGCGGATCATGGCCGGCGCGCCGATCTTCTTCGCCGCCTGCGTGGCGACGTCGATCGACACG
Organism: Vicinamibacterales bacterium; assembly: GCA_041394725.1. Taxonomy (GTDB): domain Bacteria; phylum Acidobacteriota; class Vicinamibacteria; order Vicinamibacterales; family SCN-69-37; genus JAWKHR01. Next base: position 18,759 of record JAWKHR010000039.1, on the reverse strand, counting down.
AGCTGGCCGGTCGTGTGGTACTCGAGCAGCGCGAACTGGTGCGGCGTGGACATCAGGCTCGCGTAGGTGCGGAGCCGGTTCTTGTCGCCCGTCACCGACGTGCGGACCTCCGGGCCCTGGGGCGTCGGCGACTCGGCCGGCAGCGGGCCGCGACCCTCGGGAATCTCCACCGCGACGATCGTCTTGCCGTCGGCGGCGAAGTCGAACGAGGTCACGAGCGTCGCGAGCAGCGGCGTCTTCGTGATCTGCTTCGGGCGGTTGGTCGCCAGATCGGTGATGTAGATGTGCGTGGCGTCGGCCGTGTGCGCCAGGTAGGCCACGCCCGTGCCGTCGGGCGTCCACCGCGCGCCGCTCACGCGCGCGCCCGCCGGAATCGCGACGGCCTTCTTCGATCCGTCCGTCGCCGAGATGATCTGGATGCCGACGTTGCTCCGCGCCGTCAGACTGTGCACCCGGTTGCCGCGGTAGTCCACGAACAGGCCGCCCAGCTCGTGGTACGGCGTCGCGAAGCGCGACATCGGCGGAGGACCGTCACCGATCTCGTCCAGGAACCAGGCCTTGTCCGGGCTCAGGTTCGACAGGGTGACGTTCAGGTACCGCGGCGCGAGCACCGCGTCGGCCAGTTCACGCGGCGGCTCGACGTAGCCTTCCTTGTGGATGATCTCGTCCGCCCAGCTGGCCGCCTGCTGCGGCACCTGGGCGACGAGGGTCAGCGGCAGCAATGCGAGCAGGCTGACCAGCCCGATGCGCCGGCGGCGCGTCCGGGCCTCGGTCGTGTTCGGCGACACGCCTGTCGTCGTCATGGGGGTTCCTCCGTGGGTCCTGGGAATCCGACGGGCGGCACCGGGGCCGACACCGACCCCGGTCCGCGCAAGTCCTGGAATGTCCGGAAAATACAACACTGGAGGGACCGTGTCGAGGGCGGACGGTTCTCGACACGGGGCGCGAAACTTCGAACCTCGAAGTTCGAACTTGGAACCGTGGTCGCCGGCTGCGCCGACGTCTTTCCTTCAGGACCCTGGGACTCTGGGTCCCTGGGACCCTCAGGTCTCTCGACTACTCGGCGATCAGCTTCAACCCGAACGCCTTCTCGATCTGCTCCAGGTCGGCCCGGTCGTGCGGGTCGGCCAGGGTGAGGGCGTGGCCGGGGGTGTCGTTGCGGCCGGTGCGGCCGACACGGTGCACGTAGGTGTCGAGCGTGTGCGGGACCTCGAAGTTGACGATGAGGCCCACCGACTCGATGTCGAGGCCGCGGGCCGCGACGTCGGTCGCGACGAGCACCTTCGTGCGGCCGGCGCGGAAGCTCTCGATCGCGGCGGTCCGGTCCTTCTGCGACCGGTCGGCGTGGATCGCCTCGGCGCGCAGGCCCGACTGCATGAGCTGCCGCGCGAGCCGGCTGGTGCCGATCTTCGTGTTCACGAAGACGATGGCGGTGTCGTGGTGCCGGCGGAGGTACTTCGCGAGGAAGCTGACCTTCTCGCGCGACGGCAGAATCCGCGCCTCGTGCGTGATCGTCTTCGCCGGGCCGCGCCGCGACCCCACCTGCACGAACACCGCATCCGGCGCCAGCGCGTCGGCGAACCGCATGACCTCCTCGGGCATCGTCGCCGAGAAGAGCATGGTCTGGCGCGACGCGGTGGGCGGCAGCGCCTCGGCGATCCGGCGGACGTCGGGCCAGAAGCCCATGTCCATCATCCGGTCGGCCTCGTCGAGCACGAAGACCTCGATCTTCGAGAAGTCGCCGACGTTGCTGCGCATGTGGTCCAGCAGCCGCCCGGGCGTGGCGACGACGATGTCCACGCCGGCCTTGAGGGCGCGTTCCTGCGGGCCCATCGGGACGCCGCCGTAGACCGCGGCGCTCGCCACGGGCGCGTGGTACGCGAAGCCCTGGATTTCGTCGTCGATCTGGGTGGCCAGCTCGCGCGTGGGCGCGAGGATCAGGGCGCGCGTCGCGCGGTGCGACACGGCGGGCCCGGCTTCGCGGTCCTCGCGCATCAGGCGCGAGAGGACGGGCAGGACGTAGGCGGCGGTCTTGCCGGTGCCGGTCTCGGCGCAGCCGATCACGTCGCGGCCGGTCATCGCGTAGGGCAGCACGGCGCTCTGCACGGGCGTCGTCTGCTCGAAGCCGCGCTGGTCGAGCGCGTCGAGCAGCGCGGGTTCGGTGACGAGGGCCTTGAACGGCAGCGGGGCCGGATCGAAGGCCGCCGACTCGCGCTCGGGCGCGGTGGAGGCGGGGCGAGTGGCCGGGCGGCCCTGGGGACGGCCGCGCCGTCTGCTGCCGCCGCGCCGGGGGGTGGTTTTCGGGCGTGCTTCTGTGGTCAACGATCTCTGTATCTAGCGGGCGCGGAACGTGATGATGCCCCTGACCGGGTCGTAGGGGGACACGCCCACGGTGACGCGGTCACCGGGCACGACCTTGATTCGGAAACGGCGCATCCGGCCGCTCAACTGGGCCAGAACCTCATGGCCGGAATCGACTTGGACACGGTAGAGGCCGCCGCTGTGAACGGCGACCACGGTGCCCTGGACATCTATCAGGTCGTCCTTGCTCAAATCCGCTAATCCTTTCAACTCAACAGTTTCTCACGGAAGGGGGGGCGGGGGCAAAAAGGGTCCTAGCGGGCGATGCCCGCGTCCACCTCGGCCGCCTCGCGGCGCGCCGCGGCCGCCTCACCGGGGCGGCCCTGCAGGTCCAGCGTGCGCGCCAGCGATCGGAGCGCGAGCGCGCGCTCGAGATACGGATAGTCGTCGGCCGCCGGCAGCTCCGTCAGGAGCAGGCGGAGCTGCGCCTCCGACTCGGCCAGTTGTCCCCGGTCCGCCAGGACGTCCGCCAGGGCGCGCCGGAACGACGGAATGCGGAAATGGTGCGGTCCCGTGGCGGCGAGGTGGCGGCCGAGAGCCTCGCGCAGGCGCCGTTCCGCCTGCGGCAGGTCGCCCCGTGCGCGATCCAGCAGCCCGCGGTCCCGCATCACGACGGTGACGAGCATGGCGTCGTCGCCGAGCACGCGGCGGATGCGCGGTTCGAGCGCGGCGAACCGCGCGGCCGCGCCGTCGAGGTCGCCCTGCTCCTGCCGGGTCGTCGCCACCAGGTCCTCGAGCGACAGCACGCGCGAGTGATCGGGACCGAGCAGGTCGCGGCTCTGCTCGATCAACTCCAGGTAGATCGCCTCGGCCGCCGCCGGCTGGCCCATGGCATCGAGGATCGTGGCGATGTTCTGCCGGGCGAGCAGGGCCGATCCCTGGTCGTCGCCGTTCTGCAGAATCGCCCACGCGCGCCGGGCGAGCGCGAGTGCCTCTTCGAGCCGTCCCTGGCGGCGCTTGACGAGCGACAGGTTGTTCAGCGGGACCGCGATCTCCGGCGAATCCGGTCCGGTCAGCCGCAGGTGCATCGCGACGCTGCGCGTCTGGAGCTCGTCGGCCTCGCGATAACGGCCCGTGTCCACGCCGAGCATCGCGATGTTGTTGTAGGAGTCCGCGATCTCGTAGCTGTCGCCGCTCGTCAGGCGCTGGCGGATCGCGAGCGCCTCGTTGAGCAGCGCGAACGCCTCGTCGCGCTCGCCGTGCTGCCGGAGGATGTCGCCCAGCCGGTGCAGGTGTTCGGCCGTCTCGAGGGACTCGCGGCCGTAGGTCCCGATGCTCGCCTCGAGTCCGCGGCGGAGCGCCGCGATGCCGGCGTCGAACTCATCCAGGTTGGCGAGCGCCAGGCCGAGCGTCAGGTACATCTCGGCCTTCACGCGCGGGTCCAGCGAGGCGTCGGCATCGAGCTGCGCGACGCCGGCGCGCAGCAGGTCGAACGCGGTCATGTTCCGGTTGCCCGCCTCGCGCGGATTCGCGGTGCGGAACAGCCGTTCGAGGAAGTCCGCGTTGGCCCGGGCGCGCTCGCCGGCCAGCACGGCCGCGTCGCGTTCGCGGACGAGCAGTCGGCTCTGCCACACCGTGATGGCGGTGAACGCGAGCACCACGATCGTGAGCACCGCCGCGGCCGTCGTCGCCAGCCGGTGGCGGCCGACGAACTTGCCGGCGCGGTAGGACCAGGTCCCGGCGCGCGCCTCGACCGGGCGGCCCTGCCGGTAGCGTTCCAGGTCCTCGAGCAGCTGTTCGACCGACGCGTAGCGCCGTTCCGGATCCCCCTCGATCGCTTTCAGCACGATGCTGTCGAGATCCCCCGCGAGGTCGGCCGGGCGCATGCGCGGCACGCCGGGCCGGATGGCGCTCGGCCGCGTCGCCGTCGCGTCGTGCAGCACCCGATAGAGCTCGGCCGGCGTGCCGCTCTCGAACCGCCAGGGCGGACGCCCCGCCAGCAGTTCGTAGAGCACGACGCCCAGCGCGTAGACGTCGGTCCGCGTGTCGATCGGCGCGGCGGAGACCCCGGCCTGTTCCGGGCTCATGTACGCGGGCGTGCCCGGGGCGCGGCCGGCCATCGTCAGGTCGCCGGCCTCGACGTCGATCGCCTTGGCGATGCCGAAGTCGATGATCTTCGGCACCGGGCGCCCGTCGACGTCGGCGACGAGGATGTTCGACGGCTTCAGGTCGCGGTGGATCACGCCCTTCTGGTGCGCGTGCCGCACGCCGCGGCAGACGTCCACGAACAGCGCGAGGCGCGCCTGCAGATCCAGTCCGCGGGTCTCCGCGGCGCGCGTGATCGGCTGGCCGTCGACCAGCTCCATCGCGAAGAACGGCCGGCCGTCGTCGGTCGCGCCGGCATCGTAGAGCCGCGCCACGTTCGGGTGATCCATCCGCGCCAGCGTCTGTCGCTCCAGCGCGAATCGCGCGACGATGCGGGCCGAGTCCATCCCCTGTCGGATGACCTTCAACGCCACGTCGCGGCGCACCGGCGCGTCCTGCCGCGCGCGGTAGACCACGCCCATGCCGCCTTCGCCGAGGACGCCATGGATGTGATACGGCCCGATGTGGTCCGGTGACGTGTCGAGGACCGGCGGCGCGCCGAAGGCGGCGGTCCGCAGGACGTCCAGACTGGCGTCCTGTCCGAGGAGCGCCTCCGCGTCGCGCCGCAACGCCTCGTCGCCGGCGCAGGCCTCGTCGAGGAAGGCGCGGTGCTGCTCCCGGGGACGCGCCAGCGCGCGCGTCACGATGTCCTTCAGCCGGGCATAGCGATTCGCCCCGGCATCCGGCACCGTCGCGTCGTGGCCCGGGTCTGGTGTGCGGTCGTTCATGCGTGAATCAGTCGTTCATCCGGCCGTCGGTCCCGGCCGGCCGGTCGTGCGGCGCGCGGTGGCCCTAATCCCGGCGATCGCCTGGACGCAGCGGGTTCCTGACTTGCAGTCTAGCGCGTGAACCACGTGCTGCACGCGATACTGTGCCCTTCGCGTGAAGGCTCGCTTGCCGCACCACGCCTCAGGAAGGAGTCGTCGCGCGCCCCAGTCCCCGCACCGCGTCCTCGACGTCCCTCGCCAGCGCCGGGTAGTCCTCGCCGGTGAGCCTGATCGGCGCCCCGAATGCCACGCGCACCGGGCCGCGTTTCGGCCAGCGCATCTTCGGGTGGAGCACCTTGTCGAGGCCGACGATGCGGACCGGGACGACGGGGAGCTCGAGGCGGGCGCCGATCATGCCGATGCCGGGACGGAACTCGTCCACGTCGCCCGAGTCGTTCCGCCGGCCTTCCGGGAAGATCAGGATCGAGTAGCCGTCGGCGGTGACCTCGCCGATGTACCGCAGCGTCTCGCGCGTGCCCGCCTCGCGCTGCGGCAGCGGGAAGGCGGCGAAGAACTGGCACGCGAGGTAGTAGTTCAGGCTGTTGGTGAACCACGCGCGCCGCGAGAACTCGCGCGGGAAGAAGTGCGCGCGGAAGAACTCCTTCGCCATCGCCGTCTGCACGCGGTACCGCCAGCGCGCCGGCAGCGCCAGCAGGATCGTCGGCGTGTCCATGTGGCTCTGGTGGTTGGCCGCGAAGACCACCGGCCCCTGCAGGCCCTCCAGGTGTTCGAGCCCGTCCACCGTGAGATCGAGGAACGGCCGCGCGAGCGGCAGGATCCACGTCGGCAGGCTGATCCGCCGCAGGAACCACGACACCCGCGACCGGTTCCAGGCCGGAAAGCGAATCCCCTCGCCCGTTTGCCGGCCCGCAGTGGAAGAAGGTCCCGGCCCAGGTTCCACGCCGGGCCCTTGAACCCTGGGACCCTGGGACCCTGGGACCCTCAGGCCCTTGTCCGCGCCTACGAGTTCCTGGAGCTCACCGATCGTCCGGGCGTCCCCCAGGGTCCCTTCGTCCAGCGTGACCTGGAATGCCTCCTCGAGCGCCATCAGCAGCTCGACGCGGTCGAGCGACGACAGGCCCAGCTCCGCGAGCGTGGTCTCGGGCGTGAGCGTGCGGCCGGGTGCGAAGCGGGCGATGACGGCTTCCACGCTGTGGCCGGCGGCGGCAGCAGCCGGCGCGGCCGCCTGTCCGCCTGCCGCCCAGCGCTGCAGCTCGCGCCGCTTCAGCTTGCCCGTGCCCTCCGTGCGCGGCAGCGCGTCGCCCGGCCAGACCGACGTGCTCCAGACGCGCTGGTGGTCCTCGAGCGTCGCGTTCGCGCCGCGGACGATGGCGTCCACGTCGGCGCCGTCGGCGACCCGGAGCACCGCGTGCACCCGCTCCTCGCCGTCCACCGTGAGGCCCACGACGCCGGCCTCGACGACGCCGGGCTGCGCCACGAGCGCGCGCTCGACGTCCTCCGGGAAGACGTTCAGCCCCTGCGGGGTGACGATCATCTCCTTCTTGCGGCCCTTGATGACCAGTCGTCCCGCCTCGTCCAGCTCGCCGATGTCGCCGGTGTGGAACCAGCCGTCCTCGAAGGCGTCCGACGGGCTGACCGTGTCGCCGTCGCCCGCGCGGTAGTACCCCGACGTGACGTTGTCGCCCCGCACCAGGATCTCGCCGTCGTCGGCAATCCTCACCTCGACGCCCGCGATCGGCGCGCCGACCGATCCGCGTGACGCCTTGAACGGGTGGTTCAGCGTGACGACGGGCGCGGTCTCGGTGAGGCCGTAGCCCTGCACGACGAGGAAGCCGAGCTTGCGCCAGAACGCCTCGAGCTCGGGGTCGAGCGCGGCCGCGCCGCAGACGATCGCCCAGAACTTCCAGCCGAACAGCCGGTGCGCGCGGCGGTAGTGCCACCAGCGCCACGCCCAGTGCCGGCCGGCGAGCGTGTCGGGCCCGGCCGTCTCGGGCAGCACGCGCTCGAGGTGCGCGCGCAGGACCTCGAGCACCTTCGGCACCGCGACCAGCACCGACACGCGGCGCGAGTGGATCTGGCGCACGATCTCCGTCGGGCTGTAGCCGTGCGAGAACACCACGGTGCCGGCGAGCATCGGCGGCACGAACGTCGCCATCGACTGCCCGAACATGTGCGACAGCGGCAGCAGGTTCAGGAACCGGATCGGGTGAAACGGCCGCTCGTAGCGCAGGTACTTCTTCACCTCGCGCTCGATCGGGATGATGTTCGCGAGCACGTTGCGGTGCGTGATCGTGACGCCCTTCGGCTCCGCGGTCGCGCCAGACGTGAAGATGATCTCGGCGAGCGTCGCGCCCGTGGGCGCTGGCGTCGCGGCGGGGGGCCGGCTGGTTGGGGTGGCGGCCTCCGCGATCGGCACCGCCTCGGTGATCGGCACGACCGGCGCCGGCGCGTCCGCCAGCGCCTCCACTTCGTGGCCGACCAGGATCGCGCGCGCCTGGACGATGCCGGCGATGCGCCGAACCAGGTCCGGCGACGCGCGGAAGTCCACCGGCACCAGGACGACGCCAGCCAGCAGCCCGCCCCAGAGCGCGGCGACCCACTCGGCGCGGTTCTCCGACCAGAGGACGATCTTCTCGCCCGGCGCGACGCCACCGTCCGCCAGCCGCGCCGCGTACGTCCGCGCGGCGCCCGCGATCTCCCGGTACGTCGCCGTCCGCGTCCGGTAGCCGTCGTCGTGGACGATGAACGGCTCGTCGAGCGTGGCGAAGTCCTCGAAGAAATCGAGCAGCGTCTCGCGGCGCATCCGGGGAGATAATACCGGGCACGGTCCCCCGAACGCGTGAGCCCGAGCTGAAGACCTCGTGAGATTTCCCCTGGAGGCCTCGATGACCCGTCGTGTTTCCCTTGCCCTGACCGTGCTGGCGCTCGCGACGCCGGCGTTCGCCCAGTCCCCCCCGGCCGCGGACCAGCGCGGGGGCGGCCAGCGCGGCAACCAGCCCCCGCCCATCGAGGTGCCCTGGAACGACAGCCTGCCCCCCGGCACGCCCGAGCACGCCACGCGGGCGCTGGCCGAATCCAGCCGTCACGGCGAGTGGGTGGACATCAAGATGGCCGACGGCACGCTGCTGAACTCGTTCGTGATCTACCCCGAGCGGGCGGACAAGGCGGGCGTCGTGCTGGTCATCCACGACATCCGCGGGATGAGCGACCTCGCGCGTGCCGCGGGCGACCAGCTCGCGCAGGACGGCTTCATCGCCATCGTCCCGGACTTCCTCTCGGGCCGCGGGCCGAACGGCGGGGGGACCGCGTCGCTCGGCAATCAGGTCGGGCAGGCGATCCGCACGCTCACGACCGACGAAGTGGGCGCGCGTCTCGATGCCGCGATGCAGTACGGCAAGTCGTTGCCCGCGTCGAACGGGAAGACCGGCGTCATCGGGTTCTGCTGGGGTGGCACGCAGAGCTTCAACTACGCGATTCACCAGGCGGGACTGAACGCGGCGGTCGTCTACTACGGGAATCCCGACGGCGCGACGGCCGACAGCGCGCCGCGCGACGCGTTCGCGCGGATCAACGCGCCGGTCCTGGGGCTCTACGCCGGCAACGACGCGCGCATCGGCGCCACGGTCCCGGCGACCACCGAGGCGATGCGCGCGCTCGGCAAGACGTACGAGCCGCACACCTTCGAGGGCGCGGGCCACGGCTTCATCTTCGCCCAGGCCGGCGCCGGCGGCGCGAACCTGAAGGCCACGCAGGACTCCTGGCCGATGGCCGTCGCCTTCTTCCGGAAGTACCTGCAGTAATCGATCAGAGGACGCCGGGGGTGTCGGCGACTCCCGGCGTCCTACTTGATCGCGATCCCCGCCGAGAGCACCAGGAGTCGGCTCCGCCCGCGGCCCGGGTAGAGTTCCGTGCGCACCTCGGGCCGCGTGAGGTAGAACCGCACGTCGAACGTGAACGCCAGGTGACGCTTGAAGAACCACCGGGCGCCGCCGCCGAGGTTGATCGTGGACTTCGACGGCGCCGCCTCGGCCGGGGCCGTGTCGCCCGTGTAGGTGCCGAAGCGCATCGGGCCCATGCCGCCGGTCAGGTAGCTCCACCCGTCCTCGTTGCCGAAGTTGAGCGAGACCTGCGCCGAGAACCCCTGCAGCCGCTGGTGTACGGTCGGCCCGACCGGCGCCTCGCTGCCCTCGACGACGATGGGATCCCGGTTGCCGCGCGCGACGATGAGTTCGCCGCCGGCGCCGAGCGCGAAGCGGCCGCGCCGAATCGGGTACACGTGCACGCCGGTCACCGCGCCCAGGCCGCGCGAGGGCAGGTCCGTCGCGAGCAGGTCCAGGTCCGACGCGGTGACGGGGTCCTGGCCGAGGCCCGGCCAGAAGCCGCGCACGTCGAAGACGACCGGCGGAATCCGGCCGGGGACGAGCTGCGCGGACGCGGGCGCGGCGGATGCGGCGATCAGGACCAGCGCGAGACACGGGCCGAAGACGAGGCGCGGCATGCGGCCCTCAGCGTACTTCATCCGCATCATCCATAATGTGCCGATGTCGCTCGTGACGCTGGACGAAATCCGGGAGGCCGCGGCGCGGATCGCCGCCGTCGCGCGCCGGACGGCCCTCGTGGACGCCTCCGACCAGGCCGCGCGGCCGCTGTGGCTCAAGTGCGAGAACCAGCAGCCGGGTGGCGCGTTCAAGATTCGCGGCGCCACCAACATGCTCGCGCGCCTGGACCCGTCCGACCGGCGGCGTGGCGTCATCACCTACTCGTCCGGCAATCACGGCCAGGCCGTGTCGCTCGCCGGCGCCCGTCTCGGCGCGCCCGCCGTGATCGTCATGCCGACGACCGCGCCGGCCGTGAAGGTCGCCGGCGTCAGGCGCTGGGGCGGCGAGGTGATTCTCGAGGGCACGACCTCGGTGGATCGCCTGAAGCGCGCGCAGGCCGAGGCGGCGGCGCGCGGCCTGACGATGGTGCCGCCCTTCGACCATCCGTGGATCATCGCCGGTCAGGGGACGTGCGGCCTGGAGATCGAGGCGCAGCTGCCCGACGCCGACGTTGTCGTCGTGCCGATCGGCGGCGGCGGGCTGATTTCGGGCGTGGCCGCGGCGCTCAAGCAGGCGCGGCCCGCGGTGCGCGTGGTCGGCGTGGAGCCCGAGGGCGCCGCGAAGATGACCGCGTCGATCGCCGCCGGGCATCCGGTGACGCTCGAGCGCACGGCGAGCATCGCCGACGGCCTGATGCCGGTGCGGCCCGGGGATCTGACGTTCGCCCACGCCCAGCAGTACGTGGACGAGGTCGTCACCGTGAGCGATGCCGAGATCGCCCACGCCGCGCTCTGGCTGTTCTACGAGGTGCGCCAGGTGGTGGAGCCGAGCGGCGCCGCGACCGTGGCGGCCGTGCGCGCGCCGCGCTTCGCGCGGCTGTTCCCGGCCGACGCGCGCGTGGTCGCCGTGCTGAGCGGCGGCAACGTCGCGCCGGCGACCCTCGAGGAACTCGAGCGCCGGTTCGGGCCGACGGAGGAGCGAGCGTGACGATGCCCATCGGCGCGCGGGTCGCCCGTGTCGTCCTCGCGGCGCTGCTCGTGCTGCCGGCGATCGTCTCGGCCGACGAGGGCTGGGTCATCGAGCGGATGCACGTCCGCATCGAGATCCAGCCCGACGCGTCGTTCACCGCCGCCGAGGCGATCGACGTGGACTTCAAGGGCCTCGAGAAGCACGGCATCTACCGCGACATCCCCGTGAAGTTCGCGTGGGACGACGAGCACCTGCGCGTGTACGACGTCGAGTTGATCGGCCTCACGACGGCCGACGGCCGCCGGCCGGGCATCGAGCGTCTCACCGAGGGCTCGACGCTGCGCTACCGGATCGGCGACCCGGACCGGACGATCAACGGCAAGGAGACCTACCGGCTGGTTTATCGCGTGCGCGGCGGCCTCAACCCGTTTGCCGACCACGACGAGCTGTACTGGAACGCGATTGGTCCCTGGCCCGTGACCGTCACCGACGCGTCGGTCACCGTGCGGACGCCCGGCGACGCGATCACGCGCGTCACCTGCTACCAGGGGCCGCCCGGGTCGAAGGAACTCTGCGACGTCCGGATGACGCGCGCCGAGGCGACGTTCCGGGCCACCCGCCCGCTCCGCGAGGGCGAGCAGCTCACCATCGTCACCGCGCTCGCCAAGGGCGCGGTCACCGCGCCCGAACCGCACCTGGTCGCGCGGCCGCGCAACATCACCCAGTTCTTCGACCACACGCCGGGGATCCTGTGGACGATGTGGGGCGGGTTCGCGCTGGTGGTGTCGGGACTCGGGACGCTCTGGTGGCGATGGGGCCGCGACCGGCGGTACGTCTCGTTCCACCACCCGGTCACCGGCGCGCCGGAGGAGCGCGTGCCGCTGTTCGGCGCGCGGCCGGTCGCCGTCGAGCTGGAGCCGCCGGACGGCATCCGGCCGGGGCAGATGGGCCTGCTCGTGGACGAGCGCGCCGACACGCTCGACGTCACCGCGACGATCGTGGACCTGGCCGTGCGCGGCTACCTTTCGATCACGGAGCTGCCCAAGCACGGCTGGTTCGGCAAGGTGGACTGGCAGCTCGACCGGAAGAAGGAGGACGAGTCGGGCCTCCTGCCGTACGAGCGGATGATCTTCGACGGCCTGTTCGGCGCGCGGTCGTCGGTGAAGCTGTCGGACCTGCGCAACCAGTTCTACAAGACGCTCGAGGTCGCCAAGAAGGCGCTCTACAAGGACGCCGTGGAGCGCGGCTGGTTCCCGCGCAACCCGGAGACCGTGCGCATCGTCGCGCGGATCGTCGGCATCCTGACCTTCGGGCTGGGCATCGCGGCGATGATGCTGGCCGGCGCGAACTGGGGGCTCGGGCTGCTCGGGCTGCCGGTGATCGCCGGGGGGCTGCTGCTCGCGATGATCTCGGGCCTGATGCCGCGACGGACCGCCGCGGGCCGCGCGATGCTGCAGCGCACGCTGGGTTTCGCGCGCTACATCCGCACGGCGGAGAAGGAGCAGCAGGCGTTCGCCGAGCGCGCGAACCTGTTCACCGAGTACCTGCCGTACGCGGTCGCGTTCCGGTGCGTGGAGAAGTGGGCGCGCGCGTTCAGGGACATCGACCTGCAGCGGGCGACGGCGGGCTGGTACGTCGGCACCACGCAGTTCAACGCCGCGTCGTTCTCGAGCGGCCTCGGCAGCTTCTCCTCGTCGATGTCGAGCGCGATCGCGTCCACGCCGGGCGGGTCCGGCGGCAGCGGATTCAGCGGCGGGTCGTCGGGCGGTGGCGGCGGGGGCGGCGGCGGAGGGAGCTGGTAATGACGCCGGGCGTCCTGGCCGCGGTGGCTGCCGTGCTGCTCGTCGCCGGCGTGGCCCTGCTCTTCAACGGGCTCGTGCGCGCGCGGCAGCACGTGCGCGAGGGGTGGGCGGCGATCGACGTGCAGCTCCAGCGCCGCGCGTCGCTCGTGCCCAACCTCGTCGAGACCGTGCGCGGTTACGCCGACTACGAGCGCCAGACGCTCCAGCGCATCGTCGAGGCGCGCGGCGCGCTCGGGGCGGCGACGGGCCCGCGCGACGCGGCGCAGGCCAACGACGATCTCTCGGGCGCCATCCGCGCCGTCTTCGCGCTGGCCGAGGCGTATCCCGACCTCAAGGCGAGCGACCGGTTCGGGCAGCTCCAGAAGGACCTGGCCGACACCGAGACGCTCATCGCGCGCGCGCGGAACTACTACAACGGCGCGGTCGAGGCGTACAACAACCGCGTGCAGACGGTGCCGGGCGTGCTCGTCGCGCGGCTGTTCGGGTTTCCGCCGGCGGAGTTCTTCGCGGCGGAGGGCGCGGCGCGGGCAGCGGTGACGGTGGACGGCCTCGGCTGACGTACGAGCGGGTGCTGCGGGCGGTGTGAAGGGGAGAGCCGACTGCTGCGCCGGCCGCTTGGAGGCGAGAGCCGACTGCTGCGCCGGCGGCTTGGAGGGTGGAGCCCACTGCTGCGCCCGCGGCCGCGTTGACCGTGCCGGACGCGTCGCCTAGGATCGCGCGGGGCCTGCGACCGACGGAGGGGTGATGTCATCGACGCACGTGACGTGGTACCGCTGGGACGAGATGCCGAAGGAAGTGCTGAGCGAGCAGTTCGCGCGGCGGCTCATCACCGGCGACCGGATGATGCTCGCGCACGTGTACATCAAGAAGGGCTTCATCGTCCCGAAGCACCAGCACGAGAACGAGCAGCTCACCTACATCCTCGAGGGCGCGCTGAAGTTCTGGATTGGCGAGGACGAGTCCGAAGAGCGCATCGTCCGCGCCGGCGAGGTCCTGCACCTGCCGTCGATGGTCTGGCACAAGGCCGAGGCGCTCGAGGACACGCTCGACGTGGACGTGTTCAGCCCGCCGCGCCAGGACTGGCTGGACCGGACGGACGCCTATCTGAGGAAATAGCCCGATGGACCTGGGACTTCGCGATCGGGTCGCCATCGTCGCCGCGGCGAGCAAGGGCCTCGGCCGCGCGGTCGCCGAGGAGCTGGCGGCTGGCGGCGCGGCGGTGGTGATCTGCGCGCGCGGGCGCGAGGCGCTCGAGGCCACCGCGGCCGGGATCCGCGAGGCCGGCGGACGCGTGCACGCCGTGCCGGCCGACGTCTCGCGCACCGAGGACGTCGCGCGCGTCGTCGCCGAGGCGATGGCGGCGTTCGGGCAGGTGGACATCCTCGTCACGAACTCGGGCGGGCCGAGGCCCGGTCGCTTCGAGGGACTGACGCTCGCCGACTGGGACGAGGCGACGCGCGTGCTGCTCACGAGCGCGGTCGCGTTCACGCAGGCCGTGCTGCCCGGCATGCGTGCGCGGCGGTGGGGTCGGATCATCAACGTCACGTCGATCGCCGCGAAGCAGCCGGTGGACGGCCTCATGCTCTCGAACAGCCTGCGCGCGGCCGTCACCGCGTTCGCACGCACGCTGGCGAACGAGGTCGCCGCCGACGGCGTGACGGTGAACAACTTGATGCCCGGCTACACGCGGACCGAACGCGTCGTCGAGCTGTCCGAGCACAAGGCGGCCACCGAGGACACGACGGTGGAGGCGGTGATCGGCCGGTGGGAGGCGGAGATCCCCATGGGCCGTCTCGGCGAGCCGCGCGAGTTTGCCGCGATGGCCGCGTTCCTCGCGTCCGAGCGCGCGGGCTACGTCACGGGGCAGTCGATCGCCGTGGACGGCGGGTGGATCAGATCGTTGTTCTAGGGGTCAGGTCTTGGATCGCAGCCTCCCGAGCCGAGTACTTACAAAACTGTCAGGGAGAACTGGATTGACAGTTTTGTAAGTACTCGGCTCGGGAGGCTGCGATCCAAGACCTGACCCCTAGAACAATCGCGTCACGAAGTCCCGCAGGTTCCGCCGCCAGACGTGCCAGGTGTGGCCGCCGGTCTCGGTGACGAAGACGTGCCGGATCTGGTGGTCGTCCAGCACCCGGCGCAGTACCCGGTGCTGCTCGACGAGCCGCGTCTCCTCGGACCCGACCGCGAACCAGAGCAACCGGAGCGTCGCGTTGGTCGCCTCCGCGTCGGCCAGCACCGGGCCGTAGACGTCCTCGATCGCCTCCGGCGTGACCTCGCGCGCGCGGACGCCGACGGTGCCCGAGAACGTCCCGATCCAGTGGAAGAGATCCATCCGCCCGAGTCCGATCAGCCGCGCCTGGTTGCCGCCCATCGAGAACCCGGCGATGGCGCGCGCGTCCGGCGTGCGGCGGATGCGATAGGCCGTCTCGACCATCGGCATGATCTCGTCCACGAGCTCGCGCGTGAACGCCGCGGTGTCGCGGCCGGCGAACGACGGCATCACGCCGGCGCGCGGGCTCGGCTCGGTGTGCCCGAACGGCATCACCACGACCATCGGCTTCGCGGCCCCCGAGGCGATGAGGTTGTCGAGGATGACGTTCGCGAGCCCGTCCTGTTCCCACGACGCCTCGGTGCCGCCGCTGCCATGCAGGAGGTACAGGACCGGATACGTCGCGTCGCCGCCTTCGTAGCCCGGCGGCGTGTAGACCCGCACGGCGCGGAGGAGCCCGAGCGTGCGCGAGTCGTACCAGTGCTCGTGGACGGTGCCGTGCGGCACCGGCCGCGGGTCCCACGCCTCCGGCGTCGGGCCCGTGACGTGGACGTAGCCGGCCGTCCGGAACACGCCGTCCGTGATGAACGCGACCGCGTAGTAGTCGGGCACGAGCGGGCCGAGCGTGCCGGTCCACAGGCCGTCGGCATCGCGCGTCATCGGCTTCGCCTCGCCGGCCGACATGGTGTCCACCATCACCCGCACGTCGCGGGCACCGGGCGCGTCGATGCGGAACCGCGCGGTGCCGTCGCGATGATCGCCGTCGACCGCGACGAGGCGCGCGCCGGTTGACGGCGCCTGCGCGGAGACGACGGCGGTCGCGATCGCCAGGCCGGCGACGAGGGCGCGCGCGATCGCGGGGCCACGTGCGGGATGCCGCATGCGCCCCATTATCCGCCCTGGGAACTAGTCGAGCCAGGGACGCAGGATCGCCGCCCGGCGCCGTGCGCCATGCCGCAGGTCCGGCTGGCGGACGCCGCAGAAGCCCAGCACCAGGCCGGGCCGCAGGCTCAGGAAGACCGCGCTGATGAGGGTGACGATCGCGGTGTTCCCGCCGATGCCCAGCGCGAGCGTGAGGACCGCGACGACCGAGAAGCCGCGACTCGCGCGGAGCATCCGCCACGCATACCGGGCATCCTGCCAGAGGATTGACATCGGGCGAGTATCGACGACCGGCCGCGGCGGATCGCGGCTGGCCTGGTCGATCGCACTGCACTGGTAGGGGTCAGGTCTTGGATCGCAGCCTTCCGCGCCCGACGATGACAAAGTTGTCGGCGCGCCATGACTGACAACTTTGTCATCGTCGGGCGCGGAAGGCTGCGATCCAAGACCTGACCCCTACCACACGCGACCGTCTTGCCGGATGTGCACCGTGGCGCCGCCGAAGCCCGGTGCCGCGATCTCGTACAGGTCGTCCGTGGCCTGCATCACCGGGCGGAACACCGTCCCGCTCACCCGCAGGTCGTAGGCCGCAATCGCCTCCAGTGTCGGGGCGTAGCGGCCATGCGTCTCGCGGTAGGCGCGCTGCCGCTCGTACAGCTCGCGCAGCGCGGCCTTGACGCGATCGTTCGGGTCCTCGCGGAACGCCTCCGTCCCCTCGCCGGCCTCGATGTTCGAGAACTGGACGATGCCCCAGTGCTCGGGGCGGTGCATGTCGATCGCGCCCTGCGGGCTCCAGACCCAGTTGTCCTCCGGCAGCACGCGGGTCGTCGCCGGATCCCGCCGCTTCACGTAGGTCGTTCCGGTCGCTGTCACCTGCCACTCCACGCGCGAGAAGTTCACCCGCCAGTGGTCGCCAGGCGCGGGCGGGCGGTGGTTCGGCGACGCGTCGCGCAGCGACGTCCACGGCAGCGCGAGCTCGACCGTCCACGACTCGTCGCGATCGCCCGGCTGGTTGATCGTCCCGCGGATGTCGATGCCGACCTGGAGGCCGGCGATGTCCCACCCGTTGAGCGCGGGCCCGCCGTCGCGATAGGGCCGGACGAGGAACAGGTCCCAGGGCGTGCCGAGCGCGTTCACCTCCAGCTCGTAGTACTCGTGCGTGTCACCGTCGGGATCGATGAACACCTCGAAGTCGGGATCCTGGTAGATGACCGCGTCGCGCGCGCGGATCGTCGCCCAGACGTCCGGTTCCTCCAGCTGCGCGGCGACGTAGAAGCGCTCCGCGTCCCAGAGCATCTTCACCCGCGTCGCGAACCGCGGGGCGGGCCGCCGGTCGCCCTCGATGTCCACGAACGGCGCGGACCACTCGGTCGCGCCCCAGGCCGGCTCCTCGAGCTTGCCGTCGATGACGAGCGGCGCGCCGGTGCGGTAGACGACGGCCTGGCGCGGGACGGTGCGCACCTGCGGCGGCGCCGGCGGTCCCGCGGGCGCCGAAGGGGCGGACCACGGCGGCGTCGCGGACCCCGAGGCGGCCGGTGACGCCGGCATCGCGGCGGGCCAGGCCGCGAGCAGCGCGACGCCGAGCACGACCGCGGCGCGGCGCCGAGGCGCCGTGGTCGTCGCGCCGGAGCGCCGGGGCGCCGTGGTCGCCTCGCCGGAGCGTCGAGGCGTCATCGCCGCCTCGCCGGAGCCTCTCGTCATCGGCGCCGCCCCGCGCGCGTGAGGATGGGCCGCAGCGCCTCGAGGTGCGCGTCGGTCAGCATCGACGCCTCGAACACGCTGATGCCGCTCGCGCCGGCGGCCAGCGCGAGGTCGGCGGCGCGCGCCAGGTCGTCGGGCGGGAGATCCGGAAGGTACAGGCCCGTGTAGAGCGGCAGCCGGCCATCGAGCGCGACCACGCCCTCGCGCGTCGCGCGGCCGATCCAGGCGAGCGGCTCGTCGTAGAAGCCGTGGTAGACCATCGGCAGCACCGCGTCGATCGGCCAGCGCGTCCAGTCCTGGCGCACCAGCCGCCGCGCGACCGCGGGCGTCGGGAAGACGGCGGCGGTGACCTTCGTGCCCGCTTCGTGCGCGACGCCGGCCAGGCGCGTGACGACCTCGGTGACCGTGTCGTACCGGTACTGCACCCACGCGCGGTACGCAGCCGGGTCGGCGAGGTCGGCCGGGTCCACGCCCGCCTGCCGCTTGAAGCGTTCCCGGCACAGGGCGCAGTAGCAGAAGTCGAAGTCCGGGTACTCACGATCCTGCACCAGGCCGTACTTCGGCCAGAGCGCGATCGGCAGGATCACGTCGGGATACCGGATGTAGTCCAGGTGCACGCTGCCGAGCCCGCGCATCTGCGCGAGGTCGCGGACGAGGCCCGCGAGGTACTCGCGAACGCCCTCGCGCGACGGGCACATGAACCGGTAGTAGTCCACGTAGGGCGGGTCGAAGGCGGTGGACTTCCCGCTGCGGCTCACCGCGTACCAGTCGGCGTGGTCGCGGACCCGCTCGCCGCGCATCATCGTGAAGAACCACGCGTGCAGCGCCAGGCCCTCGTCGGCCGCGGCGGGCACGGCCTCGCGGAAGAACTCGCGCGATCCGCTGATGAGCACCGCGTCGAAGCCGGCCGCCTTCAGGCGCGCGAGCCGCCGGCGCCACGCGTCCATCGGGCGGGTCGGGCCGCGCATCCACGTCCAGTGCGTCAACGTGGACGGACGCGGCACCCCGCGCGCCTGCGCGAGGCCGCCGGCCGCGAGGGCGAGCGTCTCCAGGAACCGGCGCCGGTCCATCATCGCCACTCCGGGTTGACGCGCGGCATCCGCGCGCCGACCTCCTGGCGCCACTTCGCGAGCGCCTCGGCGAGCAGCTTCACGCCGCCCGGATCCTCGCGCGAGAGGTCGTGCCGTTCGGACGGATCCGTGTCGAGCCGGTACAGCTCGCGCCGCTCGTCCTCGAACCACTCGATCAGCTTGTAGTCGCCGGCGAGGATCGCGCCGCTCGGCGTGGCGCCCGACCCGTGGTAGTGCGGGAAGTGCCAGTAGAGCGTCCGCACGGGCAGCGGCCGATCACCGCGCAGCGCCGCGGCGAGCGAGAGGCCGTCCACGTGCTGGTCGGGTTTCGGCGGCAGGCCCGCGGCGTCG
>JAWKHR010000038.1:0-64989 GCA_041394725.1 Vicinamibacterales bacterium | reverse complement strand
GCTCTGCAAGTTCAGCGCGCTCCTGCTCGGGCCGATCCTGCTCGTGCTCATCGCCCTCGCGGTCTGGCGCCAGCGCGTGCTCACGCCGCGGGCCGGGCTGGTCCTCGTCGCCGTGATCACGGCGGCGACCTGGATCGCGGCCTGGGCGGCCTACGGCTTTCGCTTCGCACCATCGGCCGACGCCGGCTGGCTCTTCGCGCTGGACCAGGATCCCGGCATGCGCCGGACGCTGCCGCTCATGGCGTCGCTGGCCGGCTGGGTGAACGGCGCGCATCTGCTGCCGAACGCGATGATCGAGGGCTTCCTGCACGGCCAGGGGCTCGTGCAGGGCCGACCGGGGTTCCTCGCCGGCAGTTACAGCTACGAAAGCTGGTGGTATTACTTCCCGGCCGCCTTCCTGCTCAAGACGCCCATCGGCCTCATCGCGCTCTTCGGTGTCGGGGTCGTCGCGTGCGCGCGGCGCCGACGCACGCCGTCGTTCGCCGGCGACGCGTGCGCCGTGCTGCCGGTCTTCCTGTTCATGGCTGTCGCGATGACGTCGAGCCTCGCCATCGGCGTCCGGCACATCCTGCCGATCTATCCCTTCGTGATCCTCACGGCGGCCCTCGGCGCCGAGTCCCTGCTGCGCGCGGCCGCCACGAGACGCGGCCAGGCCATCGTCGCGCTGGCGCTGGCCGTGACGATGCTGGAGGTCGGTCGCGCGTGGACGCACCCGCTGGCCTTCTTCAACACGCTGGTCGGTGGCCCGTCCAACGGCTTCCGGTTCCTGGCCGACTCGAACGTGGACTGGGGGCAGGACCTGGTCGGACTCCGGGACTGGATGACCGACGAGGACGTCGCGCACGTCAACCTCGCGTACTTCGGCACTGCCGATCCGGCGTACCACGACATCGCGTGGACGCCGCTCTGGGGCACGACCGTCCCCGGGCTGGCGCCCGATCGCATCGGCCCGCCGGTGCTGCCCGGCTACGTGGCCGTCAGCGTGACGCTGCTCGACGGCGTGCCGTTCCAGGCCGATGCGCGCGGCTTCTACGCGCCGCTCCGCGATCTGGAGCCGGTCGCCGACATCGGCGGATCGATCCGGGTCTACTGGATCGAGCGACCGTGGTGGCCGGTGCGCCGCTGACGGGGCCGGCCGCGACGGGTCAGCCGGGACGCGCCCGCGCGCGACGGTGCCAAGGGAGGTGCGGCGCCAGGCCGGATTGACGCCGTCGCCGGCGGTCCGCCACAATCGCCGCGTGAAAATCGAGCACACCGCCTATCAGGTGGCCGACCCGGTCGCGCTTGCGAACTGGTACGTCGCCCATCTCGGCCTCACCATCAAGCGGACGCAGGACGAGCCGCCGTTCGGCCGTTTCCTGGCCGACGATGGCGATGCCGTGATGCTGGAGTTCTACGGGTTTCCCGAGCTGCCGGTGCCGGACTACCGGGCGCAGGATCCGCGCATCCTGCACCTGGCCTTCCGGGTGGAGGACGTCGCCGCGACGAGGGCGCGGCTGATGGCCGCCGGTGCGTCCGCGGAGGGGGACGTCCAGACCACGCCGTCGGGCGACGTCGTGGCGATGCTCCGCGATCCGTGGGGCCTGCCGGTGCAGCTCGTGCACCGGCACGAGCCGATGATCTGAGCCACGCCCGGCGGTGCCGACGTCACCCAGGGCGTCCGGCAACGCCCGGGGACCGGCGAGGTGCCGGGCCGCATCGTGCTCAGGCGATCCGCCGCTCGGCGACGAACACCGGGCGCGGCCGTCGCTCGACGTGGGCGTGACCGATCGCGCCCACTCGTGCCACGCGCTCGTAGTCCTCGGCGGTGCGCTGGACGGCCGGCACGGCGTGGCCGCACGACGCGCAGACGAAGTGCATCACGTCCACGCCGAACAGCGGACGCCGCTCGCGGTACATTTCCTCGTGGCGGCAGCCGCCCACACAAAACTGTAAGAACCGGAGTATCGAAGCCATGATGTCCTGTCGCCTTCGCCCGGTCCCTGGCGGGGAGCCACCGGCCCGGCGGGCGACACCCTGAAGAGGGCAACTCCCTTGCCGTGCGGTCCGGCGAAAAAGGGCCGATTGTCCGGGGGGACGCCGCGGAAAGTCTCCGCGGGGCGCGCCCAAAGGCACCCTGCCTTCCGGAAATCCGGCAGCGCTCAGCGCGAGAACCCGAAGGCGAAACCCGCGGCGAAATGGTGGGTGAGGGCCGTCATGCGGCCGGTGCCGCGGTCGATGTCGAGCACCGGTCGCGCCCGCGTCAGCTTGTACTCGAGCATCGCCGACAGCCACTTGTAGATCGGCACGTCGAGTCCCGCGGCGACCTGCCCGCCGACGCCCGCGAACTGGTATTCCTGCACCGACGCGTGGTCCACGATGCTGTCGACGCCGGGGCGCACGGGACCGGCGCCCGCGCGCAGGACGAGTGCCACGGGACGCCCCGCCGTCCGGACGGCCAGCGCGTGCCGCCAGACCAGGTTGGCGAGCCAGAAGTTCAGGCCGTGCGTCATCGCGTGGTGCTGGACGATGGCGTCCATCCGGAAGCGCGCGTCCACGGGCACGCCGCCGTTCACGCCGGTCACGTGCACCGTGCGGCCGGTCTCGGAGATCACCTTGATGTGCAGGAACTCGCCCTCGATCGCGAAGCCGCGCCCGATCGCGTAGCCGATGCGGGCGCCGTAGTACTGCGGCGACTCGAGCGGCTTCGCGGCGAACGTGACGTCGTGGAAGTCGAGGTGGCGCTGGATCGACGGCTGGTCGAGGGTCACCGTCGAGGGACGCGTCACGTTCGCGCCCGTGAAGGACGCGACATACCACTGCGCGTCGGCCCGGCCCGGCAGGAGGAGCAGCGCCAGCGCGAGCAGGCCGCGCGCGCCGCGGAGGGCAGGTCGCATGGCCGGCATTCTACCGTCTCACGCGTCAGGGGCTGGCCGCGACGCCGCCGTGAGCGCGCCCACGGCCTCGCCGATGTCGGCGCCGGACGGACTCTGGTAGACGCGCAGCCCGAACTCCGGCACCGCCGCCAGCAGGTGGTCGAAGATGTCAGCCTGGATGCTCTCGTACTCCGCCCATCGCTGGTCGCGGCTGAACACGTAGACCTCGAGGGGCAGGCCCGTCGGGCCCGGCTCGAGCTGGCGGACGAGGAACGTCATGTCCTGGTGCACCTGCGGGTGCTGCCGGAGGTAGGCGATGACGTACGCCCGGAAGGTGCCGACGTTGGTCAGCCGTCGGCCGTTGACGGGGGTGGCCGGATCCGCCTGCCGCGCGGCGTTCCACTCGTCGATCTCCCGCTGCCGGGCCTCGAGGTACGGGCGCAGCAGCTGGATGCGCGAGAGCCGCGCGATCTGCGCGTCGTCGCAGAAGTGGATGGACCGCAGGTCGAGGGAGATGGCGCGCTTGATCCGGCGCCCGCCCGATTCCTTCATCCCGCGCCAGTTCTTGAACGACTCGCTGATCAGCGCGTAGGTCGGGATCGTCGTGATGGTCTTGTCGAAGTTCTGGACCTTGACCGTGGTCAGCGCGACCTCGATCACGTCGCCGTCGGCGCCGTAGCGCGGCATCTCGATCCAGTCGCCGACCGCGACCATCTGGTTCGCCGAGAGCTGGATGCCGGCGACGAAGCCGAGGATCGCGTCGCGGAAGACCAGCAGCAGCACGGCCGTCATCGCGCCGAGGCCGCTCAGGAGCAGGAACGGGGACTTGTCCAGCACCAGCGAGAGCGCCGCGATGGCCGTGACGATGTAGAGCACGAGCTTCACGACCTGGATGAAGCTCTTGACCGGCACCTCGCGCGAGAGTGTCGTCGTCTGCCCGATGTCCCCCGCGGCGCTGAGCAGCCCGTCGACGACCGCGACCGCCGCGATCAGCATGTAGATGAGGCAGCCCTGGCGGAGCGCCGCGGTCCAGGCGTCGTGGCCGGCGAGCACCGCCGGGCCGAAGTGGTAGATGACGATCGCCGGCGCCAGATGCGACAGCCGGTGGAAGACCCGCCGGCTCGCCAGCCGGTCGTCCCAGTGCGTGGCCGTGCGGCCCGCCATCGCGGTCATGCCGCGCACCAGCACGCGCTTGGCGACGACGTTGGCCAGGAAGGCCAGCACGAACATCGCCAGCACGCCGAGTCCGAGCGCCCACGCCTCGCTCGCCCGCGGGTCGAGCCCCAGGCCCGCCAGCCAGTCCCGAATCGTGCTCGTCACGCCGATCACCCTACACGCTCGAGGGGCGCGGGGGGAACCCGGCCGCCCGCGGCCCCGTATGGTGTGCCGAAAATGCCGCGCGGGGACTTGAAGTGCCCGGCCGGTGTCGTCGTACCATAGGGGGATACGAACCCTCCGATCGAGGTGGCAGGAATATCTATGGGTGATGCCGGCGAAGGACTGATCGACGCGGAAGCACGAATCCAGGAGCGGATGGAGGAGCTCGAGCGGGAACGTACCGAGCGGACGTCCCGCCAGGTGCGCGACCCCGAGGCCCAGCAGGCCCTGGAGTCGCTGCGGCTGGCGCGCGCCGAGCTGGAGCGCCAGCAGGCCTCGACCGCCCACGAGCGGCGTCGCGCCCAGATCGCCCAGGCCATCGAGGAGATCGATCGCCGGGCCGAGCAGCTCAAGGCCCGCCTCGGCTGAGTGTCCGGGGCGCTCGGGGCCAGTCTGCGCGGCTCGAACCGGGTCTCCGGGGCCCGATCGTGACGATTCGGGCCCTTCCTGCTGGTACTCGCGCGCGCGGCTCGCTATGATCGGCCCATGCGCCGACTGACCGTCGTCTTCGCCCTGCTCGTCATCGTTGCCGCCGGTGTCTGGGTCGGCGCCGGCTTCATGGCCGGACCCGCGATCGAGATCGCGAAGCCCGAGCGGTGGGTCGGCGCGGCGACGCCGGTGGACATCGTCATCGACTCGCCTGGCGGCGCGCTGGCCTCGCTGGCCGTCGCGTTCGAGCAGGACGGCACCCGGACGCCGCTCTACGAGGCGACCGGCGGCGTGAGCGCGGTCCAGGCCCCCGATTCGGCCGGCGCGCCGGTGACGCTCGAACCCGACGGGCGGATCCGCGTCCAGCGCCAGATCAGCCGCGAATCGGTCCCCGGCCTCAAGGCCGGGGCCGCGCGCATCGTCGTCACCGCCTCGCGGCCGGTCGTCTACGGCATCCGGCAGGTGTCCGCCGAGGCGTCACGCGACGTCGAGGTGCGGCTCGAACGGCCGCGCATCTCGGTCCTCTCGACCCACCACTACATCAACCAGGGCGGGACGGAGGTCGTGCTCTACCGGGTCACCCCGGACGACGTCGAGAGCGGTGTGACGGTGGGGGACGTCGAGTACCCGGGCTATCCGGCCTCGGGCGCCGCGTTCGACGACGTCCGCATCCAGGACCCGTCGGTGCGGATCGCGTTCTTCGCGCTGCTCTGGAACCAGGACCCGGCGGCGCCCATCCGGCTCTACGCGCGCGATCCGGCCGGTAACGCCGCGCGCGCCGACTTCGAGCACCGGGTGTTCCCGAAGACCTTCCGCCGCAGCCGGATCGAGCTCAACGACCCGTTCCTCGAGCGGGTCGTGCCGGCGATTCTCGCGGGCACGGACGAGGTGAAGCCAGAGGGCGCGCTGATCGACCAGTACGTCGTCATCAACAGCGAGCTGCGCCGGAAGAACGCCGAGAAGATCGCGTCATTCGCGGCGCAGACGTCGCCGGAGTGGCTGTGGGGCGGGACGGTGTTCCACGCCTTCGCCAACAACGCCGTCGAGTCGGCGTTCGCCGACAGCCGGACGTACGTCTACCAGGGGCGGGAAGTCGATCACCAGACGCACCTGGGGTTCGATCTCGCGTCCTACGCGCAGACGCCGATCGTCGCGGCCAACCGCGGACGCATCGTCTACGCGGCCGAACTCGGCATCTACGGGAACTGCGTGATCATCGACCACGGCATGGGGCTGCAGTCCCTCTATGCCCACCTGTCGGCCATCGACGTCCAGGTCGGGGACGCCGTGGAGAAGGAACAGGTGCTCGGCCGAAGCGGGATCACGGGCCTGGCCGGCGGAGACCACCTGCACTTCACGATGCTCGTGAACGGGCAGATGGTCAATCCGGTCGAGTGGTGGGATCCCCACTGGATCGAGGACCGGATCCTGCGGAAGATCCGCGCGGCGAGATAGCCCGAAACTTACTTCTTCGCCTTGGCGCTCTTGGCCGCCCGGACCTTGGCCCAGCGCCGGCGCTGCGCCTCGGCGATTCGCTCGCGCGCCTCCGGTGAGAGTCTCGGCTTGCGGCGGGTGCCGGCGGTCCCGCCGGACTTCGCGGCGGAGCCCGAGCCTCCCAGGTCCGCGAGCAGGCGCTGCGCGGCGTGGATCACCGACTGGATTTCCGCCGCCACCGCGGCACGCTGACGCTTGAGGGCGTCCACCTTCGCGGCGACCCGACCGAACGCCTTGCCGATGGTGACCGCCGTGTCACCCGTGCGGTTTCCCTGTCCACGCTTTGCCACAAAGTCCTCCAGAGTACGTTCGAGCTGCTGGGTGAACTATAGCCGATGTTATTTCGGAAGTGTGCGAAAGTGACATCGACTCACTGCCGAGTCAGCTCGTCCCAGGCGGACGAGTCAGGGCCGAGTCAGGCCTGGCGGCCGGGGACGGCTCGGAGCCGGGCCGGTGTGTCGGCGGGCTCGCGGTAGCCGACCCGGTGGTGGTGGACGGCGTGGAGGACCTCGGCATAGACCTTCTCGACGAGGTCCAGCTCGTCGTCGGTCAGCCCGCTGTGGACCAGCTGCTGCTCGGCGACCGTCTGATCGACGATTTCCCGCACGAGGGCGAGGCACTCGTCCGGCGTCTCGGGCCGGCGGGCCCGGGCGGTGGCCTCGACCCGGTCGGCCAGCATGAGCAGCCCGGTCTCCCGCGACCTCGGCCTGGGGCCGGGATACCGGAACGGACTGCTCGCCGGGGTGCCCGAGCGCTCGGCGCGGGCGATGAGCGAGCGCATCTCGGACGTGCCGTGGTGCTCGCGGACGAAGTCGGCGATCCGCTCGCCCAGCCCGTGGGACAGGACCAGCCGGACCCCCTCGGTCACGTGGTCCACGAGGACCTCGCGGATGTCGTCCACCGACAGGTCCCGATACGTCCCGGTGGCCGTCTGGTTCTCGATGAAGTCCTGCGGCGCGCGGGTCTTGCCGACGTCATGGTAGAGCGCGCCGACGCGGGTGGTCAGGCCATCGGCGCCGATCGCGCGCGCGCCGGCGTCGCAGATCACCGCCACGTTCGTCGAATGGAGGAACGTCCCCGGCGCCTTCGTGGCCAGCTGCCGGAGGAGCGGATGGTCGTAGCTGAGCGCCTCGACCAGCGTCAGCGGCGTCACGTGGCCGAACAGCCGCTCGATGAACGGGCTGAAGGCGAGCGCCAGGGCGCCAGACAGGACACCGCCGAGCACCGCGCCGACGCCACCGGCGATCACCGACTGGATCGGGAGGTTGAAGTCGTTGGTCAGCACGAGCACGGCCGCCGACGCCAGGCCCGCCCAGAGGCCGGCCAGCACCACCGCGCCGCGCCCCGTCGCGGACCGCAGGCTCAGCACGCCGGCCAGGCTCGCTGCGATCGTCTGCAGGCCGATCATCGGGAGGATGGGCGGCGTCGCGTGGACCAGCAGCGCGAGGAGCAGCGACAGCAGCAGCGTCGGGCGGACGCCCAGCGCGAGCCGCGTGTAGAGCGGCGCCGCCGCAATCGGGAACAGGGCCATCGACGTCAGCGGGCCGAGGCCGGTCCACGGAAAGACGTGCTGGACGGCGAGCTGCCAGAGATAGAAGCCGCCGACGTGGACGATGGCGGCGAGGGCGAGGAACAGGGCGGTGCGACGCCAGGACGACGGGCCTGGCGGTCTCGAACGGGCCGAAGGCATCACCGTAGGGACGGCCCCGCCGGACACGCCTCGATGGTATCAGAGGGGCCGGAGGCGCGGAAACGGGCTCAGAGCGTCTGGACCGAGAGCGGCGACATCACGTGGTCGAGCAGCTCGCCGATGGCACGCCGGTCGCGTGGCCGCTCGTTCACGAAGGACAGGCCGGTCACGAAACTCCCGCGCACGGCGTCGGCCGGGCGGCGCGAGTAAATCGCCCTCGCCCGGACCCGGGCCGGCGCGTCGTCGGCCAGCCCGCGCGAGAACCGGAACCGGTAGAGCGACCCCGCCTCGAGCGGGAAGTCGGTGATGACGGAGAACCCGCCCAGGCCGACCTCGGCCACCGCCACGCGCGCCCGAACGGAGGCGAGCTCGGCGATGAGCAGGTCGGTCGCATCGAGCCGGGGCGAGCAGCGACGTTCAGCAGAGGCCGGGGAGTCTGTCGGCATCGACGGTACCTGCCCGTCATCGTAGCGCGTGCGCTTCGCGCGCTGCAAGCTGTTGATGAATAACGATTTTGTCGGTGCCGAGACCCGTCCCCCTATCGGCCGGTGTCGGTGATCGGGGTCACCACCAGCTTGCGGAACCAGACCTTGCTGTGGTCGCCCTGGACCATGAGGGGACCGGGCGCGAGCTCGTCGTTGTCCAGGGCGCCGCCCGTGATGCCCTCGATGACGGAGTTGTCCTGGACGCGCTGGCCGTTGAGCGTCACCGTCACGCGGTTGCCGACCACGACGGCGGTCATCGTCTGCCACTCGCCGGCCGGCTTGCTGGCGTTGGTCGAGGCGGCCTTCCGGCCGTAGATCGCCATGTGGGCGAGGTCGCGGCGGGTGGTCGTGTCGCCGTAGTCGTCGAGCAGCTGGAGCTCGTACCGGCCGCGGAGGTAGATGCCGCTGTTGCTCTTCTCGCCGAGCTTGTACTCCGCCTCGATCTTGAAGTCCTGGAACTTCGCCTTGGAGACGAGGTTGTTCGCCCGCTCGCCGTTGGTCATCACGCCGTCTTCCACCGACCAGTTCATCGGCCGGTCGGCATGCTGCACGCCCCACGTGTCGAGCGACTTGCCGTCGAAGAGCACGACCGGCGTCCCGTAGGTGTGCGCCGCGTTCGCGTCGGACGGCGGCCAGGTCGGCGGGCGGGTGCCCACCCAGTGGACCACGCGTTCCGGCTGCTGGCCGCGGGCCGGCAGCGTGTGCTGGCCGACGAGCCGGCCGTTCTCGAGCGTGGCGCGGTATTCGAGGCCGGCGCGGCCGCCGCGGCCGCGCTGGTGGAACACGAGCGTGTTGCCCTCGACGCTCACGTCGGCGAGCGGCACGGGGTTGCCGGTGCGGTTGAGGAACATGCCGCTCAGGGCGCCGGAAGCGTCCTGGCTGACGTCCAGCCAGTAGACGTAGTCGGTGTCGGGCGCGGTGCCGGTCATGTTCCACGCGCCGAGGAACGGGTTCTGGGCGCCGAGGGCGGCGGCCAGTGTGCCGGCGGCGATCGCGGCGGTGACGGTGGCGAAGACGCGCATGACGGGACTCCTCCGGGAAGGGCGGGATCGCGACATTATGCGCGATCGGATCCGCCCGGGAAAGCCGCGGCATTCTGGCCTACAATCGGGCCGTCGGACGCGGTCCAGGCGTGCGACGCAGCGAAACGAGGACAGCCAGACATGCAGGTCATCCGCAGCCGGGAATCATGGGACGTCTGCGTGGTCGGGTCGGGCGCGGGCGGCGGCATGGTCGCCAAGGTGCTCACCGAGGCCGGCGCCAACGTGCTCATGCTCGAGGCCGGGGTCGACTGGGATCCGGTCAACGACTCCTACATGATGATGTGGCCGTACGACTCGCCACGTCGCGGCGGCGGGACCCAGGCCCAGCAGTTCGGCGAGTTCGACGCGGGCTTCGGCGGCTTCTCGCTCGACGGCGAGCCCTACACGACCGCGCCGGGCACGCAGTTCGGCTGGTTCCGCACCCGCATGCTCGGCGGGCGCACCAACCACTGGGGCCGCATCTCGCTGCGGTTCGGGCCCGACGACTTCCGCCGCAGGAGCCTCGACGGCCTCGGCGACGACTGGCCCATCAGCTACGACGACATCGCGCCCTACTACGACCAGGTCGATCGGTTCGTCGGCATCTTCGGCAGCGTCGAGAACCTGCACAACCACCCCGACGGCGTCTTCCTGCCGCCGCCGCGTCCGCGCTGCTGGGAGCTGCTGATCAAGGACGCGGCCGATCGGCTCGACATCACGTGCATCCCGTCGCGGCTGTCCATCCTCACGCGGCCGCTCAACGGCCGCGAGCAGTGCCACTACTGCGGCCAGTGCAACCGGGGCTGCG
Organism: Vicinamibacterales bacterium; assembly: GCA_041394725.1. Taxonomy (GTDB): domain Bacteria; phylum Acidobacteriota; class Vicinamibacteria; order Vicinamibacterales; family SCN-69-37; genus JAWKHR01. The sequence continues at coordinate 54,829 of JAWKHR010000038.1, read as the reverse complement.
CCATCCACGCGAACTTCTCGTCGCCGTCGGTCCTGCTGCCGCCCGCGATGAAGACCGGGCGCCTGACCATCCGGACCAACGCGATGGCGCGCGAGGTGACCGTCGGCGCCGACGGCCGCGCCACCGGCGTGCTCTACATCGACAAGCGGACCGGCCAGGAACAGCACGTCCAGGCCCGCGTCGTCGTGCTCGCGGCCAGCGCCTGCGAGTCGGCGCGCATCCTGCTGAACTCGACCTCCGCGAAGTTCCCGCAGGGGCTCGCCAACTCGAGCGGGACCGTCGGCCGCTACCTGACCGACACGACCGGGACCGGCGTCTCCGGCTTCATCCCGAAGCTGATGGACAACCTGCCGCACAACGAGGACGGCGTCGGCGGCGCGCATCTCTACATGCCCTGGTGGCTCGACAACGCGAAGCTGGACTTCCCGCGCGGCTACCACATCGAGATCGGCGGCGGTCGCGGCATGCCGTCGGCCGGGTTCGGCGGCAACATCACGCGGTTCAGCGGCCTCGACAACGGCCGCGCGGTCGGCGGCTACGGCGCCTCGCTCAAGGAGGACTACCGCCGGTTCTACGGCTCGACCGTCTACTTCGACGGCCGGGGCGAGATGATTCCCAACGCCGACAGCTACTGCGAGGTCGACCCGAACACCGTCGACCGGTGGGGCATCCCGGTCCTGCGCTTCCACTGGCGCTGGTCGGACTACGAGATCGACCAGGCCAAGCACATGCAGGAGACCTTCCGGTCCCTGATCGTCGAGATGGGCGGCACGCCGCTCGGCGAGATGCCGAGCCGGCAGCGGCAGTACGGCCTCGCCGCCGGGGGGCGGATCATCCACGAGCTGGGGGTGACCCGCATGGGGCACGACCCGTCCTCGTCGGTGCTCGACGCGAACTGCCGGGCGCACGACGTGGCGAACCTGTTCGTCGCCGACGGCGGCCCGTTCGTCTCTCAGGCCGACAAGAACCCGACCTGGACGATCCTCGCCCTGGCCTGGCGGACGAGTGACTTCATCGCGAACCAGCTGCGCAGCGGGAGCCTGTGATCATGACGCGCCGTGACACCGCATCGTCGTCCATCGATCGCCGCCGGATGCTGAAGACGCTGGCCGTGGCGCCGGCCGCCGCCGCGTTCACCTGGACCGCCGGCGAGGTGGCCGAGGCCGCCACCGCGGCGGGCCTCGCGCGCCGCCGGGCCGCGCAGGCCGGCGCCGCGTTCCAGCGGCAGTTCTTCAGCGACCACGAGTGGGAGACCGTCCGCGTGCTCGTGGACCTCGTCATCCCCCGCGACGCGCGGTCGGGCAGCGCGACCGAGGCCGGCGTGCCCGAGTTCATGGACTTCATGATGATCGACCAGCCGAACCGCCAGACCGCGATGCGTGGCGGCCTCGCCTGGCTCGACGCCGAGGCCAACCGCCGCTTCGACCACACCTTCGCGGCGGCGACCGACGCGGAGCGGCGGGCGATCCTCGACGACGTCGCGTGGCCCGACCGCGTGGCGCCCGGAATGTCGCACGGCGCCTCGTTCTTCGCGAGCTTCCGCGACCTCACCGCCAGCGGCTTCTGGACGACGCGCATGGGCATCGACGACCTGGGCTACCTCGGCAACGTCCAGGTGCGCGAGTGGCGGGGCTGTCCGGACGAGGTGCTCACGCGGCTGGGGCTGCCGACGGGACGCGAGTAACACGCGTGCGGTTCGCGCGCACCGCCCTCGCGTCGTTCCTCGTCCTCTTCCTCGAGGTCGCGCTGATCCGCTGGCTGCCGGCCTACGTCCGCCTGCTGGCCTACTTCTCCAACGTCATCCTGCTCGGCGCCTTCCTCGGCATCGGCCTCGGGTGCCTGCTCGCCGCGTCGCGCCGCCGGCTCTTCGCCTGGTTCCCGCTCGTGCAGCTGGGCCTGATGGTCGGCGTCTACCTGCTGCGGCTCGAGGTCGGCGTGCCGACCGTCGGCAGCATCTACTTCACGAGCGGCACCAGCGAACGCGTGACGCTCGTCGAGTCCTCGGTCCTGCTGCCCGCGATCTTTCTGGCCGTGGTGGCGGTGTTCACGATGGTCGCGCAGCAGATGGGCCGGGAGATGGCGACGCTGCGGGCGCTGCCGGCCTACGTCGCGAACATCGCCGGCAGTCTCGGCGGCGTCGTGACGTTCGCCCTGCTGTCCTGGTCCGAGTGGCCGCCCGCCACGTGGTTCGGCGTCGCCGCGCTCGCTGCCGTGCCGCTGCTCCTCGCGCCCGATGCGGCGCCCGCGCCGCAGACCGCGGCACCGCCCGGTGTCTCGCCCGCGCGGCGCGGCGCCCGACGGCCCGGCGTCGGTCTCGCCACGCTGGTGGCGGCGTCCGGCCTCGTCGCGACCGTCGGTGTGGCGCACGTGCTCGGCCGCGGCGAGATCTGGTCGCCCTACTACCGCATCACCGTCGATCACAACGGGCCCGAGACGGTGATCTCGGTCAACAACATCTTCCACCAGTCGGCCGCGCCCGTCGCGCAGAAGGAATACTTCTACCAGTGGCCGTACATGGTCTTCGGCGACACCTTCCAGGACGTGCTCGTGCTCGGCGCGGGGTCCGGGACCGACGTCGCCGCCGCCCTGCAGCACGGCGTGGCCAGGGTCGACGCCGTGGAGATCGATCCCGGCATCATTCGCGTCGGGCGGCAGTACCACCCGGACCACCCGTACGACGACCCGCGCGTGACCGTCGTCAACGACGATGCCCGGCATTTCCTGCGGACCACGGAGAAGAAGTACGACCTCGTCGTCTTCGCGCTGATCGACTCGCTCACGCTGCAGTCCGGCTTTTCCGGCGTGCGCCTCGAGAGCTACATGTTCACCGAGGAGTCATTCCGCGCGGTGCGTGACCGGCTCAAGCCGGACGGCCTGCTGGTCGTCTACAACTACTTCCGCGAGCCGTGGCTCGTCGATCGGCTGGCGAACTCCGCGGCGCGGGCCTTCGGGGAGGAGCCGCGCGTGCACGTGCATGCGGCGCGGTCGTACCTGGGGGTGATGCTGGCCGGGCCGCGGCTCCACACGCTCGATCACGACCCGGTCGTCCCCGACCGCGTGACGGCGTTCGGCCAGTCGCACGACCCGGCGCCGGCCATCCAGTATCACCGCGATCCGTCGGTGATACCGGCGACCGACGACTGGCCGTTCCTGTACCTGCGCGCACCGGGCCTGCCGGCGCACTACGCGGTCCTGATGGTCTTCGTCGTGGGGATCTCGGCGTTGCTCGTCGGGCTGGTCCGACGAGGGCAGCCGGGCCGGTGGTCGTGGCAGTTCTTCCTGCTCGGCGCGGGCTTCATGCTCCTCGAGACGCGCGCGATCACCCAGTTCTCGCTGCTCTGGGGCGCGACGTGGGTCGTCGCCTCCCTGGCCATCGTCGCGGTGCTCATCATGGCGCTGGCCGCGACGCTCGTCGTGAGCGTCGTCGAGATCCGTCGCCCGTGGCTCGTGGGCGGCGTGCTCCTGGGGCTCCTCGCGGCCAATGCGGCCTGGCCGGTGGGCAGCCTCACGTTCGAGAGCCGCCTGACGGAGTCGGCGGTCTTCGCGCTGCTCGGGTTCAGCCCGATCTTCTGCGCCGGCCTGCTGTTCGGGTCGGCGGTGAAGCGGTCGCCGTCGCTGCCGCCGGACTTTGCCGCGAACCTGCTCGGTGCGATGGCGGGCGGCGCGGCCGAGTACCTGTCGCTCGTGACGGGCTTCCGGCTCCTGCTCGTCATCGTCGCGGCCGCCTACGTGGGCGCACTCGTCGCCCGGGGCCGCGAGGGCGGCGGACCGGCCGTCGGGCGGGCGTAGAATGCCCGACATGTCCGAGGTCAACGTCGCGCTGATCGGCTACGCGTTCATGGGCCGCGCGCACAGCAACGCCTGGCGCCAGGTGACGCCGTTCATGGCGCCACGCCTGACGCCGCGCCTGAAGGTGCTCTGCGGCCGGACGCGATCGAAGGTGCAGGCGGCGGCGCGCGAGCTGGGCTGGGAGGACGCGGCCACCGACTGGGAGGCCGTCGTCGCGCGCGACGACATCGACATCGTCGACATCAGCACGCCGGGGCACCTGCACGCGCCCATCGCGATGGCGGCCGCGCGGGCCGGCAAGGTGGTCTTCTGCGAGAAACCGCTCGCCAACTCGGTGGACGAGGCGCGGCGGATGCTCGCGGCCGTGCGCAAGGCGCGCGTCGTCCACATGGTCTGCCACAACTACCGGCGCGTGCCGGCGGTCATGCTCGCGGCGCGGCTGATCGCCGACGGACAGATCGGCGACGTCCGGCACTTCCGCGGCACGTACCTCCAGGACTGGATCACCGACCCGGCGCTGCCGTTGCTGTGGCGCTTCGACCGGAAGCAGGCCGGGTCCGGCGCGCTCGGCGACATCGGCGCGCACGTGATCGACCTGGCGCGATTCCTCGTCGGCGAAATCGCCGAGGTGGCCGGCGACCTCCGGACGTTCATCCGCGAGCGTCCGCTGCCCGGACGATCGGGCCGGAAGGGACGGGTGACCGTCGACGACGCGGCGACCGCGCTCGTGCGGTTCGCCGGGGGCGCGATGGGGACGATCGAGGCGACGCGTCTCGCGCCCGGCCGGAAGAACTTCAACCGGTTCGAGATCAACGGCAGCAGGGGCAGCCTCGCATTCGACCTGGAGCGGATGAACGAGCTCGACCTGTACCTCGAGTCGGACCGGAAGGGGCTCCGGGGCTTCCGGACGATCCTGGTCACCGAGGCGGGGCACCCGTACATCAAGGCGTGGTGGCCGCCGGGGCACATCATCGGCTACGAGCACACGTTCACGCACACCGTCTACGACCTGCTCGAGGCGGTCGCCGACGATCGGGTGCCGGAACCCAGTTTCGTGGACGGGCTGCGCAACCAGCTCGTGATGGACGCGATCGAGCGCGCGGCGCGCACGCGGCGATGGGTGAACGTGGCGTCGGCGTGAGCAAGGCCCTGTGGGCGTGAGCCGCCTGTCGGCGTGAGCGGCCCGTCGGCGTGAGTGACCTGTCGGCGTGAGCCGCCTGTCGGGGTGAGCGGCCTGTCGGCGTGAGCCGCCTGTCGGAACGAGCGGCCGCCACGACGGTGTGCGCGGGCCGCCGCCGGTCCGGTGTCGGGGGCCATCGGGTGGCCATGGCCGGGCGGATGGGCGGGCGGTGAAGGAGGATCGATGAAGGTCGGCGTGTTTTCCGTGCTGCTGTCGGATCGGCCGTTCGAGCCGATGCTGGATGCGCTCGTCGAGCTGGGGGTCGAGGCGGTCGAGATCGGGACGGGAGCCTATCCCGGCGACGCACACTGCCGCCCGGCCGCGCTGCTCGCGAGCGACCGGAAGCTCCGCGCGTTCCGGGAGGCGGTCACGCGGCGCGGCCTGGAGATCAGCGCGCTCAGCTGCCACGGGAACCCGCTGCATCCCGATCGGCGGATCGCGCGGGCGCATCACGAGGCGTTTCTCCGGACCGTCGAGCTGGCGAAGCGCCTCGACGTGGCCTCCGTGATCACCTTCAGCGGGTGCCCGCCCGGCGACGCGAAGGCGACGCAGCCGAACTGGGTCGTGGCGCCCTGGCCGCCGGAGTTCGCGCGGATGCTGGCCTGGCAGTGGAAGGACCGCGTGACGCCGTACTGGCGGGACACCGCGAAGGTCTGCCGCCGCGCGGGCGTGCGCGTCGCCATCGAGATGCACCCGAATTTCGTCGTGTACAACCCGGAGACGATGCTCCGGCTGCGGGACCTCGCGCCGGGAGTGATCGGCTGCAACTTCGATCCGAGTCACATGTTCTGGCAGGGCATCGACCCGGTCGTGGCCATCCGCGCCCTGGGCGACGCGGTCTACCACGTGCACGCGAAGGACTGCCGCGTGGACGACCGGAACACGCGGCTGAACGGCGTGCTCGACGGCAAGCCCTATACCGACGAGGTCCACCGCGCCTGGATCTTCCGCACGGTCGGCTTCGGGCATGACGCGCTGGTCTGGAAGGACATCGTCAGCGCGCTGCGGATGGTCGGGTACGACCACGTGATCAGCGTCGAGCACGAGGACAGCCTGCTGTCCCCGGGTGAGGGCCTGCGCAAAGCCGTGGCCTTCCTGCGGTCGCTGGTGATCGCCGAGCCCGCCGGCACGGCCTACTGGGCGTGATGGGGTCAGGTCTTGGATCGCAGCCTCGGCGGGCTGACGATGACAGAATCGTCATGACGAAATCGTTATCGGTTGAGTGAGGAGGCTGCGATGCAAGACCTGACCCCACGCGTGCTCGTCACCCTCCTGCTCGCGGGGGTGACTGTGGCCGCGCAACAGAATCTCGGCTACGACGACACGCCGTTCCTGCCGGGCGGCAAGTGGCGCGTCCATGACGGCACGCGGCCGCAACCCACGGTGGTCACGCCGCCGCCGGCCGGCGCGGCCGTCCCGGCGCCCTCGGACGCGGTCGTGCTCTTCGACGGCACGACCCTCGACCACTTTCGCCGCGTCGAGAGCCCGACGCCCGGCCAGTGGCGCGAGGTCGGCCCCGCCGGCTGGCGGGTCGAGAACGGCGCCCTCGTCGTCGCCGCCGGCACGGGCAACATCGCGACGACCGACACGTTCGGCGACGTCCAGCTCCACGTCGAGTGGGCGACGCCGGCCGAGGTCGCGGGCGACGGCCAGGGCCGCGGCAACAGCGGCGTCTTCCTGATGCAGCGGTACGAGATCCAGGTGCTCGACAGCTACGGGAACCCGACGTATCCCGACGGGCAGGCCGGGGCGATCTACGGGCAGATGCCGCCCCTCGTCAACGCGTCGCGGCCGCCCGGCGCGTGGCAGACCTACGACATCGTCTTCATCGCGCCGCGCTTCGGCGCCGACGGGTCGGTGACGTCACCGGCGCGCGCCACCGTGCTGCACAACGGCGTGCTCGTCCAGCACGACGTGCCGCTCATCGGCGCCACGGCGCACCGCGTGGTCGGCACCTACACGCCGCACGCCGGCGCGCTGCCGCTGATGCTGCAGGACCACGGCAGCCCGGTGCGATTCCGCAACATCTGGGCGCGGCGCCTCACGACGGGCTGATCGAGGGGGACGAGTCCAGGCCCCGCGCGCGGTCAGGCCGTCCGGGCCTGAGTGGCGGCCGTGCGCGGCGGCCGGAAGCTCAGCGCGAACAGCACGAAGATGATGGCCGCGCCCACGGCCGGCACGAACCAGATCGATCGCCAGTCGTGGCTGCCGTCCGCCCGGACGTAGAGGTCGACGACCCGGCCCGACGCCAGCGCGCCCATGAAGTAGCCGACGCCGTTGGTGACGAAGTTCAGCAGGCCCTGCGCCGCGGCCCGGATGGTCTCGCCGGCCTGCTGGTCCGTGTAGATCTGCCCGCTCACGAAGAAGAAGTCGTAGCAGATGCCGTGGAGCAGGATGCCGACGTACAGGAGCCACATCCCCGCGCCGGCGTCGCCGTAGCCGAACGCCAGGTAGCGCAGCGCCCAGGCCGCCATGCCGCCGAGCATGATCCACTTGATGCCGAACCGCGCGAGCGCCAGCGGCAGCAGGAACATGAACAGCACCTCGCTGACCTGGCCGAACGTCTGGATGAAGGCCGGGTCCGGTGCGCCGATCTCGTTCAGGAACGGGTTGGCGAACGCGTAGTAGAACTGCAGCGGGATGCACAGCACGAACGAGCCGGCGACGAAGACGGCGAACCCGGGCCGGCGCAGCAGCTGGAGCGCGTCGAGCCCGAGCGCGTCGCGGACCGAGAACGGCGCGCCGGCGGCCTTGGGCGGCGTGTGCGGCAGGGTCAGCGAGAAGACGCCCATGAGCGCCGAGGCGCCCGCCGCCAGGACCATCGGCGTCGCCAGCGCGTCGGCGTGCAGCACCTTGCCCACGACCATGCCGGCGGCAATCCACCCGAGCGTGCCGAGCACGCGGATCAGCGGGAAGTCGCGCGCCGGGTTCTCGACGTGGTGGAACGCCACCGAGTTCGTGAGCGAGAGCGTCGGCATGTAGAAGAGGGCGTACACGATGAGCAGCGGGTAGAACGCCGCCCAGTCGGTCTGCCGCGAGACGAACCACATCACCGCCGCGCCGCCCAGGTGCAGCAGCGCCAGGAGCCGTTCCGACGCGAAGAACCGGTCGGCCACCACCCCCATGAAGAAGGGCGAGACCAGCGCGGCGATGGCCGTCGCGCCGTAGGCCAGCCCCACCTGCGACCCCGAGAAGCCCAGCGTCGTGCCCAGGTAGGTGCCCATGGTCACGAACCACGAGCCCCAGATGAAGTACTGCAGGAACATCATCACGGAGAGCTTCGCGCGCACGCCGCTCATCGACGGACCTCGGGGTGGACGACAGGGAGGTGGATGGACGCGCGCGGCCGGGACACGCGGCCGATCATGCGAGCGCCCGCCGGCAGTAGTCGAGGCAGCGCCGGACCTCGGTCACCGCGTCCGTGCCGCGGTACTCGTACTCGATGTTCGTCGGGATGTCCCAGTGCCGATCGCGCAGGGTCCGCAGGACCTCCACGATGGGCGTGTCGCCCTCGCCCCACGTCACGTTGCGGTCGTCCTTCGTCTTGTCCTTGAGGTGCAGCGAGACGATGCGGTCGTGGTGGGCGGTGAGGTACGCGAGCGCGTCGAACCCGGCGCCGGTGAAGTGGCCGATGTCGAGGTTGATCGCCAGGCGGTTCGACCGGCCCTCGAGCGCCGCGGCGAAACTCTCGGGCGAGGCGAACTCGTCGGGCGCGACCCGCGAATGGTTGTGGAACCCGACCGTGATGCCCGCCTTCTGCGCGAACGGATCGACCCGCGCCGCCGTGCTGACCGACGACGACGCCGTGATGACGTCGACGCCCAGCGCGCGCGCCATCTCGAACCCGCGCTCGATCTCCTCGTCCGTGAAGTCGTTCTGGAAGCTGAGGTTGTAGGCCGTCAGCGTGACGCCCGCCGTGTCGAACATCCGGCGGATGTCACGGAAGTGGTCCAGCGGCACCTCCAGACGCCAGCGTCGCAGTGCCTCACGCTGCGCCGCCCGCTGCCGGTCCCGCGGCGCGTCCGCGGGCAGCGCCGCCGGCGGGCCGATGACGTCCCGTGTCTCCACCTGCCCCTGCCACAACTCGCAGAAGCTCAGGCCCATGCCCGCCATCGCGGAGACCGTGTCCGCCAGCGACATGCCGCGGAACGAGTAGCTCTGCGCCCCGATCCGGACCCCCGCGATCGTCGAGTTCGGTTTCTGTTGCGCGGCGAGCGAGGCGGCGTAGACGCCGCCCACGCCGCCGATCACCAGACGCCCCAGTTCCCGCCTGGAGATCCCCTTCGTCCCGTTCGCCATCGTCCGCTCCGCTCCCGTGACCGGCCGCCGCGATCAGGCGAGCGCGAAGCCCTGCCGGTACACCCGGGTCAGGAACTGGTTCGCGTCGTCGTTGTTCGTCACGCGCATCGCCGCCCCGTCGTAGTGGAGCTTCGTGCCGGCGCGCAGCGAGGCCACGCCGAGGAGCATGATCTCGGTGAGGTGCGCGGCGTACGAGAACGGGCACGAGATCTCGTCCGTGCCCTTGATCGCGTTCACCCAGTTCATCTCGTGGCTCTCGTGCGGGATGCGCGCCAGCCGCTCCGGGGGCGCGCCGTAGCTGTTGTGGCGGTCGGCCGGGAGCAGCCGCGGCCGGCGCCCGTACGTCTCCTGCATCAGCTTGCCCTTCGTCCCGACGTAGAGAATCCCGCCCTCGCCGTTCAGCTTCTCCTCGCCCATCTCCTCCGGCCGCTCCGGCGTGAGGCCCCCGTCGTACCAGACCAGCTTCACGGGCGGCAGGTCGCCCCGCGACGGGAACTCGTAGTAGGTCGTCGTCGCGTTCGGGTACGACACGTTGTTGAACGGGGTCGAGGCGGTCTCGATGACCGACGGCAGGCCCAGCTTGAGGCCCCAGACCGGGTGGTCGATCAGGTGCGCCCCCATGTCGCCGAGCGCGCCCTGGCCCCAGTCCACCCAGCCGCGCCAGTTGAACGGGTGGTAGAGCGGGTGGTACGGAACGTCGTCGGCCGACGCGCCGAGGAACAGATCCCAGCTCAGCCCCTCGGGGACGGGGTAGTCGCCGGTCATCGCGTTGGCGAGCCGGCGCGTGACGCCGCTGTTGTTCCAGCCGAGCCGCGACGCATCGCCGGTGATCGGCGCCGGGCGCGGGATGCCCTGCGGCCAGTAGGCGAGCGGCCGATTCGTCCAGACGTGGACCTCGGTCACGTCGCCGATGGCGCCCGCCATCAGGTACTCCTGGCCCATCCGGGCGCCGTCCTGGGAGTGGCCCTGGTTGCCCATCTGCGTCACGAGCTTCTTGTCGGCCGCCTTCTTCGCCAGGTGCCGCGCCTCCTGCACCGACCAGCACATCGGCTTCTGCACGTAGACGTGCTTGCCGAGTTCCATCGCGGCCGAGGCGATCATCGCGTGCATGTGGTCCGGCGTCGCGACGATCACCGCGTCGATGTCGCGCTGGGTCTCGAGCATCCGCCGGTAGTCCTTGTGCTTCTGGACCTTCGGCAGCTGCGTCTCGACGAACCCGCGCAGCAGCTCGTTGCCCGGCGTCTGGGCCCACTTCGCGTCGGCGGCCTGCTGGGCCTTCGACGGGCCGAAGTCCTGCCAGACCGGCTCGGGCCGGGCGGCGCCACCCTGGCGGCCGCCGCCGCGTCCGCCACCCCGTCCGCCACCACCACCCTGACGGCCACCCCCCGCGGCCGGCGGCGGGTTGACCGAGTCCTGCCAGCGCTTGATTCGGCCGTCCAGGAGGCCGAAATCGCAGTCGCACAGCGCGACGATGTTCTCGCTCATCACGGCCTGGGCGTTGCTCCCGCCCATGCCGTTCAGGCCGACGACGGCGATGTTCAGCCGGTCGCTCGGGGCCTGGAGCCCGCGGCCGAGCACATGGCGCGGGACGATCATGAAGGAAGCGGCGGCGCCGGCAACCGTGCCGACGAACTGGCGTCTGGACACGCCGTCAACGGGGCTGATCTTCGGCGGGTCCTGGTCCTTGGGGGTCATCGGGGGTCCTCCGGGCTGGCGTGATTGCGCACACCGTCGCACGGTGCGCGCGGCGCGTCAAGTCTGAAGGTCGCGTAGCTTTTTCGTACGTGGATGACGTGGGCCGCAACCTTCCTACACGGTCTGGCGTGCGGGTCGGCACTTGACGCCCGATTTCCCGCTGGTACCGGCTTTGCTCTTAAGTAATGATGTGAGCCACGATGCCCGACCCGAGGCCGGCCTGACCGACGCGATGGACACGCGTCCCTGCCACCTGTCGGCCCTGCTGACCGGCCTGATCGTGCGGGCGATGGCGATTTCCCTCGCGGGCGCCCTGCTCGTCGTCGCCGCCGTCGTCACCCTTCGCTGACGAAGGGCCGCGCACCGGCCCGCGTCGACGGGCCCGTTCCCTGCGACGCCCGTGACGACCGGCCGACCCCGCGCCGGCCAACCCTGAAGTTCTGACGGTTCCTGCCGATTCGAAGGCTGTGAGGTCCGGCTCCGCTGCCGCGGTGTCGCCGAGTCCTCGAGCCTGACATGACTTCGACTCCCTCCGCTCTCGATGCCGCCGGCGGCGCCGCGACGAACCAGGCGTTCGTCGCCCGTCTTCCGATTCTCGATGCTAACCGCGCCACGCTGGCCTACGAGCTGGCGTTCAGGCCCCTGCAACCCGACAGCCGGTCCGCGTCGCCGGACTTCGCGACCGCCCGGGTCGTGGGGGACGCCGTGCTGGGGGTGGGACTCGACGCGCTGACCAACGGCCACAAGGCGATGGTCCCGGTGAGCCGCCGCCTGCTCCTGGAGGGCGTGCCCGAGGTGCTGCCCCCCGACCGGGCCGTCCTGCTGCTCGCCGCCGACATCGAGGCCGACACCGAGATCCTGAACGCCTGTCGGCACTTCAAGCGCGAGGGGTTCGAGCTGGCCATCGACGACTTCGTGCTGAACGCGTGGACGCGCGATCTCGTGCCGCTCGCGACGTACCTCAAGGTGAACTTCCCGGCCCTCGACCGGGAGGCCCGTGCCGCCATCGTCGCCGGGCGCGGCGCCCGCGGTCCGAAGATCATCGCCGCCGGCGTGGACCGCATGGAAACCTTCGAGCAGGCCGGCGACGAGCGGTTCGACCTGTTCCAGGGCTACTTCTTCGGCAAGCCCGTCCTGCAGTCGGCGCGGACGATGCCGGCGCAGCAGGTGGGGAACCTGCGGCTGCTCCAGGCGCTCAACAAGCCGGACATCAGCGTCTCGGACCTCGAGGATCTGATCAAGCACGACGTCACGCTGACCTATCGCGTGCTGCGCACCGTCAACAGCGCGGCGTTCGCCCAGCGGCGGACGATCGAGTCGATCCGCCAGGCGCTCATGCTCCTGGGGCGCGACACGATTCGCCGGTGGGCGTCGCTCTGGGCGCTGTCCAGCCTCGGCGGCGGACTGGAATCCGAGCTGGTGGTGATGTCCACCGTCCGGGCCCGGGCGTGCGAACTGCTCGGTACCAGCAGCCCCGAGGAATCGGCACAGGGCTTCTTCGTCGGGATGTGTTCCCTGCTCGACGCGATGCTCGGCGTGCCGATGACCGAGGCGATCGCCGAGCTGCCGCTGGCGACCGACGTGCGGGAGGCGCTGCTCGGCGAGCCGAACGCCCATCGCCTGCGGCTCGAGGTCGTGACGGCCTGCGAGACGGGCGACTGGGCCGACGCGATCGAGACCGCGGCCGGGATCGGCGTCAACCCGGATGCCCTGCGGAGCGCGCATTCGGACGCGCTGCGCTGGGCCCACGACCTGCACCAGCTGGGCTCGACCGCGTGAGCGGGACCGCGCGCGCCGGCACGCGCGTCTCCTACGCGGACGTCCTCGCCGGCCTGTCGTACGCCCTGGACCTCACCGAAGGGCAGCGCCCGGGCCATTCGGTGCGCAGCGCCGTCATCGGCCTGCGGCTCGCGGACGTCATCGGCCTGGATCCGGCGCGCCGCGAGTCGCTCGTGCACGCGCTCCTGATGAAGGACCTGGGCTGCTCGAGCAACGCCGCGCGGTTCTCGGCGCTCTTCGGCGCTTCCGACCACGACCTCAAGTCCAATCTGAAGCTGATCGACTGGCCCGTCGCGCTGCAGTCGTTCCGGTTCGTCAGCCGCAACGTCGCTCCCGGTCGCTTCTGGCTGAAGCGCGTCTGGCGGGCGCTGGCCGTCTTCGCGCGCGGCCCGGCCGGCGCGCGCGAGGTCGTCCGGACCCGCTGCGAGCGCGGCGCCGACATCGCGACGATGCTCGGGTTCTCGACCGACACGGCCGCCGCGATCCGCGCGCTCGACGAGCACTGGAACGGCCAGGGCCAGCCGTACCGCCTGGCCGGGGAGGCCATCCCGCCGCTCGCGCGGATCCTCAACCTGGCCCAGACGGCCGAGGTGTTCGGCTCGACCTGGGGCCCCGAGGCGATGTTCACGATGGCCACCGACCGGCGCGGGCGCTGGTTCGATCCGTCGCTGGTCGACGCGCTGCAGGCGACGCGTCACGACACGGCCTTCTGGGAGCGCCTCTCGGGCCGCACGCCGATGGCCCTGCTCCGTGACCTCGACCTCGGCGCCGCCGACGCGCCCGCCGACGACGAGCGCCTGGATCGGACCGCCGTCGCGTTCGCGCAGGTGATCGACGCGAAGTCGCCGTGGACCTTCCGGCACTCGAACGGCGTGGCCGCGATCGCCGTCGGCCTCGGGCAGCGCCTGGGATTCGACGACGTGATGCTCCGCGACCTGTACCGCGCGGGCCTGCTGCACGACCTGGGCAAGCTCGGCGTGTCGAGCCTGATCCTCGACAAGCCCGGCCGGCTGACCGACGAGGAGTTCCGGCTCATGCGCCATCATCCGGTCGAGACCGCGGCCATCCTCGACCGCGTGCCGTGCTTCCAGCCGATCGTCGAGCTCGCCGCCTCGCACCACGAGCGGCTCGACGGCCGCGGCTATCACCGCGGCCTGACCGCGGATCGCCTCTCGATGGCGCAGCGCGTGCTCTGCACGGCCGACATCTGCGACGCCCTCCGCATGTCGCGGCCGTACCGCGCGGGACTCGAGCCGGAACAGGTGCTCGACATCATGAGCCGCGAGGTGTCGCGCGGCATCGATCCCCGCTGCTACGAGGCTCTGGAGGACCTGCTGCGGTCGGCGCCCGTCGACCTGGCGGTCGCCCTGCCGGCGGCGCGGCTGGTCGAGTCCCTGGCCGAGGACTACTCGCAGGCGGCCTGACGTGTCGTCCGCGATCGATCGTCGTTCTTCGTCCTTCATCGTCCCGAGGAGGCATCTCGTGCTCGAGTTCGCGCGTGTCCGCGTGTGCCGGTCAGTGTCGTCCGATGAGCCGCCGGCGCGTTCCGCGTCGGCCGCGTCGCCCGCGCGCCGAGGCATGCGCCGGCCGGGCCTCGTCCTGTTCGGCGTCCTGCTCGGCGCGTGGCCGGGCACGGCGGCGGGGCAGGGTGCCATGGCGAAACCGTCGGGAGTGGAGCTGTTCGCGGGGCCCGACGGATCGAAGCAGCCGCAGGATCTCGGGGTGAACGCGCACATGGGGCTGCGGCTCTCGGCCGACTGGTGGCGGCGCCGCACGGCCGGCGGCCTCGGGATTCAGGCGGGCATCGGGCTCAACCTCTCGGACGCGGCGGTGCACGTGCTCGACCAGATCGGCGGGCCGAGCCGACGGACCCAGCTGTTCGTCACCGCCGGCGTCTTCCAGCGGCGCGGGCGCGTCTCGTGGTCGGCGGCGTGGGATCACCTGCGCCAGGCGTACTACGACACGTCGAACCTGGACCAGGTGCGCGCGCAGGTCGGCATCGGCGTGTCGGAGTCGGACGAGATCGGCGGCTGGGTCTCGGCCGGCGTGCGCGGCGCCGATGCCGTGGCGCTCGACACGCCGGTGCGGCTGGATCCGATCGCCCAGGCGGTGGGCTACGCGCGCCGCACCTGGCCGACGGGCGGCGAGACCACGGTCTGGGCCGGCTGGGCCGAGGGGCACGACAACGTCGTGCTCGTCTTCGAGGACGACACGCGGAGCGCGCCCGTGTTCGTCTACGGCGCCGGCGTGCACCTGCCGCTCGACGATCGGTTCGCGATCGTCGGCGCGGCGAACTTCATCACGCCGGCCGCCACGGGCACCGTGGACGCGTACCTCGGCGTCGCCTTTCATCCCGGCGGCGGCGCGCGCGGCGGGCGGGCGTCGCGGCCGTTCTTCTCGGTCGCCAACAACCCGGCGTTCCCGATCAACCTGAAGCGGTAGCCGCGCGCCCGCCCGGGCCGGGGCGCCGCCTTGACAATAGTTTAGTTATATCTAAAATAATTGCCGTGCTGCAGCCGGCCGTTCTCGCCACCCTCGCCTCGCCGCGACGCCGCGAGATCCTGCGCCTCGTCTGGCGCGAGGAGCGGCCGGCCGGCGGCATCCACGACGCGATGCCCGACGTCACGTTCGGCGCCGTGTCGCAGCACCTGCGCGCGCTCGCCGACGCCGGCCTCGTCGCCTGCCGCGCCGAGGGACGTCGGCGCTACTACCGCGCCCGGCCGGCGGCGCTCGGCCCGCTCGCCGGCGAACTCGAGCGGTTCTGGGACGACGCGCTCGGGCGCCTCAAGGTCCAGGCCGAACTGCACGCGGCGCGTCGCGGGCCCCGGCCCGGGCGACGCCCCGCCACCCCGCGACGGAGACCGCAATGACCGACCTCAGCCATCACCTCGACCGCACCATCCTGATCCACGCCCCGCGCGACACCGTCTTCGCGTTCTTCACCGATTCCCGCCTCTGGGCGTCGTGGTGGGGGGACGGGTCGTCGATCGATCCGACGCCCGGCGGCGCCGTGTACATCCGGTACCCGAACGGCGTGGAGGCGTCGGGCGAGGTCATCGACGTGGAGGCGCCCGCGCGGATGACGTTCTCGTTCGGGTTCGTGACCGGCCAGCCGATCCCGCCCGGCGGGTCGCGGGTCTCGATCCGGCTGACCGCCGTGCCGCAGGGCACCGAGCTGACGCTGCGGCACGAGTTCGCCGAGGCGGGCGTGCGCGACGAGTTCGTCCAGGGCTGGCGGTACCAGCTCGCGCGCTTCGGCAACGTCGTGGCCGACCGCCAGCACGCGGGCGCGGCGGCGACGATCGACCGGTGGTTCACGGCCTGGAACGAGCCGGACGCGTCGGCGCGGCTGGCCACGCTCGAGGCGACGTGCGCGCCGGCCGTGTCGTTCCGGGACCGCTTCGGGTTCGTGGACGGCGTGAGCGAGCTCGCGGCGCACGTCGAGGCGGCCCGGCGGTTCATGCCCGGGCTCACGCTCGGACGGCGCGGCGAGGTCCGGCACGTGCTCGGCTGGGTGCTGACCGACTGGTCGGCCGTGAAGGCCGACGGCACCTCGGCGGGGCAGGGGACGGATCTCTTCCGCCTCGACGCCGACGGGCGCATCGCGCACGTCACCGGGTTCTGGCAGTAGCCGGGATCCGCATCGTCATCGTCGTGCCCCGGCCGAGCGCGCTCTCGCCCGAGATCCGGCCGCCGTGCCGCTGCAGGATGGCGCGGGTGACGGCGAGGCCCAGGCCGCTGCCGCCGGCGGCACGGCTCCGCGCGGGATCGGCGCGGACGAACGGGTCGAACACGCGCGGCAGGTCGGCCGGCGCGATGCCGGGGCCGGTGTCGCGCACGCGCACGATCGCCTCGGGCCCCTCGCGGGCGACCGCGACGTCCACGCGTCCGCCCGACCGCGTGTACTGCACGGCGTTGAGGACGACGTTGCCGACGGCCTCCAGCAGGCGATCCGGGTCGCCGGTCACCTCGACGAACTCGGTCTGCACGTCGAGCGCGACCTGCTGGCCGGCGGCGAGCCGCTCGACCTGGCCGGCCGCGGCGCGGACGATCTGGTCGAGCCGGACGGGCTGCCGGCGGTCGTCGTCGGCGCCGGCCTCGGCGCGGGCCAGGGCGAGCAGCTTCAGGACGACGCCCTCCATCCGGGCGGAGGCGCGCGCGCAGGTGTCGAGCGACCGGCGGTAGTCGTCGGGCGACCGGTCGCGCGCCCGGGCCCACTGGAGCTCGGTCGAGAGCGTGGTCAGCGGCGTGCGGAGCTCGTGCGAGGCGTCGGCGGCGAAGCGGCGCTGCCGTTCGAGCGTCTCGTGCAGCCGATCGAACGCGTCGTTGAGCGCGCTGGCCACCTGGCCGAGTTCGGTCTCGACGTGCTCGACCGGGATGCGTGCCGAGAAGTCGCCGTCGCGCATCGACCGCGCGGTGCGGCTGATGCGATCGATCGGCGCCAGCGCGCGGCCGACCCACCACCAGCCGCCCACCAGGGACAGCGCGAGGGCCGCGCCGCCCACCAGCGCGAAGGTCCCGGCGAGCGACAGCAGCTCGGCGCGGACCGGCGCGAGCGAGCGTCCGGTCAGGATCCACGCGCCGGACGTCGTGCGCACGGCGACCTCGCGCCGGCCGGCCCGCGTGCGGGGCCCGGGCGCCGCCGGCAGGGGCGGCGCGAGCGAGGGATCCGTCTGGTCGATGAGCGTGCCGTCGGCCGTCCACACGACGTGGTCGATCGGGGTGCCGGGCGGGGCGGGCGGGGGCGCGAAGTCGAACGTGCCCGCGGTGGCCGGCTCGAGCGCCGCGGCGAGCGCGTCGGCGCGCGCGGCCAGCTCGGCGTCGAGCGTCGCGACGCGCGCGCGCCAGACGAGGTAGCCCGCCGCCGCGGCGAACGAGACGATGACCAGCGCGAGGATGGCCGAGTACCAGAGCAGCAGGCGCGCGCGGAGGGAGTCACGCATCGATCAGGTAGCCCAGCCCGCGCCGGGTCTCGATCAGCCCGGCACCGAGCTTGCGGCGGAGCGCGGCCACGTGGACGTCGATCGCGTTCGAGATCACCTCGCTGCGGTCGTCATAGATCTGGCCGGCAATCGTCGTGCGGCTGACGACCCGGCCGCGGCGGTGCGCGAGCAGCGCGAGGATGGCGAACTCGCGGCCGGTCAGGTCCACCTCGCGGCCCGCGCGGAAGACGCGCCGGCCGGCCACGTCGATGCGGACGTCGCGCACGGTGACCTCCGGCGTCGGCTGGCCCGCGGCGCGGCGCTCGAGCGCGCGCAGCCGGGCGACCAGCTCCTCGACGGCAAACGGCTTGGTGAGGTAGTCGTCGGCGCCCAGGTTGAGGCCCCGGACGCGGTCGCTGACGGCGTCGCGCGCGGTGAGCAGCAGCACCGGCGTCACCCGGCCGTCTCGACGGAGTGCCTCGAGCACGGCCCAGCCGTCGCGGCCGGGCAGCATGACGTCGAGCACGATCGCGCCGTAGTCGATCTCGCGCGCGCGGAAGAGCCCCTCGTCGCCGTCCGGCGCCACGTCCACCGCGAAGTGCGCCTCCTCGAGCGTGCGGCTCAGCGTGCCGGCCAGGTCCGGTTCGTCCTCGACCAGCAGGATCCGCATCGGCTGGTCACTGCCGCGCGTGCGGCGCCTCCACGCGCAGGTCGTCGAACGAGACCTCGGAGTCGCCCGTGGCGAGGACGCCCGCCGCGCCGGGACCGGTGCGGTCGGGGCGCCGGACGTGGTCCTCGAAGACGCGGATGCCGTCGAGCGTGACGTACACGAAGTCGTCGACGTGGACGGCCTTCAGGCCGTGCCAGGCGTCGGGATCCAGCTCGAGGTCGTCCTCGAATTCGAGCTTGATGCGGTTGCCGTCGCTGACGCGGTACATCGAGATCTCGCCGCGCCGCAGGTCGAGGAGCGCGGCGTAGTAGTGGCGTGCGTCCACGTAGCGCCAGACGAGCCCGCCGGCGCGCGCGCCGCCGTGCAGGCGCAGGCGCACCGCGGCGACGACGTCGCGGCGCGGATCCACCGGGGCGATCGCCATCGCGAAGCCGTGGCTGTCGGGATCGGCCGCGTGCGTCAGCCAGCCGTGGCCGCCGGCGCGGTGGACGGTCCACTGCCCGGCGGACGCCTGGCGCATCGCCGCGAAGGTGAAGCCCGGCGGCGGCGCGCCGGCGGGCATCGCGTCGAACGTCTGGGTCGCGTCGCGCTGGCCGACGACGAGCACGCCGGCGGCCAGCCACGTCACGACGGCCGTGGTCGGAAGTCGCAGCATTCGTGACTCGCGCGTATGCGGGCCATTGTAGCGTGGGGGGGCATGAAGAACCGATGAAGGCGCCCTTCATCGGCGCTTCATCGTCGGTGCGGTACATCTGGGAGACATGTCTCGTCTGTCCCCGGCCCCGTCGAGCGTCACCTCCGGTTCCGTCGTCGCGCTGCGGGTGGCGACCGTCGTCCTGGCCGCCGTGCTGCTCGGCGCGCTGGCGGCGCGTCCAGCTGCCGCCGCGGTGGCACGGCGCACGGCTGCCGCCCAGACGCCCGCCGCGCCCGAGGGCGCGGCGCCGGCCGGCGCGGCCGCGCAGGGCCGTATCCGCGTCTACCTCGACTGCTTCGACTGCTTCCAGACCTACCTGCGCGACGAGATCGACTGGGTGGACTTCGTCCGCCAGCCCCAGGATGCCGACCTGACGCTGCTCTCGAGCAGCCGGAACACCGGCGGCGGCGGCCGCGAGGTGACGCTGCGGTTCATCGGCCGCGGGCGGTTCGACGGCATCGACCACGAGCACCGCGCGCTCACGCTGCCCGGCGAGGCGGAGGACGTGCGCCGCCGCGAAGTGCTGCGCGTCGTCCAGGTCGGCCTGCTCGACTATCTCTCGCACGTCGGGCTGCCGGCCGACATCGACCTGCAGGTGTCGATCGACGAGTCCGTGCCGGCCCCGGCGACCGGGCCCATCGACGATCCCTGGAACCTGTGGGTGTTCAGCGTGCGCGCCAACGGATCCTACGAAGCGCAGGAGACCAGCCGCGAGCGGAGCTGGCAGCTCAACGGCAGCGCGGACCGGGTGACCCAGGCCTGGAAGATCAGCTTCGGCAGCCGCATCAACCGTCGCGTCGAGCGCTTCGACCTCGACGAGGACGAGCCGTTCGAGAGCCGGCGCCGCGACAGCAGCTTCGACTGGTTCATCGCGCGCGGGCTGGGACCGCACTGGTCGGTCGGTCTCGACGGCCGCATCGAGTCGTCCACGTTCGGCAACCGCGAGTTCGCGGCGCGCACCGCGCCGACCGTCGAGTTCAGTGTCTTCCCGTACCGCGACTACGCCAGCCGCCAGCTCACGGTGCAGTACGAGGTCGGCGTCGAGCACGTCCGGTACAACGAGATCACCGTCTTCGACAAACTCCAGGAAACGCTCTACCGGCACCAGACGTCCGTCCGGCTCGACCAGCGCCAGCCCTGGGGATCCCTGCGCGCCGGCGCCGAGTTCTCGCAGTACCTGCACGACTTCGGCAAGTACCGGATCGAGGTCAACGGGCAGATCAACCTGCGGATCGCGCGCGGGCTGACGCTCAACTTCGACGGCAGCGCGTCGCGCATCCGCGACCAGCTGTCGCTGCCGCGGCGCGACGCGTCGCCCGAGGAGGTCCTGCTGCGGCTCCGGCAGCTGCAGAGCGGCTATCAGTTCGACGTGTCGTTCGGGATCTCCTACAGCTTCGGCTCGATCTTCAACAACGTCGTCAACCCGCGCTTCGGCGGCGGCGGAGGGGGCGGCGGTCGCGGCCGCTGAGCCGCGCGCCCGTCATCCCCGCCGGCCTCAGCCGTTCCGCAGCACCGCGATCGGGTTCACCCGCGTGGCCCGGAACGCCGGGATGACGCAGGCGACGAGCGCCACGGCGGCGATGACGACCGTGACGGCGCCGAGCGTGACCGGATCGGTCGGCGTGACGTTGAACAGCAGGTTCGCGAGCACGCGCGTGAGCGCCGTGGCGCCGACGAGCCCGGCGGCCAGGCCGAGCCCCGAGAGCAGCAGCCCGCGCCCCAGCACGAGGCCCAGCACCTGCCGGCGGTCCGCGCCGAGCGCCATCCGGATCCCGATCTCCTTCCGCCGCTCCGTCACCAGGTAGGACAGGATGCCGTAGGTCCCGACCGCGGCGAGCGCCAGCGCGAGGGCCGCCAGGACGCCGAGCAGCAGCGTCAGAAACCGGGGCCGCGCGACCGATTCGCCGACGACCTCGTCCATCGTCCGCATGTTGACGATCGGCAGCGCCGCATCCAGGCCGTGCATGATGCGACGGAACTGTGGCGCCAGCGCGTCGAGCGGCAGCGGCGACCGCACGACCACGTTCATCTGGGAGTACGAGAAGCCCGCGACGCGCGGCAGCTGGTCGTTGAGCAGGAACAGCTGCGTGCCGGCGCCCGAGTCCACGCCGCCCTGCTTGACGTCCTTGAGGACCCCGACGATCGTGAGCCACGGCGTGCCGTCGCCGAACCCCGGCTTCACGTGGGCGCCGATCGGGCTGCGGTCCTCGAAGAACCGCCGCGCCAGCGTTTCGTTGACGAGCGCGACGGGCGGACCCTGGAGATCCGGCCGCTCGAACCCGCGGCCCTCGACCACCGGAATCCCCATCGTGTCCACGTAGTCCAGCGAGATGCCCTGCCAGAAGTCCACGTTCTCGGCCGGCTGGGTTCCGGGGGGCCGGTTGTTGGGAATGTGCTCGAAGTCCGTGTCGTTCGCGTCCACGGATCGGAGCGGCGGCAGGCCGGACGTCAGTGCCGCCGACGTGACGCCGGGAATCGCCCGCAGCTCGCCCAGCAGGCGATCGTAGAAGGCCACCTGGGCCGGCGGGTCGTAGGCGTTGCCGGGCAGCACGACGCGGAAGGTCGAGAGCTGGGCGCGGTCGAAGCCGAGGTCCACCTGCATCAGGTTCACGAAGCTGCGGATGAGCAGCCCGGCGCCCGCGACCAGCATCACCGCGAGCGCGACCTCGCCGATGACCAGCATCGACCGCAGGCCCGTCCGGACCGATCCGGCCGCCGACCGTCCGCCCGCGTCCTTGAGCGCCTGGCCGACCGAGCCCTTCGAGAGGTGCGCCAGCGGCACGAGCCCGAAGACGAACGCGGTCAGCATCGCCACGCCCAGCGTGAAGCCCAGCACCATCCAGTCGAGCGAGACTTCCGCGGTCCGCGGAATTGCGTCCGGGTTGACCGTGAGGAGGGCCGTGAGCCCGGCCCACGCCAGTCCGGTCCCGACGATCGCGGCGAGTACGGCGATCACGAGCCCCTCGGTGACCAGCTGGACGAAGATCCGCCCCCGCGACGCCCCGAGCGCGCTCCGCACCGCGTACTCGCGGCTCCGCGTGTCGGCCCGCGCGATCAGCAGGTTCGCGAGGTTCGCGCACGCGATGAGCAGCACGAACGCGACGGCCGCCTGCAGGATGACGAGCGCGCGGCGCACCGATCCGACCATGTCTTCCTTGAGCGGGTCGATCCGCAGCCGGTGCCGGTCGGGCGACGGCGTGTGCGAGTTGGGCGCGAGCGTCTGCCAGTCGGCGAGCTGACGCTCCAGGTCCGCCTGCGCCTGCGCCATCGTCACGCCGGGCGCGAGCCGGCCGATCAGGTAGAGCAGGTGGTTGCCGCGCCGTCCGGGCAGCTGCGCCGGGTCGATGATGAACGGCGTCCACAGCTCGATTTTCTGGTCGTGCACGTCGAAGCCGGCCGGCATCACGCCGACGATGCGCGTGGACACGTTGTTGATGAGCACGTCGCGTCCGACCACGTCGCGATCGCCCCCGAACCCGCGCTGCCACAGCTCCCACGAGAGGATCGCGACGGGCGCCGCGCCCGGCGCCGAGTCGGCCGCCTCGAACGGCCGGCCGGCCATCGGCGGCACCCCGAGGGTCTCGAGCAGGTCCGGGGTGACCTGCGCGCGCACCGGCCGGCTCGGCGGGTCGCTGCCGAGCGTGGCCGACCCGACCGAGTAGGCGCCCACCGACGCCATCACCTGGTTGCGCTCGCGGTACTCGACGAACTCCGGCGGCGAGACCCAGAACTGGTCGAAGTCCAGCGTCGGGAACTGGCTCGTGATGTACACCAGCCGCTCCGGCTGCGGATACGGCAGCGGCCGCAGGATGACGCCGTTCAGCACGGAGAAGACCGCCGTGTTCGCGCCGATCCCCAGCGCGAGCGTCAGCACCGTGACCAGCGTGAAGCCCGGCTGGCGGACCAGCGACCGGACGGCGAAGCGGAGGTCCTTGCGGAGGTTGTCCAGCATGCGTTCGATGACTCCTCGCCGCGGCGCGGCGGACGATGCGAGAATCCGGGATCGGGCGGCGTCGCGGCGTGCCGCGACGGCCGTGAACGCGACGTCGGCGACGAGGCCGACCCACGCGACGGTCACGCCGGGGCGACCCCGGCGCGCGCGCGCGGCCTCGAGGCACGCGACCGCGGCGAGTTCGAGGTCGCCGCCCCCTTCCTCGCGCACGTGGCGCGGGAGCAGCCGGGCCAGGCCGCGGTACATCCGGCGGGTCGCGCTCACGGCCGGCCCTTGCCGAATACCCGCCGCTCGCGCGCGACCGCGACCAGATCCGCCAGCCGCGCCGCCTCGTCGCGGCAGAGCCGCCGGCCCGCCGCCGTCAGGCGGTAGTACCGCGGCGACCCGGCTTCCGGCGCCGGCGGCCCCGCCGTCTCCTCGATGAGGCCGGCTTCCCGGAGCCGGTGCAGGTTCCGGTAGAGCATGCCGGGCCACAGGCGCACCTGCCCGCCCGTGCGGTCGAGCACGTCCTGCTGGATGCCGAGGCCGTGCCGGTCCGACCCGGCCAGGGCCAGCAGGATGTGGAACCAGTGCGGCGGCAGCGGTTTCGCGGACATCGGGTGATTCTATCTCTCTAGAGATATATCTTCACGAAGAGCAATACCGCATTGGACGGGGCCGGCGGCCGGATGGTTCGTCGGGGGCCGGGTGGCGCTAGAGTAGCGACGCATGACCCGCCGCCTCCGCCCCCTCGCCACGCTCGGAATCGCCTTCGGCCTCCTGGCGGCGGCGCCGGCCGGGCAGGACGCGCCGTTCGACCTGCTCGTCTCGGGCGGCCGCCTCCTCGACGGCACCGGCAATCCCTGGCGACGGGCCGACGTCGGCATCCGCGGCGACCGGATCGTGGCCGTGGGCCGGCTGGCCGGGCACGCCGCGGCCCGGGTGGTGGACGCGCGCGACCGCGTCGTGGCGCCCGGCTTCATCGACGCGCACTCGCACGCGCTCGAGTCGCTCGGCGCGCCGGACCTGCGCGATGCCCGCGGGCTGCTGGCCCAGGGCGTGACGACGGTGATCGGGAATCCCGACGGCGGGGGGCCGGTCGATCTCGCGGCGCAGGCCGCCTCGCTCGCGGACGGCGGGATCGGCATCAACGCCGCGCTGCTCATCGGTCACGGCAGCGTGCGCCGCGCCGTGATCGGCAGCGCCGACCGGCAGCCGACCGCCGGCGATCTCGATCGCATGCGCGCGCTGGTCCGGCAGGCGGCCGCCGACGGCGCCTTCGGGCTCTCGAGCGGCCTGTTCTACATCCCGGGTCGCTATGCCAGGCTCGAGGAGGTCATCGCCCTGGCGCGCGAGGCCGGCGGCGTCTACACGAGCCACATCCGCGACGAGGGCACCTACGACACCGGCGTCGTCGCCTCCGTGGACGAGGTCATCCGCGTCGCCGAGGAGGCCGGCGTGCGCGGCGTGGTCTCGCACATGAAGGCGCTCGGGCCCGACAGCTGGGGCCTGAGCCGCGAGATGATCGCGCACATCGACGCGGCACGCGCCCGCGGCGTCGAGGTGCTCGCCGACCAGTACCCGTACGACGCGTCGTCGACCAGCCTCGCCGCGGCCGTGATGCCGGGCGAGACCGCGCGGTCGGCCGAGGAGGCGCTCTCGGGGACCGAGTCGCGGACGGCGTTCCTCGCGATGGTGCGCGAGAACATCCGGCGGCGCGGCGGGCCCGCGTCGATCGTCATCGCATCCGGGCGCGGCGCGCCCGGCCTGGCCGGCCGCAGGCTCTCGGAGATCGCCGACGCGCGCGGCGTGTCTCCCGAGCAGGCCGCCGCCGACATCGTCGTCTCCGGGACCGCGTCGATCGTGTCGTTCAACATGTCCGACGAGGACATCGACCGGATCATGCGCCAGCCCTGGACGATGGCGTCGAGCGACGGGGGACTGGTGCGGCCGGGCGCGGGCCAGCCGCACCCGCGCAGCCAGGGCGCGTTCGCGCGCCGGATCGCGCGCTACGTCCGCGACCGCGGCGTGCTCACGCTCGAGGAGGCGGTGCGGACGGCGACGAGCCTCACGGCCGCGACCTTCGGCCTGACCGATCGCGGCGTCATCCGCGAGGGCGCCCTGGCCGACGTGATCGTCTTCGACCCGGCGCGGGTACAGGATCGGGCGACGTACGAGGATCCGTTTCCCGAGGCGGCGGGCATCGACTGGGTCGTCGTCAACGGGCAGGTGGCGCGCGCCGAGGGGGAGTTCACGGGCGCGCGGGGCGGCCGGGTCCTGCGCCGCGACCACCAGGGCACCAGCGCCGGGTCTCAGTCACCCATCTCGAGCGCGCCCTGCCCCTGCGCGCCGTACGCCGCCAGATAGCCCTTCATCTTCAGCTTCCGCTTCGTGTTGTCGGAGCTCATGTAGCGGACGGTGCCGAAGATCGGGCGGCTCGGCGCCCAGGGGCGGTCGTAGCGCCCGAGCGTCCACAGATAGCCGGTGTACGAATTGGGGTCGCGGCCGTCGAGCGCCCACCGGTTCATCACCGCGATCATCGTCTCGAGCGCGGCGTGCGGGTCCGGCGTCCACTCCAGGATCTTCTTGCCCCAGAGCATGCGCAGGTAATTGTGCATCCAGCCGTCGCGGACGAGCTGGCGCTGGGCGGCGTTCCAGACGTCGTCGTGCGTGCGCGCGCGCTCGAACTCGTCCGGCGTGTAGGTCCAGGTCCGCGGATCCGAGCCGTGGTCGCCGAGCGTCCGGCGCGCCCAGTCGGGCAGCGAGTCGTAGCGGTCGTAGTCGTCGGGCCGGGTCGCGCACATGTTGAAGCCCAGCTCGCGCCAGGTGATCAGCTGATCGAGGAACGCCTCGGCGCCCGGCGACGCGCCCCACCAGCCCGCGCGCGCGCCACCGCCCCTCTCGGCGAGCCGGCGCGACGTCCAGCCCTCGGCCCGCATCACGGCGGCGAAGACCTCGTGCGCGCCGAGGTGGCCGAAGTGCAGGTATGGGGAGAGGCGGCTCGTGCCCCGCAGATCGGGGTGTTTCTGGTCCTCGGCGTAGCGGGGCAGCGCCTCGTCCACGAATCGCGCGAGTGCCTGGCGCGCCGCCGGTCCGCCTCCCCGGATCGCCGCGGGCGCCACTTTGTGGTCGATCGGCAGGCCGCCGATGAGCGCGTCGGGCGAGGTGAGCGCGTCGGGTTCGGCCATCGGCCACCGCGCGAGCAGCGACGCCGGCGGGTGCCACCGTGCCGGGAGATCGTCGAAGTCCGGATCGGACGGCCACGCGCGCATCGCGTCGCGGAACTCGCGCTGCAGGTGCGCGCGAAACGCGTAGGCGGTGGGGAAGGTCCGGTCGGTGCCGCGCATCGGCAGCACCCCGTTGCCATCGATGGCCTCCAGCCGGACGTCGATTTGCGCGGCCGCCGCCGCGGTCATGCGCGGGAGGAAGAAGCACGGGTAGTCGTCGGTGACGACGACCGCGGCCTGGGCGGCCAGCGCCCGGAGCAGACCACGGCCGTCGCCCGGCGCGGCCTCGACGTACGGGAGGTAGGTGACGGGCGTGCCCGCGAGGGCCCGGGTGTGTGCCGCCATGCCGTCGATCACGAAGCGGTGCAGCCGGTCGTTCGCCCAGCGGTACCCGGCGCGCAGCGGCTCGAGGATGACGAGCGGGCGGCCGAGCTCCCGGGCGCGCGCCATCGCGTGGTCGAGCGCGAAGCTCCCGTGCAGCCGTCGCGCCGCGATCATCCAGTAGAGGACGACGGCGCAATCGGGCCGGACCGGGGCGTCGTTGAGCGCGCGGATGCGCGAGGCGGGAGTCACGGAGCGCACGGGACAGCCTCAGTATACGGGCCCGTCCCGGCCGCCCTCGTCGTGCCCGATGTGGCCCCGTTGTCCCCCGCCCGCATTTGCGACACACTTCCAGCCCTCACCCTGGAGGGGACGCCGATGACGCGACGGGTACTGGGGATCATGACGCTGGCCGGGGGCGCGCTGGCCTGGACCTCGACCGGCACCACGGTCGAGGCGCAGGACCGGCTGCTGAAGATGCCGGGATACGACCAGTACGCCCGGATGCAGGAGGCCCTCCGCGAGGAGCCCGCGTACGTCTCGGGCGCCGTCGACGTCATGTGGCAGGCCGACAGCGCGGCGTTCACCTGGGCGCATGCCGGCCGCCTCCACCGGTTCGACGTCGCGACCGGGCAGGCGACGGTCACCGGGGACGCGCCGGCCGGGTCCGGCGCCGGGCGGGGCGGGCGCGGGGGGCGCGCCGGCGGGGCCGGCCAGGGCGGTCGGGGTGGACGCGGCGGCCGGGGGGCGGCCGCGAGCGTCGCGTGCCCGCCGCAGGCCGTCGAGCGCGGGCGCCAGAGCGCCTGCGCCGCGTCGCCCGACGACACGAAGAAGGCCTTCTACCGCGACCGCAACCTCTACCTCGCCAACGCCGACGGCAGCGGCGAGGTCGCGATCACGACCGACGGCAGCGAGGCGCAGCGGATCAAGTACGGGACGGCGAGCTGGGTGTACGGCGAGGAACTCGGCCAGACGAGCGCGATCTGGTGGTCGCCCGACGGGTCGAAGGTCGCGTTCTACCGCTTCGACGAGAGCCCGGTGAAGGACTACTTCCTGCAGCTGGACCAGACCGAGCTGCAGAGCACGATGGACGTGGAGGCCTACCCCAAGGCCGGCACCGACAACCCGATTGCCGACGTGCTGGTCTACGACGTCGCCGCCCGTCGGGCGACCACGCTCGACGTCCGCGACGGCCAGCCGTTCTCCAACGCGGTCGTCGGCCACTACGTGTACAACGTGCGCTGGTCGCCCGACGGCACCGAGCTGCTGATGAACCGGACGAACCGGCGGCAGCAGATCATGGAGTTCGTCGCGTGCAGTCCGGCGACGGCGAAGTGCCGGGTCCTCGTGCACGAGGCCTGGCTCACCGGGTGGACCGACAACCGGCCCCAGATGCGGATGCTGGCCGACAACCGCCGGTTCATCTGGGAGTCGGAGCGGAACGGCTGGACGAACTACTACCTCTACGACTGGCAGGGCCGCCTGCTGAACCCGATCACGACGAACGACGGCTTCGAGTCCGGGGCCATCGTGCGGGTGGACGAGGACGCGAACGTCCTCTTCTACATGGCGCGCGACGGCGACAACCCCCTGAAGCTGCAGCTGCACCGCGTCGGCCTGGACGGGACCGGCGACCGGCGGCTGACCGATCCGGCGTTCACGCACGCGGTGACGCTCTCGCCCGACGGGAAGTACTTCACCGACGTCTACCAGACGCACGACCAGCCGCCCGCGACGCAGCTCGTCGACGCCACGACGGGCGCGGTCGTCGCCCGGCTCGCCTCGAGTGATCTGACGCGGTTCGAGGCGCTCGGCCTGAAGAAGGTCGAGATGTTCACCTATCTCGCGGCCGACGGGAAGACGACGCTCCACGGGACGATCGCGTTCCCGTCCACGTTCGACCCCTCGAAGACCTATCCGACGCTGGTGCCGGTCTACGGCGGACCGGCGTCGGGCAGCAACGTGCCGACGGAGACCTTCACGCTGCCGAACGCGAACACCGAGTACGGCTTTCTGGTCGTGAACCTCAGTTCGCGCGCGGCGCCGGGCCTGGGGAAGCGCGCGCTCGACGCGATCTACCTGAAGCTGGGCCAGGTCGAGATGGACGACATGGCGCTCGGGATCAAGGCGCTGTGGTCGCGGCCGTACTTCGACCGCGCGCGCGTGGGGATCCACGGCTCGTCCTATGGCGGCTATACGTCCGTGATGGAACTGCTGCGGCACCCCGACGTGTTCAGCGCGGCGTCGTCGGCCTCGCCGGTGACGTCGTGGCGGCACTACGACACGATCTACACCGAGCGCTACATGTGGATTCCGCAGGAGAACGAGGCGGGCTACGACGCGGGCAGCGCGATGACCTACGTCGACGACCTGCGCGGGCGGCTGCTGCTGTACTACGGCACGGCCGACAACAACGTGCACCCGAACAACTCGATGCAGCTCATCCGCGCGCTGCAGCAGTCGGGCTGCGCCGGCGGGCGCGGCGGCCGCGGCGGCCCGCCCTGCGGCAAGAGCTTCGAGCTGCAGGTCGGCCCCGACGCGGGCCACAGCAACGTGAATGGCGCGCGCATGATGGAGTTCTTCATCGAGAACCTGGTGCTGCGGCCCGAGCGGCTGACGGGCCGCTGACCGCGCGGCGAGCGGCTGACGGGCCGCTGACCGCGCGGCGAGCAACGATTCTGTCAGCGAATGCGGGGCTGGCCGGCCCCAAACTTGTGGTTGCCGGCCCCGTTGTGTAATCCCCCCGCGCCGTCCTGGCGCGGTCCGCCCCCGTCCCGCGGGCCCCGGCCGGTCCCGGCCTCCCGGGCACGGCCTTTGCTCCTCCCCCCGGTCGAGTTGGGTGGAATGCCTGTACGCCAAAAGCGAAATCGGGACGCCGGGTTCACGCTGACCGAGCTCGTGCTGGTCCTGCTCCTGATGAGCACGGTCCTCACGCTCGGCATCGGGTTCTTCCGGACCGCGGCGGCGACGCTGCAGGGCGACGCGAACCTGCGCATCCTCGAGTGGCAGCTGAAGCTGGCGCGCGAGTTCGCGATCAACCAGCGCCGCGCGGTCGAGGTGCGCTTCACGGCGCCGAACCTCATCAGCGTCGTGCGCCACGACATCCCGTCGGGCGAGACGATCCTCTCGACGGCCGCGCTCGAGAACCACACGCAGTTCCTGCTCTTCACGGGGCAGGCGGACACGCCGGACGGCTTCGGCCGGGCCACGGCGATCGACTTCGGGGCGGCGACCGCGGTGATGTTCACCGCGGACGGCATGTTCGTCGACGAGACGGGCAACCCGATCAACGGCAGCGTCTTCCTCGGGCAGCCGGCGCGACCGATGACGTCGCGCGCGCTGACCGTCTTCGGGCCGACCGCCCGCATCCGCGTCTACCGGTGGAACGGCACCCAATGGAGGCACTAGTCGTGGCAGGCGACGATCGCGCCCGTCGGGACGACGGCTTCACGCTGATCGAGGTCATGATCGCGATGGTCATCATCGTGGTCGGCGTGATCGCGCTCGGCACGGCCGTGGCGACCGCGGCGCGCATGCTGACCGCGTCGCAGGACCAGCTCATCGCGACGCAGCGCGCGTCGGAGGCCGTCGAGTCCGTCTTCAAGGCACGGGACAACCGCATCCTCAACTGGGACCAGATCCGCAACGTGGTCGGCGCGGGCGGCGACGGCGGCATCTTCGCCGACGGGCCGCAGGACGTCCGCGACCCCGGCCCCGACGGCCTGGTCAACACCGCCGACGACGGCGCCGTCGAGAACATCGTCAAGCCGGGCCCCGACGGCCTGCTCGGCACGGCCGACGACGAGCTGACGCCGCTCTTCGGCTTCACGCGCGAGATCGAGATTCGCGACATCCGCGCCAACCTGCGCGTGCTGCGCGTCATCATCCGGTACCGGTCGTCCACCGGGCCGGCGCAGTACGTGCTGACGACCTACATCTCCTCCTATGCGTAGCCACGACTCCGGATTCACGCTGGGCGAGGTCGTCGTCTCCCTCGCCCTCACCCTCGTCGTGATGGCCGCGGCGTTCGCGGGCTTCAACAGCGCCATGCGGCTGGCCGACACCGCGCGGATCGTGTCGGAGAACAACCAGGGCCTGCAGGTCTCGATGAGCCTGATCGTCCGCGACATGATCCAGGCCGGGCAGGGCATCCCGCTCGGCGGGATCCCGATTCCCTCGGGCGCCGGCGCCAACCTCGTCAACCGCCCGGGGCCGCCGGCCGCGGGCCTGACGTTCGACCCCGCGTGGACGGCGCTGCCCGCCGTCTCGCCCGGCGGAAGCCTCGGCCCCGTCGTGCTCGGCGTGCCGACCGACATCGTCACGCTGCTCTACGCGGACCGCACGCTCTTCCTGAACGAGTTTCCGCTCACCACAGTGGCGGCCGACGGCTCGTCGATGACCGTCAACGCGGCGACCTCGATCGCCGGCGCCGACGGCATCAAGGTCGGCGACCTGATCATGCTGACCAACGCACAGGGCAACGCGCTGCAGGTCGTGACCGGCACCGACGGCGCGCAGACGGTGTTCTTCGCCTCGGGCGACGCCTTCACGCTCAACGACCGGACCGCGGCGCAGGGGACAATCCTGAACCTGCAGTCGAGCCCGGGCGTCTACCCGCCGACGACGGCCACGCGCATCACGATGGTCAGCTACTACCTCGACACGGTCACCGACCCCGAGGTGCCGCGCCTGATCCGGCAGGTCAACCAGAACGCGCCGCTCGCGATCGGGCTGGGCGCCGAGAACCTGCAGTTCACCTACGACCTGGTGGACGGCACGACCAACCCGTCGAACGTCGAGATGCCGCCGGTGGGCTTCAGCCCGAACCAGATCCGCAAGGCGAACCTCTACCTGGCGTCGCGGTCGCTCGAGGTCAGCCCGAACACCCAGAACTTCGTGCGCAATTCCCTGGCGACCGACGTCGGGTTCCGCTCGCTGTCGTTCGTCGATCGCTACCGGTAGTCCGGAGTCCCGGAGGAACCCTCCCATGTCGTCGTGGCGCGAGAAACTCTCGGATGAGACCGGCGCGGCGCTGCTGAGCGCGCTGCTGGTCATGATTCTCATGGCGGCCGTGACCGCCGGGTTCACGGCGCTGCTCATCACCGACACGCGCGTCCGGTCGATGGACGGCACGCGCACGCAGGCGTTCTACGCCGCGCAGGCCGGCCTCGAGCAGCTCACGTCGGACCTGGGCGACCTGTTCGCCACGAACTTCGCGCCGACCTCGGCGGCCATCAACGCGCTGACCGTGGCGCCGCCGGCGCTCGGCGTGACGTGGCAGCAGCCCGACGGCTCGTCCGGCTACACGATCACCTATCCGACCAACGCGATGGGCAACCCGGACGCGACGACGACCACGGTCAACTCCGGGCCGTTCCAGGGCCTGGTCGGCCTGGCCACGCCGTACCAGATCCTCGTCACGGCGCGCCTGCCCGACGGCTCCGAGGCGAGCCTGACGCGGACGCTGCAGACGGTCGCGATCCCGGTGTTCCAGTTCGGCCTGTTCTCCGAGAACGACCTGAGCTTCTTCGCCGGCCCGAACTTCAACTTCGGCGGCCGCGTCCACTCGAACGACACGATCTACATCTCGAGCGGCAGCGGCAGCACGCTGACGATGTCGGACCGCGTCACGGCCGTCGGCGAGATCATCCGGACGAACCTGTCGAACGGCTGGGACACCAGCTCGAACTACACGGGGCCGGTGCGCATCATCACGGCGCCCGGGTCCTACCGGAACCTGGGCATGAGCGAGGGCAGCCTTGTGGGCGCGCCCGGGTCGGCGTTCAACGAACCGACGTGGACGAACCTGTCCACGGGCACCTACAACAGCAACCTGATGAACGGCCGCACGGGCGCGCGGCGGCTCGAGCTGCCGATCACCGCGTTCGGCGCGACGCCGATCGACCTGGTGCGGCGGCCCGTGCCGGGTGAGGACACGGCGAACCCGCAGGTGCTCCAGCAGCGGTTCTTCTCGATGGCGAGCGTCCGGATCCTGCTGTCGGACACGGCGGCCGAGATCACGAACCTGCCGACCGTGACGGGCACCGCGCCCGTGGCGCTCGGCGCGGTCGCGCCCTACGCGGTCGACGGCACCCATCCGCCCTTCGGCGTGGTGCCGTCGTCGGGCACGAGCGGCGCCCGGTCGCCGGCCGGGACGCCGGTCATGGGCGGCTTCATCAAGATCGAGAAGCAGGACAACGCGGGCGTGTGGACCGACGTCACGCTGGACATCCTCAACCTCGGGATCGCCAGCCGGCAGTGGCCGGACCCGTCGACGTCGTCGCCCAACTGCGCCGAGCCGAATCCCGACGCGGTGGTTCGCCTGCTGCGCCTGCGTGACAACAACTCGTGCCTGAACGGCAGCACGACGGCCACCAACTACCTGCCGCAGGTGCTCTACGACGCGCGCGAGGGCAACATCCGCGACGGCGTCAACAACAGCGACCCGATGTTCTTCGGCGGCATCATCCACTACGTCGAGGTGGACGTGAACAACCTCCGCCGATGGCTGGAGGGCACGATCGGCACGCAGGGCACGAACGCGCTGAACGTGAACGGTTACGTGCTCTACTTCTCAGACCGCCGCGGCAACCACGACGCGATGGGCAACGAGACCGCCGAGTACGGCTTCGAGGACATCGTCAACCCGTCCAGCGCGAGCGGCACGCCGAACAACACGCTCGACACCGGCGAGGACTTCAACGGCAACGGCACGCTCGAGACCTACGGTGCCACGCCGCAGCTCGTCGCCGGCATGTGGGCGCCCCTCGACAACTCGGCGCGGCCGTACACGAACCTCGACCCGACCAACTCGATCTCCGAGACCGAGGAAATCAACATTGCGCGCCGCAACCCCGCGATCTTCTTCCGTCGGGCCCTGAAGCTCACCAACGGGCAGCTCGGCAACATCATCACGCCGGGCTTCACCGTCGCCACCGAGAACATGGCCTACATCCAGGGGCACTGGAACGCCAACTCGGCCGGCTTCGGCAACCCGCACTCGGCGACGGCCGTGCTCGCCGATTCGCTGACGCTGCTCTCGAACAACTGGAGCGACCGTCGCTCCCTGCAGGACCCGCACGAGGCGAACCCGCGCAACGCGACGACCACCTGGTACCGCCTGGCGATCATCGCCGGCAAGGGGCTCTCGTTCCCGCGGCCGACCGTCGGGTCGCCGCCGCAGGACTTCGGCACGGACGGCGGCGCGCACAACTTCCTGCGCTACCTCGAGGACTGGGGCGGCCAGACGCTCAACTACCGGGGCAGCATCGTGAGCTTCTTCCGCAGTCGCCAGGGCATCGGCGTCTACAAGTGCTGCGCCGACGTCTACTCGCCGCCGACACGCGGCTACAACTTCGACACGGAGTTCCTCATCCCGTCGCTGCTGCCGCCGCGGACGCCGATGTTCCGCGACGTCAACACGACCGGGTTCGCCCAGATCATCCGCCCGCAGTAAGTCCGGCCGCCGGGGGTGCGGCGGCTTCCTCCAACGCACAGGGGACAAGGGCCGGGACCGGAAGGTCCCGGCCCTTTCTGAAAACGACACCGGGAGTCTTTTCCGCCTCAGGCGGATAAGACTCCCGGTGTCGTTTTTCTTTCGCCTCTTGCCAGCGTCGGGGTCCATGTGTATCATTAAATCCGGATTGACGGATTTATAAGCTTGATGCAAACCACCGGGGCGCCCATCCTCGACTCGTTTTCCGCGCTGGCCGATGCCACGCGGTGCCGCATGCTGGCCGTCCTGGAGCGGCAGGAGCTGACCGTTTCCGAGCTCTGCGCGGTGTTCCAGCTGCCCCAGTCCACCGTCAGCCGGCACCTGAAGACCCTGGCCGAGGCCGACTGGGTGTCGTCCAGACGCGATGGCACGAGCCGGTACTACGCTTTCTCGACCGGCGGCGACCCGGCTCGCGCCCAGATCTGGGACCTGACCCGCGGACAGCTGGCCGGGACGCCCGCGGCGGGCAGCGACGCCCGGCGCCTCGCGGCGGTCCTCGCCCGTCGAAGCGAGACCTCCAAGCAGTTCTTCGCCACGGCAGCGGGCCAGTGGGACCGGATGCGGGACGAACTGTTCGGCGCCGACGTCGGCCTGCGCGCCCTGGCGGCCCTGCTCCCGTCGTCGTGGGTCGTCGGCGATCTCGGCTGCGGCACCGGAACGCTCGTGGCCACGCTGGCGCCTCTCGTCTCGCGCGTGGTCGGGGTGGACGCCTCCGACGAGATGCTCGCCGCCGCCCGTACCCGCGTGGCGGGCGCGCCGAACGTCGAGTGGCGCCAGGGCACGCTCGAGGCGCTGCCGCTCGAGCCCGGGACGCTCGACGCGGCGACGATGATCCTGGTCCTGCATCACGTCCCGGCGCCGGCCGCGGCGCTCGCCGAGGCCGCGCGCGTGCTCCGGCCCGGCGGACGCCTGCTGATCGTCGACATGGCGCCGCACGATCGCGAGGAGTACCGCGCCCAGATGGGCCACGTCTGGCTCGGCTTCTCGCCGGATCAGATGGCGCGCCTGCTCGCCCAGGCCGGCTTCACCGACGTCCGGATTCAGTCCCTGCCGCCCGCGCCCGAGGCGCGCGGACCGGTCCTGTTCGCCGCCTCGGCCTCCACCAGGCCCCCGGGGCCCGAGACCGAGGTTCGAAGTTCCGCATTCGATGTGTCCAGTTCCCGTGAAGGAGTAGCCCGATGACCACTGCCGTTTCGACCGAACACGCGTTCGACCAGGCCCGCAAGGCCGGACGCCAGCCCTACAAGGTCGCCGACCTGAAGCAGGCCGACTGGGGCCGCAAGGAAATCCGGCTGGCCGAGCAGGAGATGCCCGGCCTGATGGCGCTCCGCGAGCGCTACGCCGGCAAGAAGCCCCTCGACGGCGCGCGCGTGATGGGCTCGCTGCACATGACGATTCAGACCGCGGTGCTCATCGAGACGCTCGCCGATCTCGGCGCGGACGTCCGCTGGGTGTCGTGCAACATCTTCTCGACGCAGGACCACGCCGCGGCGGCCGTCGTCGTGGGTCGCGAGGAGACCGGCGGCACGGCCGAGGCGCCGCGCGGCATTCCGGTGTTCGCGTGGAAGGGCGAGACGCTCGACGAGTACTGGTGGTGCACGAAGGAAGCGCTCGTGTGGCCGGACGGCAGCGGGCCGACGCTGATCGTCGACGACGGCGGTGACGCGACCCTGTTCGTGCACAAGGCGTACGAGTTCGAGAAGACCGGCGTCGTGCCGGCGTTCGACGAGGCGAACGATCCGGAGGAGTGGGGCGTCATCCTCGAGACCCTCCGCGAGGAGCTCAAGGCGCGGCCCGGTCTCTGGACCAAGGTGGCCAGGAGCATCCGCGGCGTCTCGGAGGAGACGACGACGGGCGTGCACCGGCTGTACGAGATGAAGAACGCCGGCACGCTGCTCTTCCCGGCGATCAACGTCAACGACTCGGTGACCAAGAGCAAGTTCGACAACATCTACGGCTGCCGCCACTCGCTGCCCGACGGGCTCGCGCGCGCGACGGACGTGATGCTCGGCGGCAAGCTGGCCGTCGTCTTCGGCTTCGGTGAGGTCGGCAAGGGCTGTGCCCAGGCGCTCCGAGGCCAGGGCTGCCGCGTCGTGATCACCGAGATCGACCCGATCTGCGCGCTGCAGGCGGCGATGGAGGGCTACGAGGTCGTCACGATCGACGACGTGATCGACAAGGCCGACATCTTCATCACCGCGACCGGCAACTTCAACATCATCACGGCCGCGCACATGGCCCGGATGAAGGACAAGGCGATCGTCGGCAACATCGGCCACTTCGACAACGAGATCGACATGGCCGGCCTGAAGAAGACCAAGGGCATCAAGAAGGTCAACATCAAGCCGCAGTACGACGAGTGGCAGTTCCCCGACGGGCACTCTGTGCTCGTGCTCGCCGAGGGCCGGCTCCTGAACCTGGGCTGCGCGACGGGGCACCCGAGCTTCGTGATGTCCGCCTCGTTCACCAACCAGGTGCTGGCGCAGCTCGAGCTGCACCAGAACGCCGAAACGATCGGCCTGCAGGTGCTGATGCTGCCGAAGAAGCTCGACGAGGAGGTCGCGCGTCTGCACCTCGAGAAGCTCGGCGTGCACCTGACGACGCTGACGCCCGAGCAGGCGAAGTACATCAACGTGCCCGTGGAGGGCCCGTACAAGCCGGAGCACTACCGCTACTAGCGCCCCGGCGCGCGCCGGCATCGCCGGCGCGCACACCATCGACGGGCGGCGCGACCCTGCGGGGCCGCGCCGCCCGTGTCACGTACGGATGGCGGCGGGCGCGTCGCGGCCATCGCGTGCAGGCGCGTGCACGAAGCGGACACGGCCGACGCCCGGTCCGGTCACGGCGCGGCCGCGCGATGCCGATAGTCCTGTCATGCGCCGCGACGTCCGATCCGCGTTCCGCCCCGGCCGTCGCGTGGTGATCTGGGCGCTCGCAGCCGGGCTGGTCGCGGCGGCCGGTCCGGCCGCCGGCGCGTCCGCGCGTCCCGGCCGCGTCGCGACCGGGACGGCCGCCCGCCGTCTCGCGACCGGGACGGTCGCCGGCCGCGTGACGGTCGTCACGCGCGCCTCGCGCCGGCTGGCCTCCGCCGGCGCCTATCCGGGGCGCACGGTCGTCATCCCGGCGGCCAGCGCGCCCGCCGAGGTCACCAACGTCGTCGTCTTCCTGAAGTCGCCGCCGCCGGGCGGGCCGCCGCCCGCGCCCGGCCACGCCGAGGTCCGCCAGACCGACGAGACGTTCGTGCCGCACCTGGTCGCGGTGACGGCGGGATCGACGGTGGACTTTCCGAACGACGATCTCATCTTCCACAACGTCTTCTCGCTGTCGCCGGCCGCGACCTTCGACCTCGGGCGCTATCCGCGCGGCGAGACCCGCGCGCGGGTGTTCGTCGAGCCGGGGGTCGTGAAGGTCTTCTGTCACCTGCACTCGCACATGAGCGCGATCGTGCGTGTCTTCGATCACCCCTGGTTCGCCGTGCCCGACGCGGAGGGCCGGTTCTCGCTGGAGGGGCTGCCGCCGGGACGGCACGTGATCACGGCCTGGCACGAGCGGGCGGGCGAGGTGAGCCGCGACGTCCTCGTCGAGGACGGCCGCACCGCGACGCTGGACTTCTCCCTGCCGCTCTCGGACGGACGCTGACGATGCGCGAGCGACGTCCTCCCCGCCTCGTCGTCAAGGTCCTCGGCTTCAGCTTCGCGGTGATTGCGCTCGTGCTCGCGGCCGTGTTCGTCGCGCTGACGTGGCAGGCGCGCGAGCGCCTCACGCGCGCGATCGTGGACACGCTCGAGGCGGGGCAGCAGCGCCTCGCGGACCTCGAGCGGGACCGGCGCCGGGAACAGCTCGTGCGCGTCGAGACGCTGGCGGAGAACCCGACGCTCAAGGCGGCAGTCGATACGTGGCAGTACGAGCACGCCGCGGGCGGTCCCGCCGACCAGCTGCGCCGCACGATTGCCGTCGAGCTCGACAAGCTGCAGGCGCGGCTGGGCGTGCCCGCGCTGTCGGTGACCGACATCGACGGGCGCATCCTCGCCAGCGCGGGTCCGAACGCGGGCGACTGGCCGGTCGGCTCGCCCGTCGGCATCCGCACGGCCGCGACGCCGGAACCGGTCGAGTCGATCGTCGATCGCGGCGGGCACGTCTACCTGGCCACACGCGTGCCCCTGGCGCTCGGCCCGGACGTGATCGGGCAGTTCCTGCTGGCCACGCCGCTCGACGAGGCCTTCGCGGACGCGCTGGCCCGCGCGGCCGGCACCGACGTCGCCGTCCTCATCGCCGGGCGTGTCGTCGCCCTGTCGGCCTCGGCACCCGATCGCGCGGCGATCGAGGGCGTGCGGCTGCCCGTGACCGGGACCGTCGTCATCGGAGGCGAGGAGTTCGTGGTGCGCCGGCTCTCGGCGGCCGGTGACGCGCGGATCTATGCCGTCGCGTCGGTCACGGCGGCCATCCGCGATGCGTCGGCCGAAGCGGCTGGCGTGCTGGTGGTCGTCGGGCTGGGCGCGCTGGGCCTCGCGGCGATGGGCAGCCTGTGGCTGGCGCGCACCGTGTCGGCGCCGATCGACGGGCTGACCCGCACGATGGCCCGCATGGCGCGCGATCGCGATCTGGCACCGGTGGGACGGCCGGACGGCGCCAGTCGAGAGGTGGACGCGCTCGCGCGGACCTTCGACGGCCTGCGGCAGGCGCTCGCCGCGGCCGAGGCGGAGTCGAAGGCGACCTACGTCGGCGTGATCGGGTCGCTGGCGGCGGCGCTCGACGCGCGCGATCCCTACACCGCCGGCCACTCCGAGCGCGTGGCCGCGCTCTCGGTCGCGACTGGCGCGCGGCTCGGCCTCGACGCGGCGGCGCTCGAGACGCTGCGGCTCGGCGCGCTGCTCCACGACATCGGCAAGATCGGCGTGCCGGACGCGATCCTCCGCAAGCCCGGGACGCTGACCGACGCCGAGTTCGAGCAGATCAAGCGGCACCCGACGCTCGGCGCGCGGATCCTCCGGCCGCTGCCGTTCCTCGCCGACCACCTGGCCATCGTCGAGCTGCACCACGAGCAGCCGGATGGCGGCGGCTACCCGCACGGCCTCCGCCACGACCAGGTCCCGCTTCCGGCGCGCATCGTCCACGTGGCTGATGCCTTCGACGCGATGACCACGGCGCGGGCGCACCGGCCGGGCCGGCCGGTTGCCGAGGCGATGGCCGAGCTGCGCCGCGGCGCGGGCCGGTTGTTCGACGCCGCGGTCGTGGAGGCCTTCGAGGCGATCGCCCCGGTGGTGCCGGCGCGTCCGGCGGCCGCGGCCGCGTCGCTCGTCGCGTTTCGCGACCCGGTCCGGGGCTCGACCCGGGAGCAGGCGGGGTAGGCGGATGGCACGACACCGTCGGCCGCGGCGCGCGCTCGTGACGGGGATCATCCTCGGCGGCCTGCTCCTGGCCGCGCCACCGGCCGCGGCGCAGGACACTGGCCAGGTCCGCCGTGCCGCGGTGGACACGGTCGTCGGCTGGCAGGACTTCTACGGCGAGACGGCCGACTGGCCCACGCAGTACATCGTGGATACGTTCGTCGGCGTCGAGGTCGCGCCGGGCTGGCAGGGCTCGCTCCGGCCGGTGCTCTGGCGCGCGAACGGCACGTGGGAGACGCTGCTCGACCAGGCCTCGATCCGCCGCGAATTCCGGAAGGGCGCCAACTGGCGCATCGAGGCCGGGCGGTTTCCCTCGCCGATCGGGTTCGGCATGACCGAGAACCGCGCGAGCCTGAATCCCGGCGTCATCTGGTGTCACCGGCCCTACTACATGCCGCTGCCCGCGCTCGGCGCCGGCCTGCCGCTGGTGTCGCTGGTGTCGGCCGTGTATCCGGACGGCGTGGAGGTCGCCTCGTCGGGCGACCACTGGGACGCGCGGGCCGCGCTCGTGGATCGGGCGCCGGTGCAGTTCTGGAAGGCGGTCCCGGGCGCGACGCGCGGCGTGAACGGCGTGGTCGGCGGCGGCGTGACGCCGTGGCAGGGCTTCCGCGTCGGCGCGGCGGCGGCCTGGGGGCCGTACGCGGAGGAACCGGCGGGACGCGCGGATCGGCGCTACGCGATGATCAACGGCGAGTTCGACTACGCGGTCGGCTACACGCGGATCAGCGGCGAGTGGACGCGCGACCGGTTCGAGACCGCGGCCGGCGACGTCACCGCGCGCGGCGCGACGCTCCAGGTGCAGCACACGCTGACGCCCCGCCTGTTCGTTCACAGCCGCGCCACGTGGATCCGGGCCGGCGAGGTCGAGACGGCCGTCGTGGCGGGCGCGCGGCGGTTCGTCTCGATCGACACCACGCTCGGCATCCGGCTGGCGCCGTCGCTCACGCTGCGCGTCGCGCATTCGGCGGTCAAGCGCTTCTCGGTGGACGCCGTCGATCAGCAGTTCGGCGTCTCCACGATGTGGGTGATGCGCTGGTGGTGATCGCCCGCGGGTTGCATCTTCCGGCGTGATCTGTTCCCATGGTCGGGTTCACCCCTCAGGTTTTACCGCCTGATCGCCTCGCGTCCGGCTCGCCCGGGCGCTGACCCCGGCCGGTCTGAATTCAGTTCCCAGCAGCGGATCGGCCACTTCGCAGGAGGTTTCGGCCGTTCATGACCGATCGATCCGCACATGCCGCAGGCCCGTCGGACTCCCGTATCGACGCCATCTGGGCGCGCGCCTACGACGCGCGCACGCGCGACGACCTCAAGCAGCTCTACGCCGACTGGGCGCGGACGTATGACGAGGACCACGAGCAGGTCGGCTTCTTCGGCCACCGCCTGTCGGCCGAGGTGCTGTCGCGTCACCTCACCCGTCACGACTCGTCACGCGTGCTCGACGCGGGCGCCGGCACCGGCGCCGCGGGCGAGGCGCTGACCGCGCTCGGCTTCAACGACCTGGTCGCCGTGGACCTGAGCGACGACATGCTCGACCGCGCGCGCGAGAAGGGCATCTACTCGCAGGTCCTGACCGCGGACCTGTCGCTGCCGGTGGACTCGTTCGGCGAGGACAGTTTCGACGCGGCGATCCTCGTCGGCGTGTTCTCCTACGGGCAGGCGCCCGCCGAGACCCTCGACGAGGTCCTGCGGCTGGTCCGGCCGGGCGGCCTCGTCGTCTTCACCATGCGGACGGACTTCCACGCCGAGGACGGCATGGGCGTGCGCAGCCGCATGCGCGACCTGGAGCGCCGCGGCCGATGGCACCTGCTCGAGTGCACCGAACCCGAGCCGTACCTCCCGCGCAAGGACCCGAAGGCCATGTTCCAGGTCTGGTGCTACCGGGTCACCGGGCGCAAGACCCCGGAGGTCGAGGACGGCTTCGAGCACGCCGTGCGCAGCGCGCTCGAGAACGAGCTGTGGGTGAAGAAGATCGACCACTCGTGGATCTGGGACTCGACCGCCACCCGGCTCTACAATCGCTACACGCTGACGCCCGGATACTACCTGACCGACTGCGAGGAGGAGATCCTCCGCGACCACGCGGCCGAGATTCTCGGGGAGCAGTCGCTGGTCGTCGAGCTCGGCTGCGGATCGGCGCGCAAGATCAGCCACATCCTCAACGCCCGCGTGGAGGCGGGGGGCCGGGTCCGGTACCTGCCGATCGACGTGTCGAAGGGCGCGCTCAAGGCCACCGAGGCCGACGTGCGCGGCCGGTTCGGCGACCAGGTCCGGGTGGAGCCACGGCAGGGCCTGTTCGACGACGTCCTGCCCGAGCTGCCGGTGGGGGAGAAGAAGGTCGTGTTCTTCTTCGGGTCGTCGATCGGCAACATCGAGTCGGTGGAGGACACGGTGCAGTTCCTCAAACGGCTGCGCTCCCGCCTCAACGAGGGCGACCGGCTCATCGTCGGCATGGACCTCCACAAGGACGAGGCGACGCTCAAGGCGGCCTACGGCGAGGGCGAGGCCTGCCGGTCGTTCTTCGTCCACATGGTGCGGCGCATCAACGAGTACCTCGGCGCGGACTTCGATCCGCGCGTGTTCCAGCTCGCCTCGGTGTACCAGGAGGAGCAGACGCCCGGAGCGCTTCGCGCGTGGCGGATGAGCCTGCGGGTGGCGCCGACCGAACGCCAGCACACGCTGGTCCGATCGCTCGGCCTCGAGGTCCAGCTCGAGCCCGGGCAGCCCGTGCAGGTGGGGATCTCGCGGAAGTTCGAGCCCGAGGGCATCGGCGAACTCGCGGCGATGGCCGGGCTGCGGCTCAGCCGGCAGTGGCTCGACGGCCGCCGCTGGTTCTCGCTCAACGAGTTCGTCCGCGCATGATCCGGCTCGAGCACGTGTCCCGGACGTTCGCGGGCACCGGCGGCGCGCCGGTGCACGCCGTCCGGGACCTGTCGCTCGAGATCGTCGCCGGCGAGACGCTCGCCCTCGTCGGGCCTTCCGGCTGCGGCAAGACGACGACGCTGCGCCTGATCAACCGGCTCATCGAGCCCTCGTCGGGCCGGATCACCGTGGGCGGCGAGGACGCCGCGGCGATGGACCCGGTGCGGCTGCGCCGCCGCATGGGCTACGTCGTTCAGAGCGGCGGCCTGTTCCCGCACCTCACGATCGGGCGCAACGTCGGCCTGCTCTGCGAGCTGGAGGGCTGGCCGCGCGAGAAGACGCGCGCGCGCGTGGACGAGCTGCTGTCGCTCGTCCATCTCGCGCCGGACGAGTTCCGGGCGCGGTTCCCGCGCGAGCTGTCGGGCGGCCAGCGACAGCGCGTCGGGGTCGCCCGCGCGCTCGCCCTCGACCCCGAAATCCTGCTGATGGACGAACCGTTCGGCGCGCTCGATCCGCTGACGCGCGCGAGCCTGCAACAGGAGTTCGTCGAGCTCGAGCGCCTCGTCGCCAAGACCATCGTCATCGTCAGCCACGACCTGGCGGAGGCCTTCCTGCTGGGCGACCGGCTCGCGGTCCTCAACGCCGGGCAGCTCGTGCAGGTCGGGACGCCCGACGACGTCCGGTCGCAGCCGGCGAACGACTGGGTCCGGGCGTTCGTGGCGGGCGCGGCGCCCGCGCCGGTGGGGGCATGACGCTCGGCTGGTCGCGGCGATCCCTGTCCCCGGCGCTGCGCGTCGCCGGTCCCGTGGTGCTGGCGCTCATCGCGCTGGCCGCGCCGTCCCGGCTGCTCGCGCGGCAGCCGGACCGGCTGGTCATCGGGTCGAAGAACTTCACCGAGTCGCGCATCCTCGGCGAGATGCTCGCGCTGCTCGTCGAGGCACGGACCGACCTGACCGTCGAGCACCGGAGCGGCCTGGGCGGCACGCTCGTCTGCTTTGCCGCGCTGCAGTCCGGCCAGATCGACCTCTATCCCGAGTACACGGGCACCGGCTGGTCGATCGTCCTCAAGGAGCCCGGCCGGATCGCCGACCCCCTCCGCGCGTTTCTCCACGTGCAGCAGCAGTACCGCGAACGGTACGACATCGAGTGGCTGCAGCCGTTCGGCCTCAACAACTCCTACGCCCTCGCGATGCGCGAGGATCGCGCCGCGGCGCTGGGCATCCGGACGATTTCCGACCTGATCCCGCACGGCGCCGATCTGCGCGCCGGTTTCAGTATCGAGTTCGTCAACCGCGAGGACGGATGGCCCGGGCTGTCGGCCTTCTACGGCCTGCAGCTGGGCGACGTGCGCGCGCTCGAGCACGGGCTCGCCTACGAGGCCATCCAGAACGGCGAGATCGACCTCGTCGACGCCTACACGACCGACGGCAAGCTCAAGCGGTACCCGCTGCGGGTGCTGGTGGACGACAAGGGCTTCTTTCCGCCCTACAACGCCGCGCCGATCGTCCGCGGCGAGACGTTGCGCGCGCATCCGGGGCTGCGCGAGGTGCTCGACACCCTCGCGTTCCGGATCCCGGACACGACGATGATCGACCTCAACTACCAGGTGGAGGAGCAGGGACGCGGGTTTCGCGAGGTCGCCCGCGAGTTCCTGGTCGGCGAGCACCTGCTCGACGCCGAAGCGCCGGTCGAACCGGACGCGACCGCCGGTCGCGGGTCGTTCGTGTCGTTCCTGGCGGGGCGCTGGGGCGAGACGCTGCGGCTGGCGGGACGCCACCTCGAACTGACCCTCGCCGCCGTGCTGCTGGCCGTCCTCGTCGCGGTGCCGCTCGGCATCGCGGTGGCGCGCAGCCACGCGGGCGAGCGCCTGGCGCTCGGCACGGCGGGCGTCATCCAGACGATTCCCAGCCTGGCCCTGCTGGCGTTCATGATCGCGATCCCGGGCCTCGGCCTGTCGGCCCGGTCGGCGATCGTCGCCCTGTTTCTCTACGCCGTGCTGCCGATCCTGCGCAACACCCACACCGGGCTGAACGACGTGGACCCGGA
Source organism: Vicinamibacterales bacterium (assembly GCA_041394725.1). Classification (GTDB taxonomy): domain Bacteria; phylum Acidobacteriota; class Vicinamibacteria; order Vicinamibacterales; family SCN-69-37; genus JAWKHR01. The sequence continues at coordinate 10,535 of JAWKHR010000038.1, read as the reverse complement.
CCTGCTGGACGCCGCGGTCGGCCTGGGCCTCACGCCGCGGCAGGTGCTCTTCCGCGTCCAGCTGCCCCTGGCGACGCGCACGATCATGGCCGGCATCCGCACCGCCACGGTCATCAGCATCGGCGTCGCGACGCTGGCCGCCTTCATCGGCGCCGGCGGCCTCGGCGAACCCATCGTCACCGGGCTCTACCTGAACGACACGTGGCTGATTCTCTCCGGCGCCATCCCGGCCGCCCTCCTCGCGCTGCTGGCGGACGCGCTCCTCAGCCGCGTGGAACGCTGGCTGACGCCCCGGGGACTGTCGGCCTGAAGGACGCGGGCGAAACGTCGGACTCCGACGTTCGAACTTCGAACCCCGGTGGCCGGCTGCGCCGGCGTCTATCCTCGATAATTCCCGAACTGGAGGTCGATCCCGAAGTCGTGTTCGCGCAGCATCCGCATGGCCTGCTGCAGGTCGTCCTTCGACGGCGAGCTCACGCGGACCTGGTCGGCCTGGATGGCGGCCTGGACCTTCTTCAGCTTGTGGTCCTTGATGAACTTCACGATGTCCTTCGCGGTGTCGGACGGGATGCCCTGCTGCAGCGTCACGGTGCGCTTGACGAGGCCGCCCGCGATGGCCTCGTTCTCGCCCGGCTTCAGGTTCTTGATCGGCACGCCGCGCTTGACCATCCGTGACTGCAGGGTGTCCCAGACCGCCGTCATCCGGAAGTCGTCGTCGGCGATGAGCACGATGAGGTTCTCGCCGCGGTTGAGATCGATCGAGGCCTTGGAGCCCTTGAAGTCGTACCGCTGCGCCAGCTCCTTCTTCGCCTGGTTCACCGCGTTGTCGACCTCCTGCAGATCCACGCCCGACGTGATGTCGAAGGATGCCTGTGCCGCCATCCGCCGATCGTAGCACCGGGCGGCGCGCGCCGCCGGCGCGCTAGAATCCCGCCATGCCGAATCCCCGTCACACGCTCGTGCACGCCGACAACCTGCCGAAGCCCGTCGGGCCGTACTCGCCCGGCGCCGTCGTGGACCTCAAGCTGCCGCCGGTCGGCCTGCTGTTCGTCTCGGGCCAGGGCGCGACCGACCCCGCGACGGGCCGCCTGGCCGGCCCCGACGTCGAGACGCAGACCGAGCAGGTGTTCCGCAACCTCCAGGCCATCCTGCGCGCCGCCGGGTCCGACCTGCCGTACGTGCTGCGCTGCGGCGTCTTCCTGCTGGACATGGCGGAGTTCCCGCGCATGAACGCGGTCTACGAGCGGATGTTCGCGGGCCACAAGCCGGCCCGGACCACGGTACAGGCGGCGGCGCTGCCGGGCGAGGGGCTCCGCGTCGAGATCGACTGCATCGCCTACGTCCCGTAGCCGGTCGCCCGCCCCGTCGTCCGGGGCCACGGCCCCGCGCGCCGGCTCAGAAGCCGAACGTCACGCCGAGCGTGGCCCGCCAGAAGCCGAACCGGCCGATGGCGATCGTCGCGCCGTCCTCGTCGCCCTGATCCTGCAGGGACCGGAGGTAGCGGACGTCGCCCCGCAGACCGACGTGGTCCCCGGCCCGGATGAGGAGGCCGCCGCCGGCGTCGACGCCGAAGCTGTTCGCGCTGAGATCATCGAAGAAGGCCGAGCCGCTCGTCACGCGCGCGCGGAGCAGGCCGCCGCCGGCGACGAGGTACGGCCGGAGCGGCCCGCGGCCGGGCGCGATGACCAGGTTCGCCATCAGGCTGGTGACGTTGCTCGAGTCGACGAGCGTGAACGCCGTGCTCTCGCCGAAGAAGTCCGGCGTGTAGGCCGCGTCGATCTCCAGGCCCGCCGTGTCCACCCACATGACGCTGGCGCCGAAGGTGAACGGCGTGTCCACGGCATCGTCGCCGGCCGCGACGCCGGCGTACGGCGTGAAGAACGTCTGTGCGGCGGCGGAACGCGGGGTGGCCAGGGCCAGCCCCGCCACGACGATCCCGAACAGGACGAGTCGGCGTGCGTGGCCTGCGTAGCGTGCGTAGCGTGCGGTACGTGTCGTGCGCATCTCGGTCTCCCGGTTGGCGCAGCTCCGCCCGGACGGCGTCGAGCCGCGGTGAACATCTCGCATGTCCGGTGTGCGGCCGATCCTGGGAGGGTGCCGCGTCGTGTCTTGGGGCACGGAGCTGCAACCGACGTGCCACGCCCTCCGGCCGCGACGGGTCGACGCCCGTCGGCTGCAGGCGGCATTCACCGGGTGGTTTCTGCGCGGTGGCGCACGGCACCGCAGTCCGCGGCGCACGCCGCGAGGCGGCAGGGAGATATTGGCTGGCCTCCATCCTGCACTCATGCGTGGAGGAGGTGCCCGATGGAGGCTGGCCGTCACTGGATTGCCGGGGCCGTCGCGATGGCCCTCTTCGGCGCGGCGTGGACGATCAGCACCGTGGCCGTTGCGGGCGTTCGCGCGGATGCACGGCGCGGTGATCTCGGGCTCGATGCCCCCAACACACCCGATGCACCCGTCGCGACGACGGTCGGCGACGCAGGCCCGCCGGCACGCGACCCCGCGTCGCCGCCCGCGCTCACGGCCTTTCCGCGCCGCACGACGTTCGCCCCGGGACCCGAGCCGCAACCCGTCGCCGTGACCGGAACGGGATTCCGGCCAGGTCAGACAGCCACGATCGTCACGCCGTGGGGCCGGTTCATTCGCACCTACGGCCCGGCCGCGCTCGTGGATCTGACCCCGGCGTCGTTCACGCTCGACGTCGTGCTCGATGGGCGCGGCACCTACCGCCTCAGCGTGCGAAGCCCCGACGGGCAGCGGTCCAACGCGATTCCCATCGTCGTCCGATGAGGCCCCGTCGTCGCGCGCCGGTCCCGGCGCCCCTCAGCGCAGCGCGTACAGCTGGTGACCGCGGCCGTCGGCCGCGAGCAGCCGGAGGTCCGTGCGGTGGAGCAGGACCCGGCGGATCTCGGCGCCCTCGGCGGGCGTGAAGCGATCGAAGTGGATCATCAGGTGGGTCGCGCCCTCGGCGCGCATCGCCTCGATCGTGCCCTCGCGCGGAAAGAACCAGAACACCGCGGCACGGCGCCGGTAGGACATCGGCGTGAAGCCGCTCGTGCCGTTCATGATCGGCCGCCAGTGCCGCGTGGCGTTGAGCTGGTACTCGCCGTTCTCGAAGACCGCCTCGGCCGGAAAGAACGGCAGCTCGACGAGGCGCACCGGTCCCGCGTCCCGTGCGAGCACGTCGTAGATCGGCGGGATGCCCTCGAACGGCTCGGTGCGGATGGGCGCCTGCGTGACTTCGAGGGTGACCAGGGCCAGCGCCAGGGCGGTCAGGGCGCCGGCGCGCCACGGCCCACGGCCCGCGACGACGCGCCGCACGCCGAAGCCGGCGAGGACCGCGACCGCGAGCAGGTAGAGATAGCCGAACCGCGCCGGGGCGCGCAGGCCGTGGAGGGGCGGCACCCAGGTGTACAGCCACCGGTAGAGCGCCGTCGCCGGACCGAACGAGAGGAAGACGCCGACGGCCGCGAGGCCGACGATCGTGAGCGCGCGCCGGCGCGTGACGGCGCCGGAGGCGTGCGGCATGCCGGCGTCGGACGCGCCGGGCGTCTGCGCGGTCCCGGGCACGCTCGCCGCGGCGATCCCCTGGGCGCGACGCGCCGCGGGGATCCCCTGGGCGCGGAGGGCCGCGGCGATTCCCACGGCGGCCAGGGCGATCGCGGTGACGCCGGCGAAGAAGACGTTGACCTCGTCACGGAAGAACATCGAGGTCCAGCCGGCGTGGAGGCGGCTGGTGGCGGTCAGGTAGCCGGCCGGCGTCGCGGCGAACTGCGCCACGATCTCGAGCGGCCGCGTGCCGCCGGCGGCGGCCAGGCGCAGGTAGGGCCGCAGCACGGGCAGCGCGAGCGCGACGCCCGCGAGTGCCGCGCCGCCGGCCACGACCGCGCCCCGCGCGCGCCCCGTCGCGAGGCCCGCGATCATCACCGCGCCGACCACGAGTCCCGCCAGCGCCAGCCAGTAGACGGACGTCGCGGCCGTGGCCGCGACGATCAGGATGAGCGCGAGCGCGGTCCGGCGCGATCCCGGATGATCCAGCAGGCGGTCGGCCGCGAGCAGCGTCAACGGCACGCCCCAGAGATGCGCCGCCATGGCGTGCGGCAGGCGGCTCAGCACGTGCGCGTTGAAGATCGTCAGCGCGCCGGCCACGAGCGCCGCCGGCGGGGACCCGGTCCACGCCAGCACGAGGCGCCAGCCGGCCCAGGCCGTGAGCACCAGGCCCATCAGGACCGTGACGTTGAACGCGAGCACCGCGGATCCGCCGAGCCACGTCACCGGCGCCGCCAGCACGCTCGGCACGATGAGCGGATCGAGTGCGCGAGCGTGCCCCGCTCGAGGCGCGAAGATGTTGCCGTCGAACAAGGTGGAGCGGGTCGGTCGGCGGCGTCCGCGCGATCCAGGCCACGGTCCAGGCCGCCTGCTCGGCGATCCGCGTTGTAGTCAGGCGACTCGCGCGCCACGGCGCGCGCGACGAGGCCAGGTGTGCAGCGCGGCCAGCGCCGGAGCGAGGAGGGCCGTCGGGGTCGCATGCGCGTCAGCGGTTGCGCAGGGCCTGCAGGAAGGCCGCCTCGTCGGCCAGGTGCGCGTCGAGCGCGTCGCGCGCAGGCGCGGTCTCGGCCCGCGGCGTCGAGAACCGATCGACCGCGGCGTCGATGGTCTCCCGCTCCACCTTCAGGGTCGCCGCCTCCCGCCGGTGACGCAGGTAGGCCAGGATCGCCCGGGCTTCCTCGCGGCAGAAGACCCCGAGCCGGTACCGCGCGTGGTCCTCGAACGTGAGCGCCCCGAGGCGGCGCGGGTTCAGCAGCACGTCGCCGCCCGACCGCCGGATGACCGACGTCCGGCCGACCGGCACCGCCACGGCCATGCGGTGGAACCCGCCCGCCAGGTGGAAAACCGGGTCCGCCGTACGCAGCCGGCCCTCGAGGTCGGCCACGACCCACGCCGGCAGGAAGAACCGGAAGCCGCCGTCCGAGAGGAACGAAAGCGCCGAGTACTGCGCGTCGAGCACATCGGCCGGGACGTCCTGCCACCGCGCCACTGCGCGGAACGGCACCGATCGTCTCCTCCGGCTCGGAACCGTCATGGCTGCCCACGAGGAAGGCATCGCCCGGATGCGGCGTCGCGTCGAAGGCCTCGCGCACGAGGGCGATCAGGGCGTCGGGACCGGCCATCCGACCAGTGTAGTGCGGATGACACGACGAGGTCGGGATGCGCGTATGATCGGCGGACCCGAGGAACCCGGAGGGAGGACGAGATGCGTGCACGGATGATGGTGGCGGCGGTCGGCGCCCTGGCGCTCGGCGCCGTCGATCACAGGGGCAGACACCACGGCAGCGGCTCCAGCCCGATGATCACGCTGCTCGAACAGGGCGAGCCAGTGTTCGGCCTGTGCGCGCCCGCGCCTCCGCGGCGGGGTGGCTGATCGCGCGGACGCTGGCGGCGCCGACGCGCCGGCCGCCACCTCCGGCACCGCGCGCCCGTCCCGCCGATGGATCTGGCGAAGCAGGCTCTGGGGTATGCGGACACCGACTTCATCTTCAACGGCAACATGGAGGGCGGCCTCGAGTCGGCGCGAAGTCTACGCCGCGTTCACCGAAGTTCGCCGCCGCGATGCGCGAGGCCGGCATCCTGAAGCGGACGCCGTTCCCGCACCTGAGCCACCCGCTCGTCATCAAGACGCCGGAGATCGCGCCGGACCCCGGCAGGCGGCCGACAGCATCGCCGCCAGTTCGAAGACACCGGTGTCAGCGGCATCATGTTCGTCGGCGTCGAGAGCGCCGAGGAAGTCCGGCAGGGCCTCGCGGCGATGCGCTTCAAGGCGGCCGGCGGCACCCGCCCCGACGACGACCTTGAGGACGCGCCGGCGTTGTGGGGGCTGTCGCCCGCCGAGAATGCAGCGCAAGGCGGATCTCTGGCCGCTCAATCCCGACGGTGAGCTCGTCAACTGGACGATCGTCGAAAACAGGAAGGGCTGGCGCACGTGCGCGAGATCGCGGCCGTGCCCGGCATCGGGGTCCTCTGGCCCGGCGCGGGCACCCTCCGCGGCGTGTTCACGACGACGACGCCGGACGGGCAGCGCGTGTTCGACGAGGCGGGCTGGGAGCAGGCCATCCAGCAGGTGCTCGCCGCGTGCAAGGAGTTCAAGGTGGCGTGCGGCTATCCCGCCAATGCGAACGACATCGAGATGCGCATGCAGCAGGGGTTCAGCGTGTTCGTCATGAACTGGGGCGACGCCGGCTTCAGGGCCATCGAGGTCGGACGCAAGGCGGCCGGCCGCTGACGGAGGAGGCCGTGCCGTTCGGACGCTGGCGCCATCTGGCCTCGTCGAAGCGGGCGCAGATCCTCGTCGAGTCCGTGATCCTCTGGGCGGTGATCGTGGCCCTGATCCTCGCCATCCGGGCGGGCTCGTAGTCCCCTACAATACCCCCGTGACCCGACCGGTCCGGGATGACGTTCGGCAGGTGGCGACTTCGGGGCCGGCGTTCGGCGCCGTCGAGGCGCTGGGACCCGTGGACTGGGATCGGTGGGCGGCCTCCGGCGCCGCGCTCGAGGCGGCGCTGGCCGGCGCGGCCGATCTCGACCGTCGCGTCTACCATCTCTACCTGCCGGCGCTGTTCTTCTGCGTCGCCCAGGCGCGCCGGTCGGGCCGGCGTCCGGTGCTCATCGGCATCCAGGCGCCGCAGGGCGCGGGCAAGACGACGCTGGTCACGCACCTGCTCGAGCGGTTCGCGGACTTCGGGTTGCGGGGCGCGGGCGTCTCGATCGACGACTTCTACCTCACGCGCGCCGAGCAGGTCGCGCTGGCCGGCGCGCATCCCGGCAATCCGTATCTCGAGCATCGCGGGTACCCGGGCACGCACGACGTCGCACTCGGCGCGTCGGTGCTGGGGGCGCTGCGCGGGCTGGGTGACGGCGGCGGGCCGGAGGTCGAGGTGCCGGTCTACGACAAGTCGGCGCACGGCGGTCGCGGCGATCGCGCGGCGCGCGACCGGTGGCGTCGCGTGACCGCGCCCCTCGACATCGTCATCGTCGAGGGGTGGATGCTGGGGTTCACGCCGGTCCCCGACGCGGCCCTGCCGGACGCGCGGCTGCGCGAGCCGAACGCCGCGCTGGCCGCGTACCACCGGTGGATCGACCAGCTCGACGCGTTTCTCGTGCTGCGCGCGCTGGATCCGCGCTACGTGCTCGAGTGGCGCGTGGAGGCCGAGGAAGCGATGAAGGCGCGCGGGCTGCCCGGCCTCTCGCGCGAGGCCATCGAGGACTACGTCCGCCGGTTCCTGCCGGCCTACGAGGTGTACGCGGGGCGATCGCCCGCGATGCCACCGGGGCGGGGCCTGACGATCCACCTCGATCGGGCGCGCCGGGCGGCCCCGCCGCCCGCCGGGGAGCCGCGGTCGTGAAGCGACCGGCCTTCTGGGCCGCGTTCGTCCTCCTCTCGCTGGCCGCGGGCGTCTTCGCGGTGCGCTACTTCCCGCAGGCCTTCTCGCTCGTCGCGATCGATCTCTCGATGGACCGCGAGGGCGCGCTCGCCGAGGCGCGCACGATCGCGGTGCGCGACGGCCTCGGCCCGTCGAGCGCGCGGCAGGCCGCGTCGTTCAGCCTCGACAGCGAGACGCAGACCTTCGTCGAGCTCGAGGGCGGCGGCAAGCCGGCGTTCACGGCGATGCTGCGCGACGGGCTCTACTCGGCGTACACGTGGCAGGTCCGCCAGTTCAAGGAGGCCGAGCCGAACGAGGTGCTGATCCGGTTCACGCCGGGCGGCCGCCCGTACGGGTTCGTCGAGCGCGTGCCGGAAGATCGGCCGGGCCCGGCGCTCGACGCCGAGGCGGCGCGCGCCATTGCCGTCGAGGGGGCGACGTCGCGCTGGGACATCCGCCTCGACGAGTACGTGCCGGTCGAGCAGGGCACCGACACCCGGCCCAACGGCCGGGTCGATCACACGTTCACCTACGAGCGGCCGTCGCCCACGCTCGGGGAGGGCCGCTACCGCGTGCGGCTGCGGGTGTCGGGCGACCGGCTGACCGAGGTCACGCACTTCGTCCAGATTCCCGAGGCGTTCACGCGCCGCTACCAGGAGATGCGCGCGGCGAACGACGCGATCGGCATCGGGTCGGTCGTCGGCCTGGGCCTCGTCTACGTCGTCGGCGGCATCGGCGTCGGGCTGTTCTTCCTGGGCCGGATGCGCTGGGTCGTCTGGCGCCCGGCCATCTACTGGGGCGTCGGCATCGCGACGCTGCAGGCGCTCGCGCAGGTCAACGCGTGGCCGCTCGCCTGGATGAGCTACGACACGGCGCTGCCGCTCTCCACGTTCTACGCGCAGCAGGTCGCGGTCGTCATCGCCTCGATCCTCGGCTTCTCGGCGTTCTTCACGCTGTCGTTCGTCGCCGCCGAGAGCCTGTCGCGCCGGGCCTTCGGTTCGCACCCGCAGTTGTGGCGCGCGTGGCGGCCGGGACCCGGTGCGTCGACCGCGATCCTCGGGCGCACGGTCAGCGGCTACCTGCTGGTGCCGGTGTTCATGGCCTACGAGGTAGGCCTCTACATCTACGCGACGCGGGTGCTCGGCTGGTGGACGCCGGCCGAGACCCTGCTGCAGCCCGACGCGCTCGCGACCTACGTGCCGTGGCTCGACGCGATTGCCAACTCGCTGCAGGCCGGGTTCTGGGAGGAGTCGCTCTTCCGCGCCGTGCCGATCGCGGGCGCGGCGCTGCTCGGCGAGCGGTTCGGCCGGCGCGGCTGGTGGATTGCCGGCGGCTTCGTGGTGCAGGCGGTGATCTTCGGCGCCGGGCACGCGCCGTATCCGAACCTGCCGGCCTACGCGCGCCCGGTGGAGCTGCTGCTGCCGTCGGTCGGCTTCGGCCTCCTGTACCTCGCGTTCGGGCTCGTACCCGGCATCGTGCTGCACTTCACCTTCGACGTCGTCTGGTTCGCGCTGCCAATCTTCCAGGCGCGCGCGCCGGGGATCTGGGTGCAGCAGGTGATGCTGGTCCTCGCGACGCTCGTGCCGCTCTGGGTCGTGCTCTGGCGCCGCGCGACGGTCGGCCGCTGGACGACGCTCGACGACCGGGACCGGAACGCGGCCTGGACGCCGCCGCCCCCGCCGGCGGCCGAACCGCGCGCGGAGATCCGCACGGCGTGGGCGCCCTCGGCGCTGGTGCTGCGCGGCTGGCTCGTCGCCGGGCTCGCCGGCGTGGCGGCCGTGGTGGCCGGGATGATCCTCGGTCGTCCGGACGCGCCGTTCCCGGCGTCCCGCGCCGTGGCGGCGCAGGCGGCGCGCACCGCCCTGGCCGATCGCGGCGTGACGCTGGGGCCGGCGTGGCAGGTGATGCCGGTCCCGGACAACGGCAGCGGCGGGCCTCATGCGTTCGTGGCGGAGACCGCGGGCCCGGCGCGGCACGACGCGCTCGTCGGCCGCTATCTGCCGACGCCGCGGTGGAGCGTGCGCGTCGCGACCTTCGAGGGCGACGTGGCGGCGCGGGCCGAGGAATGGCAGGTGATGGTCCTGCCCGACGGTCAGGTGCAGCGGATCGCGCACACCGTCCCGGAGGCGCGCGCCGGCGCGACGCTCGACGAGGACGCCGCGCGCGCCATCGCGCACGACGCGTTGCGCCGTGACTACGGGCTCGACGCGGACGCCGGCCAGGTCCGCGAGGTGTCGGCGCGGCCGTCGCGCCTGGCGGCGCGAACCGACTGGACCTTCACATTCGTGGACACGACCGTCGCGCCGCTGCCGGAAGGCGAGCCGCGGATCCAGGTGTCGATCGCCGGCGACGAGGTCGTCTCGACCGGCCGGTTCATCTTCGTGCCCGAGGAGTGGACGCGCCGTGACCGGGCGGTCGCGACGCGTAACACGGTCGTGCAGATCGCGATCACGCTCGTCTTCGGCAGCGTGCTGGTCGTGGCCGCCGGCCTCGGCGTCGTGTCGTGGACCAAGCGGCGGTACGCGCCCGTGCTCTTCCTGGCCGGCGCCGCGCTGATGTTCGTCACCGCCGCCGCGAACGCGATCAACGGCTGGCCGACCGTGATGGCCTCGCTGCTCACCGCGCAGCCGTTGCGTTTCCAGGTCCTGATCCTGGCCGGCGGCGGGCTCGTCGGGTTCGTGATCCTCGCCTCGCTGGTCGGCCTGATCCTCGGCTACCTGCCGGTGCTCCTGGCGCGCACGAGCCGCCTCGACACGGCGACCGCGACGCGGACGGCGGTGGCCGTCGGGCTGATGGCGGGCGGCGTCTCGGTCGGCGCGGGCCTGCTGCGCACGCCGGCCTGGGCGCACTTTCCCGACCTCGCGCCGCTCGGCACCGTCGTGCCGTTCGCGTCCGTCGCGCTCGGCGCGATCACCGGATACCTGACCCGCGTCGCGCTCGTGATGACCGTCCTGATCGGCGTGGACCGCATGACCGCCGGGTGGTCGCGTCGCCGGGCCGCCGGCCTGGTGCCGCTCGTGCTGCTGGGCCTGCTCGCGGCGGGCGTGCCGAACGGCGATCGGTGGCTGGGCTGGCTCGGCGCCGGCGCCGCGCTGGCCGCGGCGCTCGTCGTCGCCT
>JAWKHR010000037.1:0-65812 GCA_041394725.1 Vicinamibacterales bacterium | reverse complement strand
GCGACGATGCCAGGTCGCGCGCGTGGCTGGAGGCGGAGAACACCCATCTCGGCGGCGTCCCGGCCGACCGGCTGAAGCACGTCGAAGGACTCGTCGATGTCGTCCAGTATCTGGACGCAGTGCGCGGGCACCTCTAGGGTCGCGCCGCTCCGTCTCGCCCCCTGGCGCGTCGTCGAGGCGCAGCACCTGATCTCCACCCGCAAGCTCGTGGACTCCGCCGAAGAGCAGGCCCTGCTCGAGGACCTGATCGAGATCAGCAAGCCGGCGATTGAAGGGTCCCAGGGTTCCAGGGTCCCAGGGGCCCAGGGGCCTGGGTCGCGCGGCGCGCAGCGAACGACCGGGCACGTGCTGCTGACCACACCTTTCCGGTATCCGCCTCTGCGGCACGGGTCGCGGTTCGGCGGACGGTACGAGCCGGGATTGTGGTACGGGTCCGAGGATCAGCGCACGCTGTTCGCGGAGGCGGCGTACTACCGGCTGGTCTTCCTCGAAGGCACGCGCGCGGACCTGGGGACCATCACGACCTGGCACACGGCGTTCACGGTGCAGGCTCGGACGACGCGCGGGATCGATCTCACCGCGCGGCCGTTCGACCGGCACCGCGCGGCGATCTCGGCGAGGGCCGACTACGCGGCGTCGCAGGCGCTCGGCCAGGCGATGCGCGAGGCCGGCGTCGAGCTGTTCCGGTATCGATCCGCGCGCGACGTGGAGGGCGGGGCGAACGTGGGCATCTTCACGCCGGCGGTCTTCGGCGCGGCGCGGCCGAAGGACCTCGAGACGTGGCATTCCTCCTCGACGCGTGACCGCGTCGAGTTCGTCCGCCGCGACTTCCGCGCGGACCGCCTCCACGCGTTTCCCCGCTCGCAGTTCCTCGTCGGCGGCCTGCTGCCGGCGCCCGCCGTGTAGGGCCGGCCCTACCTCGCGACGCGCGCGATGATCCTCGGCACGACGACGATCAGGAGGATGCCGACGACGGTGAAGACCGCGCCGAGCACGATGAAGAACCAGGGCACGCCGGCGGTGCCGGGCTCGAGCACCGCGACGTCGGGCTGGCCGGGCCGGTAGCGCACGGTCACGCGCGTGCCGGTCGGGTAGCGTTGGAGCACGGCGGCCGCGTCGGCGCGATCGCTCGTCGCGTACTCGCCGAACGAGATGCGATCCGCCTCGTGCACCGCGCCGTTGACTTCGTATTCGTAGACGACGACGGGCCGCCAGGTCTGCGATCGCGTGCGGCCGCCCGACCCGCCGGAGATCTGGCTCTCGAGGCTCGTGCGCGTCACGACGCCCGGCACGGCCGGCCACCCGACGCTCGCGCTCGCCTGGCGCATGTTGTCGACGCCGATCCACAGCGTGACCAGGCCGACGACGACCACCATCGCCGGGAAGATACGGCCGCCGACGGTGCGCCGGAGCGGGGACATCGGCGCCGCGGCGGACGCCGGGGGGAGCGGCGGTGCGGCAGGCACGATCAGGCGGGACCTCGGGTGTCGATGCGCCGGGCGATCGCCTCGAACGCGGGGTCGCCGCGCAGGATCGCCAGCTCGGGGTATGCGCGCAGGAAGACGAGCAGCCGGTTCTGCCGCGACAACGCCTCGTCGAGTCGCGCGATCGCGGCGTCCCGATCGCCGAGCAGCGCGTGCTTGAGCGCGAGCTGCAGCGCGTAGTCGCCGGGTCGTCCGGCCGCCTGCCGTTCGAGGCGCGCGAGATCCCAGCGGTGCCAGAGCGCCACGGCCCCGCGCGGATCGACCGCCGAGGTCGAGGTGAGGCGCGACTCGTCGGTGGAGGGCGCGCCGCTGGCCCGCATCAGCACGCGCGCGTCGGCCGCCGCCGCCGTCCACTGGCCGAGCCGCTCGTGCGCGAGCAGGGCATACGCCCGCGCCGGCACGAAGTCCGGCGCGACCTCGAGCACGCGCGCGGCGCTGGCCGCGGCGTCGGCGTTCCGGCCGGCGACCAGGTAGAACATCGCGAGATCGGCGCGGACGTACCACGCGGCCGGGTCGATGGCGACCGCGCGCTCCGCGGCGATCACCGCCGCGTCGGCCTCGCCGGCCGCCGCCAGCCACATCGCGCGCGCCAGCGTCGTCTTCGCGTCGGCGCCCGCGGCGCCCGCGACGTCCGCGCGATCGAGCCAGATCCGCGCGTCCTCGAAGTTCCAGTCGAGGAAGAGCGTCGTCGTGCCCATCACGCGTGCCCCGACCGGCGACGCGGGGTCGAGGACGAGGGCGTGGCGCGCGGCGTCGCGCGCTCGCGTCAGGCCGTCGCGGAAGCCGATCGCGCCGGCGAAGCTCATCTCGACGAGCGTGTCGGCCTGCTCGGCCACCGCCGCGGCGAACGCCGGGTCGAGCCGCGCGGCCTCGCCGAAGGCGTCGAGTGCGCGCGAGAGCAGGGCCGCTGGATCCGGCGACCCGGCCTGCCGGCCGCGAAGATACAGGCCGCGCTGGAACGATGCCCGGGCATCGGCGTTGTCGGTCGCCGTGAGGCCGGACGTCCGCGCCGTCGCCGCGCCCGGCCACGCGCGCACGGCCAGGAGCGCGGCCACGGCCGAGAGCGCGAGCAGGCCGGCGATGGCCGCGGGCACGGCGCGGGTCCGGGGAACCTCGACGGCCCGGACCTCGCGGGTCCCGGGAACGTCGCGGCCGGGCGCGGTGAGCAGCCGGTACCCGACCTTCGGAATCGTCTCGATGTGGACCGGCGCGCGCGCCGAGTCGCCGAGGGCGTGGCGCAGCGTGGCGACCGCGCTGTTGAGGTTGTTGTCGAAGTCCACGAAGGTGTCGTCGGACCAGAGGGTCCGCCGGAGCGCGTCGCGCGTCACCACGCCGCCGCGCGCCTCGACCAGCGCCGACAGCACGAGGAACGGCTTTTCCGCCAGCCGGATCCGCCGGCCGCCGCGACGGATTTCGCGCGCCGTCGGGTCCATCTGCCAGTCGGTGCTCGGGGCCGTCCTGCTCGCCGTGTCGGGTGGGGTCATGACGACGGAAACCTGATTCTACTGTGACGGCGCGGCTGGTCGCGCGGCCGGGTCCGCGTCCCGTCGCGGTCTACAATGCTGCGACCCCGGGTGACAGAGAGGTCCCGCATGAAGCTCGATCCGCTGCCCTTCGACGCCACCGTGGCCGACGCCGAACGCCGTGCGACCGATCTTCTTTCGGCATGGCAGGCCGGCGACCACGATGCCCTGGCGCTGGTCGCCGCGCAGCTGCCCAGGTATCGCGACCCCGAATACGCGTGGCTCGCGCGCCCCGTCCCCGACGAGGAACTGCGTGCCACGCCGCTGACGCTCGACGACGCGCGGCTCGCGATCGCCAGGGCGCACGACTTTCTCGACTGGGCCGCGCTCGTCGAGCTGGCAGAGGCCGTGGCACGCGACGCGGAGGTCGCGCGGTTCGAGCGCGCCGTCGAAGCCGTGGTCGCGGGCGACGAGGCGCGCCTGGGCCTGATGCTCGAGGCGGACCCCGCGCTGGTCCGCGCGCGATCGACGCGGCGCGCGCCGTTCGACCCGCCGGGGCACGAGGCGACGCTCCTGCACTACGTCGCGGCCAACGGCGTGGAGCACACCCGCCAGCGCACGCCGGCCAACGCGGTCGCGGTCGCCTGGCGGCTGCTCGACGGAGGCGCCGACCCGAACGCCACGGCCCGGATGTACGGCGGCCGGCCGGCGACGATGAGCATGCTGGTGTCGTCGGATCATCCGGCGCGCGCGGGCGTGCAGGTGCCGCTCATCGACGTGCTGGTTGCCCACGGCGCGTCGGTCGAGGCCGTGTCCGACGGTCCGTGGGCATCCCCGCTGATGACCGCGCTCGTCTTCGCCCATCGCGACGCGGCCGCCGCGCTCGTCCGTCATGGCGCCCGCGTCGATCGGCTGGCGGCGGCCGCGGGTCTCGGCCGTGTCGATGACGCGCGCGCACACCTCGACGGGGCCGACGCCGGGGAACGGCACGCCGCGCTCGCCCTGGCTGCCCAGAACGGACACGCCGAGGTGGTCGCGTTGCTGCTCGACGCGGGCGAGGATCCCAGCCGGTTCAACCCGCCCGGATTCCACAGCCACTCGACGCCGCTGCACCAGGCCGCGCTGGCCGGGCACGACGCCGTCGTGCGCGCGCTCGTCGAGGGCGGCGCGCGCCTCGACGTGGCCGACCGCATCTGGCATGGCACGCCGATCGGCTGGGCCGACTATGGCCACCGCCCGGCGATCGTCGAGTACCTGCGATCGAAGAGCAGGTAGGTGGGCCTTCCGCGACGCCCTGGCCAGGGGGCGCGGCGGCGGCTGAACCCGGACACCCGGAATCCCGTAGATCGACCCGTGAGGTAGGCATGAGTGCCTTCTATCGGGACCTGATCGTCGGCCTGCGGCAGCTTGCCCGCCGACCCGTCTTCTCCGCCGCGGCCATCGCGTCCCTGGCGCTCGGCATCGGGCTCAACACCACGCTCTTCAGCGTCGTCAACGCCGTGCTGCTGCGGCACGGGCCGATCGCGCGTCCCGACGAACTGGTCGAGATCTACACCGGCCTCAACAAGGACTACCCGCAGCTCACGACCTCGTATCCCGACTACCTGGACATCGTGGACCAGGTGGATGCGCTGTCGTCGGTCTCGGCCGCCTCCTACGTGCGCGGCATCCTGTCCAGCACGGACCGGCCCGTCCTCGTCGCGGGCGAGGCCGTCACGGCCAACTACTTCGACCTGCTCGGCCTGCCGCCGGCGCTCGGCCGGACGTTCAACGCGGACGAGACGCGGACGGCGGGATCGTCGCCGGTCATCGTCCTGAGCCAGTCGCTGTGGCGCCGGCAGTTCGGCGCGCGACCGGACGTCGTGGGCCGGACCGTGCGCATCTCCGGCGTGGCGTACACCGTGATCGGCGTCGGGCCGGCGAGATTCACCGGCACGATTCCCGGCATCCCGACCGAGTTCTGGGTGCCGGTGACGATGGTGGACCAGCTGCAGTTCTCGGGCGTCCAGGCGACGACCGACGTGGACCCGGGCGCCACGCGACTGGAGCGGCGTGGCACGCGCTGGCTGTTCGTGAAGGGCCGTCTCGCGCCAGGCCGGACGGTCGAGGAAGCGCGCGCGGAGATCGACGCGCTGTTCGCGCGGCTGCGCACGCAGTATCCCGACACCAACGACACGGCGACGCCGAACGTGGCGCCCGCGTCGAGCATCCGGTTCCACCCGATGCTGGACGGCTACGTCCGCGCCGCGAGCGCGGTGCTGCTCGTCGCGGTCGCGCTCGTGCTGATCGTGGCGTGCGCGAACGTGGCGAACCTGCTGCTCGCGCAGAACGCGGCGCGCCGCCGCGAGTTCGCGGTGCGCGTGGCGCTGGGCGCCGGGCGGGCGAGGCTGATCCGGCAGCTGGTCACCGAGGGCCTGGTGCTCGCGTTGATCGGCGGCGGCGTGGGCGTGCTGATCGCGAGCTGGGCGGGCCGGCTGCTCTCGGGGCTCGGGTCGGACATCCTGCCGATCCCGATCGCGTTCGAGTTCGGCCTCGACGGCACGGTGCTCGCGTACGCGCTGGCCGTCTCGGTCGCGACCTCGCTCCTCTGCTCGCTCGCGCCGGCCTGGTCCTCGTCGCGGCCCAGCCTGGTGCCCGCGCTCAAGAACGCCGTGGACGCGCGCCGGCGGTTCTCGCTCGGCGACGGCCTGGTGGTCGGGCAGCTCGCGCTGTCGCTGGTGCTGCTCGTCGCCGGGTCGCTGCTGACGCGGAGCCTGTTCTCGGCGCGCAACACCGACATCGGGTTCGATCCCGGCCCGGTCGCGTCGCTCTCGTTCAACCTGCAGATGAACGGCTACGACACGGACCGCGCGGTGGCGCTCCGCGACCGCGCGGTCGAGGCGCTCCAGGCGCTGCCGGGCGTGGTCGCCGTGTCCACCACGACGCGCCTGCCGCTGGCGCCAGACATCAACGCCGAGCAGGTGTTCGTGCCCGGCATCCACACGAAGGAGACCGGCGGCGCGATCACCGACACGGCGTACGTCGGCGCGGACTACTTCAAGGCGGTCGGCGTGCCGATCGTCGAGGGCCGGGCGTTCACGCGGGCCGACATCGCGACCGAGCGCCGCGTCGCCGTCGTCAACGAGACGATGGCGCGGATGTACTGGCCGGGCCGGTCGGCCGTCGGGCAGCGGATCTACGACGACGGCCTCGAGGGCGAGCCGACGGAGATCGTCGGCGTCGCGCGGGACCACAAGGTGCGGTCGGTGGGCGAGGCGCCGCGGCCGTACCTGCACCTGCCGACCTACAAGTCCCGGCAGATCGGCCTGGTGGTCCGGACGTCCACGCCGGCCGCCGCGGCGCTGCCGATGCTGCGGCAGGCGCTCTGGACGCTCGAGCCGGACATCCTGTTCACCGAGGACGTCACGGCCACCGAGGTCGCGGCGACCACGCTCGCACCCACGCGGATCGGCGCGCTGGTGCTGGGCGCGTTCGGGGTGCTCGCACTGGTCCTGGCCGCGGTCGGGCTCTACGGCGTGATCGCGCACTCGGTGAGCCGCCGCACACGGGAAGTCGGCATCCGCATGGCGCTCGGCGCGCCGCGCGGGCGCGTGATCCGGATGATCGTCTGGCAGGGCGGCCGGCTCGCGGTGATTGGCATCGCGATCGGCGCGGTCGGGGCCGCGCTCGTCGCGGGCGTGCTCGACTCGCTGCTCTACGGCGTCAGCGGCCTCGATCCGATCGCGTACGCCTCGGCCGCGCTGCTCCTGCTGGGCGTCGCGCTCGCGGCGAACCTCATGCCCGCGCTCACCGCCTCGCGCATCGACCCGGCGAGGTCGCTCAGAGCCGAGTAGGGGGACGGGTCTCGGTTGTGGAAAACCCGCCCGGCCGGACTGCCCGCCGGGCCGGGGCCGACAGCCGTCGCCAGCCCGACGGCGTGACCCCGCACGCGGCGCGGAAGGCCGCCGTGAAGTGGCTGTGGCTCGAGTAGCCCAGGTCCAGCGCGACCGCGCTGAGGTCGTCGCCCGCCTCCAGCCGGTCGATCGAGGCCGCGATCCGCAGGCGCTCGCGGTACGCGTGGATCGTCAGGCCGGTCACCGCGCGGAACACCCGGCACAGATGGAACGGCGACGCGCCCACCATCCGCGCGAGGTCCGAGAGCATCAGCGGCGCGCCCACGGTGGCCGCGAGCGCCGCGCGGGTGCGCGACGCCAGCGCGCGATGCGCCGGCCGCGCCGCCCCGCCCGCGCGCGGCACGCCCGGCACGCGCAGCACCTCGGCCGTCATCGCCAGGACGGCCTCGTCGATCGCGAGCGACGCGCCGGCCGATGCCGCCCGCCGGAACACCAGGCGCTGCCGCGCGTAGACGGCCACCGATGCGTGGACGTGCGACACGCGGAATCCCTCGTCCGGCGACGCGACCCCGAACGACGCCGCCGTCGCCGCGACATCGGCGAACGCGGCAGGCGTGAGGGCGAAGTAGTCGCACTCGTCGGCCAGGCCGTTCACCGCGCGCCGGCGATACTGCTGTCCCGCGTTGTAGACCGGCACCACGGCCCGATCGCTCTCGAACGCCTCGTGCCCCGACGGCTCGATCCGCGCGCGCGTGCGCGGAAAGACGACGCAGTGGTTGCGGATGGGGCCGGAGTCGGCGAAGAGCGGGTGATCGGCCGGGCAGCGGAACGCGCCGACGGCGACCAGCTCGCTGCGATAGACGAGCCGATCGATTCCGGACGCCTGCGACGGCACGGGCGCCAGCGCATCCATGTCGCCATCATGCCTCAGCTCGGTGTCCGACGTGGGCGCCCACCAGGGGGTGGAGGGCTGCCGCCAGGCCCGTTCGATTCCGCCCATTCCGCCCTGGTCAAACGAAATCGCGCCGATCTCCGTCTAGACTCTCCGAAGGATTCCCAGACCCATGCCCATCGAGACCCTCGTCCGTGACCTCAAGCAGTCGCTCCGGATCCTCCGGAAGAACCCGACGTTCAGCCTGGCGGCGATTGCGGCGCTGACGCTGGGGATCGGCGCGAACACGGCCATCTTCTCGGTCGTCAACGCCGTCCTGCTCCGGCCGATGAACATGCCCGATCCGGACCGGCTGGTGGTGTTCATGAACACCTCGCCGCAGGGCAGCGCCCCTGGGGCGTCGCCGGCGAAGTTCGCGTTCTGGAGCGCGCAGACCGACGTCATCAAGGATCCGGCCGCGCTGCGGCAGGGCAACATCAACTACACGGGCGGCGAGATTCCCGAGCAGCTGGACCTGGCGCAGGTCTCGGTCAACTTCTTCACGCTGTTCGGCGCCCCGGTCGCGATGGGCCGGACGTTCCGACCCGAGGAGGACCTGCCGGGCGGCGAGCGCGTCGCGGTGCTGGGGCACACGCTCTGGGAGCGCAAGTTCGACGGCGACCCGAACATCGTCGGCCGCACGATCTCGCTGGATGGCGAACCGTTCACGGTGGTCGGCGTCCTCGGGGACTTCCCCTTCCGCGAATTCGGCGCCACGCCCGAGGTCTTCACGCCGTTCCAGCTCGATCCGAACACGACCGACCAGGGGCACTACTTCACGGCGGCGGCGCGGCTGAAGGACGGCGTCACGCTGGAGCAGGCCCAGGCGAAGCTCGCCGCGTCGGCCGAGCAGTACCGGGCGAAGTTCCCGCAGGCGCTCCAGGCCAACAACGCGTTCACGGTGGAGCCGGTGCGCGACGTGCTCGTGCGCAACGTCCGGACGTCGCTCTGGGTGCTGACGGCGGCGGTCGGCTTCGTCCTGCTCATCGCGTGCGCGAACGTGGCGAACCTGCTGCTGGCGCGGGCGACGGGGCGGACCCGCGAGATCGCGGTGCGCGCGGCGATCGGCGGATCGCGCGGGCGGCTGCTGCGGCAGATGCTGACCGAGAGCGTGGTGCTCGCCTCGATCGGCGGCCTCCTCGGGCTGGCCGTGGGCGTGCTGGGGATCCGCGCGCTGCTCTCGGTCAACACCGCCGGGCTGCCGCGCGTCGGCGAGAACGGCGCGTTCGTCGGCCTCGACTGGAACGTCGTCGGCTTCGCGATCCTGCTGTCGCTGGGGACGGGCCTGCTGTTCGGTCTGTTGCCGGCGATTCAGGGGTCGCGGGCGGATTTGACGACCGCGCTCAAGGAAGCCGCGGGCCGGTCGGGATCCGGCGCGCGGTCGGGCCTCACGCGCGGCGCGCTGGTGATCACGGAAGTGGCGCTGGCCGTGGTCCTGCTCGTCGGGTCGGCGTTGCTGATTCGCACGGCGGTGTCGCTCGCGAACGTCGATCCTGGTTTCGACACCTCGAACGTGGTCACGATGCGCACGTCGCTGACCGGCCCGCAGTTCGCGACGTCGGCGGGCGTGGCGCAGGTGATCCGCACCGGCGTCGAACAGCTCGAGGCGATTCCGGGCGTCGAGATGGCGACCGCGTCGTGCTGCGTGCCGCTCCAGGGCGGCTACGGCCTGCCGTTCGTCGTCTCGGGCCGGCCGCTCGAGGGGCAGCCGTTCCACGGCGGCGGCGGGTGGAACACGGTCTCGCCGGGCTACTTCGAGGTCTTCCACATCGCGCTCAAGCGTGGCCGGACGTTCACGGATCGCGACAACGCCGGCGGCCCGCCGGCGGTGATCATCAACGAGGCGATGGCGACGCAGTTCTTCAAGGACGAAGACCCGCTCAACGCGCGCATCACGATCGGGCGCGGGGTCATGCGCGAGTTCGCGGACGAGCCGGAGCGGCAGATCGTCGGCGTCGTGGCCGACACGCGCGACGGCGGGCTCAACGCGGATCCGCAGCCGCGGATGTACGTGCCGCAGGCGCAGCTGCCGGACGCGGCCAACGCGCTCAACGTTCGGCTCACGCCGCTCGCGTGGATCGTCCGGACGCGCGCCAACTCGCAGGCGCTCACCCGTCAGATCGAGACCGAACTCAACCGCGCCACGAGCCTGCCGGTCACGAGCGTCCAGGCCATGGACGAGATCGTCTCGGCGTCCACGTCGCGCACGCGCTTCAACATGTGGCTGATGTCGATCTTCGGCGGCGTGGCGCTGCTGCTCGCCGCGATTGGCATCTACGGCCTGATGGCGTACTCGGTCGCCCAGCGGAAGCAGGAGATCGGCATCCGCCTGGCGCTCGGCGCGCAGGCGTCGTCGGTGCGGAACATGGTCATCCGCCAGGGCATGGGTCTCGCGCTCGTGGGCATGGCGGTGGGCCTCGGCGCCGCGTTCTACCTCTCGCGCTTCATCGCGAACTTCCTTTTCAACGTCGATCAACGCGACCCGGTCGCCTTCGCGGGCGTCCCGGCCGTCCTCATGGTCGTCGTCCTCGTCGCCGTCGCGATTCCGGCCTTCCGGGCGAGCCGCGTCGATCCGCTCACGGCGCTCAGGCACGACTGAGGGGGGACAGGCGTGCACCGGTAAGAACTCCACACCCATGGACGCGGCGTTTTGGCAGGCCCGGTGGACCGAGAACCGCCGCGACGCGGCCGGCCTATGCCGCGCACCTCGTCGCGATCGCCGGCGCTCGACCGAACCCTAACGTGCTCGTCGCCGGCGTTCGATCGCCACGGGCACGGCCTCGTCCTTGGTCGCGCCCGCCGGACGCCTCGTCCGCGCCGCGCGGCGCACCAGCGTCTCGAGCGTGACCGACTCGTACGTGCAGCGCACGAGTTCGTCCACTTCCTCGAAGAGCCAGTGGACGTTGCAGGCGGAGGCCTGCGGGCAGTCCTGGCCGGGCCGGTCGTGCAGCATGCACGCGCCGGGCCGGCGCGGGCGCTCGAACACGTGCAGGACGTCGAGCACGGTGATGCGCGAGGCCGGCCGGGCCAGGCGATACCCGCCGCCGATGCCGCGGGTGCCCACCGCGAGGCCCGCGCGCACGAGCTGCTGGAACACCTTGGCGAGCGCGCCCGCCGGGATGCCGTAGCGCTGGGCCACCTCGGTCACCGTCACGGGCGCGTCGCCGGCCTGCGCCATCTCGGCGCCGGCGTACAGCGCATACCGTGTCGATCGCGTGATCGTCATCGTCTCCCTGTCAGGCGCGCGTGCGGGCGAGATCCAGATCCAGGCAGACCCGCTGGGCCAGCCGGAACCCCTCGCGATGGAAGAACGCCAGGAGATCAGGATTGTCCCAGAGCACCTCGGTCTGCAAGCGCGGGATGCCGAGCGCGAGCAGGTTCGTCCGCAGCTGATCGATCAGCGCGGCCGCGACGTGGCGGCCCCGGTAGTCGGGATCGACGCCGATGACGTCGAGGACCGCCGCCGGTTCCATCACGCCGAACTCGCCGTAGTACACCCGCGCCAGCAGGAAACCGACGACGTGGTCGTCGATCTCGACCGCGAGCGACACCGCGATGCCGGTGTCGGCGAGCGCCTGTGTCAGCTTCTGCCCGAGGAACTGGTCGCGGCGGCGACCGACGCTCCGTTCGTCGATGGCGACGATCGCGGCGAGGTCGGCGCTCGTCAGGTTGCGGACGAAGACGTCGTCGCGCGGCAGGGTCTCGGTGTCCATCGCTGCATCTCCCGTGCGTGTCATCCGATGAGCTGGCCGCCGTCCACCCGGAGCACCTGCCCGGTGACGTGACGCGCCAGGTCGCCGGCGAGGAACAGCACCGCCCGCGCGACGTCGTCGGGCTCGCCCAGGCGTCCCGTGGCCGTCTCGTCGAGGGCGCGCTGCCGGAATTCCACCGGCACCGAGGCCGTCATCGGCGTGTCGATCCATCCGGGCGCGACGGCGTTGACGCGGACGCCGGAGCCGCCGAGTTCGCGCGCCGCCGTCCGCGCGAGCGCCTCGAGGCCCGCCTTGCTCGCCGCGTACGCCGCCTGCCCGACCTTGCCACGCGCGCCGTTGATGGACGAGATGAAGACCACGCTGCCGCCGCGCGCCCGGAGCGCCGGCGTGGCGGCGCGCAGCAGAGCGAACGCCGAGTCGAGGTTGACGGCCTGCACGGCGCGCCAGTCCTCGTCGGACAGCTTCCAGAGCCGGCCGTCGCGCGTGATCCCTGCCGCGTGCACGACGACGTCGAGGCGTCCCGTGTCGGCCACCACGCGCTCGACCGCGGCGGTGACGCCGGCGCCCGCGGTCAGGTCGCAGTCGATCGTCGTGGTGCCGGGCGGCCCTTCGCGACCGGCACGGTCGAGCACGACGACCGTGGCGCCGCACTCGGCGAGCCGGGCGGCGATGGCCGCGCCGATGGCGCCGGCGCCGCCGGCCACGACGGCCGTGCGGCCGTCGAGCCGCAGCAGGTCCACCGCGCCCGCGCCGGTCGAGCCGCCCGTGCCGCTCGCGTCGTTCATGATGCCGCCCGATCCCGGAGGGCGCCCAGTCGCCGCGCGCGGAACGCGCCCCAGAGCGCGGCGCCGAGCGCGCCGGCGAGGATCGACTGTGGATGTGCCCGGATGTCCACCGACGCGCCCAGCTTCGCCGCCGACTCGCGCAGCGCGGCCACCAATCCCTGGTCGCCGGCCAGCCCGCCCGTGATCAGCACCACGTCCGGCGACCCGATCGACAGGATGAGCTTTGCCGCGCGACCGGCCATCGACAGGTGGATGCCCTTGAGGATGTCCGGGAGGCTGATGCCGCGCGAGACCATGTTGATCACGTCGGTCTCGGCCAGCACCGCGCAGATCGACGAGCAGGCCTCGGGCTTCGTGGCCTGTTGCGAGAGCGTGCCGATCTCCTCGAGGGAGACGCCGAGGTACCGCGCGATGTTCTCGAGGAACTGGCCCGATCCCGACGCGCACTGGCTGGTCATCCGGTAGCCGAGCACCTTGCCGCGCGGGTCCATGGCGACCGCGCGCGTGTGCAGCGCCCCCATGTCGATCACCGCGCGGGCATCGGGCTCGAGGAACAGCCCTCCCCGCGCGTGCGTCGTCATGCCGTAGAAGTGCCCGGTCCGGAATGGCACGACTTCGGCTTCGCCGGTGGTGGCGACGTAGGCGAGGTCGCCGGCATCGACGCCGGCCTCGGCGAGCACGTCGCGATAGACGTCCCGGACGAGCGGCGCCACGTCGCGCCGCCGGATGCGCTCGGCGCGGCCGGCCAGCAGGCGATCGCGGCCGTCCGCGGCCACGCCGGGGGCACCTGGAGCGCCGCCGCCGGTCGTCTCGACGACGACGACCTTGACGACGGCCGAGCCGACGTCGATCCCCCCGGTGAGCATCCGGTCGCCGTGCGACCCCGGGCCCGAGGTGGGTATTGTCATGTTGCGCCCCGCTCACTCACTGACGCATTCAATGGGTCAGTGACGCATACAATCGGCCGTTGACGCATGGTATCGGTCACTGGCCGATGGCCAAAAAAAGACTACAGATCCCTCTTCCCGCCCCGCCAGCCCGTCGGCGCTCGACCTCGAAACCGTCCTAGTGGACCACCGTCGCCGTCCGCTGCGTGCTTCGCAACGCGAAGAGCGCGGCGCCGAGCGCGCCCGTGTAGATCGAGTCGTCCGAGATGTTCATCGTCACGTCGCCGTAATTCTCGACCAGGAGTCTTCGCAGTGCGCCCACGGCGGCCGGGTTCTTCGCGACGCCGCCGGTGAACGTGAACTGGTCCGTCACGCCGCCGGAGCGCGCGATGAGCGACATCGCGCGCAGGATGATGGCGCGGTGCAGGCCGGCCAGGATGTCCTCGCGACGCTCGCCGAGCGAGAGCCGTTCCCGCAGCTCGGCGCCGGCGAAGACCGTGCAGGTCGAGTTGATGCGCACCGGCCGCGACGACTCGCACGCCAGCGGGCCGAGCTCGTGCAGGCCGAGGTTCATCTCGTCGGCGATGTAGCCGAGGTACCGCCCACAGCCGGCCGCGCACCGATCGTTCATCTGGAACGACGTCACGATGCCCTGCGCATCCACCTGGATCGCTTTCGTGTCCTGGCCGCCGATGTCGAGCACGGTGCGCGTGTCCGGGAACATCGCGTGGGCGCCCAGGCCGTGGCAGAGAATTTCCGACTTGATGTTGGCCTCGGGGAACGGCAGGCGCGCCCGGCCGTAGCCCGTGCCGACCGACGCGACCTGCCGCAGCTCCAGCGCCGCGATCCGCGTCACCGCGTCGGCCAGGGCATCGGTCGCATGCCCGGAGGCCGCGAGCGCCGCGCGCATGTGGTCCTCGAACCGGCCCGCGGCCTCGGCCGAGTTCTCCACGTCCAGGATCGCCTTGTCGAACAGGCCGAGCAGCTGGTCGAAACTCACGCCGGAGTCGCGGGCGTCCGCCTCGGCGAGCGGCATGTACCGGCTGCCGGCCAGATCGCGGAAGAAATCGCTCTTCCGGCGGGTTCCCGGGGCGAAGAGCGAGTCGACCTCCGCGCGCATCCGGTCGGCGATGCGCCCGACGGCGGGGCGAAGTCCGCGGCCGCCGGTCAGCAGGCGCCCGGCGAAGCGATCCAGCTCGCGGGCCAGGACGACGAGCTGCGACCGGTACTGGCCCGCCCGGAACGCGCGCTCCAGGTCGGCGAGCCGCGCGGCCAGGTCGTCGGCCGACAGGCCGGCCCGCGCGAGCTCGTGGCGAATGAGCGAGAACCGCGTGTTGACGAGCGCCTCGCCCAGCGCCACCTGGCAGGCCACCTCGTAGTTGCTGCGGCTGTTCGTGATGCCGCGGCCGAGGACGTGGCCGTCCTCCCCGAGCACCACCGCCTTCGTGGTCGTCGAGCCGAGGTCGATGCCGACCGTGTAGTTCACGCGGCACCTCCCAGTCGCTTCTGCTCGAGCATCTGGAAGTACGACTCGAGCCGGTTCTTGATGTTGGCCGCCGAGAAGTAGCGTGGATCCACCAGGTCGCTCTCGATGAAGCCACCCGGCCGGCCCGACCGCGCCTCGACCTCGCGCAGGATGTGGAGCTGGCCGGCGCTGAACGAGTTGCAGCTCTTCACCGAATTGATGAGGAACCCGTCCGCCCCGTACTCCTTCACGTAGCGCGTCAGCAGGTCGATGCGCGTCGGCAGGCCGAGGTTCGTGTAGCAGCCGAGGCAGTAGTCGGCCAGCGTTTCGAGCGGATGGTCCGGGTCGTGGCGGAAGCCCAGGTCGTAGACGCCGCCGACCTTGGAATAGGTCGAGGCCACCGCCACCGCGCCCTCGTCGGCGAACATCTTCCAGAACTGCCGGAAACTGGTCCAGTTCGGCGGACCCTCGACGACGATCCGGTAGCGCTCGCGTTCGACGTCGCCGTCGGGCGTCACCGGGCCGCGGCCCAGGGCCATTCGGTCGGCAATCTCCGCGCGCAGCGCCCGGTAGTACCCGACGGCGTCCTCTGTCCCGCGAAACGCGCTGAAGATCGGGCCGACGTAGTAGACCGCGCCGAAGTAACTGTCGATCGGCGACGGCCGGTGCTTCGCCGACTGCAGCACCCAGACCAGATCCTCCTCGGCGCGGGCCGACCGGGCCAGGTGCTCGCGCAGTCGATCCTCGTCGTACCGCCGCCCGGTCACGCGCTCGAGGACGGGGATGATGTCGTCGCGCAACTGTCGCACGACGTAGTCGCGCATGGCCGGCGTGATCCGGCCGTCGGGCTGATACGGCACGTGCAGCATCGCCACCGGCGCGTGGTACTCCTCGCGCAGCAGCTCGAACCACTTCATGAAGGTGAAGCAGCCCGTGTAGGAGAGCAGCAGCACGTCCGGGTTCGGCAGGCGCTGGCCGGTCGGGCCGATGTTGCCGGACCGGAGCATGCCGATGTCGCTCTTGACGTAGGTGCAGACGTCCTCGGAGTGGCCGAGCTTCTCGGCCGTCGCGATGTACTCCGCGGTCTTCCCGCGCATCGCCGACTGCAGCGCGTTGATCTCCGGCAGCACGGGCAGCAGGTCGAAGCTCAGGAGCAGCTCCGTGAGGTTGCCGGGAACGAACGTGTAGGCGTTCTTCGCCCCGGTCTCGGGCGCCGCGGCCAGGCGGTCGAAATGCCGCGCGATCATCGCCTTCTGCCTCACCTGGCTGTCGTCTTTTCTGATCTCGGGGGACTTCGTCCCAGCGTTGCTCATGCGCCACTCCAGAGCTTGATCGAGTCGGCGAACGTCCCCGCCTGCTCGCGGATGACCTGGAACTGTCCGGTGTTCTCGGAGTACTTGAACGCCGTCCACGGGATGCCGCGGCGCTCGATCGCGGCGACGGCCATCGGCTGGTCGAGAAGCGCGGGGTCACAGAAGCTCGGGGCGCAGAAGATCACCCCCTCGGCCTTCCGCGCCTCGACGCGCGCTGCCAGCTCGCCGCCCTTCTCGCCCTTCGCGTGGTACCGCGTCGGGCTCGCGATGGCGTCGTCGAGGAACGCGAGCACGAGCTGCTCGAGCGGGTCGCCGTCGGTCGGGATGTCCGACGTGATCCACCGGCTGATCTGCACGAAGTCGTCGTCCACGATGTAACAGCCGGCGCGCTCGAGCGTGCGGAGGAGGCCGATCGGCGGCTGCTCGCAGAAGGACCCGGTCAGCAGGACACGCGCCTGGTCCATCGGCTGGCGGTCGGTGGCGGCGAGCGCGGCGGCGCGGTAGTCCTCGAGGAATCGCGTCGCCTCGTCCACGGGCAGCACGAGTGTGGCGCGCAGCAGGACGTACAGCTCGGACGTCGGGATCGTCCACGGCTGTCGATCGCGCAGGTCGTACAGCTCCCGGACCACCCGGCGCCACGCGTTGTAACGCGCGATCGAGGCGCGGAGGGCCTCCGCGTCGTAGGGCGCCGCGCCCCGCGCGGTGAGGTCGGCCGACAGCGACTCGAGCTCATGGCGATAGAACCGGCCGCCGATCCCGGGCTCGAAGTTCTGCGGCACGTCCAGGTACCGCACGTACTTTCCCGGGAAGAGCATCGTCCACATGCCCGACAGGTTGCGGATCACGTCGCAGATGGCGGGGAAGAGCAGGCCGTCGAGCACGTCGAGACTGCCGTTCAGGCCGAGCTCGATCGTGCTGCGCGGGATGTGGCAGATGTAGGACTGGTAGTACGCGTCGCCGCGGATGATCTCCAGATCGTCACGCGCGCCCATCAGCCCGACCGGCAGCACGCCCTGCGCGTCGAGCAGCTCGCACGGCACGTAGATCGGCATGTAGCCGATGGCGAGGCCGCCCGTCCGGGCCTTCCAGTCGCGGACGGCGCCCAGGCGATAGTCGCGGTAGAGCGCCTCGGCGCGATCGACGAGGTCGGCAAGCGCGGGCGCCGGCGCGGGGTCGGGCGTCGTCGTCATCGGTGGCTCCATGCAGGTGGACGCCGGTCGAGGAAGGCCTGCAGGCCCTCGACGGCGTCGTGCGTGCGCATCAGGTCGTCCAGGTAGAGCCGTTCGAGCGCCGGCAGGTCCGCGCGGAGGCGCCGATCGAGGCCGGCGCGCACCGCGCGGACGGCGCGGCGCAGGCTGGACGCGGACTTCGCCGCCAGGTGCTCGCGGGCCCAGGCCAGCGCGGCCTCGGCCGGGTCGCCGGCGATCAGCTCGTCCACGAGGCCCATCGCGCGCGCGTCCTCACCCGTGACCGACCGGCCCGTGAGGCACAGGTCCTCGGCGTGCCCGCGGCGGATGCGTTCGGGCAGGAGGACCGAGGCGAGCGGCGGAAAGACGCCGAGCACGATCTCGGGCTGTCCGAGGCGGGCATCGGGCGTCGCGAAGATTCGGTGCGCCAGGCAGGCCAGCTCGAGGCCGCCGCCGAGGCACTGGCCGCGGACGGCCGCGAGAACGACGACGCCGCTGTCGAGCACCGTGTGGACGAGCCCGCGGAACCGCGCGAGCATGCGCGCGACCTGGTCCGGCAGGTGCTCGGTGACGCTCGCGCCGTACGAGAAGTGCGCGCCGGCGCCCTCGAGCACGATCGCCCTGACCGCCGGCGTCTCCCGCGCCCGTTCGAAGACGCCGGCGAGCGCGTCCATCAGGGCGGCGTCCAGCACGTTGCCCTTCGACCCGCCCATCGTGACGCGCCACCACGCGCCGTCGTCGAGCGGCTGCACGACCACCGGTTCGGCCATCACGACCTCCCGTCGGGCCCGGTCGGATCCCACGTCTGCTCGAGCTGCACGTACGGTCCGCCCGAGAACCCGTTCGTGCGGAAGAAGGTCAGCATCGGCACGTTGGTGCGGCGCACCATCGTGCGAATCGTCTCGACGCCCGAGGCGCGGAGGCGGCGGCACGCCTCGGCGAGGAGGTCGCTGGCGACGTGCTGCCGCGCGAACTTCGGATCCACGCCGATCTCGAGAATCCACCCGCACGGTTCCGACCCGAACTCGAAGGCGCGCACGTCGGCGAGCACGAAGCCGGCGAGGGCCCGGCCGGCCATCGCGACGAGGCCGACCCGCGCGCGGTCGTCGGGCGGGCGGAGGAAGTCGCGAAACAGGCCCGCCCAGTACGCCGGCTTCAGCTCGCCGGTGTGCAGCGCGTCGAGCCGGACCACAGCGGGCCGGTCGCGGGGGGTGATCTCGCGGATCGTCAGGGCGGTGGCGGTCGCGGTCGGCATCTGGGTCCTCACACGCCGGCGTGGACGCGCGCGATGACCTCCTCGGTCAGGGCGTCGCCCCACGTCGCGCCCTCCGCCAGCCGGCGGCGGAGCAGCAGGAAGTCGGCCTCGCGGCACGCCTTCGATCCCTCGTTGAAGGCGCGGAAGCCCGCGCGGGCCTCGGTCATCATGTTCAGCGCGAGCCAGGCGCGATTCGACTCGCGGTTCCGGTCCCAGTGCTCGAGCTTGTGCTTGCGCACGCTTTCCACCGTCTTCGACAGGCAGCCCGGCATCGTCTGCGCCAGCTTCAGCACGAGGCGGTCCACGGCCTGGTCGAGCAGAGTGAGATCGACGGCCCCGCGTGCGAGCAGCGCCTTGCCGGCGTCCTTCTCCGGGCCCGCCTTGAAGTCGCCGTAGACGATCCGGCCCTGGCCGTCGATCCACCGATCGGTCACGACCAGCGGGTTCGGCACGAACGCGTCATCCACCTTGAGGCCCGGGACGATCTCCGTGACCAGGCCCAGGCGCTTCGCCTTGTGCGCGCTCCAGTGCTCGCAGAGCGTGCAGCTCTCCATCGCGGCCTCGATGCCGACGAAGAGCGGCAGGAAGTCCGTGGACCCGCCGTCGGGCGCCGAGCCGTGTCGCGGACCGGCCTGCCCGAAGACCGCCAGGTCCTGCGCGATCGTGAAGTCGCAGGCCATCCCGATTTCCTGGCCGCCGGCGATGCGCATGCCGTTCACGCGGCAGATGACCGGCTTGTCACACATCAGGATGGCGCTCACCATGTCGTTGAAGAGCCGCATGTACTGCCGGTATTCCTCGGGCCGGCCGGCGTAGTACTCGGCGTACTCGGCCGTGTTGCCGCCGGTGCAGAAGGCGCGCGAGCCCGCGCCGGTGAAGACCACCGCGACCGCCGCGCGGTCGTTCGACGCCCGGCGCATGCCGAGGATCACGCCCTTGACCATCCCGGTCGTGTAGGAGTTGAGCTGCGACGGGTTGTCGAGCGTGATGACGACCGTGTGCAGCCCCGGCACCTCGCGCCCGTCCTCGTCCACGATCGGCCGTGTCTCGTAGCGCAGCCCCGGCACGTCCACGGCCGGCGTCAGGTTGTGGTCCTTGAACTCCATGGTCACGCCTCCGGAATCAGCACGAGCCGGTTCGCGGCGCCGCCCGCGTGCAGCTCGGCGAACACGTCGTTGATGGTGCGCATCGGCCGCCGCTCGATGAACGGCGCCAGCGCGATCTTCCCGGCGAGGGCGAGGTCCACGATGGCGGGATAGTGCTCGGGAAGGCAGCCCCAGTTGCCCTGGGCCGTGGCGTCGAACGCCATCAGGTTGGACAGCCGGACTTCGATCGCCTTCGGGGTGTAGCCGACGACCGAGAGGTACGCTCCGTGGGCCAGCAGGCCGAAGGCCAGCGACTGCCCGGCGGGCTGGCCCGAGGCCTCGAAGATGCGCATCCGCCAGGTCGGGATACCGCGGTCGGCGGCGAACTGACGGACCTGCTTCTTCAGGCTCTTCACGTCGTCGCCGGCGGGCAGCGTCAGGGCCGCGCCGTGCGAGGCCATGCGCGCGAGGCGCGCCTCGTCCACGTCGATCGCGACGACCGCGGCGCCCAGCGCGGCCGAGACCTGGATGCCGAAGCCGCCGACGCCGCCCGCTCCGACCCACACCGCGAGGTCGCCCGGGCCGAGGCCGCTTCGGACCACGGCCTGGTAGGGGGTGGATACCGCATCGGCGATCACCGACAGCGCGGCGAGGTCGAGGCCCGACGGGTTGATCGTGGGATCCACGAGATCCGGCACCGGGCACAGACCGCGGGCGGGGACGCGCAGGTGCGTGCCGAAGCCGCCGTGGACGTCGCTGCCCGGGAACACCTGCGCCGGACACACCTGTCCGCGCCCGGCGCGGCACGCGTCGCACGTGCCGCACGGCAGGACCGCGGGCACGACGACCGCGCGCCCGATCCATGCCTCCGCCCCGGGGCCGGCGTCCACGACGCGGCCGCTGACCTCGTGGCCGAGGGTGAGCGGGAACCCGTGGCGGGTGGGGACGCCGTCGTAGAAGAAGCCGAGGTCGGTGTGGCAGATACCGCAGCCGGCGGTCTCGACGAGTACCTCGCCGGGGCCGGGCGTTTCGTCGCGGGTCTCCCAGACCATGGGCTGACCGGGGGTGTGGACCATCCAGGACGCGACGTTCACGGGGGCCTCCCGCTAAATAGGACAAACGATTCCTATTTGCCTATATACGCCTCCTCGCGGCGCGGGTCAAGAGGGCGGGCGCCGGGCACTGGGCACTGGGGCGGCGCGTATGATGAATCTCAGCCCGGCAGCCGCCGTGGCTGACTCCGGGCTCTTCATTCTCGTTCGCCATCCTAGAGGAGACACCCATGCGCACGATGCTCAGGTGGACGGTTCCGGTCGAGAAGGGCAACGCGATGGTCGCCGACGGGTCGATGGGGACCGTCATCGAGGCCGTCCTGGCCCGGGCCAAGCCGGAAGCCGCGTACTTCTTTGCCGAGAACGGCAAACGCGGCGGCATGATCTTCTTCGACATGAAGGAGCCCGCCGACATTCCGCGGCTCGCCGAGACCCTGTTTCACGGAGCCAACGCCGCCGTCGAGTTCGTGCCCGTGATGAACGGGGACGACCTGAAGAAGGCGCTCGCGTCGCTCTGAGCGGCGCGATCGGGAGCCGACGGCGAGTGATCCACCCGTCCGACCACGCATCCCGGCCGCGCGGGTGGTCTCGCCGCCGGCTTCTCCCGGCCGCGGCCCTCGTCCTCGCGGCGCTCGCGATCGTCCTGTCGCCGCGCGGCGTCGCACGCGCGCAGGCACCGGTCAGCCACCCGTACGCCGGCCTCACGTACATCGAGGCGACGATGACCATGCCGCGGCCGATCCGGGCGCACGTGCTGCAGATCGACCTGACCGCGCCCGGCATCCGGCTGATGCTGACGCCGCCCGCCGGCCCGCGCGAGACGGTGCGCCAGACGACCGCCGACTTCGTCGCAACGGTCCACGCGCAGGCCGGGATCAACGGGCACTTCTTCCTGCCGTTCCCATCGACCGATACCGCCGCATGGCTGGTGGGGTTTGCGGCGTCCGAAGGCCGCGTGTTCTCGGCGTTCGAGTCGCCCGAGCAGAGCTTCGCGCTCGTCGCCGACGCGCCGGCGATCAACATCGACCGGGCGAACCACGCGTCGATCGTCCATCGGGATCCGGCCCGGCCGGATGGACTGCACGTCCGCGAGCCGGTCGAGGTGTGGACCGCGCTCGCGGGGTCGGCGCAGATCGTCACCGACGGCGTCGTGACGATTCCGGATTACCGGGATGCCGAGCATCCGGACGCGGCGCTGACGCCGGGAAGCGCCCGCAACTACGTCCGCGGGCACTCGTGGTACGACGTGGTCACGGCGCGATCGGCCATCGGCCTCTCGGGCGACGGCCGCACGCTCACGCTCTTCACGGTGGACGCGCGCGGCGGCAGCGAGGGGATGACGGTGGGCGAGGTCGCCACGTGGCTCGTCGAGCGCTACGACGTGCGCGACGCGCTGAACATCGATGGCGGCGGGTCCACGTCACTGGCACTCCAGGATCCGGTGACTGGCACGGTCGCGCTGGTCAACACGTCGTCCGACAATCCCGCGGGCCGCGCCGTCGGGAGTTCGCTGGCCGTGTTCGCGCGGCCGGCGCGGTGAGCGGGCGGCGTCGTCCCGCGCTCATCCCTCATCGAGCCACCGGGCTTGCCGGGGAGGCGGCCGGCTGACAGAATTGGCCGCCGTCCACCGACACCAGGAGTCCCGATGAGCCGACCCGTGCCCGCCGCCTTTCACCACACGTGCTTTCTCGTCCGCGACCTCGAGGGCACCGCGCAGAAGATGGCGGACGCGTTCGGCGTCGGGCCGTGGAACATCTGGACCATCGAGCCGGCGGTCTGCCGCGTGCGCGGCCAGGAGAGATCCTTCTCGTTCCGCGTCGCGCTGGCCACGGTCGGTGGCGGCACGTTCGAGCTGATCACCCCGCACCGCGGTCGCAGCGTGTACGACGATCATCTCGAGGCGCACGGCGAGGGCTTCCATCACACCTGCTTCGTCTACCCGAGCCTCGAGGCCGTGCGCGAGGCGAAGGCGGATCTGCGACGGCAGGGACGCGAGTTGATCCAGGAGGGCGGTACCGGCGATATGTTCGATTTCGCCTATTTCGCGTTTCCGGAGCTCGGGTCCGCGGTGGAGGTGCTGTACCTGGACCCGTCGAAGCTTCCGCCGCCGGAGAAGGTGATCACGCCGGCGTCGTAGCGGCACGCCGCGCGGATGCGCGGGGATCGGAGGAGGAGCGCGTGACCCGGCCCGATGTCGAGTGCACGACGTACCACGCCATCCTGCTCGTCGCCGACGTGGCCGCGTCGGCCGCCTTCTACGTCGAGCGGCTCGGCTTCCGCCTCGCCTTCACCGAAGGACGACCGCCGGAGTTCGCGGGCGTGAACCTCGGGCACGTGCAGCTCTTCCTCGAGCGAGGCACGCCCGGGCCCGATGGCTGCGGCCTCTACTTCGTGGTGGATGACGCCGATCGGCTGCACGCGTTCCACGTCTCGCAGGGCGTGACCATCGTCGAGGCGCCGGGCGACCGGCCGTACCACCTGCGCGACTATACGGTGCGCGACGACTCCGGGTATCCGATCACGTTCGGGCACCGGTTGTCATCGCACGCGGCGGGTCAATGAACAGCCACCGGCTGGCGCAATGCGGTTCGGCCATGCTGGCCGTGGCGGCGATCGCCGGATGCCACGGGCGTACCGGTCCAGCGGCGGTGAACACGACACCGGCCTGCACGTTCCACGAACGCGCCTTCCGATCCGGCGTCGACCTTCCCCGTCAGATATACCGCTCCGAGCCTGACTTCGCCGGGCTTTCGGCGCCACCGCCCGATCAGGTCTTCATCGTCGAGGTGCGCATCGACGCAGGAGGACGGGTTGCCGAGGCGTGCATGCGGCGGGGTGACAACCAGGAGACCGACCGGCGAGTGCTGGATGCCGTGAAGGGCTGGACCTTCGAGCCGCCACGCCTGAAGGACGCCGTCACCGCCGACGGCGAACGGTGGGATGCCGGCGCCGCCGTGCCCGTCGTCCTGACTGTGACGGTGCGAACGGGTCGATCGCGGTGAGGGAGTCTTCATGGCGCTGAACGCGACGTGGCACAGGGCGCATCCGATGCCGCCGAAGGCCACGCTGGAGCAGCGGGTTCGGTGGCACATCGCCCACGCGAAGGCCTGCGGGTGCCGCCGGATGCCGGAGTCGATCCGGCGCGAGGTGCGGCGGCTGCAGGCACGACGCCGCGCGGCGGCGTCGCGCGCGAAGGCGACGGCCGCCGGGAGGCCACGATGACCGGAGACCGATCGGACGAGGCCCCGCTGTCGAAACGGATTGTCGGGTCGTGGGAACTCACCTTCCGCGAGGATCGCGACGCGCAGGGCCTGGTGCATCCTGATCCCGGACTCGGACCCGATCCCGTGGGCCTGCTGGTCTACGACGCCGGTGGACGCTTCAGCGCGCAGTTCATGATGCGCGACCGCTCCGCGGTGACCGACCGGGACGTGGCGTCCGTGTCCGGGCGGAACAACACCCGCGCGGTGAACGGGTACGACGCCTACTTCGGCCGCTACACGGTGGACGATGTCACCGGGACGGTGACGCAGATCCTGGAAGGCGCCCTGGCGTCAGACAATGTCGGCGTTGTCGTCACGCGTCGCATGACCGTCACGGGCGACGGGCTCGAGCTTCGGCTCCCGACGACCGCGCTGGACGGCACGCCCGTGATTCGGACGCTCAGGTGGCGTCGCGTGGCGTGAGACGCGCCGTGACGGATCTCGCTGCCCGAGGACAAGCTCGAGACGAACGGATTCCTGCGTGACGTTTCACCATGCAGGACATGCAGCGTGCCAGCGAGGGTCGGCGGGCGTACCGCCCGCCGCCGGGCCGACCCGAACCATGTCACACGGTGCCCTGCATGTGCTGCATGTCCTGCATGGTGAATGCCGGCGCGCGCCGGGCGCGTCGCGCTAAGATACGCCCGGCTCCCCTCGTCCACCCGGCTGACCACCGGAGGCCTCCGCGTCGGCCCGCCGATCGCGGATGACAGTCCATGACCGAGGTCCCTCCAGGCCCGGCGGCGCGTCCGGCCGGCCGCGCGGGCGAATCCCCGGCGCTCGTGACGCCGGATCCGGCGACGCCGCTGCTGCCGCCCATCGAACCCGACGACCGATCCGGCTACCTGCACCGCCTGTTCATCGGGACGCTCGGCTTCCTGCTGCCGCTGCTCCTCTGGACGATCGCGGCGTTCCGGCCGATCGACCGGGCCGCGCGCTGGCGGCTGCTCGACTCGATCAGCGCGTACTACTACTCGGGCGCCGTCGCGGTCTTCGTCGGGACGCTCGCCGCGCTGACGGTCTTCTTCTACACATATCGCGGCTACGACAACGCCTCCGGCTGGCGCGACCGCCTGGCCGCCAGCGTGGCCGGCACGGCGGCGTTCCTCGTCGCGCTGTTTCCCACCAGCGCCGCCACCCCGGCCGCGGCGCCGCCGTGGTGGACGACCGGCACCGGCGTCATCCACTACGGTGCGGCGGTCGTGCTCTTCGCGTCGTTCGCCTTCTTCGCGCTCGTCCTGTTCCCCATGTCCAAGGTCGAGCCCGGCGAGACGCTGCCCGACGACAAAAAATGGCGCAACCGCATCTACCGCACGTGCGGCGTGGCGATGCTCGCGTGCATCGGCTGGGCGCTCGTCGCGCACGCGGCCGGAGCGCCGATCTTCTGGCCCGAGTCGCTGGCGCTCGAGGCGTTCGCGGTGTCGTGGCTCGTCAAGGGGCGGGCGGACGTCTCGATCGTGCGGCTCGCCCGTCGGCTGGCCGGCGGCGGAACGTAGAAGGACTCGTCCTGCAGTATGCTGCGGCCGGACACCTGCCATGCCTGACACGACGGACGGATCCCTCCTCGATGCCGTGCTCGACTCCTGGGATCGCAACAACACGATCCTCGTGAACCTGTTCCGCGCCCTGTCCGCCGACGCGCTCGACGTGCGCACGTCGGACGGCGGCCATACCATCGGCGAGATCTTCGGACACCTGCACCACGTCCGCCTGGTGTTCGTCGAGGAGGATGCGCCAGAGTACGCCGTGCCGCGGCCAGACGAGGAATGGCGCACCGAGCGCGATCCGGATCGGTTCGCCGCGATGCTCGACGAGAGCGCGCGTGCCGTCCGCCTGGCCGTGGCCGGCCGGCTGCGTGCCGGCCGCGAGATGGACCGGCACTACGACCACCCGGTCCTGCTGCTCCAGCACATGATCTGGCACGAGGGGTATCACCACGGGCAGATCAAGCTCGCGCTCAAGCTCGCCGGCCGGCCGATGGCCAACAAGGTCGCGGGCCCGCTGACGTGGCGCGTGTGGATGGCGAAGACGCGGCCGTGACGATGACGTTCGCGGCACCGCCGACGAGCCGTGTGCCCTACTGGATCTCGAAACCGACGGCCCGGACGACTCGCACCTGGCCCGCGTCGGTCGCGGAGAACTCGAGGACGTAGACTCCTGCTGCGAGCGAGTCGAGGGGCAGGACGGCCTGACAGTCGGTCGCTGGCTTCGCGTCTCGCCCCGTGACGACGGACGGGCGGCATTGTGCTGCGAGCGACCGGACCACGTCGTTGCCCCGCTTCAGCACGACGGCGGTCGCGATCTCCGCCTGCGTCCTGGCAAACACGCGCGCGAAGACATGAAGCCGGCCCGCAGTCGAAAACGTCCTCAGCGTCGTGGCGGGAAACGGCACGTCCGCCGCGTGTGCGGGGTCGAGGCGAGCCACGCGGACGGTAGCCTGGGCGCCTTCCAGGCTCAGCACGAGGCCGCTGGCGTCGAGGTCGGCGTCGCCGAGCCGCGGCACATCCAGGCGCAGGTGCACCGTGCCTTGCGCGCCGAGCGTCCGGCTGACGGCCGCCACGCGCAAGGTCGTCAGGCCGCGCGGCAGGTCGAGGTGGTCGTGCAAGGACAGCGTGAGCGGACCGCGGCCCGCCTGGGCGAGTGGGACCTTGATCGTACGAGTGCCGGAGGCCCGCACGCGGGCGTCGGGGTCGAGCGCCATCCAGGCCAGCTGCAACTCGTCGTCGGCGCGCCCCGATACGTCAGGTGCCAGGTCGGGATAGAGCACGTCGAGGGTCAGGAGCGTGCCTGCTCCTTGGTCGTACGGGACGACCGGGGCCGCGAAGGCCCGGAGCCGAAGGTCGCCGCCGGGAACGCCGTCGGCCAGAGAATCCCGGAGCATGGCCGGTGAGGTCGCCAGGGGACGCGGCGGATCGCTCCGGTAGCCGGCCCGCGCACGCACGCGAAGACCCGATCTCCGCACCGTGACCTTGATGTCGTGGAATTTCCCGTCCGCGTGAAACGGTGTGGCGTAGTAGCCGAGCTGGTAGTAGCTGCCGTTCTCCTCGACGATCTGGTCGACGGCGAAGTCGAGATTCGACTGGTTTACGAAGCCGCGCCCGCCGGTTGCGCCGGCGACCTCCATCATGAACTGCTGTTCGGCTCGGATTTGTTCAACAAGACTGGCACGCTCCTGTGGTGAGTCGATTCGGCCAATTCCATAGACCGATTCAGGATCCGCCAGTCCCCGCGGGTCCAGCGTATAGATGGGCACGCCGCTCGAGCGTGCGCGTTCATAGGTTTCTGCGAGGCGCGCGGCCACCGTCGCCGCCGCGCTCACGGCATTGAGGACCGAGGCCGGACTGGCGTTCGCCGGTGGCGGCCTCGAGCTGGGATAGCCGCTGCTGATGTAGACGACGAGCCGGCGCGCCTCTGAAGCGGCGGCGAGGGCGTCGATGACGTTGTCGAGAACGCGCAGGGTCTCACCAAGGGCCGGCCCCCACATTATGGCCGCACGCAAGTTCGTGACAGCGGTGATGAGCCGTCCGGGGTCGCGCGTGAAATCCTGGCCGAGATCGGAGCGTCGAACGTAGGTGATCGCGACTCGGTCCTCCGGCCGCAGGGTCCGAAGGAACTCCGTCATGACCCGCGTAATGGGGACCAGATCTTGAGGGCGTAGGGTCAGGTCGTCCAGGACGAACACGACGGCGCGCCCATCGCGCCCCGGTGGATCATTGGACGCGACGTCGGGTGACGGTGCAGGCGTGGCCTTCAGATCGATGAGTCGGTCGGCCAGCGGAATAGCCACCAGACGGAAATCCGCGATCTCCTGGGGTCGGCCGTCGTCCGTCACCAAGAAGTCGTCTCGGTCGAGGTCCCGCACTGGATGATCGTCGCTGTCGGTGACGACGACATCTATCGGTACGTAGGCGACGCCTGTTCTGAAGATCGACTGCGTCTTCTGCCGTGTGCTCGACTGAGGGATGGAACCGAGACAGGCGAGCGCGAGGACACACACAGCGACGCGCTCGAGCCGATCGCGCTGTATGCCCCTCGCGCTCGTGGAATAACTACCGACCTGTTGCACAGACTCTCAAGGCCCCAGGCAGACTAGCTGCACGGTGGCGCGCAGGAGCTGGCGAGCTGGCAAGACCACGTCCAGCTGTACCAGCAGGAATTGGAACACGTGTCGTCGTCATTGCACTCCCAACCCCAGCCACATTCGAATCCGGTGCAGCTCCCCGAGTCGTTGCATTCCTGGTGCTCCGGATCACAGCCGAACGCGCCACAATCCGTGCATTCCCAGCACCGACCGCTCGCGGCCTCGCAGAACGGCGAGATCAGGTTGCCGCCGGAGCCGTACGTGTAGTTGTCGCACTGGCCGGGGTCCTCCACGCACGACACGCATTCTCCGCTCACACAGACGGAGGAATCACTGCCGTTGCCGCAGTCGAGCGTTTCTTCGCACTCGAACGCGGCGCGTGCTGGTGGACCGCTCATCCACGCCGCGAAGACGACGAGGGCAGCAAGGTTCCGCAGCGTTCGCCACATCGCGCTGTTCCAGACCGGTATGTGCATTCTAGCCTCCTTCCATTCGGGGAGCGAACTAGTTCGATGACGGCCGTGCGTCGCTGGTGAGCGCCACCTCGAACGCCGCCCGAAACTCGGGCAGTGGCCGGGCGCCCGAGACGCGCGCCGTGGCCTTCAGCCGGCCGTCCGGTGTGAACCGTCCCACGATGAACCCGGGCGTGCCGGCAATGCCCAGCCGGGCGCCCAGCTCCTGACCTGCGCGCACCTCCGCGGCGCTACCGCCGGCGAGGCAAGCTGTGAACGCCTGCCGATCGAGGCCCACGTCGTTCGCCCGGCGCATCAGCGAGTCGTCGTCGAGCGCCGAAGGCGCGGCGAAGAGCTGGTCGTGATAGGCCCAGAATCGTCCTTGCTGTCTGGCGCACTCCGCACCCTGCGCGGCTCGGAACGCCTGACGATGGATGCGATCCAGAGGAAACTGCATTGCCAGGAGACGCACTTTGCCGCGAGCCACGTATTCCGAATCGATCAGCGGCAGGGTATCGGTCGCAAAGCGCTGGCAGAACGGACACTGGAAGTCGGAGAAGATCAGCAGTCCAACGGGAGCCGAGACGGCACCCCGACTCGCGGCGGTTCCGATGTCGATCGGTTCCTCGGGCAATGGCGCGGGTGCGGAGCGTGCCGGCGCGGATGGCGGAGTTCGGGAGGGCTCGGCGCGTTGTCCGCGATCCCACAGGATCACGAGGCAGACCGTGAGGATGCCCAGCGTCGCTGCCGCTTCGAGCACCGATCTGGACCGTGCCCACAGTTTCGAGCCGCGTTCCTGATGCGTTGCGTCATGGCCTGACATCGTTCCCCTCCTCGCGTTGGTACACGGTCGTGGTCGTTTCGTCGGACGTACTGAAAGCCGTCTCGACGTGCAGGCGTCCGCTGGCATCGAGCCGCAGCCGTCGCGTCACTTCTTGCGGGTGCACAGGGTGCATCGCCCGCGTCACGACCACGAGCGTCGAGTTGTCCCAATGGGCCACGGCCGCCAGACGGGCGCCTGCCCTGGGTTCGTAGTTGCTCTCGGTGCCGTCCAGCCGGTACGGAGCGGCGTACGACAGATCGCCGATCGTCAGTTGCAGCGTCAGGGTTGCATCGGTTTGTGTCGCGACAAAGGCATCCCCATAGGTTGGCGTTCCGCGCGAGTCCGGCCGGACCACGTGCCACCGCCCGCTGAAGTCTGGATGGCCCTGGCCGGACGATGACGCCGCCACAACCGCTGTCACGAGCAGACCGGAGGTCACGACACGGAGCGCTCGAAGTGGATGTAGGCCCATGGTGTGGGCGAACGTTCTCACACCGCGTTGAATCACGCTGGCGAAAACGCGCTTCCTGTGGCAAGAGATCGCTGGTAGTGGCGCGGCCGGTTGCCGTCACTCGTCCTGCGACGCGTCGGCTGGACCGGCTCGGCAGCTTCCGTCAGCCACGCTTTGAGGGCTCGCGCACGCTGACGAGAATCCCAAGACTCCGGCCAGCTCTGGCCGACAGGAGTTTGTCGCCGCTTCGGATGCGAGCGAGCTTCGCGGCTCTGACCTGCGCGCGAAGGTCATCGAGGTTGGCGCCCGCGCCCGTGAGGCTGCTGCTGAGTGTGTGACGATCGACGCCGATGAGGTCGGCAAGCTCGGACCTGGTCAGTCCAGGTGCGCGTTCCAGGTGCCAACAGACGAGTCGGAGTATCTCGCTGCGGTCGTACATGGGGCCGTCCCTCGACTACGCGCTTGGGGAGCGCCGGGCGCAGCCATGTAGGTGGCTGGAATGGATACTAAGTTCGCGGAGGGGGGCGGAGTCAACCGCGAACTGCCTGTCAACGCCTGGATTCGCAGCCTCGCGTTGCGGCCTTCGGGAGGGCAAAGGACAGGAACAGATTCGAAGGAACTCCGGCGACACACGCGGACGCGTCGTGCGCTTGTCCCGACGTGAGCGTCACGTTGAGCGTCGGTGGCGGGACCTCGGTCCCGCGGCGGAGCTTGCCTCCAGGCCCGGAACGGTCCCGCCCGCTTGTGACCTATACGTGACCTACAAGACCTGAATCTGGTCGGGGCGCCGAGATTCGAACTCGGGACCCCTGCGCCCAAGGCAGGTGCGCTACCAGAGCTGCTACACCCCGACCTCCGCCGATCTTAGCTCACCTGCCGGTCAGCCCATGGCGCCAGCCGACGGGTCGTCAGGCCCCTTCGCCGGCCCCCGCCAGCTCAGGCGTCGCGCGACGAGCAGAGGCTCACCGGCCCGCGCATCCGAAGCCCGTCACCGCGAGGCCCGCGATCGTCGCGAGCATCCACGCCGACGGCGTCGCGTAGAGCTTCGTGCCATCAGCGTCATCGGCTCGCCCGAGGTCAGCGAGTTCACGAAGAACATCACCGTGGACGCCACCAGCCCGAACCGCATCAGCAGCGCGACGACGAAGAGCAGCGAGCAGGGTCGTAGGCGAGCGTGAACCAGACGTACGGTCGATCGTGCTGCTCCGCGCCGAGACGATCGTGAAGACGAGCGTCACGATGCCCGCGATGATCCAGTCGCCGGATCGAGGCCCGCGTCGCGCTGCACGACCAGGCGCAGCACGGTCAGGATCAGCACGCCGACGAGCGCGTTCTGCAGCGACCACAGGACCCGGTTGCCCACGGCCAGCGCCGTCCAGCGCGCGCCCAGCATCGTCGTCAACCCCGGCGCGCCCGGGATCGGTTCAGGAGACCGACGAGCGGCAGCAGGTGTACGACGAGACCGTCGTCGCGGCAGGCCGAGCAGCGTGCCGATCACCAGGTCGCGGCCCACCAGCGGGTCGCGCGTGAGACCGCCGCGCGAGACGCGCGCCCACGTGATCAGCACGTGCGGCCAGACGCGCCACCGTCGGTTCCACCGCGAGTAGACCAGCATACAGCAGCGCGGCCTGGAACAGTGCCAGGCCGACCGCGATGAAGAATCGGTCCACCCCGTCGCCAGGACGGTGCCGTGCGTCGGGCTCACCGCCCACACCGCCATCGCCAGGAAGAACGTGAACGTGCCGAGCGACAGCGCGCCGCGGCGGTCGCCGCGGTTCAGGCGCACGTTGTGCCGCGCCAGCAGCGCCGCCCCGATCGGCAGCAGGATGACGATGACCGCCGAGCGTCCCGGCGATGGCAGCGGCTCGTGCCAAGCGCCTCGAACGCGACGTCGCGCGCGGCACGCGACCACGGCGCGACGATGTCGAACCGCGTCCGGGCGGCCGCGGAACGCAGCCGTTCGACCCGCAGCGTGCGACCCGGCAGCTCCGGCACCGTGCCTTCCCGCCTGCAGCTCGTCGGCGAAGTCGGGCGGCGTGCGGCCGGGCGCCACCTCATGGAACGCGTCGAGGGGCAGCTCCGCCAGCGCAAAAGCGATCGTCCAGTCGAACGGCGCGGAGGCGGCCGCGGCCAGGTCCACGACTACGGCGGGACGGCGCGGAAGCTACGAGCGCGGCCCTCGGGATCCAGGTCCAGGAGCGTCATTCCGGCCACGTCCATCGGCGGGTCCCCGATCTGCGGGCCGCC
Source organism: Vicinamibacterales bacterium (assembly GCA_041394725.1). Lineage (GTDB taxonomy): Bacteria > Acidobacteriota > Vicinamibacteria > Vicinamibacterales > SCN-69-37 > JAWKHR01. The sequence continues at coordinate 34,042 of JAWKHR010000037.1, read as the reverse complement.
CAGCGGGTCAGGCGTCTCGAGCGGACGCAGGCTCGTCCGGTAGAAGGGATGGCGGGCGGCCGGCCCGTCTCGAGCGTGCGGTTCGCACCGGCGCCGATGTTGCGCGCGGTCCACGCGAGGAAGTCGGTGTCATGCCCGGAACCGGCCGGTGGCGTCGGCGACAGGCTCCGTGTAGCCGAGCGTGCGCCGGATCTCTGCGGTCGGCCAGCACGGCGTTTCGGCGCCTTCGGCAGTGGGACGCGCGCCGGCAGGATCGTCCGGTCGGCCAGCGCCGCCAGCCACGATGAGCCCGGCGATGGCGGCGAGCAGCGACGCCGGTCACCGGGCCGAACGCGGCGGCTCTGGCCTGCCGCGGCCGCGACCATCTCGGGCGTCGGGGTTTCGCCGGCCGCGATGGCCGCGGCGGCCGCGACGGCGCCGAGCGAGGCCGCCACCGCGCGTGCCGATGCGGGCCGGCGCGACGGGTCGGCTTCCAGCGGGCGATCGCGCGTTCGACGGACGGGTCCACGCGCGCGACGTCCGACACCGACGTCGTCAGGCCCGACTCGTGCTGCCGCACGAGGCTCGCCGATCGACGTCGCGGTGAACGCGCCGGCCGGTGAACAGCTCGTAGAGCACGAGGCCGAAGCGCGAAGATGTCGCTCCGCACCGTGACGGCCCTGCCCTGCAGCTGTTCCGGCGCCATGTAGGCGGGCGTGCCCGCGCGGACGTCGGTGACCGCGCCGACGCTCGCGAGGCTGAAGTCCATCAGCCGCGCGCTACGTCGCCGTCGAGCATGATGTTCGCCGGCTTGAGGTCCCGGTGCAGGATGCCGCGCTCGTGTGCCGCGCCGGGGCGGCATATCTGCCGCGCCAGGTCCAGCGCCTTGTCCTCCGACAGCCGGCCGATCCGGCGCAACAGCGCCGCGAGGTCCTCGCCGTCCGCATGCTCCATCGACAGGTAGAGCTGGCCGTCCACCTCGGACACACGGCAGACGTTGGGGTGCGAGACCTGGCGCGCGGTGCGGACCTCGTTGTGGAACTGCGCGAGCCGCACCGGGTCGTCGCCGAGGCCCGGCGGCAGGAACTTCAGGGCGACCGGCTGGCCGAGCCGCAGGTCGTCGGCGCGGAACACCTCGCCCATGCCGCCCCGGCCGATCAGGCCGATGATGCGATAGCGGCCGTCGACGATCTCGCCCGGAGCGAAGCGCCCGTGGTCGATCGATCCGGAACTGGTCAGCCAGCCGGATCCGGAGGTCTGCGTCGGTCGCGCGCGGCCCGGGCCCGAGCCGGAGAGCCGCGTCGCGTCGTCGTCGCCGTCGGGTGGCGTGAGCCGGGTCTCGTCGTCGTCCACGGGCATGGGCTGGAGGCCCGACAGTAGCACAGCGCGCGAACCGCGCCGCGGGGGCTACTCGACCTCGGCCCACGTCGGAGAGGCCGCGAACGCCGCGTGGATCAGCCCGACGTGCGAGTACGCCTGCGGGTAGTTGCCCCAGAGGCGCTTGTCGGTCGGGTCCCAGTCCTCGGCCAGCAGGCCCGTCGGCGAGAGCGCCTCGAGCGTGTGCGCGAGGAGCGCGCGCGCGTCGCGCCGCCGGCCGATGCGGGCCAGCGACTCGATCAGCCAGTAGGTGCAGATGACGAACGCCACCTCCGGCGCGCCGAACCCGTCGTCGGTCCCGTAGCGCCGGAGCCAGCCGTGATGATCCAGCTCGCGACACACGGCGTCCACGGTGGAGACGATGCGCGGGTCCTCGGGCGGGAGGAAGCGGAGCGTCACGGCCTGGAGAATCGAGGCGTCCACCTGGTCGCCGCCGAACGTGGAGGCGAACGCGCAGAGCCGATCGCTCCAGGCCTTCGTGGCGATCAGCTCGCGGATCGTATTCGCGCCGCGGCGGAACTCGTCGTGCGCGCCCGGCGCATGCCGCTCGGCCACCCGCGCCACGCGATCGACGCCGGCCCAGCACATCAGGCTGGAGAACGTCTGCGGCGTCGCGTCGGTGCGCAGTTCCCAGATCCCGGCGTCCGGCTGGCCCGCCACCGCCATGGCCTTGCGGCCGAGCGCGAGCAGCAGCTCGAGCGAGCTCCGCGTCCGCTCGCGGCCGAACCGCTCGTCGAGGAAGACCGGCGCCAGCGCGAGCGCCATCTCGCCGTAGACGTCGTGCTGCACCTGCCGGGCCGCGCCGTTGCCCACCCGCACGGGGCCCTCGCCCTCGTAGCCCTGCCAGTCGGGCAGCGCGCGCTCGTCGAGGTCCACCCGCCCGTCCACGCCGTAGAGCGGCGCCAGGTCGAGCGACGGCGACGAGCTCGAGACGTTCAGCAGGTAGTCCACGAACTGCTCGCGCTCGTCGAAGTGCCCGAGCAGGCGGAACGCGTTGAGCGCGTAGTACGCGTCGCGCAGCCAGCAGTAGCGGTAGTCCCAGGTCCGGCCGCGGCCGGGCCATTCGGGCAGCGACGTCGTGGTCGAGGCGAGGATGGCGCCCGTGTCCTCGAAGCAGTGCAGCTTGAGCACGAGCGCCGATCGGATGACCTCGCGCTGGAACTCGGGCGGCACCGCGCAGTGCTTCACCCAGCGGCGCCAGTAGCTTTCCGTCTCGCGCAGGAAGCGGTCGCAGAGCGGCGCGAGCGGCTCCTCGATCGGCCGGCCCCAGGTCAGCACGAAACGTCGCGTCTGGGTGAGCGCGAACGGCGTCCCGGCCTGCAGGTAGGCGAGCGGCGCGTCGGTCGTCAGCCGCACCTCGGTCGGGAAGCCCTGGAACGACGCGTGATGCGATCCCCACAGCCGCGCCGGCTCCGCCTTCGAGAAGCCGAGCCGCGGGTCGCACGTCGCGGTGATCCGCGGCGTGCCCGAGAGCGGCTCGACGATCCGGACGAGCTGCGTCGGCCGGAAGACGCGGTCGAACTGGCGGAACCGCGGCGCGAAGTCCACGAGGCGGAAGGCGCCGTCGGGGGTCTCGAACCGGGTCTCGAGGATGTTCGTGTTCTCGAGGTAGCGCTGCGTGCCGCGCTCCCCCGAGGCCGGCGCGATCCGGAAGCCGCCGCCGTCGGGGTCCAGCAGCCGGCCGAAGATCGGCTCGGCGTCGAAGCGCGGCAGGCAGCACCACGGGACGTCGCCGTCGTCGCCGACGAGCGCGGAGAACTGGCAGTTGCCGACGAGCGAGAGGGACTCGAGGCGCATCGTCGCCGGCGGTCAGGCGTGGACGGCGCGGTCGCCGGCGGGACGTGACGGCGCGATGAGCCGCTGGAGCAGCCGCCGCAGGTCGAACGGCGTGGCCACGCGGAACCGCGCGCGCGTCGTGCCGGGTCCGACGCGCAGCGTGAGCGCGTCCGGCCCGAGCACGGCGAACATGTCCTCGTCGGTGCGGTCGTCGCCGGCGGCGAAGACCGCGGGCGGGGTGCCGCGCGACGACAGGATGTCCTCGACGATCCGCCCCTTGTTGACGCCGGCGGGCCGGACCTCCAGCACCTTGTGGCCGTCCATGAGCTCGGCGTCGGACCCGAGCGACGCCGCCAGCTCCGCGCGCAGCTCGTCGAGCCGCACGCTCGCCAGCCGCGGGTCGGCGCCGCGCATGTGGAAGGCGACCGACGCCGCCTTGGGCTCCACCATCGCCCCGGGCGTGGCCCGCGCGTAGCGCCGCATGATCTCGATCGCGGGTTCCCGGAACGCGGGGATGTCCCTGCGCTGCGACCACGTGTCGTTCGGCGTGCGCGTCCAGAAGCCGTGCTCGGCGTGCATCCACACCGGCAGCGCGCCCAGCCACCGCGACAGCACGTCGCGCGACCGTCCCGAGACCACGTGCACCTCCATGCCCGGGGTATCGGCCAGCGCGCCGAGGAGCGTGAGCAGCGGCGGATCCGGGCTCGCCAGATCCGGGAGCCGCTCGATCGGGACGAGCGTGCCGTCGTAGTCGAGCAGCAGCACGCGGTGCCGCGCGGCGGCCAGCTCGTCCACCAGCGTCTCGAGCACGGTCGGCGGCGAGACGCCCGAGGGCGGGGTCGGCGCGACGTGGGTCAGGTCGTCGAGGAAGCTGCGCGCCCAGTTGTCCACGGGCGAGGCGAGCACGGCCTCGCGGAGCCGGCGCATGCGCACGCCCTGCTCGTCGGGCGACATCAGCATCGCGCGGCGGATGGCCGACGCGGTGCCGTTCAGGTCGAGCGGGTTGACGGTGACCGCGGCGTCCAGTTCGGCGGCCGCGCCCGCGAACTCGCTCAGCACCAGCACGCCGCGTTCGTCGAGCCGCGAGGCGACGAACTCCTTCGCGACCAGGTTCATCCCGTCGCGCAGCGGCGTGACGACCATCACGTCCGCGGATCGATAGAGCGACAGCAGGTCGTCGTCGTCCACGCTGCGGTAGAGCAGCTGCACCGGGCTGCCCGTGGGCGACCCGTACTGCGAGTTGATCCGGCCCACGAGCTCGTTGACCGTGCGCCGCAGGTCCGCGTACTCGTCCACCTTCTCGCGCGACGGCACCGCGAGCTGGATGAAGTGGACCTGGTCGCGCAGCGGCGGCTCGCGGTTGAGCAGCCGGTCGATGGCCAGCAGCCGGCGCGGCACGCCCTTCGTGTAATCGAGCCGGTCCACGCCGAGCAGCCGCGTCTTGCCGGGCGTGGCCCGACGGATCCGGGCCACGGCCTCGTCGATCTTCGGGTCCACGCGCGCGAAGTGCGCGACGTCCACCCCGATCGGGTACACGCCGATGCGGACGGTGCGGTCCTCCCACACCACCGTGTCCACGCCGAGGCCGACGCCGAGGACCTTCGCCGCCGACTCGATGAAGTTGTGGCGGTAGCCCTCGGTCTGGAAGCCGAGGACGTCGGCCGCCAGCAGGCCCTGGAGGATCTCCTCCCGGTGGGGCAGCACCCGGTAGACGTCCGACGAGGGCCAGGGCACGTGCAGGAAGTAGCCGATCCGCACGTCCTCGACGTGCGGGCGCACCATGCCGGGCACGAGCGCCAGGTGATAGTCGTGCACCCAGACGGTGTCGCCCGGCTCCACGTGCCGGACGATGGCGTCGGCGAAGCGCTGGTTGACGGCCTTGTAGGCGCGCCATTCGTTGGCCACGTCGAGCCGGACCTTGTCCAGCAGGTAGTGGAACAGCGGCCAGAGCACCGCGTTCGAGAAGCCGTTGTAGTAGAGCGAGATCTCGGACGCCGTGAGCGGAACGGAGACCAGCCGGCGCCGCCCCAGCTCCTCGTCGAGCGCCGTCCGCCCCTCGCGCGAGAGCCGGCCCAGGTCGCCGACGTTGCCGATCCAGAGCGAATCGGCGTCGGCGTGGACGCCGCGCATGGCGGTGGCCAGGCCGCCCGACGAGGCGCGCAGCGTGAACGCATTGCTGCCCTGCAGGGCGAGCGTCACGGGCAGGCGATTGGAGACGATCAGCAGGCGCGACACGAAGTACCCGCCCCTAGTATGGATCGCCGCCGCCGCCCGCCGGGGGCGCCCCGGCCGGATCGCCGTCCTACCGCTTCAGGAACGTGCCCTGCTGCAGCTCGTCGAACGCCTGCTCGAGCTCGGCCCGCGTGTTCATCACGATCGGGCCGTACCACGCGACGGGCTCGCGCAGCGGCTGGCCCGAGACGAGCAGGAACCGCAGCCCGTGCTCGCCGGTCTCGACCGAGACCTCGTCGCCGCGGTCGAACAGGACGAGCGACCGGTTCTCCGCGAGCACCGGGACGGCATGGTCCGCGTCGCCGAGCGGATCGGTCGGCACCGGCTGCGGGCCCGAGGCGTTGCCGAAGCGGCCGTCGCCGTCGAAGACGTACGCGAACGCGTGCCGGCTCGTCTCGACCGGCAGCGTCCGGCGCGTGCCCGGCGGCACGTAGACGTCGAGGTACTGCGGGTTGGCCGCGATGCCGTCCACCGGTCCCCGGCGTCCCCAGAACTCGCCGCACACGATCCGCACCCGCGTGCCGTCGTCGTCGGTCACCTCCGGGATGTCGGGACTCCGGATGTCCTGGTACCGCGGCGCGGTCATCTTCGAGGCGGCGGGCAGGTTGGCCCAGAGCTGGAAGCCGTGCATCCGCCCCGCGGGATCGCCCTGCGGCATCTCCTGGTGGATGATGCCGCTGCCGGCGGTCATCCACTGGATGTCGCCGCCGCCGAGCGTGCCCTGGTTGCCGAGGCTGTCCTTGTGATCCACGGTCCCGGCCAGGACGTAGGTGATCGTCTCGATGCCGCGATGCGGATGCCAGGGGAAGCCGGCCAGGTAGTCGGCCGGCCGTTCGTTGCGGAAGTCGTCGAAGAGCAGGAACGGGTCGAACTCGGTGGTGTCGCCGAACCCGAAGGCCCGGTGCAGGTGGACCCCGGCGCCCTCGAGCGTCGGGCGGGCGGCGGAGAGCGTCTTGACGGCGCGGATGGACATGGATCCATCTTAGCGAGGCTGGCAACCCCCGGACGGGGGAGCCCGCCGCGCGGCGGGTCGCCAGCCGGGGGCGTGCTCCGGCGTCGTGGCCGGGTCAGCGGGTCGGCTTGGCGGTGGGCGGCTGGCCGCTCGACCCGGCGGCCCGGGCCGGCGTCCCCGCGATGAACAGGTCGCACCCGCCGTTACCCGTGATGCGCAGGCGGTAGGGCTGGAGCGTCTCGTCGATGCAGAGGCCGGCGGTCGCCGGCGTCACCGCCGCGCCGGGCTCGATCTGCCACCACTTGCAGTCCTTGCAGAGTCCCCAGGGCATCTCGGTCCTCCCTCACGCGTGGCCGCCGACGTCGGGCACGTCGATCCCGAGCGCGGTGGCCAGGTCGAGCTGGTGTTCCTGTTCCTGGCGGAGGATCTCGCGGATGTCCTCGGCGATGCCGTACTCGCCGAGCGCCTCGCACTGGCGGACGCGCGCGCGGTAGTGGCGAACGGTCGTGTTCTCGTTGTCGAGGTCGGCGCGGAGCATGCCCTTCGCGTCGCGGGGGCTCTTGACCGGCTGCATCGTGACGGCGGGCGCGCCACCCAGGTAGTCCACGTGTTTCGCGATGGTCAGCGCGTGCGCCAGCTCCTGTGCCGCGTGCTTCTCCAGCTCGGCGGCGATGTTCATGTACTCGGCGCCCTTGATCGCCTGCGAGTAGACCACGTAGGCCACGATGGCCTGGTACTCGCGCGACAGGTCGCCGTTCAGGTCGTCGATGAGCTGCGCGCGGCCGCCGGTCTCTGCCTTCGCCTTCGCCATGCGGGAATCCTCCTTCGCCACCCGGGGAGGGCTGCACAGGCCATGCCAGCCGTCGCGCCTCCGCGGCGCGCCGGATGGCGGGCAGAAACGCGCGGGGTCGCGCGGCGTCGTGTCGATCCGCGCCGGTGCACCGCGCGCGGAGTACAGGCCTCCGCGGCGGCCGGTCCACCAGACCGCCGGGGCGCCGCCGCGTCAGTCCGCCCAGAATTCGTCGCTGCGTTCGCCCTGGCCGCGGCCGCCGAGCGCGCGGTTGAGGTTGACCGCGGCGGTGATGAGTGCCAGGTGCGTGAACGCCTGTGGGAAGTTGCCGAGCGCCTCGCCCGACGGCCCGATCTCCTCGGAGTAGAGCCCGAGGTGGTTGGCGTAGCCCAGCATGCGTTCGAACGCGATGCGGGCGTCGGCGACCCGGCCGACGCGCGTCAGCGCCTCGACCAGCCAGAACGAGCACATCGTGAAGGTGCCCTCGGGTTCGTCCACGCCGTCGGGCGACGCCTCGGGGTTGTAGCGGTGGACGAGGCTGCCGTTGGTGAGTTCCTGCTGGATCGCGTCGAGCGTGCGCAGGAAGCGCGGGTCCTCGGGCGAGACGAAGAAGACCAGCGGCAGCAGGAGGAGCGCCGCGTCGAGCGTGGTCGATCCGTAGGACTGGACGAACGCGCCGCGCTGCTCGTCCCAGCCGTGCGCCATGACGTCCTCGTAGATCTCGTCGCGCACGGTGAGCCAGCGCTGGCGGTCGGCGGGGAAGGCGCGCTTCTCGGCGAGCCGGATGCCGCGGTCGAGCGCCACCCAGCACATCACCTTGGAGTGCACGAAGTGGCGCGGCCCGCCGCGGACCTCCCAGATGCCCGCGTCCGGCTCCCGCCAGATGTCGCAGACGTGGTTGAGGACGCGCCGGAGCTGCACCCACTGGTCGTGCGCGATCGGCGTGCCGTACTTGTTGTAGAGGTAGGTCGCGTCCACCAGCTCGCCGTAGAGGTCGAGCTGGAGCTGCCGGTGGGCCGCGTTGCCGACGCGCACGGGCTGGCTGCCGCGATACCCCTTCAGCCCGTCGCACGTGCGCTCGGTCAGGTCGTGCCGGCCGTCCACGGCGTACATCACCTGGATCCGGCCGTCCGGCCCGACCTCGTCGAGCCGCGCGTAGAGCCACGCGATGAACGCGCGCGCCTCGGCCGTGAACCCGATCCGGCTGAGCGCGTAGATCGTGAAGCTCGCGTCGCGGATCCAGGTGTAGCGGTAGTCCCAGTTGCGCGCGCCGCCGACCAGCTCCGGCAGGCTCGTCGTCGGCGCGGCCACGATCGCGCCCGTCGGCGCATAGGTCAGGAGCTTCAGCGTGAGCGCCGAGCGGTAGACCATCTCGCGCCACCGGCCGCGATAGGTGCACGTGCTCAGCCAGTCGTGCCAGTAGTCCACGGTGCGCTCGAACAGCCGGTCGATCGCCTGGTCGTCGGGCGCCGTCGGTTCCGCGGGCGTGCCCGTGCCGGCCTCGAGGATCAGCGTGGCGCGGTCGCCCTGGCCGATCGTGAACTCGGCGGTGGCGGCGCCGTCCTCGACGGCGAGCGGGACCGAGCCGCGCAGCACCAGGTGCCGGTCACCGGCGGCGAAGGCGACCGCGTCGCCGAGCGCGCGCACGTCGGCGCGCGTTTCGCCGTAGTCGAAGGCGGGCGCGCACCGCATGCACAGCCGGATCCGGCCCCGTACGCCCTCGACGCGCCGGACGATCAGGCGGCCGCGCGTCTCGCCGTCGCGCGGCGCCATCGGCATGAAGTCGGTGACCTCGACCACGCCGTCCGGCGACATGAAGCGGGTGACGAGGACGTTGGAGTCGGGGACGTAGAGCTGCTTGTGCGTGATGCCGTCGGGCTCGGGACCGAGCGCCCACGTGCCGCCACGCTCGTCGTCGAGCAGGCCCGCGAACACGGCCGGCGCGTCGAAGCGCTCCGGACACCACCAGTCGATCGTGCCGTCCCGACCGACGAGGGCGATGGTGTGGAGGTCCCCGATGACACCGTGATCCTCGATGGGCAGGGCGGGCATGACTCAGGGTTTCGCAAGATCCGGGCCGAAGTCAAAGCCGCGCCGTACCGATATATAGTTGGCCCGCCATGCGAGGAGCCCCTGAGATGAAGCAGATCGTCTACGCGCTGTTGACCGCCGTCCTGACGTTCACCGTCGTCCCGCTCGGGGCCCGACAGGCCGGCCCCGCGCCCCAGGATCGGGAGCCTCCGGCGGCCAACTACGATCTGGCCGCGCGCTGGACCTCCGCCAAGGTCGCCAAGTACGTCTTCTCGACGTCGGTGGCCCCGCACTGGCTCGAGTTCAGCGATCGCTTCTGGTACAGCTACGAGACCCCGGCTGGCGAGCGGTGGTGGCTCGTCGACCCGGTGAAGAAGACGAAGGCGCCGCTCTGGGACAACGCGACGATGGCGGCGCAGCTCACGCGGATCCTCCGCACGCCGTACGACGCGCAGCACCTGCCGATCAACACGATCGAGTTCATCGACCAGGACACGAAGATCCGCTTCAGCGTCCGGCTGCCGCGCGACTCGAAGGTCGTCAACGCGGCGGGCGAGGAGCTGCTCGGCGAGACGCAGCAGCAGGAGAACCAGGTCCAGGGCGGCGGCCAGCGCGGGCGCGGTGGGCGCGGCGGCGGCCAGGGCCAGGGGGCCGGCCGCGGCGGCGCGAACGCGAACACCGCCGAGTGGTGGCTCGAGTACGACCTGGCGACCGGGACGGTCACGCTCAACGACACGTACAAGCCCGAGAAGGACAACCCGTCCTGGGCACAGGTGTCGCCGGACAAGAAGACCGTCGTCTTCGCCCGCGGCCACAACCTGTTCATGATGGACGCGGACAACTTCGCCAAGGCGAAGGAGAAGGAGGACGACCCGGCCGTCGTCGAGACCCAGCTCACCACCGACGGCGAGCAGTACTACGGCTACGCGGCCAACAGCGGGCGGGGCGGCGGCGACGACGACCAGCAGGACGAACAGGAGAACACGCAGGGCGGCCGCGGCGGTCGCGGCGGCGCGGGCCGGCAGCAGTACGTGGAGACCGAGCAGGACAAGAAGTTCGGCCGCCGGACCCGTGCGGTCGGCGTCTCCTGGTCGCAGGACGACGCGAAGTTCGCGCTCACGCGCAACGACTCGCGCAAGGTCGAGGACCTCTGGGTGATCAACGCGCTGGCCAACCCGCGTCCCCGCCTCGAGACCTACAAGTACGGCATGCCGGGGGAGGAGAACCAGCCGCAGACCGAACTGCAGGTCTTCGACCTGGCGTCGAAGCAGGCCGTCAAGGTCAACACCGACGCGTTCAAGGACCAGCAGATGGGCCTCGCCACCGCGCCGATCACGAACCTCCAGCGCGAGAAGCGCGAGACCGCGTCGCGCTGGCTGGCGGTCAGCGGCGACGCGATCTACTACAACCGCACGTCCCGCGACCTGAAGCGCATCGACATCGTCCGGGCGAGCACCGCGACGGGCGAGTCCACGGTCGTCATCCCGGAGCGGTCGAACACCTACATCGAGATCCAGCCGCTGCGGCTGATCGCCGGCGGCAAGCAGCTGATCCACTGGTCCGAGCGCGACGGCTGGGGCCACTACTACCTCTACAACGCGGACGGCACCCTCGTGCGGCAGATCACCTCGGGCGAGTACGTCTGCACCGGCATCGAGGGCTTCGACGACGCGACCCGCACGCTGTACTTCACGGCGGCCGGCCGCGAGGCCGGCGAGGACCCCTACTTCGAGCACCTCTACAAGGTGAACGTCGACACCGGTGAGATGAAGCTGCTCACGCCGGGCAACGGGTCGCACAACCCCTCGATGAACGACAAGGCGACGTTCTTCGTGGACACCTCGTCGCGCGTGGACTCGGCGCCGGTGTCCGTCCTCTATGACGTGGCGGGCAACAAGGTGATGGACCTGGAGCAGACCGACGTCTCGGCCCTGCTCGAGGCCGGGTTCCGCTACCCGGAGCCCTTCGCGGTGAAGGCCGACGACGGCGTGACGGACATCTACGGGACCATGTACAAGCCGTTCGACTTCGATCCGGCGAAGTCGTACCCGATCATCCTGTACGTCTATCCGGGGCCACAGACCGAGTCGGTGACCAAGACGTTCTCGCCGCGCAACGCGAACGTCGCGCTCGCCAACACCGGGTTCATCGTGATCGAGGTGGGCAACCGCGGCGGCAACCCGGCGCGGTCGAAGTGGTACCACAACTACGGCTACGGCAACCTCCGCGACTACGGCGTGCCGGACAAGAAGGCCGCGGTCGAGCAGCTCGCCAAGCGGTATCCCTGGATCGACCTGAACCGGGTCGGCATCTACGGCCATTCCGGCGGCGGGTTCATGACCGCCGCCGCGATGTTCGGCTACCCGGACTTCTTCAAGGTCGGCATCTCCGAGTCGGGCAACCACGACAACTCCATCTACAACCGGTGGTGGAGCGAGAAGCACGACGGCGTGAAGGAAGTGACCGACGAGGACGGCAAGGTGACGTTCGAGTACGACATCGACAAGAACCAGGACATCGCGAAGAACCTGAAGGGCCACCTGCTGCTCATCACGGGCGACATCGACAACAACGTCCACCCGTCGAACACCTACCGGGTCATCGACGCGCTGATCAAGGCGAACAAGCGGTTCGACTTCATCCTGCTGCCGGGCCAGCGTCACGGGTACGGCGCCGAGCAGAACTACGTGTTCTGGCGGCGGGTGGACTACTTCGCGCAGCACCTCCTGGGCATGCCGCCGCTCGGCGTGGACATCGTCGAACTCACCCGGGAGCAGCAGATCAAGCGGTAGGACGCGCCATGGCCACGACGCGTCAGCAGCGCCGCGCCTCGGACCGGGCCGCGGCCCGGCGCCGGGACGAGGCGCAGCGGAAGCACCGCGTCCTCACGGGCGTGGTCATCGCCGCGATCCTCGCGGTCGGCTGGCTCGGCTACCAGTGGGCCGGGTCGAGGTCGGTCGTCCGCGAGGGCGCCCCGAGCTGGTCGCCGGATTCGGCGCGCCTCGTCTTCTACCGCGAGCAGCCGAACCACAAGGCGGACCTGTTCGTCATGGCCGCCAACGGCACGGCCGTCGAGCAGCTGACCTTCACCGAGCACGCCGACGAGGGCGGGCCCGCCTTCGCGCCCGATGGGCAGCGGATCGCCTACGACACCGACCAGGACGGGAACTTCGAGATCTACGCGATGGACCTGGCCGGCCGGACGACGCGGCGGCTCACCACGAACCCCGGACGCGACGTCGCGCCGGCCTGGTCGCCCGACGGATCGCGCATCGCGTTCATGTCCGACCGCGACTCGGCGCCCGAGTTCGACCTGTACCTCATGGACGCCGACGGCGCGAACGTCGAGCGCCTGACGACGGGCGGCACCTACTGGTTCCCGCGCTTCTCGCCCGACGGCCGCGAACTCGCGTTCCACCTGTGGCGCGACGTCAACGTGATGGACCTCGACACCCGCATCATCCGCCGGCTGACGACCGACCCGGCCAACGGGATGTACCCGACCTGGTCGCCCGACGGCCGCCAGATCGCGTTCATGAGCTGGCGCAATGGCCGCACGGAGCTGTTCGTGATGGACGCCGACGGCGGCAACCAGCGCGTGCTGCTGTCCTCGCCGGCCGGCGACGCGATCGACCCGCGCTGGTCGCCGGATGGCACGCGCATCGCCTACGTGCAGGTGCCGAGCGCCACGCTGGGGCAGGAGCAGGACCCCACCGCACCGCGCGCCATCTACGTCCTCGACGTCCAGAGCGGCCAGGTCACCCGCCTTTCACGCTGACGCGCGCCGGCCGAGGCGCAGCGCGCTCCTCACGGATCACCATGCAGGACGTGGGGCACATGCAGGCTGTCTGCGTCGGGCCGGTCGGCGGGCGGCGCCCGCCGCCTGACCGACCCGATCAGCGTGACGCGAGCGTCGTCGTTTCCTGCATGTCCTGCATGACCTGCATGGTGATTCGGATCCGCGTCGCCGGCGCCTTTGGGGCGCTCACGCGTGCGGGCGCCAGCCCTCGTCCGGCGGGGCGGGCGCCGCGTCCGGTCGTCGGCTCACGCGCCGATCGTGCCGGACGGGCGCCGCGTCGTCCTGGCGGGCAGGTCCCGGAGAACGGCGGACGGGGGTGTCGGCCGGGAACCGGGACGGCGGGGGCGAATCGAACCGCGCGTAGAGCTCCGCGATGCTCGCGGCTTCCGGCCACGCGCCGGCATCGTGGCCGGCGCCGATCCGGCCGAGCGTGGCGCGCGGCAGGCGCAGCATCTGCGCGATGAAACCGGCGATCGCGACCAGCACGAGCGTCGTCAGCATCGCGATCACCGAAGGGCGCTCAGGCCCGGCGGCAGCATCAACAGGAGGCCGGCGAGAATCCATGGCGTGCTCCCGGCGCGCGTGACGTCGGCGCCGAGGATGAGCGGGCCCGGCTGCGGGGAGCGCGGGCGGACGAGGAAACCGACGAGCGGGGCCAGATTCGGGATGTTCATCACGCCCTCGACGTTCCCTTGGTGACGGAACCGTCGGGAGCGTTACAGGACGGTCAGCGGGCGGGCGGGAGCGACGATGTGAAGAGCTGGAACGGCGCCCAGTAGTAGGGTTTCGCGAAGTTGCCGCCGCGGGCGATGAGCGACAGCTTGGCCGCGCGGAGCGCCGCGGCCGGCGACTCGCCGCGCCCGAGCCCCGTGTAGAAGCCGGCCATCAGGTCCGAGGTGGACCGGTCGTCCACGTCCCAGAGGCCCGCCACCACCCGACGCGCGCCGGCCCGGAGGAACGCCCACGCGAAGCCGACCAGGCCCTCGCTGGCATAGGCCCGGGCGGCCGCGCTCCGGCAGGCCGAGATGGTGACCAGATCGGCCCGCAGCGGCTGGCCGGCCACGTCGCGCGCGTACAGCTTGTAGCCGCCCGCCTCGCCCGAGAGCTCGATGGCCGAGTCGAGCGGGCTCGACGGGCTGACCGTGGCGTGCGCGGCGAAGTGAATCAGATCGAAGCGCCCCGGATCGGCCGCCCGGTAGGCCGCCGGCGTGGCGCCCGCGTCGCGAAGCACCGTCACGTCGCGGCCGGCGAGCGCCGTGCGGACGGCGTCCAGCTCCGCGTCCGCGTGGGCGAGCGGCGGCAGGTCGCCCGGCGGCGCCGGCGCGCCGACGAGCAGCACCCGGCGGTCCCCGGCGGGGGCGCCGCGCCCGGATGACGACGACGGCGCGGGGACCAGCAGGCCGAGCGACGGCGCCATCTCGATCGTCCGGTCCTCGATCCAGTAGTGCCGCGGCGACCCGACCGGCAGCATCTCGAAGTTGACGCCGTGCAGGGCGCCGTCGGCGACGATGGCGACCGGCAGGCCGGGAGGCAGGTGGGGGATCACCGGCGCCAGCACGGCCTCGGTCAGCGCGTCGCCGCTCGACGACCCCAGCGCGAGCGGGTTGGCGAGTGACCGCTCGACCTCGGTGCGGTAGCGATCGGCCAGGTGCGTGATGCCGTCCGCGTCGGGCAGGTCCACCCGGCGGACACCGGCGGGCGTGACGATCCACGCCATGGCGCGGTCGCGGCCGAGCCAGTAGCTGACGAGCGTCGTCCGGCCCCGGCGCGCGACGTCCCGGAACGCCGCGGCGGACCGGCGCCCGGCCGGTGCGACGCCCTGCCGCTCGGCCAGGGCCTGCGCGCGGCTGGCGTCGGCGACCTCGAGCGCCTCGGCGTCCATCCCGAGGCCGACGAGCGCGTTGACGTAGTCCTCGAAGAAGTGCCGGCGGCTGGCGGCGAACGACAGCCGTTGCTCGGTGCGGACGAGGTCGGCGCGCGTGCGCCCGATGATGTCGAGGGCCGCGTCGAACTCCGCCGTGGCCTCGCGCGTCCGGCCCGCCGCGAAGAGCGTGCTCCCGAGGCCGGCGTGCGCCTCCCAGGCCAGGAACGGGTCGAGGTCCTTCGCAGCGAGCACCTCGCGAAACAGCGAGGTCGCCTCGTCCACGGCCCCGCGCCCGGCGGCGATGCGGGCGCGGTTCTGGACGTTGTACGCCAGCGTCGGCAGGCCCAGGTCCTCCTTCAGGGTGATGGCTTCCGCGTTCGATCGCGCCGCGTCGTCCCACCGGCCGAGCACGATGTTCGCGGTCGCGAGGTTGCCGGCCCACAGCGCGGCGTCGCGCTGGAGCTTCGCCGCCCGCGCCGTGTCGAGCGCGCGCCGGAGGAACGGCAGGCTCTCGGCCGGCTGGCCCATCAGCACGTACGTGTTGCCGAGCTCGCCGAGCGCCTGCACGAGGTAGGTGGCGACCCCTCGGCCCTCGTGAAACGTCACCGCGCGCTGCTGCAGGGCCAGCGCCTCGTCGAACTCGCCGAGGCGCGAGTGGCAGATGCCGGCATTGTTCAGCGCGACCGCGTAGACCGACGTCGCCGCGAGATCGCCGAACGCCAGGATCGGCTCGAAGAACGTGAGCGCCTCGTCGAAGCGGTTGCTGGCGAGGCGGCTGTACCCGAGGTTCAGGAGCGCCACCGCCTCGCGGTGATGGTCGCCCAGCCGGCGGGCCTCGGCCACGACCGTGCCGAGCAGGGCTTCGGCCTCGGCGGCGCGGCCGACCCGGACCAGCGCCGAGGCGCGGGCGGCGTCGGCGTCGAGCGCGACGCCCTCCGCGCCGGTTCCCGCGCCATTGGGCGCGCCGGCGGCCCCGGCCACCGCGCGTGCGTCGCCCGCGGCAGCCTCATATGCGGCAATCGCTCCGGTCGGGTCGCCCGTCGCCATCAGCCTGAGGCCGTCGAGATAGCGCCGCCGCGCGGCGAGCTCGGCCGCTTCGGGCCCCGTGGCGGAGATCGGTGCGGCGACGAGTGGCGCCGCCGCCGCCGCGTCGCGCTGGAAGAGCAGGACCTCGGCTTCCTCCAGCCGGAAGCGGTCCGCCCACGCCGCGTCGCCGCGGTCTTCCGCGGCTGCGCGGCCCTCGCGCGCCAGCTGCAGGGCCTCGTCCAGGCGGCTGGCGCGCAGCGCGGCCGTGGCCCGGTCCATCAGCCCCGCGGCGTCGGGCGTCGGCTGGCCGCAGCCGCCGACGAGGCCGGCCAGCAACAGAACCAGCGCGCCGGTCCGCCTCTGGTTGCGCATCCGGCTCAGCTCATCCGACGGGCGGGTACCAGCCGCCGTTGGTCTCCACCTCGGCGAAGTCGGCCATCCCGCCCTCGGGCGAGCCCAGCCGAAGCCGGAGGAGCGTGAGCCGGCGGGAATCGGGCGTGATGTAGATCTCGCCGACGTAAATCCGGCCGAAGTCCGGCACGCGGATCACGTGGCCCTCGATCGTGGCTTCCGGATGCGGCTTGCGCGTCCAGCGCAGCGACCGGACGATGGTCGCGAGCACGGGCTTCGACGGGTCGGTGTCGTCGGGCGGTACCTGGCAGCCCGGCGCACCCGCCTTCACGAACGCCGCGTGCGTGGCCATGGTCGCGAACGCGGCGACGGCCAGCTCGACGGTGACGGGAAAGCCATCGATCGTCAGGCCCTTGATGGCCGTATCGCGGCCGACGATGATGTCCGGCTCGCCCTGCTCGGGCGCGGAACGGGAGATCAGCGAGGCGCGGACCTGCCGGATGGCGAGGCGCTTCGACACGAGGAGTCCGTCGACCACCGCCTGCGCGCTGCTCGTCGTGGCGAGCGCGGCTTCCTGGCCCACGCCTTCGGTCAGGGCGCGCGCCGCCTTCAGGTCGTCGAACTTCGCCTCGACCCTGGTGGACGCGCCGCCGATGCGGACGTACGGCTTGAAGTGCGTCGCGCGCGCGCGCGCCTCGGCGCGGCCGCCGGAGACGCCGATCGAACTCGAGGCGCCCGAGACCAGCACCACCGGGCGCGGCCGGAGGATCCGGCCGCCGAAGGCGCAGGCGTTGGCACGGAAGAGGTAGCGGCGTGGCGTCATCAGCTCCATGGAGACTCCGTGGAACCGGCCGCGCGCGCTAGTCGACGTCGAAGCGGTACGTGCCCACCTCCGCCGACGGGTTCGACGGATCCACCAGGCTCAGAACGTAACGCCCCGCCGACAGATCGCGGCCGGGAATCACGAGCAGGAGCGGGGTGCCCGGCTGGGGGACCGGAGCCTCTCCGGTCAGGACCTCGCTGCCCGCGTCGGTCCTCAGATGATAGATGAGTTTGTCGGGCGCGGGGTCCACGTTCACGTCCATCGCGAGCGACAGCAGGCCGCCGCCCGCGGGACGATGCACCGTGGGCAGCTCGCCGCGGCTCACCGGCCGCAGCACGACCGGCGCGAGCGCCTGCGCGCCATCACCGCGCAGGCCGGGGATGACGACGAACGACTGGTAGCCGGCGAGGACGGCCAGCGCGGCCGCGGCCGCGAGCGCCCACCACGTGGAGCGGGAGGACGCCGACGCGAGGGCGGGGCGCGCGCCGGGCGTCCCGCCGCTGCCCGCGACCGGACCCGCCGGGCGGGCCGGCGCCGCGAACGGCACCACCTCGGCCGGCGCGCTGCCGGTCCGGACGGCGTCGGCCATGGCCGCGCCCAGGCGGACGTCCTCCGCGCAGGGCGGACAGTCGAAGTAGTGCGCCTCGAAGTCGTGCCGCTCGGCCTCGCTCATCTCCTCGAGCAGGTACCGCTCGGCGGCGTGCGTCGCGACGGCGTCGTCGTGGGTCATGCGTCTGGTGGCTCCAGCGTGTGGTGCGTCCCGGGCCCGCCCGGGGCCCTACCGCTGGGTTAGTGTCCCGGCTCCCCGGGCCGTTTCAGCCGTCCCCGGACCGCCGGGCGGCGGGGCCAGGAGCGCGTCACGCAGCCGGCCCTTGGCCCGGTGGACCAGCACCCGCAGGTACGGCCGGTCCACGCCGAGCGTCCGGCACACCTCGTCCTTATCGCGCTCGTCGAAGAACAGCCACCGGAGGATCTGGCGGTCCTTGTCCGGCAGCCGCCGGAGCGCGTCGCGCAGCTGCGCGTGATCGTCCTCGGCGACCAGCGTCTCCTCGGCGCTGGATCCTGGCGCCTCGGGCTGGACCGTGTCCTCGGGCACCATCTGCTGGCGCTTCGTCTCGGCCCGGTAGGTCTCGAACAGCACGTTGTTGCAGACGGAATTCACGAAGGCGCCGAGGCTCCCGGCGGAGGCCAGGCCACCCTTCCGGAGCGTGGTCAGCACGCGGAGGAAGGTTTCCTGCTTGGCGTCCTCGACCAGGGCCGGCGACCGCAGCCGGCTGCGCAGCTTGATGGTCAGCAGATCGCCGAAATAGGCCGTGAAATGGCGCTCCGCCTCCGCGTCGCCCGACGCCAGCCGGTCCACGTAGGCCTCGTCGAACTCGAAGCGCTCGAATGTCCGGGGTCCGCGATCAGACATGGTTCGGAACGGATCTGCAGTGTATCGCCGGGGAGGGGGAAGGGGATTGTGACATGTCGGGGGGCGCGGACCCAAGGGGAAGCGGGGGAGGACCTGAGCGCGCCGGGGCACCCGCAAAAAAAGGGGCGATGCCGGAACGGCATCGCCCCCACCCTGAACCCTGGAACCCTTGGGAACCCTACTGTCCCTTCCCCTCCGCGATCGGGTCCGGCCTGACCTGGATGGTGCTGGTGTAGGTCCTGCCGTTGGCCGTCATCGTGATCTTGTAGGTGCCGGGATCCACGCGGCCGCCGCCACCGCCGCCGCGGCCGAAGCCACCGCCGCCGCCGCGACGTCCGCCGCCGCCCTGCGGCTGCGCGGCCGGGTCGATCAGGCACGGGCCGCCGCCACCGCCGCGACCGCGGCCGCCGCCGAATCCGCCGCCGCCCCGCCCCTGCTGCGCGTTGCCGGCCGGCGGCGGATTCCACCGCATCGTCCACTCGATGCGCTGGATGCCCGCCTCGGCCGGGAAGGACGCCGTGCACGTGCCGGTCTCACCGATGTCGGTGATCGCGAAGTCCACGTTCCCGGTCACGCGCGGGCTCAGGTAGTAGTTGATGATCGCGTTACGCGTCGGGTTCTCCCCGACGAACGCCAGCGCGCCGCCGTTGTGCTGCGGCTGGATGCTGAACCACTGGATGGCCGGGCGGCTCTGGAACAGGTGCGCCTCGGCGCTCTGGACCTCCGGGGTCATCTGCTGGAGCGGCGAGATGTCGTCCATGATCCAGATGCCGCGCCCGTGCGTGCCGGCGACCAGGTCGCCGTCGCGCGGGTGGATCTCCAGGTGGTGCACGGCGACCGTCGGGAGGTTCTGGTTCAGCCGCTTCCAGTTCTGGCCCGCGTCGAGCGAGTAGAACGCCGCGAACTCGCTGCCCGCGAAGAGCAGGTTCGGGTTCTTCAGGTCCTCGCGCACGACGTAGAGCGGGTTGCCGTCGGGGATGCCGTTCGAGATGCGCGTCCAGGTCCGGCCGTAGTCGGTCGTCTTGAACACCCACGGCGAGTACTTCGCCATGCGGTGGCCGTCGACGGTGGCGTAGGCCAGGCCGCGCGTGTGGTGCGAGGCCTCGACGCGGCTCACCCACAGGTCGTTCTGCGGCAGGCCGGGCATCCCGTCGGTGCCGACCTTGGTCCAGGTGGCGCCGGCGTCGCGCGTGACCTGGATGTTGCCGTCATCGGTGCCGATCCAGATGTTGCCCGGCTCGATGGGCGACTCCGAGATCGTGATGATGGTCGCGTGGTACTCGGCGCCGCCGCCCGGATCCTCGTCGGGCGTCAGGCCGCCGGACCGGCGGATCGTGCGCTCCGGGTCGTTCTTGGTGAGATCCGGGCTGAGCAGCCGGTAGGTCTGGCCGCCGTCGGGCGACATCAGCAGGTGGTTCGCGCCGATGAACAGCATCTTGTTGTTGTTCGGCGAGAGCAGGAGCGGCGTGGACCAGTTGAAGCGCAGCGCGCCGAGATCCTGCGGCTGCCGGCCCCAGTTGTTCTTCTCGGCCAGGTCCTCCATCGCCGGGGTGATGTACTGGTCCCAGTTGGAGATGTTGTTCTTGCTGGGACGGACCGACTGGCGCTCGCGGGTCTCGATGTTCGACAGCCCGACGTTGCCGCCGTTGGTGTCGGGTTGCGACTCCGTGTAGACGTTGCGCCAGTCGTTCGGGTCGATCTCGGCGTGGTAGCCGTCACCCCCGGACAGGTTGTACCAGTCGCTCGTGTAGATGCCGTTGGCGCGGGTCTGCGAGGGACCACACGAGCTGCCGGCGTCCTGCAGGCCGCCGCAGACGTAGTACGGCTCGCGGTTGTCGAGGGCGACGTCGTAGTACTGCGTGACGTTGATGTTGTTGAACCGGAGCGACGTCTCGCCGTCGTCGTGCGTCAGGTTCAGGCCGCCGTCCGAGCCCGTGTAGTAGCGGCCCTTGTTGTGCGGGTCGAGCCACATCGCGTGGTAGCAGTGGCCGCCCTGGGGCGAGCCGCTCGAGGTCCACGTCTTGCCGCCGTCCATCGAGCGCCGGTAGTTGATGTTGTAGCTGAAGACGTAGTTCGGATCGAGCGGGCTGATCTGGACGTGCATGTAGTAGAACGGCCGGCTGATGTAGCGGTCGAGGAACGTCCAGGTGGCGCCGCCGTCCTCGGACCGGTACATGCCCGCGCCGAGCTGCGTCATGTCCGTGCAGGCCGGATCCTGCGGCGGCTGCTGGCCACCGCGCCCGCCCCCGCCGCCGCGCCCGCCGCAGTTGGGCTGGAAGCCGTGCTCGATGTGAGCCATCAGGATGCGCGGGTTGCTGCGCGAGATGGCGATGCCGATGCGGCCCATGTCGCCTTCCGGCAGGCCGCGCGTCAGCTTGGTCCAGCTCCGGCCGCCGTTGGTGGACTTGAAGATGCCGCTGTTCGGCCCGCCGCTCTTGAGCGCCCACGGGTAGCGGATGCGCTGCCAGAAGCTGACGTAGAGCGTCTCGGGGTTGCGCGGGTCCATCACCATGTCGATCGCGCCCGTCGTCGGATCCACCGGGAGGCCGCCGCCGAGCTTCGTCCACGTCGTGCCGCCGTCGGTGGTCTTGAACAGGCCGCGCTCGCCGATCGGCGCCCACGTGTTGCCGATGGCCGCGACGTAGACGATGTTGCTGTCGGCGGGGTGGATGAGGATCTTGGCGATGTTGTAGGACTCCTTCAGCGGTCCGCCGACGTTGACGAAGGTCTGACCGCCGTCGGTGGACTTGTAGAGCCCGTCACCCCAGGCCGAGGTGTTGCGCGCGCACTCCTCGCCGGTCCCGACCCAGATGATGTCCTTGTTCTTCTGGTCGATCCGCACGTCGCCGATCGAGGCCGCGCCGTAGTGATCGAAGATCGGGTCCCAGCTCGTGCCGGCGCTCGTGGACTTCCACACGCCGCCCGAGGCCGAGCCGACGACCACATAGGCGAAGTCGTCCTCGAGCGCATCGACGGCCGAGATGCGGCCGATCAGGTTGCCGTTGCCGATGTTGCGCCAGTCGAGATCCTGAATCATCGGATCGGCGGGCGCCGTACCGGACTGAGCCGCGAGCGTCGTCCCGGCCGCGATCAGGCCGCAGAGACACCCGAGGCGCATCCAGCGCTGCAGGGGGACACGCATGGAACTCCTCCTCGAAAAACCGTCGTACATCCTTGAAATGCGCAGGGGTTGACCGCGTGCATAGTGCCAAAACGAGCGGCACTAGTAAAGAGGAAGAGGGCGTCAGGGTTCTCAGGGTCCTCAGGGTGCCAGGGTGCCAGGGTGCCAGGGTTCGTCGTGCGGAGGTCCTTCTCGGACCTCCGGGCTTCGATCATCCTTCTTCGGGTCGGGACCTGGCGGGTGCGCTGGCTCTTGCCCCCGGGGCAGGTGGTGGGTGTCCGACGTCTTCGATCGTGCGGAACTTGAAGACGCCGCGCGGGTAGGTGCGGGGGGCGATCCGCCAGTAGCGGGCGCAGTGGCGCAGGAAGCGGTCGAAGTCGGCGGCCGGGCGCGGGTCGGCCGCGTGGTTCATCTCCTCGATCGACCGGAACTTCTGGACCGGCATCTCAGGGCTCGTCCTTCAGGTCGAACTGCTGGCGCAGCGCGGCGGCGTCCTGACGATCGAGCGGTCGCACGGTCCCCTTCTTGAGCCGATAGAGCGCCGCCGGTGTCGCCACGGTGCCCCGGACGCCTTCGAACGCCTTGACTTCGGCTTCCACGGTCTCGAAGCTCGCCATGTCGCCCCAGGCGGGTCAGCACGTCGAAGTACAGGTCGCCGGTCGGCGGATAGTACCGCACCGCCGGATACTCGCCCACCAGGTCTGCCGCGGAGATCTCGTCAATGTGAGGATCGGCGTCGTAGACCGATCTCAGCGCCGCTTTGAGTCTCTCGACGTTCGCGGCACTGGCGCGGATGCTGAGGTCGAGGTCCCGGGTGGCACGCACGACGCCATGGAAGCCCATGGCGGTGGCCCCGATGAGGACGTACTCGAGTCCGTTCGCCTCGAACGCCCGGAGCACGCGCAGGATCTCGTCGCGGTCCACGTCGATAGGATACGCCGGACGGGAACCGGCCGGCCTCGACGCCTGGCTCTGTGCGGACAAGGGGCTGACACCTGACACGAGCGACACCTGTCCGACGGCCGTCAAGGATCTCGAGGCCATCGCCGAGCTGGAAGCGATCGCGGAAGAGCGGCGCGGCGCCGGGTCGTTCTGGAGGAACCGGGCCGTCAGCGGCGTGAAGCCGGTCGTTTCGACCGTGGCGCGTCCCGCACGTCCCGCACGTCGAGCGTCGCGACCCGCGCCAGGTTCGCGAAGTCGCGGTCCGCGTGCAGCACGGTCAGCCCGTGCCGCAGCGCGCACGCGGCAATCACGCAGTCCACGCCGGATCGGACCGTGACGCCCGCGCGTCGGGCGCGCCGGTAGAGGTCCACCGCCTGGTCAATGAGCTCGGGCCGCATGGGGGATTCGACGATGGGCAGCGACCACATCGCCTCGTGCGCCCGCCGGTAGTGATCCTCGCGGTCGAAGCCCTGCAGCACCTCCTGGATCACCGGCAGGCAGGTCACGATCTCGTCGAACTCGACGTGATCCTCGAGGCGAAGAGGGGCATCGCGTCGGAACGTCTCGATCCAGACGGACGTGTCAACGAGAACCACGGCGCGACGCCTTCGGATCAGGCCTGTACCCGGGAGCATCCTCCCGCACGACCGCCAGGTTGCCGTGCCAGCCCCCCGATCCGGTCAGGTCCAGGATGCGCCGCGCTTTCGCGCGCCGCACGAATTCCTCCAGCGCGCGTTCGACCGTGCGCGAGAACGTCCGCTCGCCGCTCAGCCGCTGGGCCTCCTCCAGCAGATCGCCGTCAAGCACAAGATTTGTGCGTTTCATGTGTATAGTGTGTCACGGCAACGAGGGAAGGGGCAAGAAGGAGGAGCACGGCCCGAAGGTCCCTAGGCCCCTGGGGCCTTGGGCCCCTGGAACCCGCTCTGCGCCCACCACTCCCGCAGCATCCGGAACGCCTTCCCGCGGTGCGCCACGGCGAGCTTGCGCGCGTGGTCCTGCTCGGCGAGCGTCCCGCCGTATGGCGGGTAGTGGAAGATCGGGTCGTAGCCGAATCCGTTCGTGCCCCGGGGGGCGGTGGTGATCTCGCCCTCCACGGTCGCGCGTGCGGTGAAGAGCACGTCACCGTCCGCTCCGCGAACGCCCGGCGCCGGGGGCCGAACGCCGTCGGCAGGCTCCACCAGCGCGAGCGCGCACACGAACCGTGCCGTCCACGGACGAGGGTGCGGAGCCAGCTCGGCGTAGAGGTTGGCGAACTTCTCCGCGTAGGTCTCACCCGGGTAGCGCGCGCTGTGGATGCCCGGCCGGCCGCCGAGCGCGTCGATCGCGAGCCCCGAGTCCTCCGCCACCGTGGTCAGCCCCGACCACGCCGCGTAGTACCGCGCCTTGAGCAGCGCGTTCTCCTCGAAGGTGGCGCCCGTTTCCTCCGGCTCCTCGATCGGCGGGAGGTCCGCCAGCGTCAGCAGCCGTACCGGCACGTCGTGCAGGATCAGCCGGATCTCACGGACTTTTCCGGGGTTGGTGGTGGCCAGGAGGACAGTCCCGGCCAGTGCGCCGTCGGCCTCGGGGCGCGAGGCCGGGTTCGAGCGGTGAGCCGAATCGTTCACGGTTTCCGGGATGTGGGGACGGAGGCACGAGCCTCGAGCCCTTCAGGACCCTGGGACCCTGGGACCCTGGGACCCTGGGACCCTCAAGTCCTTTGGATGAGTATAATCCCCCCGTCCAACCGGAAATGACCGAGGAGCGTGGCATGTCGAGGAAGCAGAGACTTTCGTGGGGCCTGACCCTGGCCGGAGCCGTGGCGTTTGCCGCCGGCGCGTCGGCCACCCAGGTCGTCCGCGCCGTGTCGCCGTCCGACGCGTCCGTGGTTGCCGGGCCGGCCGTCCAGGCGGTCGCGGGTGACGAGGCCGCGGCCCAGCAGGGCGGGCGCGGCGGGCGTGGCGGCGGGGGCGGCAACCAGGACCAGGCGCCCAAGCCGTACAACGAGGTGATCACCGCCGAGGCCGTCACCGACGACGGCGTCTTCAAGGTGCACCGGATCAAGGACACCCTGTTCTACGAGATCCCCCAGTCGGAGCTCGACAAGGACTTCCTCTGGGTCAACCAGATCAAGAAGACCGCGCTCGGCGCCGGCTACGGCGGCCAGGCCGCGGGCAACCGGGTCGTGCGCTGGACGAAGAAGGGCGACAAGATCCTGCTGCTGAACATCGACTACAGCGTGATCGCCGACCCGAACTCGCCGATCGCCGAGGCCGTGGCCGACGCGAACTACCCGGCGATCATCCGCGCGTTCAACGTCTCGGCCTACGCGCCGAACGGCGACCCGGTGATCGACGTCACCCCGCTCTTCACGACCGACGTGCCCGAGCTGTCGGTGCGCGGCCGCGTCGGCGGGCGCGGGATGGACGCCAGCCGGACGTTCCTCGAGAAGGCGGTGTCGTTCCCCGAGAACATCAACGTCGAGGTGACGCAGACCTTCACCATGCCCGAGGCGACCGGGGGCGCGCGTGGCGGCGGGGGCGGCCGCGGTCGCGGCGGCGTGAGCGGCCCGACGGCCACCGTGCTGACGCACTACAGCATGGTCAAGCTGCCCGAGCACCCGATGATGCCGCGCCTGTTCGACGAGCGCGTGGGCTACTTCACGCAGGGCTTCATCGACTACAGCAGCGACGAGCAGCGCGCCGACTCCGAGCGCTACATCACGCGCTACCGCCTGGAGAAGAAGGACCCGAACGCCGCGATGTCCGAGCCGGTCAAGCCGATCGTCTACTACATCGACCCGGCGACGCCGACCAAGTTCGTCCCGTACCTGAAGCAGGGCATCGAGGACTGGCAGGTCGCGTTCGAGGCCGCCGGCTTCAGGAACGCGATCATCGCGAAGGAAGCGCCGAAGGACGACCCCGACTGGAGCCCGGAGGACGCGCGGTACTCGGTGGTCCGGTGGCTGCCGTCGACGACGGAGAACGCGTCGGGGCCGCACATCCACGACCCGCGCACGGGGGAGATTCTCGAGGCGGACATCCAGTATTACCACAACGTCCAGAACCTCACGAAGAACTGGTACTTCATCCAGGTGGGCCCGCTCGACCCGCGCGCGCAGAAGCTGCCGCTCCCCGACGAGCTCCAGGGCGAGCTGATGCGCTACGTCGTCTCCCACGAGATCGGCCACACGCTCGGCTTCCAGCACAACATGAAGGCCAGCTCGGCCTACACCATCGAGCAGATCCGCGACCCCGAGTGGGTGAAGACGATGGGCCACACGCCGTCGATCATGGACTACTCGCGGTTCAACTACGTCGCGCAGCCCGAGGACAAGATCCCGGTGCAGGATCTCATCCCGAAGATCGGGCCCTACGACAAGTTCGCCGTGATGTGGGGGTACAAGCCGATCCCCGGCGCGAAGACCCCGGCCGAGGAGAAGCCGACGCTCGACCAGTGGGCGCGCGAGCAGGACGAGAAGCCGTACCTCCGCTTCTCGACCGCCGACAACGGCGGCACCGACCCTGGTGACGAGACCGAGGCCGTCGGCGACATCGACGCGGTCCGCGCCACCGAACTCGGCCTCAAGAACCTCTCGCGCGTGTCCGAGATGCTGCTCGGCGCGACGAGCACGCGCACGGGCGACCCGTGGGATGAGCTCGAGGAGGTCTACGGCCAGATGATCGGCCAGTGGAGCCGCGAGATGGGCCACGTCGTCCGCGTGGTCGGCGGGTTCGACTCGCAGCAGAAGCACATCGGCCAGCAGGGCGTGCGGTTCACGCTCGTGTCGCGGAAGCGGCAGGAGGACGCGGTGAAGTTCCTCCTCGACAACGCGTTCCAGACGCCGATGTTCATGATCCGGCCGGAGATCCTCCGCCGCATCCAGCCGACCGGCATCGTGGACCGGATCCGCACCTCGCAGAACAGCCTGATGAACCAGCTGCTGCAGGGATCGCGGATCGACCGGATGGTCGAGCAGGTCGCGATCGACGGCACGGCGGCGTACCCGCCGATCGCCTTCCTCGGCGACCTGCGGAAGGGCGTGTGGCAGGAACTGGCGACGCCGGCGACGCCGATCAACATCTACCGCCGGAACCTGCAGCGCTCCTACCTCGACACGATCGACAACCGGCTGAACGGCACGACCGCGCCGAGCGACGAACTGCGGTCGCTGCTGCGCGGCGAGCTGCGCGCGCTCGACGGTGAGATCGAGGCGGCGATGCCGCGGGTGACCGACGAGGTCACGAAGCGGCACCTGCAGGACGCACGGGACCAGATCTCCACGATCCTCGACCCGCGCGCGATGCGCGATCGCGGCGGCGCGGCCGGCGCCGCCGGCGGCCGCGGGGGCGGCGGCGCGGGGATTCGCTGACGCGCCGCGGGGCGCCGCCCTGCCGCGTTCGACACACAGCCGGGATCGGCCTGCCGCCGGTCCCGGCTTTTTTTCGTCTGTGGCGGATGGCGCGTTGCGACCCGCGTCTCCTCCCGGCACCCGCAGGTGCGCGTGAGCCGGGTCCGGTCGGATCCACCTGACGCGGCGCCTGGCCATCGGGGCCGAGGTGGCCCGGCTGCGTGGGCCCGGCCGCGACCGTGACTGGCGGGTCGTCGGACTGGCGACGATCGACCTGCTGACGCCCGGCCGGGGGGCGGCTCGTCGAGAGGCGCGATCGGTCACGCCGTATGCGATCGCGGGGGCCGGGTGGATGAGTTCGACGTTGCCGACCGGCGCGGGTCTCTACACGTCGGGGGAGTTCGCGCTCACCGTGGGCGGCGGCGTGCGAATCGCCGCGCCGCGCGGCTGGCACGTGGCGCCGGAGGTCCGGATCGGATGGGAGCCTCAGGTCCAGGCGTCGGTCGCGATTGGCCGGCGGTGGTAGCCGGCGTGCCGCCGGCGGCGATCCTCAGCCCGAGGCCCGGTGATACCTGCCGGATCCCGCGGGTCAGTACTTCAGGATCTTCCCGACGATCTCGCGCTGCTTGTCCATCAGGTGGGCGATGCCGGCGTCGGCCAGGGCGAGCAGCTGGTCGAGCGCGGCGCGGTCGAACGGCTCGGCCTCGGCCGTGCCCTGGAGCTCGATGTAGCGGCCGTCGGACGTCTTGATGACGTTCATGTCCACGTCGGCGCGCGAGTCCTCCTCGTAGGCGAGGTCGAGCATCGGCGTGCCGCCGATGATGCCGACGCTGGTCGCGGCGACGTAGTCGGTGATCGGCACGCGCGCCAGCGCGCCCTGCTCGCGCACCCGCTCCAGCGCGAGCACGAGCGCGACGAACCCGCCGGTGATCGCGGCGGTCCGCGTCCCGCCGTCGGCCTGGATCACGTCGCAGTCCACCCAGATCGTGCGTTCGCCGAGCTCGGTCAGCTTCGCGACCGCGCGGAGCGACCGGCCGATCAGCCGCTGGATCTCCTGCGTCCGGCCGCCGACCTTGCCCGCCGACGCCTCGCGCTGCGTGCGGGTGGACGTCGCGCGCGGCAGCATGCCGTACTCGGCGGTCACCCACCCCTTGCCGCTGCCGCGAAGGAACGGCGGGACGCGGTCCTCGACCGAGGCCGTGCAGATGACGCGGGTGCGGCCGACCTCGATCAGGACGGAGCCCTCGGCGTGCATGGTGAAGTCCGGGGTGATGGTCACGGGACGCGACGCATCGGCGGCGCGCCCGTCGGCACGTGTGGTCACGGTTCTACTGTCCTCGCGGCTGCTGGACCCAGCGCATCGACCGGCCGAGCGGGCTGCGCAGATCGAGATGTCCCGTCAGGGATTCCACTTCCCGGCCCTCGACCAGAATCTGCACGGCCGAGATGTCCGGCAGGTTCACGGTGAGCGCGTTGACGATCGCGTAGACCGTCAGCGATTCGTTGAGCGACCCGCCCGCGTGGCCGCTGATGATCGGCCCGCCCAGATCCACGTAGGCCCGGCCGTCCTTCGTCAGGAAGACGGTCCGGACGATGGTGCCGGTCGGGATCGTCGTGACCTGCCCCTCGGGCGGCGTGCCGACCTGCGCCTCCAGGATGCGACGCGCCTGCTCGGTCGCCGTCGGGGCGTACGGGACCTCGATCACGACCGGCACGAGCTCGGTGCGGGTCGGCGCGACGAAGTAGAGCGTGGCGCGGATCGTCCGTTGCGCCGACGTCGCCGGCGCGGTCGCCGGCGTCGCGGCCGCGTCGGGCGGCGGCGCGTCGGTCGTGTTCAGCACGCCGGGCAGGAAGAGCGTGACCAGCGTGACGCCGATCGCGAGCAGCAGCACGCCCCCGGCGGCCAGCAGCCAGCGGTTCGCGCGCGGGGCGCCGGCACCGGCCGGTTCGGGCGTCGTCACCGGTGCTCCTGTCCGCGGCCCTCGGTGGCCGGAATGCCGTTGCGCACCTCGATGATGGCCGCCACCACGGCCTCGACGATCGCCTGCGGCCGGTCCTGCCCGTTGAGCGCGCCGGCGTCGCCGGCATTGGAGAGGAAGCCCATCTCGACCTGCACGGCCGGCATGTTCGCGCCGACCAGGGCGCGCAGCGGCAGCTGATCGGTGGCGCGGATGAACAGCGGCACGCCGTGCGCGGCGAGCTGACGCGCGACGATCGCCCCCAGCGTCCGCGACGCGTCCGCATGCGGGAGCTGGGCCAGATCCCACGGCACCGCCTCGATGAGCCGCGTGCCGCCGCCCATCGCGGGAATCCGCGTGCCGCCGAAACCGCCCGCCGGGCGTCGCGAGGCGTAGTCGTCGGCGCCGAGCGTCAGCACCTGCGCGCCGGACGGGTCCGGGCCGGGGGCGCCGTTGACGTGCAGGCTGATGAACAGGTCGGCCTTGTTGTTGTTGGCGAGCGCGGTCCGCCGGTCGATGGGAATCGGGTCGTCGCCGTCCCGCGTGAGCAGCACTCGAATCCCGAGGCGGTTCTCGATCGCGGTCTTCAACCGGCGCGCGACCCGCAGCGTGACGTCCTTCTCCTGCAGCCCGCCCGGCCCCGTCGCGCCGACGTCGTCGCCGCCGTGGCCCGGATCGAGGACGATGGTGCGGACGAACGTGCCCGGCGTCGGATCCGCCGGGTTCGGGAGGTCCGGACGGCCGGGTGTCGACCCGGCCGGCGTGGGCGTCGGCGGCGCGGCCGGCGCGGCCCGCGACAGCTCGATGGCCACGCGGCTCCCGAGCGTCTCGGACTGCACGGTCTCGGTGGACGGACCCAGCGTGATGAACAGGTTGGCGCCCTGCGCCCGGACGCCCGTGACGAAGCCCGCGGCCGATCCGCTGACCGGGCCGAGGTCCAGGGCGTTCGCCTCGAACGCGATCTGCAGGCGGTCGCCGTCGCGCGTGACGCGCGCGGGCGCCGATGGCGTGACGTCGAAGACCAGCCGCGCGTGGTCACCGGCCGGCTCCACCTGTCCCGTGACCCGCGGGATGCGCAGGTCGCCGACGATGACCAGGTGCGAGACCTGGCGGACCTCGATCCGCGTGCCGAGCAGCGGCGCGAGCGCGTCGGACAGGAAGTCGAGGGGCACGAGCCACGTGTCGCGCTCGCGGGTGACGGGCGCGGTCAGCGTGCGCACCTGGCCGGCCACCTGCGCGAACGATTGATCGGCGATGAGCAGGATGCGCCGGCCGCGCGCCTCGAGCGTGAGGCCGCCGACCTGCGCGTCCTCGACGACGCGGAGGCCGAAGATCGACGCGACCTGGTCGATCGCGACCACCTCGCCGCCGCGGACGGTCCGGTAGGGCAGCGCCCGTCGGTTGTCCGCCGTGACGACCGTGTACGACCCCTGGCCGCGCAGGCTGATGGTCGCCGCCAGGGCCGCGATCGCGAGGCCCATCGTCGTGACGAGGACACGGGTGATGGCAGCGTGGCGGCGGAGACTCAACGGTTCATCATAGCAAGGCCGATCAATAATCTTCAGTTCACGCGAGATGCCGACCGCAGGGTATTCCGGCACGCCGCTCGTCAGGAAGCTCGGCGTGAAGCCGGGCATGACGCTGGCGCTCCTGCGGGCGCCGGCGGGGTTCCGCCGCGAGCTGGTGGGGCTGCCGGATGACGTCGCCGTGCGGACACGGGCGTCGGGCCGTCCCGATCTGGTCGTCTGGTTCGTGGACCGACGGCGGGATCTCGAGCGCGACGTGGCGCGCATGGCGCGGTTGATGGGCCACGGGCTCTGGATCGCGTGGCCGAAGCAGGCCTCCGGGGTCATCACGGACGTGACCGGCGACGTGGTGCGGACCACGGGCCTGCGGCACGGCCTGGTGGACTACAAGGTGTGCGCCATCAACGACACGTGGTCGGGCCTCAAGTTCGCCCGCCGCGCGGATGGCTGAGACGGGGCGGACGCCCGGGGACAGGGACATGACACGACAGCAGGCGGCACGGCGGCTCTCCGGCATCGGCCTGGCGCTCGGATCGACGGCGGTGCTGGCGATGGCGGCGGGCCAGGCCGCGGTCCCGGCGCGCGACGTCGTCGCGGTCCCGCTCGACCGGGTCACCGTGACCGGCGGGTTCTGGGCGGCGAAGCTCGAGACCAACCGGACGGTCACGATCCCGCACATCTTCGACGAGAACGAGTCGACGGGCCGCGTGGACAACTTCCGCAAGGGCGCCGGCCAGCTGGAGGGCGCGTACCAGGGTCGCCGGTTCAACGACACCGACATCTACAAGATCGTCGAGGCCGCGTCCTACTCGCTCGAGCAGCATCCGGACCCGGCGCTCTCGGCGCGCGTGGACGCGCTCATCGATCTCATCGCGAAGTCGCAGCAGCCGGACGGCTATCTGTTCCCCGCGCGCACCATCGACCCGGCCAACCCGGCGGCGGGCGTGGGCACGGAGCGGTGGCAGTACCTGAACACCGGCAGCCACGAGCTCTACAACTCCGGCCACCTCTACGAGGCCGCCGTGGCGCACTTCCGCGCGACCGGCAAGCGGACGCTGCTCGACGTGGCGATCCGGAACGCCGACCTCGTGGCCGCGACGTTCGGGCCCGGCCGGCGCGTGGACGCGCCGGGACACGAGGAGGTCGAGCTGGCGCTCGTGAAGCTCGCGCAGGCGACAGGCGACCGCAAGTACCTCGACCTGGCGAAGTTCTTCCTCGACACGCGCGGCACCGACCACCACGCGTCGCTCGACTACACGGAGCCCAGCTGGCAGCTCTACAACGACCGCGCCTACCGGCAGGACGACAAGCCGGTCACCGAGCAGACGCGGGGCCAGGGCCACGCGGTGCGCGCCACCTATCTCTACAGCGCGATGGCCGACATCGCCGGGCTGCTGAAGGCCCCCGCCTTCGATCGCGCGATCGACACGATCTGGACGGACGTCTACAGCAAGCGCGCCTACGTGACGGGCGGACTCGGGTCGATCGGCGGCACCGAGTCGTTCGCCGAGGACTACGTCCTGCCCAGCCGGTCGGCCTACACGGAGACCTGCGCGTCGGTGGGCGGCATCCTGTGGAACCACCGGATGTTCCTGAAGTCGGGCGACGCGCGCTACCTCGACGCCTTCGAGCAGACGCTCTACAACGGCTACCTGTCGGGCGTGTCGGTGCAGGGCGACGCGTTCTTCTACCAGAACCCGCTCGAGTCCACCGCGCGGACGCGCAACAACACGCGCAGCGCCTACTTCGACGTCGCGTGCTGCCCGGCGAACCTCGCGCGGCTGATGGCCCAGCTGCCGTCGCTCATCTACGCGCAGCGGGACGACGACGTCTTCGTGAACCTGTACGTGGATTCCACGGCGCGCGTCTCGCTGCCGGCCGGCGAGGTCCGCATCCGGCAGGCGACGAAGTACCCGTGGGACGGCCTCGTCGCCGTGACCGTGGACCCGGCGGCGCCCGCCGAGTTCACCCTGCGCCTCCGCCGGCCGGGCTGGCTGGGATCGGGACCGTACGGCACCGACCTCTATCGCTTCGAGGAGCCGCTGCAGCAGTCGGTGGTGGTGCTCGTCAACGACGAGGCGTGGCAGGGGAACGCGTCCGACGGGTGGATCTCGATTCGCCGGCAGTGGAAGGCCGGCGACCGCGTGACGCTGACGCTGCCGATGCCGGTGCGGCACGTCGCGCCGCACCCGTCGATCGCCGACGCGGCGGGCAAGTTCGCGCTGCAGCGCGGGCCCGTCGTCTACAGCCTGGAAGGCGTGGACAACGGCGGCCAGGTGATCGACCTGCGCGTGCCCGAAACCGCCGCGTTCCGGCCGGCGTTCCAGGCCGACCTGCTCGGCGGCGTGACCACGCTCACGACCACCGTGCCGGACGCTGCGGCTGGCGGCACCCGGACGGTGACCGCGATCCCGTACTTCGCCTGGGCCAACCGCGGCCGCGGCGAGATGGTGGTCTGGATCCGGCCCTGACTCGCGCATCGAGGCGCGCCGGTCACCGGGCGACCGTGCGGACCACGCGGGCCGGCGCGGGAGCGGACGGCGACGTCGGCGATGCCGGCGATGCCGGCGGCGCGGCCGAAGGCACGAACGCGACCGGGGGCATCGCGGTCCGCGTCCGGAAGACGACCCGGTCGCCCAGCCCGTAGTTCACCAGGCCGCACGCCGCGACGGCGGCCAGGTTCGCCGGCAGCGGCGGCGCGCCGAACCCCCCGACCAGCACGGCCATCACCGCGAGGTTGCCGCCGAACGAGACCGCGCCGTTGGCCGCCGTGAAGGTGACCAGCGCGCGCGGCCAGGCGCCGCGCGCCGTCCCGCGGTCGGCCCACGTCCAGCGCCAGTGCCACAGGAAGTTGTGCAGCACCGCCGCGCCGACGGCCAGCAGCGTCGCCGCGAGGTAGTGCGCGCCGAGCGTCGTCAGCGCCTGGAGCGCGGCGAGCTGTACGCCGATCCCCAGGCCGCTGACGAGGTTGAACCGCGCGAAGCGGCGCCAGCCGGTCACGCCCGCTCGCGCCCCGGAATCGGTTCTTCCACGTAGAGCGTGCGCGTGTTGCGCGCGGCCGAGACCACGAAGGTCACGAGCAGGCCGGCGATCGCCACCACGCCGCCCACGTCGAACAGCAGGAACGTCTGGCCGAAGAGCGTCGCCGTCTGGCGCACGAGCAGCGTCAGCGTGCCGATGGCGAGGACGATCCGCAGCTCGGTCGGGCCCATCTTGAAGTAGCTGATCCGGAACGTCCCGAGCACGTGCGTCGCCAGGTAGACCTCGATCGACAGCAGGAAGTAGGCGACGAGCAGGCCGAGCGCGACGAGCGGGCTCATGAACCCCGACAGCGCGAGGCCGCCCAGCAGGAACGCGATGCCGATCGCGTCGACCACGTGGTCCACGTAGAAGCCGTAGCGCGGCCGCTGGTGCTGGCGGACGCGCGCGAGCGTGCCGTCGAGGCTGTCCCCGAACCAGTTGACCGCCAGGAAGACGACGACCAGCCACAACCCGACCGGCGTCGATGCCCCGAGCCAGAAGGACAGGCCGGCGCCGGCCATCGCCAGCAGCGCAAGCCCCGTCAGGTGATCCGAGTTGATGCGCGCCGGCATGCGTCCGGCCAGCCAGATGAGCGTGCGCTTCTCGATCGGCGCCAGGATGCTGGTGAGCACGCGCGTCGCGTCGCGATAGGGCGCGCCCGCGGGGCGGGCGCCGGCGGTGAGTGGTGTGGCCATGCAGAACCTCCTGCCCGGTAATGCGCAGGGCGCCGGAA
>JAWKHR010000036.1:0-67048 GCA_041394725.1 Vicinamibacterales bacterium | reverse complement strand
CGCCACGAGGGTCCACGCCAGGTCGATGACCTCCGCGTCGATCGCCGGGTCGTCCTGGCCGAACACCTCGACGTCGAGCTGATGGAACTGCCGGTAGCGGCCCTTCTGCGGCCGCTCGTACCGGAACATCGGCCCCATCGCGAACAGCTTCGCGGCCGGCAGCACCTGTTCCAGGTTGTGTTCGACGTAGGCGCGCACCATGCTCGGCGTCGCCTCGGGTCGCAGGGTCACGCGCTCGCCGCCCTTGTCGGTGAAGGAGTACATCTCCTTCTGGACGATGTCGGTGCTCTCGCCCGTGCCTTTCGCGAACAGCTCCTCGCGCTCGAGGATCGGCGTCCGCACCTCGACGTAGCCGAAGCGGTCGCAGAGATCGCGCGCCACGCGCTCGACGAACTGCCACTTCTCGACTTCACCGGGCAGCACGTCACGGGTGCCGCGCAGGGGGGGAATCATGACGCCTGGTAGTCCTCTCGATAGCGCACGTAACTCTCCGCGTAGGCCAGGATCGACGCGAC
The DNA here is from genome assembly GCA_041394725.1 of Vicinamibacterales bacterium. Classification (GTDB taxonomy): domain Bacteria; phylum Acidobacteriota; class Vicinamibacteria; order Vicinamibacterales; family SCN-69-37; genus JAWKHR01. The sequence goes on along the minus strand of JAWKHR010000036.1, from coordinate 66,533 downwards.
CTCCTCGTCGGTGAGCGGGCGCCGGACGCGGGCCGGGCTGCCCATGACGAGCGACCGGGGCGGGACCACGGTCCCTTCGGTCAGGAGCGAGCCGGCGGCCACGATCGAGTCCGGCCCGACCGACACGCCGTTGAGCAGGATCGCGCCCATCCCGACCAGCACGCGATCGGCGACCGTGCAGCCGTGCACGATCGCGCCGTGGCCGATCGTCACCTCGTCGCCGATCGCGGTCGGGTGGATGCCGTGCATGACGTGCACGATCGTGCCGTCCTGCACGTTGGTCCGCCGGCCAATCCGGATGTGGTTCACGTCGCCGCGGATCACGACCTGCATCCAGACGCTGCTCTCCGCGCCGATGACGACATCACCGATGACCTGGGCGCTCGGGTCCACGTACGCCGACGGATCGACGGCCGGCGTCCGGCCCCGGTACGCCCGGATCATCGAGACTCGCCGCCGCCGCGGATCGTCGGGTAGGTGATGCCGAGCTGCTCGAGGTACGTCTTGTACTTCGTGGGATCGAAGTAGTACTTCTTCATCTCCTCACGGTACTTCGACATGATATCGCGGTTCAGCTCGATGGCCGGCGTGTCCTCGGGCCGGATGAGCGGCTCGTAGTGCCGGTCGCGCGTCTGGACGTCGTTGAAGTAGTCCCACGACGCCTTCACCACCTCCGGCTTCAGCAGGATGTCCACCATCGTCAGTGCCTGGACCTTGGCGCCGGCGAGCACGCCCTTGTGCGCGACCGGCGTCGCCATCGCGATCGCATTGGCCCAGTTGTGGCCCGGCAGACCGGGGATGTTGGACGGGTACGACAGCGTCACCGTCGGGACGTTCCAGGAGATGTCGCCGATGTCGTCGGACCCGCCGCCCGTGTTGGTCGCCTGGTTGACGGGGCCGCGAAGCGCGCCGCCGGCGCGCGTGGAGAGCCCGGTCTCGCGCGAGCCGATCTCCTTCTGCACGGCGCGCGCGAAGCGCTGGTCGTCCTCGCTCCACTCGGGCATGCCGACCCGCTCGATGTTGCCGGCCGTCACCTGCGCGATCGCGCGGTTGAAGTGGCGCGGCCAGGCGGCGCCGAGCACCCGCGTCCGCGCCAGCTCCGTGTCGGTCATCATCGCCGCGCCGGCGGCGATCCGGTCGCCGATCGCCCACAGTTCCTTGATGCCGGGGTAGTCGATCTGCCGGAAGTAGTACCAGACCGAGGCCGTCGAGGGCACGACGTTCGGCTGGTCGCCGCCGTCCATGATCACGTAGTGGGAGCGCTGCGACAGCGGCAGGTGCTCCCGCCGCATGTTCCAGCCCATGTCCATCAGCTCGACCGCGTCGAGCGCGCTCTTGCCGCGCCACGGGCTGCCCGCCGCGTGCGCCGACTCGCCCTTGAACTCGTACAGCACCGACACCAGGCCGCTGCCGCCGCCGTCACCCCACGAGACGGACAGGTTCGTGCCGACGTGCGTGAAGAGCGCGACGTCCACGTCCTTGAAGAGCCCGGCGCGGATGAAATACGCCTTCGAGCCGACCAGCTCCTCGGCCACCCCAGGCCAGATGCGGATCGTGCCCGGGATCCCCTCGCGCTCCATGATCTTCTTCAGCACGAGCGCCGCGGTGACGTTGACCGCCTGGCCCGAGTTGTGGCCCTCGCCATGGCCGGGCGCGCCAGGCACGAGCGGGTCGCGATAGGCGACGCCGGGCTTCTGCGAGGCCTGCGGGATGCCGTCGATGTCCGACCCGAGCGCGATGACCGGCTTGCCGCTGCCCCACGACGCCATGAACGCGGTCGGGATCCCCGCCACGCCTTCCTCGACCGCGAAACCGTTCTGCTTCAGGATGCCGATCAGGTAGTTCGACGTCTCGACTTCCTGGAAGCCCAGCTCGCCGTAGCTGAAGATCTGGTCCACCATCTGCTGCGAGAAGTCCTTGAGCTTGTCCACCTCGGCCAGCGCCTCGGTCTTCAAGGCCGCCACGCGCGGCGAGTCGGCCGGCAGGTCGAGCGGCGGCGTCTCCTGTCCTCCCGCCCCGGCGCCGCGGCCGCGCTGCGCCAGCAGCCCGGCACCGGCCACCAGCACGACACCCATCGTCAGCACGAGTCGAAGCCTGCGCATGTCGGAATCCCCCGGGAATGGCGGGCGGACGGCCGCCCGAGACGTCCGCCGAATTATAGACGGTCCTCCGGGTGCCATAATCGAGGGGTGCGCGCACTGACCGACACGCTCGGACGCCCGCTGCGCAGCCTGCGACTCTCGGTCACCGACCGGTGCAACCTCCGCTGCCACTACTGCATGCCGGAGGAGTCATATCTCTGGCTGCCCCGCGAGGACGTCCTGACCTACGAGGAACTCGCGAGCGTCGCCGACCTGTTCGGCGCGATCGGCGTGGACCGCCTCCGCATCACCGGCGGCGAACCGCTGCTCCGGCGCGACCTGCCGACCCTGGTCGCGGATCTCGCGCGCCGCCCCTGGGTCCGCGACCTCGCCCTGACCACCAACGGCGTCCGGCTCACCGACGCGGCCGGCGAGCTGCGCGATGCGGGGCTGCACCGGCTGACGGTGAGCCTCGACACGCTCGACCGGACCCGGTTCGAGCGCCTGACCCGCGTGGACGCGCTGCCGGACGTCCTCGCCGGCCTCGAGGCGGCGCGCCGCGCCGGGTTCACCGGGCTGAAGCTCGACACGGTCGTCACGCGCGGCCTGAACGACGACGAACTGGTGCCGCTCGTCGAGTTCGCGCGCGGCATCGGCGCCGAGGTGCGCTTCATCGAGTACATGGACGTCGGCGGCGCCACCGACTGGCGGCCCGACGCGGTCGTCTCGCGCCGCGAGATGCTCGACCGGCTGTCGGATCACTACGGCCCGATCACGGCCGTCGAGGAGACGACGTCCGCGCCGGCCGACCGCTTCCGGCTGGCCGACGGCCTGACGTTCGGGATCATCTCGTCCACGACGCAGCCGTTCTGCCGCACGTGCGACCGGGCGCGCATCACGGCCGACGGCGTGCTGCTGCTCTGCCTCTACGCGCAGCACGGCACGGACCTCCGCCGCCCGCTGCGGGCCGGCGCGTCACGCGAGACGATGCTCGACCTGATCCGCGCCGTCTGGCACGGCCGCGCCGACCGCGGCGCCGAGGAGCGCGCGGCCACCCGCGACCGCGGCGCCTACATCCCCATCGGCGTCCTGCGAACCAACCGCCACCTGGAGATGCACACGCGGGGCGGATAGTCGAAGGTCCCAGGGGCGCTCAGGTCCTGAGCGCCTCCAGCACCTTCGCAAAGAACCCGTCGTAGTTCCCGCTGATCCAGCGCACGACGACGACCAGGTCGTGTTCCCAGTCGATGTAGACGAGGTTGGCGCCGTTGCCCTGGAACGTCACGGCCGAGACCGGCGCCGACGGCAGGGACTGCCTGGCGGGACGGCCGTTGGTGATCGGGTGTCGGGTGTTGAGAAACCAGTTCATGTAGCCGTAGTTCTCGTTGGCCGGCCCCGGCGTGCGCGCCATGCCGATCCAGGTCTTCGAGATGAGCTGCCGGTCGTTCCAGCGGCCGTCGTTCAGGAAGAGATACCCGAAGCGCGCCAGGTCCCAGGCGTTGATGAACATCCCGCCGCCCCAGTGCCCGCCGCCGGTGACCGACTGCATCCGCCGGCCGTCGATCGTGACCCAGGAGTTCTCGTAGCCCTCCCAGTGCCAGGTGTCCGACGCGCCGATCGGGTCCATGATGTTCGCCTTCAGCACCTCCGGGAGCGGCTGCCTGAAGACGTGCAGCGCGGCCAGCGCGAGCACGTTCACGCGGGTGTCGTTGTACTTGTAGTACGTCCCTGGCGCGTGCATCTCGCGCGCTTCCCACTCGGCCGGGGAGTTGCCGACGGGCCGGTCCGCCCAGTCCGGCTTTCCCCAGAGCGTGCCGGACCAGTCGCTCGACTGGCGCAGCAGGTGTTCCCAGGTGATGTCGCGGTTGTGGTCGGCCGTGAACAGGTCCACGCCATCGGGCATGTACGGCGCGACGCGATCGGCCACGTGCCGGATCAGGCCGCGGTCGAACGCCAGCCCTACCGTCGTCGAGAGGAAGGACTTGGTGACGCTGAAGGTCATGTCGGCCCGGTCCACGTCCCCCCACGTCGCGGCGACGTAGCCGTGACGGATGACGATGCCGTTCATGCCGGTGCGCTCCCGGGTCGGACCGATGAGCGCGTTGTAGGGCGCCTCACGACCGAAGGTTCGTGGAATGTCCTCGGCGAGGTTCTTCGTGTTCCCGTTCTGGTGCTCGTTGGCGAAGGCGATCGCCTCGTCGAGCGTCGCCCGGTCGAGGCCGAGCGCGGCCGGCTCGCGCCGTTCCCAGGCGCCCTTCGCGGGAAAGTACGTCGCGGCCTGTGCGGCCGCCTGCCCCCCGCCGCCGGCCCGCGCCGCGGCCTGTCGCGCGACGAGCCCAGGCGCCGCCAGGAGGAAGGCCGTGAAGCCCGTGAGCCCGATGCGCGCGAGACGACGGCCCGCCGCCGGGCGGCGCGAAGAGGTGACGTGGGTCATGGTGCCGGGATGCTAGCCGGGCAGGACGGGGACTGCAAGCGTGGCGCGGCGTCAGGGCGATCGCGTGCCGCGTCTGTCGCTGGTCGGGGCGATCGCGCCGCGTCTGTCGCTGGTCGGGGCGATCGCGTGCCGCGTCTGTCGCTGGTCCTCATCGACATGAAGACGATGAAGACACTGAAGCTCATGAAGGGGCGCCGCGGCGGCGTCACCCGGGCCGTGAGGGAGCGGGAGTCGCGCGGACGAACAAGGCCCTGTTGCCTCCCGGCCTTGCTCGTCCGCGCGACTTCCCGCTCCCTCACGGCCGGCTCACGGCCGGCCGGCGGGCCTGCCCGCCGGCCCGGGTGACCGAGGGGCGGCGCCCTTCATGGCCTTCAATCCCTTCTGCCCCTTCATGTCAAAGGAACCGGCGCCAGACGCAGCGAGCGATGCCTTCTTCATGCCCTTCTTCACCCGGCGGCCCCGGGCGCCGGCTCGCCCCTCAACACACGACGGGCCGGGCGGCGCGAGGCCGCCCGGCCCGTCGTGTGTTCCCTCGCGGTGAAACCTACTGGTTCACGGTTTCCTTGCCGCCCTTCTTCAGGCCCTGGATCTGCAGCCCGGAGGCGACTTCCGGCTTCGGCTCCTTGAGGACGACCTGGCGGTACATCTCGGCCATCCGCTGGTGCTCCTGCTGCGCCTTGCGCGCGCGCAGCTTCTCCTCGCGCGCGTTCTTGGCGATGCCGAGCTCGTCGAGGTCGGTCTGCTTGCCCTTGGCCACGGCCTCGGCGTCGAGCTTGAGGCTGTGCTCCACCGACTCGAGCGCGACCTGCTTGCCGCCCGCGATGATCTCGTGGCGGCCGTGCTCCTCGTACCACTTGGTCAGGGTGGCGGTCATGTGCATCTTCTCGATGATGTTCCGCCAGCCGATGCCCGTGTTGTAGGCGCAGAAGCTGATCTCGCCCTCCTGCGTCGCGTACGGGATGATGCACCGCTCCGTGCGCCGGAAGTCGTAGTTGAACAGGTCCTGGAACCACATCCCGGCGATGAAGAGGAAGTTCCACCGGTCGCCGCGGCGCTTCTCGATGTCCGCCGAGGTCCGGTCGCCGGTGACCTTGCCGTAGTCCTTGCCGGTGGCGCCGAACGTCTTGTCGAACTTCTTCATCAGGTCCATCAGCTTGAAGTGCTTCGGCGCCTTGAACGGGTCGTAGTTCTTCATCAGCGCGAGCGCCATGCCCACGACCGAGAGGAACCGCCCGCGTGCGGCGTCGTTGACCTTCTGGATGTCCCGCGCCAGCGGCTCGCCCTTGAGGAACGCGGTGACCGGCACGGCCTCCTTCGTTTCCTTGTCGATCATGACCGCCATGCCGACGCCGCAGTTCGGGTGGCAGCCGCAGGAGAGCTGGCCCCAGTCGGCCGCCGGGCCATGGACGAGGTCCGCCCAGTCGCCGAACGTCCCCATGAACGAGATCGGGAACCAGTCGCGCACCGGCTCGCCGAGGCCCGTCTGGTTCTTCACGTCGTGGGCCAGGTGCGACAGCGTGTAGCGCTGCGCGTGCCGGCGCTCGTCGGTGATCTCCTCGTCGCGGCCGGTGAACGAGACCGGCTGGAACGAGAGGAACGAGATCTTCCGCGGATTGTCGAGCGCGAACTGGATGATCCGGCCCACCTGCTCGTTGTTGACGCCGTTGACGATCGTCGTCACCGGCACGATGTCCACGCCGTTGCGCCAGAGGTTCTCGATCGCGCGGAGCTTGACGTCGAACAGGTTGCCGACCAGCCGGTGCGAGTTGGCCGCGTTGCCGATCCCGTCGAACTGGAGGTAGGCGTACCGCAGGCCCGCCTCGGCCGCGGCCCTGGCGAACTCCGGGCTCTTGGCGAACTCGATGCCGTTGGTCGCCGCCTGGACCGAGTTGTAGCCGACCTTGCGCGCGTAGCGCACCGCGTCGAGGAAGTAGGGCGAGAGCGTCGGCTCGCCGCCCGAGAACTGCACCGACATCTGGCGCCGCGGCTTGATCGAGATCGCGTTGTCGAGGAGCGTCTTGATCTCCTCCCACGACAGCTCGTGCACGAACCCGACCTGGTTCGCGTCCATGAAGCACGGATCGCACATCATGTTGCAGCGGTTGGTCAGGTCGATCGTCAGCACCGCGCCGCGGCCGTACTTGATCGTGGACGAGCCGTGGTTGTGCAGCTTCTCGTCGTTGTGCGCGCGCATGTCGGAGCCGGGGAACGTCTCCTCCAGATGCTTGAAGAACGCGGTGTCCATGGCCATCACGTCCTCGAAGTGGCCATGGATCGGGCAGTCCTTCACCATCAGGATCTTGCCGTCGCGCTCGATGATCGTCGCCTTGATCTCGCCGATCTTCTCGGTCAGCAGCACCTGGTAGTCGCGCTTGCCGTCGAGAATCTCCTGCCGCGCCTCGCGGACGCAGACCGGACAGAGCGAGTCGGTCTCACGCGGCCAGCCGAGCGGCGGCTTCACCTTCTGCCACGACTTCTGCAGCGGCTTGTCCGCCCAGGCGGGCGTGAACGACTCGTTCGGCTTGATGCCGTTGAAGGCGTCGAACACCGTCCACGCACCACGCGCGACGACCGTGAGGCCCTTCTCGACGTACTTGATCGGCTTATGCATCGGGTTCACTCGGCTAGGAAAACCACTCGTCCGGGCGGCCGGCCGCTCACCGGCGGACCGTCCCATGGCCAGGCACACCTCGCCCGGCGACACAACGAGAATAGGGGGGCGGTCCGGGGAAGTACACAAAATTGTCGGTAACTGGCGCGATCGGCGGCTGAAGGGGCAGATTCGGGGCGCGAACTGGCAGGACTTCCGGGCCCGCCTCGGGCCCGGATCCGGTTTCAGCTCATGCAGTTACGGCCGCCCGCGACCGCGCCAGGCGGCCGCGAATCGCATAGCCGGCACGGATGGCGAGCAGGACGAGCAGCCAGCACGCCCACTTGAGCGGCTCGCTGATGTCGGCCTTCTGGATCCAGATGAAGTGCACGACCCCGGCGCCGGCCGCCACGTAGACGAGCCGGTGCAGGCGCGTCCAGTTGCGCCCGAGCCGACGCTGCCAGCCCTTGGTGGACGTCAGCGCGAGCGCCAGGAGGATGACGAACGCGAGCTGCCCGACGAAGATGAACCGTCGCAGCAGGATGTCCTTCCAGATCGTCTCGAAGTCGCACGTGGCGAGCGAATAGCACAGCTGGTCGAAGACCAGGTACATCGACAGGTGGACCAGCGCGTAGAAGAATGCCCACAGGCCCAGCATCCGGCGGACGAGCTGGACCTTCGTGACGCGGAAGAGCCGGCGGATCGGCGTGACCGTGAGACTGAGGAGCAGGATCGCGAGCGCGGTCTCGCCCGTCTCGTGCAGCAGCGTCTTCACCGGGTCCACGCCGAGGTCGCCCTCGTAGACGTCCCACAGCAGCAGGACGCCCGGCGCGAGGCAGGCCACGAAGACGACGGGCTTGAAGAACCGCCAGTTGGCGATCGCCGCGAGGACGGTGCCCAGCCCCCGCCAGAGCCGCGCGGCCATCAGTAGTACTTGCGCAGGTCCATGCCGGCGTACAGGCTCGCGACCTGGTCGCCGTAGCCGTTGAACATCAGCGTGGGCTTGTTCTTGAGGAAGCCGCCGAGGGGGCGCTCACGCGCCTGGCTCCATCGCGGGTGATCGACCGTCGGGTTGACGTTCGAGTAGAAGCCGTATTCGGACGGCGTCGCCGTGTTCCACGCCGTCGGCGGCTGTTTCTCGACGAGGCTGATCCGCACGATCGACTTGATGCTCTTGAAGCCGTACTTCCACGGCACGATGAGCCGGATCGGCGCGCCGTTCTGGTTCGGCAGTTCCTTGCCGTAGAGGCCGACGGTCATGAGCGCCAGCGGGTGCATCGCCTCGTCGAGACGCAGCCCCTCGAGATACGGCCACTCGAGCACGCTCGTGCGCTGCCCGGGCATCTCGCTCGGCCGCAGGAGCGTCTGGAAGGCGACGTACTTGGCCTTCGACGTCGGCTCGACGCGCTTGAGCAGGTTCGCCAGCGGGAAGCCGACCCACGGAATCACCGCCGACCACGCCTCGACGCAGCGGAAGCGATAGACCCGCTCCTCGAGCGCCTCCGGCTTGACCAGGTCGTCATAGCTGTAGTCGCCCGGCTTGGCGACCTCGCCGTCGATCTTCACGGTCCAGGGCTTCGGCGTGAGCGTGTGGGCGTTGGCCGCCGGGTCGCTCTTGCCGGTGCCGAACTCGTAGTAGTTGTTGTAGGTGGTGAGCTGTTCCCAGGTGTTGGGCTCGTCGGAGACCGAGAGCGCCGCGTTGCGCGTGTAGGTCAGCGTGCCCTGCGCGGCGGCGGGGGTGGCCTCGCAGGCCGAGAGGATCGATCCGGCCGCCAGGCCGAGTGAGCCGATGCCGGCGACGCGAAGGAACTCGCGGCGGTTCTGATACACGCGCTCGGGCGTGACGTCCGAGTACGGCAGGTCCCAGGGCTTCTTGGTGCGCGTCAGCATGTCTCCCCCGTTGTCGGTCGGCTGTTCCACTCCAATTACACCACACCGCGCGCCGCGAGCCCGCCGCGGGTGCGATAATGAGCGGCTGTCGCGTTGGATGCCCGTGGGGCGCCGCGCGTTACACCGCGATTCGCCATGACCCAGCCGACCCGGCCTTCCGTGACCGAGACCCCGTCCACCGCCCTGCTCGACCGGCTCGATCGCCGGACCGCCCGCGTCGGCGTGGTCGGCCTGGGCTACGTCGGCCTGCCGCTCCTCGTCGAGCTGGCCCGGGCCGGCTTCGACGCCACCGGGATCGAGCTCGACGCCGCGAAGGTGGCCGCCATCGCGCGCGGCGAGTCCTACATCCGGGACGTCCCGACCGCCGACGTCGCCGAGCTCCGGGCCGCGGGCCGCCTGCACGCGACGACCGACACCGGCGTCCTGGCCGACCTCGACACGATCAACATCTGCGTGCCGACGCCGCTCCGCAAGACCAAGGACCCGGACCTCTCCTACGTCGTCTCGGCCGTCGAGACCGTGGCGGAGCACCTGCGGCGTGGCCAGCTCGTCATCCTCGAGTCGACCACCTACCCGGGTACTACGGACGAAGTCGTCCGTCCGATACTCGAGCGGGGCGGCCTGGTGGCCGGGCGCGACTTTCACCTGGCGTTCTCGCCCGAGCGGGTGGATCCCGGCAACGAGCGGTGGCACACGCGCAATGTGCCGAAGGTCGTGGGCGGCCTGACCCCCGAGTGCACGCGCCTGGCGAAGGCGCTCTACGCCGCCTCGATCGAGACCGTCGTCGAGGTCAGCTCGCCGCGCGTGGCCGAGATGGTCAAGCTGCTCGAGAACACCTTCCGCGCGGTCAACATCGGCCTCGTCAACGAACTGGCGATGATGTGCGATCGGCTGGGCCTCTCGGTCTGGGAGGTCGTGGACGCGGCGGCGACCAAGCCGTTCGGGTTCATGCCGTTCTACCCGGGCCCCGGCCTCGGCGGGCACTGCATCCCGATCGACCCGTTCTACCTCTCGTGGAAGGTGAAGGAGGTCGGCTTCGAGGCGCGGTTCATCGAGCTGGCGGGCCAGATCAACGGCGCGATGCCGCACCATGTGGTGGACAAGATCGCCGACGCGCTGAACACGCAGAGCAAGGCCGTGCGCGGCTCGTCGGTGCTGGTGCTGGGCGTGTCGTACAAGCGCGACATCGAGGACCTGCGCGAGTCGCCCGCGCTCGACATCATGGCCGCGCTCGAGAAGAAGGGCGCGCGCGTGAGCTACCACGACCCGTACGCCGCCCACATCGCCGCGCGCGACTGGCCCGGCGACCACGACCTCGCCTCGGTCCCGCTCGACGAGGCCGCCCTCGCCGCGGCCGACTGCGTCGTCATCGTCACCGATCACAAGGTGTTCGACTACGACGCGATCGTCCGGCAGGCCCGGCTGGTCGTGGACTCGCGCAACGCGATCAAGACGCCGCACGACCACGTGTTCAAGCTGGGCGGGGGGCGGACGTAGGGCGGGCGTTCGGCGTTCGGCGTTCGGCACCGGGCCTGTTGGCGCCAGGCGCCTGACGCCCCGGTGCGGGGAGTGGACGGCATGCCTTGGCTCTCGGCTCGGATTCTGGCGCCAACCATGCTCGCGAGCCTGGCCTTCGCGGCCATTCCAGCCTGGCTGACGGCAAGTCCCCAACGACCCGCGGATCGCCCCACCACGCCCGGCGAGGGCCTGATCATGGGCCGCGTGGTCGACGGCACTTCCGACGCAGCCGTTCCGCAGGCCCAGGTCACCCTCAGCGGAGGAGGGTTTCGACAGGTCGTCCTCAGCGACGACAAGGGCCGCTTCGCCTTCTTCGACCTGCCGGCGGGACGCTACGCCGTCAACGCCGACCTTCCAGGCCACTGCTGCGGTGGCGTCGGCCAGACCACGCCGCTTTCCCGGGAGCGCGCCCTGCCGCTCGCCCGCGACGAGAAGGTCGCAGATGTCGTGCTCCGACTCTGGAAGAACGGCGCGATCACCGGTCACGTCGTCGATGAGCGCGGCGAGCCGCTGGTCGGCATCGAGGTCCGCGCCCTGCCGGTCAGTGCCTTGGCGGGCCGCCCCTACGTTCGCGGCGATGCCGCGGTCCTCGCCCGCACGGACGATCGCGGCGAATATCGGCTGGCAGACCTCGCCCTGACATCCGGGTGGATCGTGGCCGTGCCGTCGATCGCCCTGAGCGTGCCACAGCCGTCGAACGGCCGGGGGCGATCTTCACCCGGCACGATTCCGAGTGCGGCCACGCGGGAGTTGCTGCGTTGGGGGCTGCCCCCCCTGTCTCCGGGAGCGGCCAACGTCACGGCGTCGGGCGACTTCCTGCTCCACTGGCTGGGGCCGCCACCACCGCATGTGCCGGACGGGAGCGGCGTCACCAACGCCTACCGCACGCGGTTCTTCCCCAACGGGGACGGGGTCGCCCAGGCCGAACAAATCACGCTCGCACCAGGTGAAGAGCGGTCCGGCGTGACGTTCCAGTTGCGGCCCGAGCGCATGACGCGGCTGGAAGGCACAGTGACGGGCGTCGCGGGGCCACTGGCGGGTGTCACCGTCAGGCTGGCGGCGGATTCCGATGCGATCGCGACATCGGGCCTGGACGCCGCCGTCACCTTCACGGACCAGCGCGGGCACTACGTCTTCCCCGCGGCGCCGGCCGGCCCGATGACGCTGAGCGTGCTCGACATGCCGGAGCCCCCGGGCAGCGGCTTCGGCATGATTGGGGGTTCGGCGAATGGCATTCGGACGGCGACCCTTCGGGTGGACCCGTTCAGCGATGCTCCCGCGCTCTGGGCGCGTGCGTCGGTCATGCTGGGCGACACGCCGGTGACCCGCCTCGACCTCACGGCGCGTCCGGGAGCCCGGGTCAGCGGCGACCTGCAGTTCCGTGGTTCACGCCCGCCGCCCGCCGGCGTCGCGCTGACGCGCGTGTCCCTGTCGGTCGAACGGGTGGACGGGCTGCCCCTCGCCGAGGCGTTCTTCAGCGAGGCCCGGGTGAACGCCTCGGGCGAATTCCGGTCGGTCGGCCTGCCGCCCGGCCGCTACGTCATCCGCGCCAGCGCGCCGCGCCTGGACGGCTGGTGGCCCGCCGGCGTTGAACTCGACGGCCGTGACGTGATGCTCCATCCGATCGAACTCGGAGACGCGGATCTTGGCGACGTCGTCGTGATCCTCTCGGACACGCCGGCTTCCATCGCCGGCACGGTTCGGACGCCGCGCGGCTCGCCGGTCCCGGCCGCCGTCGTGGCGGTCTTCCCCGTGAACGCTGCCATGTGGGTGGATTTCGGTCGTTCGACGCCGCACTTCGTCAATGCGAGCACGGCCGACGACGGATCGTTCACCATTCCGTCGCTGCCGCCCGGCGACTACTACGCCGCCGCGGCTCCGGCCGATCTCACGCGGGACTGGCGTCAGGCGGCCGTGCTTCGCGGGCTGGCTTCCACCGCGACGCGCATCACGGTGCGGACGGGCCTTCAGACGTCGGTCGCGCTCACGACGGCGGGCGGGCGATGACACGCGGCCGGGCGACTGGAGTTGCCTTCCTGGTCGCGGCCGCGCTCGGCGTCGGTTCGTGGCCCCTGCTCGCGCGCGCCGAGCAGCAGCCGGCCGGCGCCTCGGTCGCCGGCATCGTGAGCGCCGCGGCCGATGGCTCGATTCCGGTTGCTCGTGCCTGGGTCATGGTGCGCAGCGTGGAGGCCGGCGGCATCGGCAGCACCACCCTCACGGACGAATCAGGGCGCTTTGTCCTCGACCGCCTGCCGGCCGGTCGCTATATCGTGGCCGCGGCGAAGGCCGGTCACGTGCCGGTCGAGCACGGCGCGCTGGCCGGCAGACGCGGCGTCCCCATCGCGCTCGCCGCGGGAGAACGACGCACCGGGGTCACGCTTCACCTGCCGAAGGGCGCGGTCATCAGCGGCGTGGTGCGCGATGGTCACGGACGCCCCGTCACGGACTGCAGCGTCGCCCTCTACCAGCGCCGGTACGTCGAGGGCCGGCGCGCGCTGACCCCGCTCCAGACGCTCGTGGCTCGCAACCTGATCGCATGCGACGACCTCGGCCGCTACCGCGTGTTCGGCCTGGCGGCCGGCGAGTACGCGGTTGCCGCCGATCCGGGGCTGTATCTCCGAGAGGTCGGAATCCACCAGATCGACGAAGCGGACATCCAGCGGGCGCTTCGGCTGCTGGCCGGCGGCCGCGGTCAGGCCGGGACGAACTCGCGCGACCAGGTCGCGGCGGCCGCCGGTGCCAGCGACGACGCGAAGTTCGCGCGCGTGTTCCATCCCGGCACCCCGACCGCGAATGAGGCGGACATCGTGACGGTCCGGGCAGGCGAAGAGCGGGACGACATCGACATCGTGCTGGCCCCCGTCGGCCTCGGCCGCATTGACGGCGCCATCACTGGCGTGCCGCCCGGACTCGATTCGGACCGGCTGCGAGTCAGCATCCAGGATCTCGACGTGTCCGGCAGTCTCGGCGTCTCGGTTGGCCCCGACGGGCGATTCAGCCGTTCGGTCGCGGCCGGACGATACCGGGTGAGCGTCAGGACCCGCGCGAGCGGCGCCGAGTCTGCTGGCGTTCCCACGTCTGCCTCGCCGCTCGAGTACGGCGCCGCGGCGGAACTCGACGTGCGGGCCGGCACCGCGACCGTCGTCTCCCTGCCGCTCCAGCCGGCGCGTCGACTGGATATCCACGTGAGCCTGGACGACGGGACCGGCGTACCACCCCTTCGCCGGGTCGTCCTGGCCGTGCTCGCACCCGGACGACCGGCTGACTCCGGCGGGTCGTTCTCCGTCACGCCCGGCGAGCACGAGATTCTGAGCCTGCTCCCCGACGTCTATGCGGTGACGGTACATGCCATCGGGTTGGACGGCCAGCCCGGTACGACCTGGGCCGCACAGTCGATTACGGCCAACGGGCGGCGCGTCGGCAGCACGCTGGATCTCCGCCAGTCACCCGCCGCGATCGACGTCGAGATTCGCATGACGAGCCGCCCCGCGCAGGTCCGTGGCCGGGTGGAGGGCGGCACCGGACCGCTTCAGGCGCCGCCGTTCATCATCATGTTCCCGTCGGACCGGTCCGCGTGGGTCTGGCGGTCGGACCGGATCCGCGTGGCACGACCCGACGAGGCAGGCACATACGTGATCGATGGGTTGCCGGCCGGCGATTACCTCCTGGCGGCCGTGACCGACGTCGAGGACGACGCGTGGTTCGATCCCGACGTTCTGGCGACGCTGGTGCCTGCCGCGATCCCCGTGACGCTGGCGAACGGCGACGATCGGACACAGGATCTCCGTGTTGGTGGCGGCCGGTGACATCGCGCTCCGAAAGACGCGGCGCGCCCAGGGCGATCGCTCAGGTCCGGCGCTGCCCCACCAGGAACCGCTCGCTCTCCCGCCAGATCCCGTCCATCGACGCGCTGAGCTGGTGCTCGTCGTCGAGCATCCGCAGGGCCACGTTCGACCGGCTCTTCGCCCATGCCTCGACCATCGCCGGATCGACCGACGCGTCGCGCCGGCCCTGGAAGACCAGGATCGGCAGGGCGAGATCGACGGCGTGCGCGTCGTAGCGGGCGGCGTCCTCGTAGAGCGCGTAGCCGACGCGACGCGGCTCGCCGAAGGCGTAGTGGAAGACCTCGAGCGAGCCCTCGCGCCGCCACTGGCCGACGCCGTGCTCGCCCAGCTGGCGCAGGCGGTTCCCCCCGAAGTCGAGCGCCGGCGCGAGCAGGATGAGCCGGTCGATCCGGCCCGTCCGGTCGGCCGCCGCCGCATGGAGGGCGACGAACGCGCCGAGGCTGGACCCGATGATGGCGACGCTCCGGTCGCCTGGCGCGTCCTCCACCGCCTCGCGCGTCTGATCGAGCATGCGCGTCACGGTGAGCGTCTCGAACTCGGGCGCGTTGAAGTCCGGGCTCGTCAGCTCCTGGCCGTGGCGCGCGAGCTCCGCGCGAAACCGGGCCGCCTTGGAGGAGCCGGGCGACGAGGCGAAGCCGTGGAGGTAGAGGACGTGGCCCACGGGCATCAGATCACCGTCTTGCAGCCCGGACGGCACTTGCATGAGATGCCTGCCTCGCCGCCGGTGCAGTAGTCGTAGGACAGCTCCTCGCCCCGCTCGATGTTCCGGGCCGCGCGGATCCAGATCGTGTCGCCGATGATCTGGACGTAGCAGTTCGGCTTGCACCGGTGGTTGATGTAGCGCGCCCAGTTGCCGCCGACGGCGGCGTCGCGCACCCAGCGGCGGTTGAGCGTGAAACACCAGATCCGGCCCTTCGCCTGGTACTGGTGCTCACGTTTGTCCGCCTCCGCCGCCGAGATCTTCTCGCCCGCGTAGTCGATGATGCGTGAGTTCTTGGTGATGCGCTCGCCGGCATACACGCCCCAGCCCGCGATGCGCGACGGCTTGCGCACGAGACGCTTGCCCGTCGGAGAGACGAAGACCCGTGACTTGGACATCGGCCGAGCATTGTATCCGGCCCGCCGGTCGCCCCCGTCTCGCCCGGTTGCCCCGGCGGCCTCGATCGCGGCTAATATACGCACGACTCCACTCACGAAGGTGCCCAGTGACCCGATCGCTTCCGCGTGCCGCCGGCCCGTTGCTCGTGCTGCTCGTCCTCGCGGGGTTTGGCCCCGCGCTCCGCGGCCGCGCCGCCGGGCCTGACGGAATGCCGGGAACCAGCGCGATGGCCGCGACCGACGCGGTGCAGGGCGGACGGGGCCGCGGACGCACGCCGGTGACGATCCACGCCGCGCGCGTCATCGACGGCCGCGGCGGCATGACGACCGACGCGGTCGTCACCATCCAGGGCTCGCGCATCACCGCGGTCGGGCCCGCCACCGGCGGGCCGTACACGTACGAACTCGGCAACGCGACCGTCCTGCCCGGCCTCATCGACGTGCACGTCCACCTGAACTGGTACTTCGGGCCCGGCGGCAAGTACGGCGAGGCGAACGTGCCGGCCGACTGGGAGGCGAAGGCCATCCAGGACAACGCGCGCGCCACGCTGATGGCGGGCGTGACCACGGTGCAGTCGGTCGGCTGGAACCGTGATCCCGCGCTCCGCGACGCCATCGCCGCCAACCTCATCGTCGGCCCCCGCATCCTGACGTCCGCCGGCCAGCTCCAGGGCGGCAACCGGACGCCCGACCAACTCCGCGAGTCGGTGCGCCAGCTCAAGGCGAGCGGCGCCGACCTCATCAAGTTCTTCGCCTCTGCGAGCATCCGTGACGGCGGCCGGATGAACGTGACCCAGGAGCAGATCGACGCCGTGTGCGGCGAGGCAAAGGCGCAGGGCCTGCGCACGCTCGTGCACGCGCACAGCTCCGACTCGATCATCGCGGCCGTCAAGGCCGGCTGCACCCAGATCGAGCACGGCCTGTTCGCCGACGATGCCGCGATCGCGGCGATGAAGGCGGCCGACGTGTACTTCGACCCGAACATCGGGCTGGTGCTGCAGAACTACCTGGAGAACACGGACAAGTTCCTGGGCAGCGGCAACTTCAACGAGGAGGGCTTCGCGGCGATGCGCGAGGCGCTGCCCGGCCTGGCCGTCGTCTTCAGGAAGGCGCTCGACGCGGGCCTGAAGATGCCGATGGGCACCGACGCCGTGGCCGGCGCGCACGGGCAGAACGCGCGGGAGATCGTGGCGCGCGTGGCCGCCGGACAGCGGCCGATGGACGCGATCACCGGCGCGACGTCGCTGGCCGCCACGTCGATGGGCCTCGGCGACACGATTGGCACGATCGCGGCCGGCTACGAGGCGGACATCGTCGCGGTCCCCGGCGATCCGGCGACGGACGTCAGCGCGCTCCGCCGCGTCGCGTTCGTGATGAAGGGCGGGCGGGTGTACAAGCAGTAGCACGCGCCGGACTCCGGGCCCCGGCCGGCGCCGGGATCCGGGTGGCGCGCAGGAGACGGCCATGGTCACGCGACGACAGTTTCTGCGGCGGACGAGCGCGGTGGGCGCGACGGCACTCGCGACCTTCAACCCGGACGGCCTCGCGCGGCTGCTCGAGGCCTCGGCGGCCGTCGCCACCCAGGATCCGCTGGAGGTCGCGCGCGACGAGTTCTACTGGCGCGAGGTCCAGCAGGCATTCACGCTCGACCGCTCGATGATCAACCTCAACAACGGCGGCGTCTGCCCCAGCCCGCGCGTCGTGCACGAGGCGATGAAGCGGTACCTGGACATCTCGAACCAGGCGCCGGCGTACCACATGTGGCAGATCGTCGAGCCGGGCATCGAGAACGTGCGGCGCATGCTCGCGGCGGACGCCGGCGTGGATCCCGAGCACATCGCCATCACGCGCAACGCGAGCGAGGCGCTCCAGATCGCCCAGCTCGGGCTCGACCTGAAGCCCGGCGACGAGGTGCTGACCACCAACCAGGACTACGGCCGGATGCTCCAGACGTGGGACCAGCGGGTCGCGCGCGACGGCATCAGGCTGACGAAGATCTCGTTCCCGGTGCCGCCGGCGCAGGCCGACCTCGTGCGCCGCTTCGAGGCCGCGATCACGCCGGCCACGAGGGTCATCCACTTCTGCCACATCACGAACCTGACGGGCCACATCTTCCCGGCGAAGGAGATCTGCGCGCTCGCCCGGTCGCGCGGGATCACGACGATCGTGGACGGCGCGCACGCCTACGCGCACTTCCCCTTCGACCTGAGCGACTTCGACTGCGACTACTACGGCACGAGCCTGCACAAATGGCTGCTGGCGCCCATCGGGACCGGGTTCCTCTACGTGCGGCCCGACCGGATCGCGAACCACTGGGCGATGCAGCCGCCGCCGGCCTCGCTGAAGGACAACATCCGGAAGTTCGAGGAGATCGGCACGCACCCCGCCGCGACGCACAACGCGATCGCCGAGGCGCTGACGTTCCACCACGGCATCGGCGTCGAGCGCAAGGCCGCGCGCCTGCGCTACCTCAAGGCGCGCTGGGCCGACCGCCTCACGAAGATCCCGCGCGTCCAGCTGCACACGAGCCTGGATCCGAAGCTCTCGTGCGCGATCGGCACGGTCGGCTTCGAGGGCGTGAAGCCGGGCGACATCACGTCGCGCCTCTGGTCGAAGTGGCGCATCCTGGCCACCCCGATCGGCCACGCCGAGTACCAGGGCGTCCGCATCACGCCGAACGTCTACACCACGCTCGAGGAAGTCGACACGTTCGGCGACGCGATGGAGACGCTGGCGAAGGAGTTGTAGGGTCAGGTCTTGGATCGCAGCCTCGGCGGCCTGACGATGATGAAACCGTATTTCAGTTTCGTCATCGTGACGCCGCCGAGGCTGCGATCCAAGACCTGACCCTACCCGTAATACTGCTTGTACATCCCCCGCCGGAACAGGATGCCGCCGAGCGGCCCCAGCCACTGCAGCACCCAGTGCATGTAGCCGAGGTCGATCATCTCGATCAGGTTGCCGTCGAAATCACGCACGAAGAAGAACGTGTGCCCGCGCGGGGACTTCTCCGGGGGACTCAGGCACTCGACGCCCTTCGACTTCAGGTAGTCGTACCAGCGCTGCGTGTTGCGCACGTTGAAGCTGAAATGCGTCAGGCCGATCCGGTTCCATGGGATCTCGACGGGCGGCTCCGTCGGTTCGAACGCGAAAATCTCGAGAATCCCGCCGCCCGGGACCCGGACCCACCCGATCTTGCAGGCCGGCGCCGGCGCGTCCACGCCGAAGAACGTCCGCACGCGCTCCGGCGGCGTGTCGGCCACGCCCACCAGCGGGCAGCCGAAGATGTCCGAGTAGAAGCGCACGGCCCGGTTGAAGTCCGAGACGGTGATGCCGACGTGACTGAAGGATCTCGCTCTCATGGTCAGTGCGTGGAGTGTCCCACGGATTCGGACCCGGTGGCCGCCGCCGCCCGCGCGCCGTCGCCGCCCCGGATGTGATCGGCCACGCGCAGCGCCTGCGCGATGATCGTCAGCGCCGGGTTCACGGCCGCCGACGACGGGAAGAACGAGGCGTCCACGACGAACAGGTTCTCGACGTCGTGCGTCCGGCAGAAGGGATCGAGGACCGAGATGCGCGGGTCCCGGCCGAACACCAGCGTGCCGCACTGGTGCGTCGTGTTGCGCGCGCCCGTCGAGTGCGCGAACACCCTCGGCGACCAGTACCCCAGCTGCTGCAGCAGACCGCGGAGCGCCTCGACCAGGCGCGCGTGCGCGCGCGCGTTGTTCGGCCGGTAGGCCAGCCGCACGCGGCCGTCGGGCGCCAGCGTGACCCGGTTCTCCGGCCGCGGCAGGTCCTCGGTCATCGCGAGCCAGTCGACGGCGCGCGAGACCCAGGCCTCATAGGCCCAGAGCGGAATGTGCCGCCAGCGGATCGGCCCCCAGTGCCAGCCGTCGCCGACGACCTTCGCCATCACCGCGTGCGTCCGCCCCTGCGACTGGATCTGTCCCAGCGGGAACCGGGTGTCCGGCCCGCGCAGGTAGAAGTCGTTGATCGCGAGCGTCTTCTGGAACTCGTCGCGGTTGACCCGCCACGGCGAGAACCCCTGCATCATCGTCGCGAGGTGCGCCATGTAGCGTCGGCCGACCAGACCCGACGAGTTCGCGAGGCCGTCCGGGTGCCGGTCGGACGCCGACCGCAGCAGCAGGGCCGCCGAGTTGACGGCGCCGCAGGCGACCACGACCAGCCCCGCCTCGAGGCGCCGGACCTCGCCGCCCCGCTCGACCTCCACCGCGACGACGCGCGCGCCGGAGGGATCGGTCACGAGCCGGCGCACGAACGCGCCGGTCTCGAGCGTCACGTCACCCGACGCGGCGGCGGGCTCGATGCCGCAGACCTCGGCGTCGCTCTTCGCGCCAAGCCGGCACGGGAAGGAGTTGCAGGTGCGGCACAGGATGCACCCGCCCGGCTCACCGGGACGCCGGAGACCGAGCGGCAGCGGCGACGGGTGCAGGCCGAGGCCGCGCAGCCCAGCGGCCAGCCGCGCCATGTTGGGGGCGTGCGCGACAGCCGGGAACGGGTACGGGCCGCGCGGCGGCTCCGTCGGGTCGTCGCCGGTGGCGCCGTGCACCTCGTAGAGCGCCTCGGCGCGGTCGTACCAGGGCGCGAGCGTCTCGTAGTCGATCGGCCAGGCCGGCGAGACGCCGTCCTCGTGCTCCAGCTCGCCGAAGTCCTCGCGCCGCAGCCGGTACAGCACGCTGCCCCAGAACTTCGTGTTGCCGCCGACGCCGTAGTGCGCGTAAGGCACGAACTCGCGGTCCGCCTCGTCGAGCCAGCGCTCGCGCGTGCGATACCGCAGCTCGCGCCAGACGACGGCCGGGTCCCAGTTCGCGGCCTCGCGCGGCACGGCCTCGCCGCGCTCGAGGACGAGCAGCCGCGCCCCGGATCCCGCGAGCGCGCGGGCCATGGTGCCGCCGCCCGCGCCGGTGCCGATGATGATGATGTCGTAGCGATCGGCGGTCATCGGATCGGTCAGTCGAGGCTGGCGTAGATCTGGTCCATCAGGCGCTGGTCGTCCATGGCCCGCTCGAGGCTCATCTCGGGCGGCACGCCGGTCCGCGCGGCGCGGACGAAATCACGATACATCGCCTGGTAGCCCCGGATGTCGCGGAATCCCGGCAGGTAGGCGCGCGGCAGCCCGCGACCGCGCACGACGACCAGGGCGCCGTTCGACTCGAACGAGATGACGCCGTCGCGGCCGAACAGCTTCGACAGGCGCAGGCCGCGGAAGAGCGACGGCACCTCGCGGCTGTAGTAGAGCGCGCCGACCGCACCGGTGTCGTAGTGGAAGGCCACGAGCATGCTCTTGCGCCGGCGGTCCGGCCCGGCCGGCGGCAGGATCGGCCGCAGCCCGTGCGCCCGGGTGATCGCCGGGCCGAGGCTGCCCGCGACGTGCAGCCAGTGGATGCCCTCCTCGAAGAACGCGTCGCCCCCCGCCATCGTCTCGTCGTTGCGCCAGTCGTCGGCCGTCTTCAGACGCTTCGCGATCGTCACGAAGTGCCCGAAGACCAGGTCGCCGATCACCCCGTTCGCGAGCAGGCCGCGCAGGCAGACCGCCAGCGGCTTGTAGTGGTCGTTCTCGCCGACGAGCACGGTCCGCCCCGCGGCCTCGCGGGCCGCGCGGACGGTCTCGTAGTCGGCCATCGCCGGGAACGCCGGCTTCTCGACGAGCACGTGCTTGCCCGCCGCCAGCGCCTCCAGCGCGAGGTCTCGATGGAGCGCCGGCGGCACCGCGACGACGACCGCGTCGACCTCCGGGTCGGCAATCGCGGCCCGGTAGTCGCCGTAGCTCTTCGCGCCGCCCAGCCGGCGCCGGAAGTCCTCGGCCTTCGCGGCGTCGCGGCTCGCGTAGCTCCAGGTCAGGTCGCGCCCGAGCGCCCGCAGGTGGCGGCTGTGGACCCGGGTGATGAAGCCACAGCCGAGGAAGGCCAGGCGGAGCGGCGCGGACACGGGGGACATGATACCGGGTCCCCGGCGGGCGCTCAGCCGTTCAGTGGAAGTCGTGCGAGTCGGCTTCGGGACCGCCGTAGCGGAGCGCGTCCACGCGATCGGCCTTGATCGAAATCGCGCCGGTCTGGTCCTGGAGCACGCCCTCGACGATGAGGTAGGGCTCGTCCACGATCGTCCGCTTGAAGGCGGCGAACGTGTCCGGGTTGACGATGATGTTCGAGATGCCCGTCTCGTCCTCGAGCGAGAGGAACACGAACCCCTTGGCGGTGCCGGGCCGCTGCCGCGTGATGACCGCGCCGGCCACGCGCACGCGCCGGCCGGTCCGGATCCGCCTGAGATCCGCCGCGCGCGCCACCCCCATCGGCGCGAGCGACGCCCGGACGAGCGCCATCGGGTGCGGCCCGATCGTGAGCCCCGTGCCGTCGTAGTCCGCCTTCACCCGCTCGAGGAGGGACATCGGCGGGAGGGGCGATCGTTCCGGCGCTCGGTCCTCGGCGTTCGGCGCTTGGGAAGACGGTGCTCGTTCCGGCGCTCGGCCGTCGGCGGTCGGCGCCCGAGGGTCGTCGTGTTCGGCGCCCGTCGGCTCGTCGTGAGACGTGGCGCCCGAGAGCCGCGCGCCGACCGCCGACCGCCGACGTTGATCGCCGATCTCGTGCAGCAGCGGCCCAGCCGGGCGGCCGGCGCGTTCGGCCTGCCAGAGCGCGGATCGGCGATCGCCGCCGAGCGAGACGAGCGCGCCGACCTCGGCCAGGAGGCGCACCTCGTCCTGCCGGAGCCGGGCGCGGGCGACGAGGTCGTCCATCGACGTGAATCTTGTCGGCACTGGGCGCTGGGCACCGGGCACTGGTGAGTTCACGGGCGGCGCTCGGCGTTCGGCGCTCGGCGCTCGGACGTCCCCGGGCGGCGCGGCCTCGATCCTCCGACCCGCCTCCTCGCGAAGGCCGCGGACACAGCGCAGGCCGAGGCGGATGGCGCCGTCGTCCTGCACCGCGCAGTCCCAGCCCGAGACCTGTACGTCCACCGGCGCGAACCGGACGCCGCGGCGCTGGGCGTCCTTGACCAGCGTGGCCGGGTGGTAGAACCCCATCGGCTGGTTGTTGAGCAGCGCCGTGTAGAACGCCGCCGGGTAGTGCGCCTTGAGGTACGCGCTGGCATAGACGATGAGCGCGAAGCTCGCCGCGTGCGACTCGGGAAACCCGTAGAGCGCGAACGACGTGATCGACTGCACGATCTGGTCGGCCGCCTCGGGCGTGATGCCGTTCCGGGCCATGCCGGCCCGCAGCTTCGTCTCGATCTGCTGCATCCGCCTGACGGATCGCTTGAAGCCCATCGCACGGCGCAGTTCCTCGGCCTCGCCGCCGCTGAAGTCCGCGACGACCATCGCCATCCGCAGCAGCTGTTCCTGGAACAGCGGCACGCCGAGCGTCCGCTTCAGCACCGGCTCGAGCCGCGGGTGCGGATACGTCACCGGTTCCTGCCCGCGCCGCCGCCGGAGGTACGGATGCACCATGTTGCCGACGATGGGCCCGGGCCGGATGATCGCGACCTCGACGACGAGATCGTAGAAGTGCTCCGGCCGCAGCCGCGGCAGCGTCGCCATCTGCGCGCGCGACTCCACCTGGAACACGCCGACCGTGTCGGCCTCCTGCAGCATGCGGTAGACGGCGGGGTCGTCCGGGGGAAGATGGGCGAGATCGACCTTCGGCCCGGCGTCGTTCGTGTTGATGATCGACAATGCGTCCTCGAGCGCCGCCATCATCCCGAGGCCGAGCAGATCCACCTTTACGATCCCCAGGTCCGCGCAGTCGTCCTTGTCCCACTGCACGACGACCCGCCCCGGCATCGAGGCGTTCTCGAGCGGCACGACCTCGTCCAGCCGCCCCTGGCAGACGACCATGCCGCCCGAGTGCTGGCCGAGGTGGCGCGGCAGGTCCTGGATTTCGCGCCAGAGCCTCGCGAACTGCGCGTAGCGCGGGTCGTCCGGGTCGAGGCCCGATTCCCGGAGGTTGCGGCCGATGGTCTCCTCCGGGTCGACGAACTCGAACTGGCTCATCAGCCGCGCGAGCCGGTCGATCTCCTCCGTGTCGAGCGCGAGCACCTTCCCCACCTCGCGCGCGGCGCTCCGGCCGCGGTAGGAGATGACGTTGGCCGTCATCGCGGCCCCCAGCGTCCCGTAGCGCTCGTACACGTACTGGATGACACGCTCGCGCCGGTCGCCGCTCGGCAGGTCCAGGTCGATGTCCGGCCACTCGCCGCGCTCCTCCGACAGGAAGCGTTCGAACAGCAGCTCCATGCCGACCGGATCGACCGCGGTGATCCCGAGCGCGTAGCAGACCGCGCTGTTGGCGGCCGACCCGCGCCCCTGCACGAGAATCCCCTGCTGCCGGCAGAAGTTGACGAGGTCCCAGACGATGAGGAAGTAGCCGGCCAGGTCGAGCTTCTCGATCAGGTCGAGCTCGCGCCGGATCTGCGCGCGCGCGCGGTCGTGATACGGCCGGTACCGATCCCGCGCGCCGACCTGCGTCAGCCGTCGCAGGAACGACGCCTGCGTCTCCCCCGCCGGCACCGGATAGTCCGGAAACCGGTAGCCGAGGTTCGCGAGCGTGAACTCGAGCCGCTCGGCCAGCGCCTCGGTGCCCGCGAGCGCCTGCGGCAGGTCCGAGAACATGCGCGCCATGACCTCCGGCGGCTTCAGGTACCGCTCCGCGTTGACCGCCAGCCGCCGCCCCGCCCGCGCGAGCGTCGTCTTCAGCCGGATGCTGGTGAGGACGTCGTAGAGCGGCCGCGCCTCCGGCGACGCGAACCGGACGCCGTTCGACGCCATCACCGGCACGCGGAACGCCGACGCCAGATCGACGAGCGCCTGCAGATCGCCCTGCTCGTCGCGCCGGAGGTGCCGCTGCAGCTCGACCCAGACGTTCGTCCGGCCGAACGTGCCGACGAGCTGATCCACGAGCCCGCCGACGCCGTGCCGTTCCGCCCGCAACGCCTCGCGCCCGACGAGCGCGACGAGTCCCCCCGCCTGGCCCTCGAGATCGGCCAGCGTCAGCCGGCATTCGCCCTTCGGCGACCGGAGCTTCGCCCGGGTGATGACCCGGCACAGCTGCCGGTAGCCCTCGGCGTTCTGGACGAGCACGGGCAGCGTCCAGAGCGCAGGCGCCGGGCGCTGGGCACTGGGCGGGGAGAACGACGACGGCGGTCGGCGGTCGGCGCTCGGCGTTCGGGAACCTGACGACGGCGCCCGCCCCCCCGACGACGACGCCCGGGGATCATCGGGCGGACCGATCGTGAGTTCCGCGCCGACGATGGCCTTGAGGCCGGCGGCCTTCGCGGCACGGTAGAACTGCGGCGCGCCGTACAGGCCGTCGCGATCGAGCAGCGCGATCGCCGGATAGCCGAGATCGGCCGCGCGCTCGATGAGCGTGGCGGGCAGCGACGCGCCGTCGAGAAACGAGAAGGCCGATGCGGTGTGCAGCTCGAGATACATGTCGGGGTCGGAGAAAAACGGCGGGCTCAATCCAGGATGCCTTCAATCGCCCACTGCCCCGTCGCGCGGTGACGCGACAGCCGGATCACCGCGCCCTCGGACACCTCGACGTCCCACTCGTCGCGATCCCACGCGGATCGATCGAACGTCCACCAGTGCCCCGACGATCGCCAGGGACCGGCACACGCCACCACCGCGCCGCCAGGCACGCCGCGCGAGGACGGCACGACCCGCACCGGCGTGCCACGATCGACGACGACGCGGGTGGCGAGCGGCAGGCGGAACCGGCGGAGGCACGACGCCCCGGGGCTCGGGGATTCCGGCATCACGGAGACCGAGGCGCCCGGCGTCCGGGATCCGGCCTCCGGCGGGGTCGCGCGGAACGGCGCCATCGCGAACGCGCGCTCGTCGTGCGTGTCCACGAGCGCCGGCGCGCCGACGCGGGATTCGCCCATCAACGCGCCGAGCCGGGCCACGAGCGTCGCGAGATCCTCGGGCGTCGGCAGGCTGTGCTCGAGCAGCGAGCCCTGGGTGATCCGGCCGGGCGCGACCTCGGCTTCGACCTCCACCACGTCGATGCCCGCGGCGGGCGGATGCGACTCGAGATCGAGGCCGACGAGCGTTCGCAGCACGCGCGCGTCGCGCATCGGCGCCGGCAGGTGCAGCGTCCGGACGTGCACCTGCCGCGTGACCAGCCGGAGCGTCGTCGTGACGGCAATGGCGCCGCGGTCGGCCCGCTCGAGCGCGGTGGACAGCCCGTCGCACAGCCGCGCCAGCACGAACGACAGCGGCTCGAGCCCCTCGATCGGCCACTCGAGCTCCGCGCGCTCGAGGAACACCCGCGGGGCGTCCGCCGGCACGAGGACCGTCGCGTCCTCGCCACACGCCGCCTGGTGAATGCGCAGCCCGGCCAGCCCGAGCCGCGCGCGGACATCGGCGCGCGGCAGGCGCGCGACGTCGCCCAGCGTGCGCACGCCCCAGCGATCGAACCGCTCGAGCACGGCCCGCTCGATGCGCAGTGCATCCAGCGCCGCGCGCGCGCTCGACCGGTCCAGCGCCGCGCGCGCGCCTGCCCCGTCGCGTGGCGCATCGGCCGGCGCGCGCGCCCCAGCCTCCGGTCCTGGCGCCATGCGGTAATGCCGGGCCTGCCGGCGACCGCGATGTCCCGGTGTGCCGGCGAGACGTCGCGCGCACGCGCCCCGCCGGGCGGCGCCTCAGCCGTCCGGCGATCGGCCGGCGCCAGGCACTCCGGCAGCGTCAGCAGCGCCGTCACCGGCAGCGGCGCCAGTCGCGCCGCCTGGGCGCCGGGCGCGACGACGGTCACGGCCGGGGTCACGGCGGGGCCTGCGTGCGCCAGCAGCCACGACGCCGTCATCGTCCCCGACAACGCCAGCCGCACGGCCAGGCCCTGCTGCTCCGCCAGGCGGATCACCTCGCGCGCGATGTCCTCGGGCGGACCAAGCACCCGCCGCAGGCCCGAGGCATCGAAGACGACCCGGTCGTCGCCGGCCGGCTCGACACGCGGCGAACAGGCGCGCGCGACCGTTTCGAGCGTGCCCGGGGCAGCCGGGCCGCCGGGCACCCGGACGAGACAGCCGAAGAGCACCGGCATGGCTAGCTCGCGCGGAGCACCCAGTGCGGCGACGCGTGATGGGACCGGCGCGCCTGGCCGATCGACGCGCGAATCTGCAGCCCCCCCAGCCGCCGGCTCTGGGGGCTGTCGCCGACCCATCGCGCCGCGCCCTCGAGCTGGACGGTCGCGCCGCGCGCGCTGCGGCTGATCGGCGACGCGCCGACCAGCACGCACGCCGTGCGGCTGCCCTCATTGGCACGCGCCAGGCGCAGCCAGGTGGTCGAGGGCAGCGCGCGCAGGAACAGCGCCGGCACGTCCGCGACGTCGAGGACGACGACGCCGAAGCCGCCCGCGCGGATCAGCAGGTCCAGCGCGCGGACGGCCTGGTGGACGGCGCGCTCGAGCACGCCCGGCCGCGCCCGCTCCGCCGTGCAGGACGCCCCGCGCACCCAGAGGACGCGCGACAGGTCCAGGCCGGCCGCCTCGGCGGACACCGGATCGAACCGGTCGAGCGCATCGACGAGGCCGACGACTTCCCCGCGGGTCGTCGCGGCCGCCAGCGTCTGCACGATCGTGCTCGTGCGACCGCTCGACCGGAGCCCGATGAGCTCGGACAGCTCGCCGCGCCGCCAGCCACCGCCGAGCGCCTCGTCGAGGGCGGACAGGCCCGTCGCGGCGACCGGCGCGCCGGTCTCCGCCAGCCACGCCCGCAGCAGGGTGGAGTCCAGTTTTCGGGCCTGGAGCAGGCCTTCGAGATGTGCCAGTGCCGCGGATCCCATGCCGAGTTTCGCCTTGTGTTCGCCACAGCATACGCCAGGCCTCTGAGGCGATCAAGAGGCGAAACTCGTAATCTGTCGCCGGCCCGGCGCGCCCGAATGACTTGATAAGATGCCGAGTCCGTGTCCAGCCCCGTGCCTGCCAGTCCTCCGCCCGAAGATCCGCTCCGGAGCTGGCGCCATCGCGTGGCGGGCGCCCTCACCCACCGCGATTTCCGGCTCGTCTGGTTCGCCGCGCTCGGCTCGACCATCGGCACCTGGATGCAGAAGTTCGCCCAGAGCTGGCTGGTGCTCGACCTGACCAACTCGAACTTCTACCTGGGCCTCGACGATTTCCTCTCGCAGCTGCCGATCCTGCTGTTCATGCTGATCGGCGGCGTCATCGCCGACCGGCACGACCGGCGCCGCCTGCTCACCTGGTCGCAGTACGTCCAGGCCTTCACCGCGTTCTCGCTCTCGGCGCTGGTCTTCACCGGACGAATCGAGATCTGGCACGTGCTGACGCTGTCGTTCCTCACGGGCTGCGCGCAGGCCTTCGGCGGGCCGGCCTACCAGTCGATGCTGCCCTCGCTCGTGCCGCGACGCGACCTGCCGAACGCGATCGCGCTCAACTCGACGCAGTTCAACCTCTCGCGCGTGCTCGGGCCGATGGGCGGCACGGCCATCCTCGTCGTGCTGGGGATGGCGTGGTGCTTCCTGCTCAACGGCCTGTCGTTCTTCTTCGTCGTGGTCGCGCTGATGCTGATCAAGCCGCTCGCGACGGCCCCGGCGTCGGGCCGGCAGGACCTGTGGACGGAGCTGCGCGGCGGCCTGACCTACGTCCGCCACCAGCGGCTGCTGCTGACGCTGACGGCGCTCGTCATCGTGAGCACCTTCCTGGCGATGCCGCTGCTCACGCTGCTGCCGACGTTCGCCCGCACGGTGCTCGCCAGCGCCGGCGGGACGCCGGAAGCGCGGCTGTCGCTGCTGATGGCCTTCCAGGGCAGCGGCGCGATCGCCGGCGCGCTCATCATCGGCGCGCTCGGC
The DNA here is from genome assembly GCA_041394725.1 of Vicinamibacterales bacterium. GTDB lineage: Bacteria > Acidobacteriota > Vicinamibacteria > Vicinamibacterales > SCN-69-37 > JAWKHR01. The sequence goes on along the minus strand of JAWKHR010000036.1, from coordinate 38,266 downwards.
CGCTTCCGCCACATGGGCCGAACGCTGCTGGGCATCCAGGGGCTGATGGGCCTGGCGATTGCCGGCTTCGCCTTCTCGCGCACGCCCTGGATCAGCTACGGCCTCGTGTTCTGCTGCGGCATCCTGTTCATGGCGCTGTTCTCGATCAGCTTCTCGATCGTCCAGCTCGCCGTGCCGGAGGAACTGCGGGGCCGCGTGGTGAGCATCTACATGGTCGCGCTGCGCGGCGGGGGCCCGCTCGGCGCCCTCACCGCCGGCGCCCTGGCCGACGTCTACTCGGCGCCGAAGGTGATGGTCGTCAACGGCCTGCTCCTCACCCTGCTGACCGCGACGTTCTTCCTCACCGGCCGCGGCAGCAGCCTGAGGGAGATATAGGGAGACAGAGGGCGTCTGCGAAACTTTGAAGTTCGAAGTTCGAACTTCGAACCGTGGGGGCCGGCTTCGCCGGCGACCTTCCCTTTTCTTGGCGGCCGTGAGTCTGTCGATCTCGAGCCAAATGAGTCGTCGCCGAAAGGCGACCACCGTGGTTCGAAGTTCGAACTTCGAACTTCAAAGTTACTCGAGCGCCTTACAGCACCCAGTACGCTCCGAGCACGATCGACGCCAGCGCGACCAGGACGGCGGCGGCGCGGCCGAGGTGTTCGACGACCTTCAGCGAGAGGACGCGCGCGAGGACGACGCCGAAGAGCGACATCGAGAGCAGGATCCCGACGCCGAAGAGCACGACGAGCAGCAGGACCACGGGCAGGCTGAACGACCGCACGTCGCCGCCGAACGGCGCCAGCAGCATCAGCGCGCGCAGGCTGCTCACCGCGAACACCGCGCCCATGAGGGTCGGCAGGTTCGACGCCGCCGCGTGCTGGCCCGTCGGGTGCCCGCCCGTCGCGGTCAGGTGGAGGTGCCAGCGGTCGGTCTCGTCCACCGGATGGATGTGGCCGTACGTCCGCCCCGACAGCACGGTCCACAGCCCCGCGCCGCCCAGGCCGATGAGCAGCACGCCGCCGAGCGCCTCGGCCCCCGACTCGGCCGCCGCGGGCAGCACCCACCCGAAGAGCAGCGCCGCCGTGGCGCCCAGCCCGAGCAGGATCGCGTGCCCGGCGGCAAACCCGACGGCGGTGCGCAGGACCCGGGAATGCCGCCGGTCGTCACCCCGGCCGTCGATCGACAGGGCCGCGATCGCCATCAGGTGATCGGCCCCCAGACCGTGCAGGAACCCGAGCAGCACCGCCGAGGCGGCCAGCGTGACGAAGGTCATCCGAGTGATTGTAAGCCCGGACCGACGTCAGCGGATGAACGGCGTGAGGGCGACCGACCAGGCCACCGGCAGGGTCTCCGACCGGTAGCAGACCGCGTCGTCGCACGCCTGGTACTCGAGCGACCCGGTGATGACGAGCGTCTCGCGCGCGGCCGCCCGGCGCCGGAATTCCGGCGTCAGCGCCAGCGTGACGTCGCGCGTCAGCCGGAACGGCTCGCCGTAGACCTTGACGGTCTCGTTCAGCGGCGCGAAGAAATACGTCCCGGGTGTCGGATACCGCGTCTCGCCGGCGGTGAACTCGCCGGTCGGGTCGAGCGTGAGCGCGATCGGGATGTAGCCCGGCTGCCCCGGCGCGTAGACGTGCATCTTCGGCTTCGGGGTCACGTCGAGCAGGAGCGAGAACTTCTCGCCGGGCGCGGCGGTGGCGTCGCTGACGCCGAGCTTCACCGAGAGCTGGCCGCCGGCGACGTCGGTCGGTGACTTCGGCGCGACCGTCGCGCCGAGCCGCGCGAGCAGCCCGGCCGCGGTCGCGCGGTTCTGGTACGACTGCTCGAAGGCGCGCTCGACCACGCGGAGGTCGCGGTCGATGATGAACGTGCCCGGATGCGGGATGCCCGCCTCGCGGCCGCGCGCGGCCTCGTTGCGGAGGCCCCAGGCGTCGATCGTCTTCGACCCCGGGTCCGGCACGAGCGGGAACGTGATCCCGTGCCGCGCGGCGAAGGCGCGGAGCGTCTCCGGACTGTCGTAGCTCAGCGCGAGGAGCCCGTAGCCCTCGCGCCGGATCACCGGAAGATTGCGTTGCAGCTCGACCAGCTGCGTGCGGCAGTACGGTCACCAGTCGGCCGACCGGAAGAACACGAGCATCGTGCCCTTCGGGCCGGCGGCCGATCGAATCGACTGCGGACGCCCGGCCGCGTCCACCAGCTGGAAGTCGGCGACCCGGTCGCCCACCTGCGGCCCGAGGCGCGTCACGTCCACCTGGACGGGGGGCGCCGCGGTCACGGCGGCGCCGAGCGCGGCCGCGGCCATCGTCGTCACGAGCCATCGCCGGGCAGGCATGCGGTCAGCTTACCAGACGGTCGCGGGTGTCGCCGCGGGCGCGGCGTCTCCATATAAGATGCTGCCGTGGCGCGCGTGCTCGTCGTCGAGGACCATCAGGACATCGCGGATCTGATCCGGCACGTCTTCGAACGGGCGGGCCATGCCGTCGACGCGCTGACGTCGGGGTCGGAGGTGATGGCCGCGGTGCGGACGCGACGGCCGGACCTGGTGATCCTCGACCTCATGCTGCCCGGCATGGACGGCCTGCTCGTCTGCCAGGCCCTGCGGCAGGATCCGGCGACCGCGGCGCTGCCGATCATCATGCTGACCGCGCGCGGCGAGGAGTCCGATCGCCTGCGCGGGTTCGAGATGGGCGCCGACGACTACGTCACGAAGCCCTTCAGCCCGAAGGAACTGGTCGCGCGCGCCATGGCGCTCCTGCGCCGCGTGGACCGCCCGGCGGCGCCGCCGACGCAGCTGCGCTACGGCACGGTGGTCATGGACGTGGATCGCCACCTGGTCGAGACGGACGGCCGCGACGTGAAGCTGACCGCCAAGGAATTCCTGCTGCTGCGCTACCTCATCGAGCACCGCGGGCGCGTGCTGTCGCGCGACGTGCTGCTCACCGACGTCTGGGGCTACCAGTACACGGGCGGCACGCGGACGGTGGACGTCCACGTGCGGCGCCTGCGCGAGAAGCTGCCGCTGCTCCACACGGCGATCACCACCGTCAAGCAGTTCGGGTACCGGCTCGAGGATCCCCCGCCGGCATCGTGACCTACCGCACGCGGACGCTCATCGGCGCGCTGATCGGCACGGCGGCGGCGCTCGGCGTCGCGGTGTCGCTCGTCTCGACGGCGGCGCGCCGCACCATGCAGGAGGACATCCGGGCCGGGCTGCTCCGCGACGCGCACCTGTCGGCGGAGCTGCTGGCGAACCGGCCGCCGGCGGCGGACCTCGACGCCGAAGCCGACGCACTCGGGCGGATCGTGGGGGGGCGCGTCACGTTCGTCGCGGCCGACGGGCGGGTGCTCGGGGATTCCGAGGTCGCCGCGGCCGACCTGCCGTCGCTCGAGAACCACGCGACCCGGTCCGAGATTCTCGACGCGCGCGAACGCGGCGAGGGCGTCGCGAGCCGGCTGAGCCACACGACCGGCGTGGACACGATGTACGCCGCGGTGCCGGTCCGGAACGGCGGCCCGGTGGCCTACGTGCGCGTCGCGCTCCCGCTCGCCATCGTGGCGAGCCGGCTCGCGGCGATCGTCCGGCTCTCGCTCGTGGGACTCGCCGCCGGCCTCGGCGTCGCGCTCCTGCTGACGTGGCTCACGTCGTTCGCGTTCAGCCGCCGGCTCCAGGCCATCGTCTCGGCCGCCGATCGGTACCGGCACGGCGACTTCTCGCTGCCCGCGCGCGACTACGGCCGCGACGAGGTCGGACAGGTCGCCAACACGCTCGACCAGACCGCGCGGCAGCTGGGCGTGCGGCTCGCCGAGATGGCGCGCGATCGCGCGCACACGCACGCGATCCTGGGCGGGATGGTCGAGGGCGTGGTCCTCGTCAACGCCGCCGGCCGCCTGGTCCTGACCAACCCGGCCGTGCGGCAGATGCTGCGGCTGCCCGACCCGGTCGAGGACCGCCAGTACGTCGAGGTCGTGCGCGATCCGGCGATCACCGGCCAGGTCGCCGGGGCGCTGCGCGGGGAGACGCCGGCGCCGGTCGAGGTCCAGCTCGACGGCGGCGGCCGCCGCACGTTCGTCTCGAACGTCGTCCCGGTGCCGGCCGAGCGCGGCGGCGGCGCGGTGCTCGTGCTGCACGACGTGACCGAGGCGCGCCGCGCCGACCAGATGCGGCGCGACTTCGTCGCCAACGTCTCGCACGAGCTGCGCACCCCGCTCACCGCGATCCGCGGCTACGTCGAGGCGCTGCTCGACGGCCCGCCCGCGGACGATCAGGCGACGCAGTTCCTCGAGATCATCAACCGCCACGCGATGCGCATGGAGCGGCTGGTGCGCGACCTGCTGCGGCTGGCGCGCCTCGACGCCGGGCAGGAGGCGCTCGAGCGGACGACGTGCACGATCGCCTCGATCGCGCGCGGCGTCGAGCACGACATGGAGGCGGCGATCCAGGCCCGCCGCCAGCGCGTGGAGCTGCGAATCGACCCGGACGCCGGGACCGTGGACGCCGACCCGGCGAAGCTGCACGACATCCTGCGCAACCTGGTCGAGAACGCGAGCCACTACAGCCCCGAGGGCGGCCTCATCGAGGTCCGCGCGTCGCGGCGCGACGGCGTCATCGAGATCTCGGTGGCCGACCGGGGCTCGGGGATCCCCGACGCGGAGCTTCCGCGGATCTTCGAGCGGTTCTACCGGGTGGATCGATCGCGATCGCGCGATCCGGGCGGCACCGGCCTGGGCCTGTCCATCGTCCGCCACCTCGTCGAGCTGCACGGCGGCCGCGCCTGGGCCGAGAACCGCGAGGGCGGCGGCGCGATCGTGGGCATCCGACTGCCCGCCGCCTGAGGGATCACGCGACCGGCCCGCCGGCGCGTCAGTCGATCGGCAGCCAGCGCACCACCTCGTAGGCCAGCGCGCCGAGCGCGGCCGACGCCGGGATGGTGAGGACCCAGGCCCACACGATCTGCCCGGCCACCCCCCAGCGCACGGCCGACAGCCGGCGGGTCGCGCCGACGCCGACGATCGCGCCGGTGATCGTGTGGGTGGTGCTGATGCCGACGCCGAGCGCCGTGGCCGTGTAGATCGCCACGGCCGCGCCGGTCTCGGCCGCGAAGCCGCCGACCGGCTGCAGCTTCGTGATCTTCTGCCCCATCGTCTTGATGATCCGCCAGCCGCCCGAGAGCGTGCCGAAGCCGATCGCCAGGTGCGCGGCGATGACGACCCAGAACGGCACCTCGAACGTCGTGAGGTAGCCGCCCGTGACGAGCGCGCCCGTGATGATGCCCATCGTCTTCTGCGCGTCGTTGGCGCCGTGCATCAGGCTGAAGGCGGCGGCCGACAGGAGCTGGAGGCGACGGAACCAGCGGTCCACCCGCGCCGGCGTGGTGTCGCGGCAGATCCAGTAAATGCTCGTCATCACGACGAGGCCCACGACCAGGCCCACGAGCGGCGCGACGACGATGAAGACGATCGTCTTCGTCCAGCCCGAGACGATGATCGTCTGGAACCCCGAGCGCGCCACCGCCGCGCCCGCGTAGCCCCCGAACAGCGCGTGCGACGAGCTGGTCGGCAGGCCGAAGTACCACGTGATCAGGTTCCACGCGATGGCGCCGACCAGCCCGCCGAGGATCACCGCGTAGGTCACGAACGCCAGGTCGATCATGCCCGACCCGACCGTCTTCGCCACCGCGGTCCCGAACCCGAACGCCGCCACGAAGTTGAAGAACGCGGCCCACGCCACGGCCTGCCCCGGCGACAGGACGCGCGTGGACACGACGGTCGCGATCGAGTTCGCCGCGTCGTGGAAGCCGTTGATGTAGTCGAAGACGAGCGCGACGACGATGATCGCGATGATCGTGAGGAGCGCGTGGTCCATCACGTCAGCCGTGCTTGACGACGACGCCTTCGATGACGTTCGCGACGTCCTCGCAGCAGTCGGTGATCCGCTCGAGCTCGTCGAGCAGGTCCTTCCACTTGATCAGGAGGATCGGGTCCGTCACCGTGTCGAACAGCCGGCGCACCGCTTCCTGGTAGGCGTGGTCCGCCTCGTTCTCCAGCCGGTTGATCTCGACCGCGTGCGGCTGCACCGGCTTCCGTTCGGCCAGCGCCTCGAGCGCCAGGTGCAGGCGCTCGGCCGACTGCGTCACCGTGTGCGCCAGCTCGCGCGCGCCCGGCGGCAGGGTGGTGATGCGGTAGAGCGCGACGAGCGAGGCCGCGTGGTCGATCGTGTCCATCACGTTGTCGAGCGACGTCGCCAGGGCGTAGAGGTCCTCCCGGTCGAACGGCGTGATGAACGTCCGGTGCAGGCGCTGGATCGTGTCGTGCGTGAGGGTGTCGCAGCGGTGCTCGGCGTCCTTGAGCAGGGCCGCCTTCGACGGGTCCGGCGGCTCCACCGCGAACATGGCCTCGAGCGTCAGGGACGCCTGGCGGATCTCGTTCGTGACCGCGCGGTACAGCGCGAAGAACTGCTCGTCCCGGGGAATCAGGCTGAAGCGCACGGCAACGGCTCCCTGCCGGGGCCGACGCGGGCCCGACGGGGCGAAATGATAGCAAACAAACTGTAACGACACCGTGACGGATCGCAGGCATCTGCCCCGTACGTCCCGCGCGCCGGCCTGGCAATTAACGCTCCGTTAACGCAGCCGTCGCGGGTGGATCACAGGGCCTCCCTACGCTGGCAGGCGTCATGACCGTCCGTCCGCGCGCGGGCGGGTTACCCATCACGGAGGTCCGAGCTCATGTTTCTTCGCCGCCTCGCCCTGGCGCTGTGTGTTCTCGCCCTGGGCACCCCTGCCCTCGCCCAGACGACCGGGCGCATCACGGGCCGCGTCCTCGACGCCGTCCAGGGGCAGCCGCTGCCTGGTGTCACCGTCTCGGTGGTCGGCACGCCGACGGTGGTCTACACCGACATCGACGGTCGTTATGCCCTGACCCTGCCGCTGGGCAAGCAGCAGATCAAGGTCACGATGCCCAGCTTCGACGACCGGACGGTGGACGTCGACGTCGCGGCTGACGTCGTGCGGACCGTGGACGTCACGCTGGCGCTGGCCGGGTTCTCCGAGGAGATCACCGTCACGGGCCAGACCGTGGACGCCGAGACCTCCAGCCTGGCGGCGCAGCTCCTCGAGCGGCGCCGGTCGAACGCGATCACCGACAACCTCGGCGGGCAGGAAATGAAGGCCAACGCCGACTCGAACGCGGCGTCCGCGCTGGCACGCGTGACCGGGCTGTCGGTCGTCGGCGACCAGTACGTCTTCGTCCGCGGCCTCGGCGAGCGCTACAGCAACACGACCTTGAACGGCTCGATCCTGCCCTCGACCGAGCCGGAGAAGAAGGTGGTCTCGCTCGACATGTTCCCGGCGGGCCTGCTCGACAGCGTGACGGTCGTCAAGAGCTACACGCCGGACCGGTCGGCCGAATTCGCGGGCGGCCTGGTCGAGATCGTGCCGACGCGGCTGCCGTCGCGGCAGCTGGCCAACGTCTCCTACGGCTTTGGCGGCAACAGCCAGGCCTGGGGCCAGGACGTGATCGACTTCGACAGCGGCGGCAGCGACTGGCTCGGTCTGGCCGACGGCGACCTCGCGCTGCCGGGCGATTTCCCGAGCCGCCGGGTCACGCGCGGCGGCCTGTTCACGCCGGAACTCGGCGTCAGCCAGCTGGAACTGAAGCACTTCGCCGAGGAGCTGCCCAACGCGTGGACGCCCCTGGCCGAGAGCGGCGGGCCCTACCAGGCGCTGAGCGGCACCTACGGCAACCGCTGGGGCAAGTTCGGCCTCTCGCTGGGCTTCAACCAGTCCTACAAGCACGACTACCAGGACGAGGCGCAGAACTACTACCGGACGGACAGCTCCGGGCAGCTCACCGAGTTCTCGACCTACGACTACCGGGTCGGCGCGGCCACGGGCTCGTCGTCGGCGCTGGCGAACGTGGGCTATGCGTTCAGCCCGTCGCACCGGCTGACGCTCCAGACGTTCACCTCGAACAAGGTGCGCCGCGAGGCGCGCACGTTCGAGGGCTTCAACTCCGACGCGTCGCGCAACCTGCGCAACGCCCGGCTGCTGCGGCTCGAGGAGGGCCTGCGGTCGGTCCAGTTCGGGGGCGACCACTACGTGCCCGGCGCGTCGAACAGCCGGGTCGAGTGGCGGCTCTCCTACGCGAAGTCCACGCGTGACGAGCCGGACATGCGCGAAACCCTCTACGAGGAGATCTCGGGCGAGTACCAGCTCGCGGACGAGTCGCAGAGCGGCCTCCACATGTTCAACGCGCTCGACGAGGACGCGTGGGACTTCACGCTCAACTGGAGCGCGGCGTTCGCGGGCATCCACGGCCTGCCGATGCAGGTGAAGTTCGGCCCGGCCGTCTCGCGCCGGCAACGCGACTTCTCGTCGCGCCGCTTCCGGCTCGTGCCGATCGACGTCGTCCGCTTCGACCTGACGCCCGGCCCCGAAGCGCTCTACTCGCCCGCCAACATCGGCACGCACTTCGAGCTGCGCGAGGAGACCCGCGCCACCGACTTCTACTCCGCCGAGCAGCGCGTGGGCGCCGGCTACGGCATGGTGGACCTGTCGCTGACCTCGCGCGCGCGGCTCATCGCGGGCGTCCGCGTCGAGAACTTCCGCCAGACCGTGGACACGCAGGACCTGTTCGCGGTGGACCTGGGCGACGACCCGGAGCTCATCCGCGGTGAAATCAGGAGCACCGACGTCTTCCCGTCGGTGAACTTCGTGCAGGACCTCGGCGGCAACCAGAATTTCCGGGTGGGCTTCAGCCAGACGGTCAACCGCCCGGAGTTCCGCGAGCTGTCGCCGTTCGAGTTCACCGACATCGTGGGCGGCCGCGCGACGGTCGGCAACCCGGACCTGGAGCGGTCGCTCATCCGCAACGTGGACGCGCGCTGGGAATGGTTCCCGGGCGCGACCGAGGTCGTGGCGGCGAGCGTGTTCTTCAAGGCGTTCGACAAGCCGATCGAGCGGTTCGTCGAGCCGACCGCGCAGCTCCGGACGTCCTACACGAACGCGAAGTCGGCCCGGAACGTCGGGATCGAGCTGGAAGCGCGGAAGCAGGTGGCCGAGCACTTCATGGTCGGCGGCAACTACACCTTCGTCGATTCGAGCATCACGCTCGAGTCGTTCCAGACGAACGTCCTGACCTCGCTCGAGCGGCCGCTGGCCGGCACGTCGAAGCACCTCTTCAACAGCGTCTTCGAGGTGTTCAACGACCGCGCGTCGGCGCGCCTGCTCGTCAACTACCAGGGCGAGCGGATCGCGGACGTCGGGTCGCTGGGCCTGCCGGACATCTACGAGGACGGCCGGGCCACGGTGGACCTCGTCGTCTCGGCGCGGCTGCACCAGCGGTTCAACGTGCGGTTCACGGCCGAGAACCTCGGCAACCGGCCGGTGCGGTTCAGCCAGGGCGGCCTGACCCAGCGCGAGTTCACGCTGGGCCGCGTCATCCAGTTCCAGTTCGGCTTCATCGGCTTCTAGGAGACACGTCCTCATGCGGAATCTCGTGAAACTCAGCCTCGCGATGGCGGTCGCCATCGCCACCGTCATGTCCTGGCAGCAGGCGACGGTCTACACGCAGGCGGGCCAGATCAGCTCGCCGCGCACCGTGCCCGGCATCGACAAGCCGGTCCGCGTCGTCCGCGGGCGCTTCACGCAGAACGTGACCTTCACGCGCGACACCTACTGGGTGATCCGCGGCGCGGTCTTCTTCGGCGAGCCCTCGCGGCTCACGATCGAGTCCGGCACGAAGGTCATCGGCGAAACGGCGACCCGCGGCACGCTCGTCATCGAGCGCGGCGCGCAGATCATCGCGATCGGCACGGCGGCCCAGCCCATCGTGATGACGTCCGATCAGCCGGTCGGCTTCCGCAACCGCGGTGACTGGGGCGGCCTGATCCTCAACGGCCGAGCGCGGGTCAACCTGCCCGGCGGCGTCGGCATCGGCGAGGGCTCCACGGGCCAGTACGGCGGCACCAACGACGACGACAGTTCCGGCATCCTGCAGTACGTCCGCGTCGAGTTCGCCGGCATCGAGTTCAGCCCGGACAACGAGCTGAACGGCATCGCGTTCCAGGCCGTCGGGCGCGGCACCGTCGTCGATCACATCCAGGTCCACATGAACAAGGACGACGGGATGGAGTTCTTCGGCGGCGCCGTGGACGCCAAGCACGTGATCCTGACCAACAGCGGTGACGACAACTTCGACTGGACCTTCGGCTGGCGCGGGCGCCTCCAGTTCGGGATCGTCCTCCAGCGCGGCGACGACGCGGACAACGGCATCGAGGCGGACAACAACGGCAACAACAACGACCTGCTGCCCCGATCGGCGCCCCAGGTCTACAACGTCACCTTCGTGGGCGATCGCACCAGCGCCTACGGGCCGGAAGGCACCGACGGCATGCGCCTGCGGGAGGGCACGGCCGGCATCATCCGGAACTTCATCCTGATGGGCTGGCGCAGCGACGCGATCGACGTCCGCAACACCTCGACGCAGGAGCAGATCACGCTCGGCACGCTCCAGACGACCCACGGCATCATCTTCGGCAACAACAGCCCGTGGAACAGCCTGGCCGCGCCGCTCATCGCCAACGCCGGCGGCACCGTCACGCAGGTGGATCCGATGCTCGTCGCGCCGTTCAACCTGACCGCGCCGGACTTCCGTCCGATGCCGGGCTCGCCCGCGCTGACGCAGGCGCCGGCCATCCCGCCCGCCGACGGCTTCTTCGACGTCGCCCTGTTCCTCGGCGCGATGGGCCCGAACGTGACCGACGACTGGACGCGCGGCTGGACGTACTTCGTGCAGAAGTGAGTCCGACCCGAATGCCCTGCCTCCGCACGACGCGTGGGAGCCACCTCGACCCCTGGGTGGCTCCCACGCTCCTGTTCAGCCTCCGCTCGGTCCTCCTGTCCGTCGTCGCGGCGATGGCCGTCGCCGCCGGCTGTGGCGGCGGAGCCTCGCGGTTCGCCCACCTGCAGCCCTCCGAGCACGCCGCGGCCGAGGCCGTGGTGCGGGCCCTGGCCACGCGCGACGTCACGACCCTCGAGGCGCTGGCCGTCTCCGAGGACGAATTCATGGACACGGTGTGGCCGGCGCTGCCGACGTCCCGACCCGAGTTCGGCATGCCGCCCGACTACGTCTGGAGCGACACGCACACGAAGAGCCGCGGCTACCTCGGCCAGGCGCTCGAGGACTACGGCGGGCAGCCGATGACCGTGGAGCGCGTGCGTTTTCTCGGCGCCACCACCGACTACGGCACGTTCCGCATCCACGCCAAGACCGTCGTCTCGGTCCGCCACGCGGACGGCCGGACGGAGGACCTGCGCCTGTTCGGTTCCCTCCTCGAGGCGGGCGGACAGTGGAAGGTCTACAGCTACATCGTGGACTGACCGTCCGCGGGCGACGTAACCGACATTTAACCGGCCCGATACGACCGGGAAACGCCGGCCCCATAGCCTGAGGGTGCAGCGTCCCGGCCCGCCGCGCGGCGGACTGCCGGCACGCGAGGAGTCCTGGGAGTGCCATCACAGACCCGCATCCTGGTCGTCGAGGACGAAGCCGACATCGCCGGCCTGATCAAGCACACGCTGGAGCGCGAGGGCGACACGAGCGTCGAAATCGCCTCGACCGGCGACCTGGCGCTGCAGGCCGTCTCGGCCCGCACGCCCGACCTGATGATCCTGGACCTGAACCTGCCGCAGATCAGCGGGCTCGAGGTCTGCCGCCTCGTGCGGTCCAAGCCCCGCACGGCGCAGCTGCCCATCATCATGCTCACCGCCAAGGTCGCCGAGGCCGACCGCGTCGCCGGCCTCGACATGGGCGCCGACGACTACGTCACCAAGCCCTTCAGCCTGCGCGAGCTCTCCGCCCGCGTCCGCGCGGTGCTCCGCCGGCGGCAGACGGGCGAGCCGACGCCGCTGCCCTACCATGACGCGCACCTGTTCGCCGACTTCGACGCCGTCCAGGTGGCCGTTGACGGCCAGCCCGTGAAGCTCACGCGCCGGGAGTTCGAGCTGTTGAAGTGCCTGGTGGAGAACCGGAATCGCGTGCTGTCGCGCGACCGCCTGCTGGAGCGGGTGTGGGGCTACGACCGGTTCATCGAGACGCGATCGGTGGACGTGCACGTCGGCCGCCTGCGGGCCAAGCTCGGCCCGGCCGGGCAGCAGATCGAGACGGTCGTGGGGCTGGGCTACCGGTTCGTCGAGCCGACCGCGGGCTCGGCGCCGGCCGACTGAGGCCGGTCCGCTACGAGACGGCGGAGCCCGCCCGGGCCGCCGCCAGCTGGTCACCGAGCTCGAAGACCATCATGGCCCGCTCCACGCGGTGCCAATCGCTGTACGTGATCTCCTTGACGATCTCGCTGTCGCGCTCTTCACGCACGTCCCAGCCGACCTCGCCACGCGTGACGGTGAAACGATGCGTGTGGCCGGCCTCGACGCGTTCACGGGAAAACATGATGTAGGACTCCTTGCGGGCGTGCGTCACGATCAATACCCCAGTGCGCCTTCGGGCCTGTGTAAACTCTGTGTAACAGGACGGAAGGCCCTCATTTCAGGCCCGTTCCGACCGCCTCCCAATCGAAAACGAGGAAGTCGCGGGGACCGCTGTTCATCATCACGACGAGCCCGTGCGGGAAGCCCGGGAAGGCCTCCGAGGCGACGTCCAGACCGTCGGTCTCGTCGGCCGGGGTGCGGATCACCCCGACCACCTCCGAGTGGTCGTGCGGCGCGCCAGGGCGGCCCTCGCGGCGGTAGACACGCAGGATCGACCCGCCCGGGATCTGATCCACCGACACCAGGTAGCCCGTGCCGTCCGGTCGGGCGTAGATCGCCAGCCCCTCGCGATCGCGCTCGTAGCCCTCGAGCCCGAAGACCGCCAGCTCGCGGCCCGCGTCCGGCGAATCCGGATCCGCGGCCCACTTGTGAATCCCGTAACGTTCATCCGCGTAATACACCCAGCCGAGCGCATCGTCGACGACGACGGCCTCGATCTCGCCCGCTTCGCCGGGGGCCGGTCCGCGCTCGGAGAAGTGCCCGAACCGCCGCACCAGCGTGCCGGTCACGGTGCCATCGGCGTGGCCCTCGAGCCGGTACTGCGCGAGGTAGCCGGTCGGCCCCCCGCCCTTCGGCGCCACGATCGCGAACACGGCGCCGTCGGCGGGACGCCGGTAGGCCGCGATGCCCATCGGCTCGGCGCGGTCCCCGGTCTCACCCTCGAGCACGGGCACGGACGCGAGATCGGAGAGCTGCCCCGTGTCGGCGTCGATGGCAAACAGGCGCAGGCGGTGCTGCAGGCGTTCGGTGACGATGGCCACGTCCACGCGGCGGTCGCCCAGCGCGAGGCCGTACTCGACGTCCACGTTGTTCGGGCGGTCGAGACCGGCGATCGTCTGGCGGATCCGGCCGTCGAGGCCGAAGACGACGAGCGCGCCGCCGGGCGCGGCAATCTTGTTGGTACCGAGGATCAGGCTGCGGGCGGGCGCCGTCGGATGCCGCCACACGGCGGGGTCGTCCGGGTCGTCCGGGACGGCCTCGGTGGCAAGCGCGGGCGCGATCGGGCCGGCCGTCGTGGAGGATGACGGCCGCGGACGCCGCGGACGACGCGGGCGCGGCCGGCTCGTCCGCGGGTACCGCCCGGCCGCACGAGGCGACGAGGCCGGCGGCGAGCACGACGACCAGGCGGCGGCCGCGACGGGGCGCCGGCAATCCGGGGGTGACAGACATGGCGAGGCCTCCGAGCGGTGCGACACGGTGCGGGAAGGAGGCGGGATGGCGCCTCCGGGGCGGGAACGAACCGGGGGCCGGGTCCCGCGACCCGGCCCCCGGCGAACCTACCAGTTCATCTTCACGCCGAACGCGGTCCACCAGCGATAGTACTCCTGCTGGATCGGCCGGTTCGTCGAACCGATGTAGTAGCGCAGCGGCGCGTTCGTGAGGTTGAGGAAGTCGGCGTAGGCGCGGATGTTCCGCGTCAGGCGCTGGCTCACGTGCAGGTCGAGCTGCGTGTGGTTGTCGTAGTACACGTCGCCGCTCGCGTCCTCGCCCACCTCGTCGATGTACTTCCCGTGGAAGTTCCACGACGCGCGCGCCGAGAACCCGCGCTTCTCATAGGAGATCGCGACGTTGCCGACGTGGCGCGACTGGCCGGGCAGCGTGGCGTCCTCGAGGCGCTCCGGGAACGAGGCCGACGAGTCGGTCAGCGTGTAGTTGACGTAGACCCCGATGCCGTCGAGCGGTCCGGGCAGGAACCGGAGCTGGTTCTGGAACGCCAGCTCCAGGCCCCACAGGCTCGCGCTCTCGCCGTTCTGCGGCTGCGTGACCGCGTAGAGCGACCCGAACGCCTGCTCCTGGCTGCGGAACACGTAGATGTAGTCGTTCAGGTTCTTGTAGAACACGCCGCCGGAGATGATGCCGACCGACTCGAAGTAGTGCTCGACCAGGAAGTCGAGGTTGTTCGACACGGTCGGCTTCAGCGTCGGGTTCCCCCGCTCGATGTCGCCGTCCTCCTGGAAGACGAGCTGGTAGGGCACCAGGTCGTAGTAGTTCGGCCGCGCCAGCGTGCGCGTGTAGGCGGCGCGGACGTTCGTCGCGTCGTCGATCGCGTAGCGCAGGTGGAAGCCCGGCAGGAAGAAGCCGTTCGTATCGCCGCCGCTCACCGGCCGCGTGGACTCGTAGTCCCCGTCGTCGTTGTACAGGACCTCGTACCCGGTGTAGTCCACCTTCGTGTTCTCGAACCGGAAGCCCGGCAGGATCGTCAGGCGCGGCCCGGCGTAGATCTGGAGCATCGCGTAGGCCGCCGCGACGGTCTCGCTCGCGTCGTAGGTCTCGGCGTCCCCCTCGTGGTCGATCTCGATCGCGCCCGGCGGCAGGGCGTTGTATGCCGCCCGCGACGCGGCGGGGTCGATGCCGGGAAACGACGGGTAGCCGGCCGGGAAGAAGTCGAGGTACCGGCTGTTGTCGAAGCTGGTGTCCTGGAGCTGCGGGAAGAGGACCGTGCTCGTCGGCTCACCCACGAGCAGCTGGTTGTCGCGCTGCTTGGCCTTGTCCTTCACCTTGGCACCCAGCTTCAGGAAGATCGCGTTCGACGCCCCCGTGCGCAGCGGCCGCTGGTAGTTGAACGAGGCGGTCACGTCGCGGTCGGTCGTGTCGAAGATCTCGGCCTCCCAGGCGTTCAGCTTCGCCTTCGACGGGTCGTTGGCCGACGGATTGGCCTGGATGTTCTCCGGGTCGATGAAGTCGGCCGAGACGTTGGGCGAGAAGTCGATCCCGGTCTGGCGGAAGATCGTGTCGAGCCGATCCGGCTGGTTCTCCTCCGACGACGCCCACGCGAGCTTGTAGTCGAAGGCGGTGCCGTTCTGCAGCGTGTGCTGGCCGCCGAACGACAGCGACCGGATGTGCTCGTTCTGGTTCCGGTTCTTCAGGACGTGCTCGATCCGGCGGTTGCCGGGCCGGTAGCGGAGGCGGTTGTTGATCTCGTAGTCCTTGAACTCGTTGAAGATGCCCTTGATCGTGAACAGGCTGGTCGGGCCCGCCTTGATGTCGCCCGTGAGGTTGAAGCCGTAGCGCTGCCGGTGGATCTGGTAGTCGCGCAGCTGCAGGTCGTCGAGGTCCCCGTCGTCGTACGCCGGCTCGAAGTCCTCCGACCCGCGATGGAGGGAGGATCCGCTGAACCCGGCCAGCAGCCCGATCCGACCGCCGCCGAACCGCGCGCCGGCCGTGCCCGAGAACTGCTGCTGGTCGCCGCTCCGCTGGAGCGCGTTGTAGCCGCCGGCGGCCGAGAACAGGAGCGTCGGCCGGCCCACGGCCTGCTTCGTGATGAGGTTCACGGCGCCGCCGATCGAGTCGGCGTCCATGTCGGGCGTCACCGCCTTCGAGACCTCGATGGCCTGGAGCTGGTCGGCGGGAACCGCGTCGAGCGCGACCTGCCGGACGTCGCCCTCGGGCGCCGGGATCCGCTCGCCGTCGATCAGCATCGAGTTCAGGCGCGGCTCGGTGCCACGGATCAGCACGTACCGGCCCTCGCCCTGGTCGCGGGCGATCGACAGGCCGGGGATGCGCGACGCGGCTTCGGCCGCGTTCGGGTCCGGGAAGCTCCCGATCTGGTCGGACGCGACCACGTTGGTGATGTTGAGCGCCGTGCGCTGCTGGTTGAGCGCCCGCGCCTGGCCCTCGGCGATCGTCTGGTCGCCCTGCACCGTCACCGTCTCGCTGTAGTTCAGGTCCGCGTCGAGCGTCACGTCCACGGTGACGGCCCGGCCGGCGACGACCGTCACGGCGGACGACTTCTCGCCGCGCCCGAGGAAGCTCACCACGATCTTCCGATCGCCGGCGGGCACGCCGGTCAGGCGGAAGTCGCCCGTCCGCTCGGACGCCGTCACGAGCGGCGTTCCCTCGACCCGGATCAGCGCGCCGGGCAGCGGCGCGCCCTGCTGGTCGGTCACCTTCCCGGTCACGATGCCCGTCCCGGCGCCCTGCGCCCCGGCCGGTGCGACACCGGCCAGCAGCAGCGCGGCGACCAGCATTCCCCTCAGCACTCGCGTCATCTGTCGTCCCCTCTGTGGTTGGCGGCCGGACCGTGCGTCCGGACGTCCGCGCCCATGATCGGGAACGCGCATCACGGCGGCGCGACGGACGGGTTAACGGTGGGTGACGAGTGCGGGCGCGCGGCCTCGACGCGATCTCGTGAACGGCGCGGCCGGGAACGCGTCGGCGAAGGATGATGGCTGGGAGGAAGCGACGACGTCGTGGGCGGGGACCGCCGGCGGCAGGCGGTGGACGGCGAGGCACCCTCGGGTCGCGGCGCGGAACATCCTGCCCGCGGCGCACCCGCCCTCGACCGGCCACCGGCTGACGCCGACGACACCTTCACTCTCGCACGGGCTCGTGACGACGCCGTATCGGCGGGATCACGGCGCCGTAAAAAGAGATCCGGAGACGGGTCACGTCCGTCCGTCGCGTAGAATGACCGCGATGAACGACGTCCTGACGATCATCCTCGGCGGCGGTCGCGGCACCCGGCTCTTCCCGCTCACCCACCTGCGATCGAAGCCGGCGGTGCCGATCGGCGGCAAGTACCGGCTGATCGACATCCCGCTCAGCAACTGCCTGCACGCGGGCCTCGAGCGGATCTACGTGCTGACGCAGTACAACTCGGCGTCGCTCAACCGGCACATCGCGCAGACCTACCGCCTGGACCTGTTCTCGGACGGATTCGTCGAGGTGCTGGCCGCCGAACAGACGCCCGAGGGCGAGCAGTGGTTCCAGGGCACGGCCGACGCGGTGCGCCGTGCCGCCCGGCACTTCCGCAACATCGAGGCGGAGTACTACCTGATCCTCGCCGGCGATCACGTCTACCGCATGGACCTGGCCGAACTCATCGAGGCCCACGCCGAACGCAACGCCGACATCACCGTCGCCGCCCAGCCGGTCACGCCGTCCGACGCGACGCAGATGGGCATCTTCCTCTTCGACGGGTCGGGCCAGATCACCGGCTTCGAGGAGAAGCCGGACGAAGCCCGCCTGGCCGAGATCGGGTCGAGCGCCCCGCGCCAGTCGCCGGCGGTGCGGCTGAGCGCCGAGAAGCCGTTCCTGGCGTCGATGGGGATCTACGTCTTCTCGCGCGACGTGCTGCGCGAGGTCCTGGCGCGCAGCCGCGCGGTGGACTTCGGCAAGGAGATCATCCCGCAGGCGCTCGGCACCCACCGCGTCCACCCGTACATGTTCGACGGCTTCTGGGCCGACGTCGGCACGGTGACGTCGTTCTACGACGTCAACCTGATGCTGACGGAGCGCAACGCGCCGTTCAGCTTCTTCCACCCGCGACGCCCCATCTACACGCATCCGCGCTTCCTGCCGGCGGCGCGCATCCACGACTGCCGCATCACCGACGCCCTGGTGGCGGAGGGCGCCTACTGCGACTCCTGCGCGATCGAACAGTCGGTGGTCGGCGTGCGGACGTCGATCCACCGCGGCGCAACGGTGCGCCGGTCGATCCTGCTGGGTGCGGACTACTTCGAGGACTCGCCGGGCGAGCTGCCGCTCGGGATCGGACCGAACGCGGTGCTGGATCGCGTGATCGTGGACAAGAACGCGCGGATCGGCGAGGGCGCGCGGCTGGTGAACGAGCGGAACATCCAGGACGTGGACGGCGACGGCTACTACATCCGCAACGGCATCATCGTCGTGCCCAAGGGCGGAGTCGTGAAGCCCGGCACCGTCGTCTGATCAGCGATCAGCGTCTCGCCGGCCGCCCGGGCGCGGTCAGCGCCGGGATGAACGAAGGAGCTTCGGCGTCGCGTGCCACACGAGGTGGCCGTGCGCGGCGGGCGGCAGGCCCGGCACGTCGATCCGGCACACGCCCCCCTTCTTGAACTCGAGCGGATAGGTCGCGCCGATGAGCCGCGCGGCCAGCAGGCCGAGATCCGGCTCGTGGCCGACCAGCGCGACGCCGGTCGAGCCGGCGTACGGTTCCAGCGCGCGGATCACGGCGTCGGGCGCCTGTCCGGGGGCCAGTGCGGCGGTCAGCTCGACGAGCGGCTCGGGCGAGATGCCCGCGGCCAGCAGCCGCGCGGTCTGCTCGGCGCGGACGAACGGGCTCGTGAGGATCACGTCCACGTCCACGCCCTGTCGGGCCAGGCCCTGGACGACCTGCCGGAAGCGCGCCCGGCCCTTGTGCGTCAGCGGGCGCAGGCTGTCGTCCGGCCAGTCCGGCCCGCGCTCGGCGGCGATCGCGTGCCGCACCAGATACAGCCGCACCGTCGAGGCGTGCGCCGCGCGTCGCGCCGAATTCATGCCGCCCATCACGACCGCGCCCGGCCCGCGCGACGCGCGCGGTCGCGCACGCCCGTGGCGTCGGCCACGCCCATGCGACCCGGGCGCGCCGGCACCAGCGCGAGCGGCGTTTCGACGGCCGCCCGCACGGCCAGGTCGCGCAGGCGCGGCGCGCGGCGGACGAACCGCGCGTGCCGGTTGCGGCACTCGCGTTCGAGCCTCGCCACCCAGGCCTCGAGGCGAACCACGCTCGCGCGGTCCGCGCGCGGCGCGGCCATGGCGGCCTGCAGCCGGTGCTGCAGCACCTGGCGGTCGTGCAGGCCGCCGAGCAGGTCCTGGAGCGCCTTGAGCTGCCGCACCTCGGCCGCGAGCGGGAGGCGCGCGGCGCCGTGCGCGACCTCGAGCGCGTAGCGCAGCTTCTTGCCGGCGATGCGCACCGCGTGCAGCGCGTCGGGCTCATAGAGCGTGCCCGCCGCGTCGATGGCCTCGGCCAGCTTGCGCGCGCGGCGATGCACGCGCGAGCCGAGCGCGGCGGCCGCCGGCGCGAGGTCGTCGGCCGCCTCGACGTCCGCGGCGAGCGCGTCGAGCGCGGCAAGGCCTGGCGCGGCGTCGAGACGCCGGACGCGCGCGACGAGGTGCCGGCGCTGCTCCGCCCGCTCGCGCGCGAGCCCCCGATCGACGCGCGCCACCGGCGCCGCCGGCCAGCCCCACCGCCGCGCCTCGGCAGCCAGCAGCGCGCGGGTGACGTCCAGTTCGCGCACCCCGCCGAGCGTCCGCGTCAGGTGCCGCAGCCACCGGCGGGCCGCCCGCGCATCACGCCCGGCCGCCACGGCGACCACCGGCAGCAGCTCCCGGAGCCGCCGGGAGGCCACCCGGGCGCGGTGCACGCCGGTGACGCTGCCGCGGACGGCCGCGGGCAGCAGGCGCCGGACGGCGTCGGTGCCGGCGCGCAGCAGGCGGCCCAAGTCCCGCGGAATCAGCGTGGTAGCATGAGGCATTCTCCGACCCGACCTCCGTGTAACGACCGTGTAACGCATGCGCATCGCCGCCATCGACGTCGGAAGCAACTCGGTGCACATGATCGTGTGCCGCATCCGACCCGATCTTTCCTTCGAAGTCGTCGACCGCGAGAAGGACATGATACGCCTTGGCGCCGCGAGCCTGGGCGGCCGCCGGCTCTCGCCCGCCGCGGTGGCGACCGCGATGCAGACGCTCGCGAAGTTCAAGCGCCTGGCCGAGTCGCGCGCGGTGGACGAAATCATCGCGACGGCGACGAGCGCGGTGCGCGAGGCGGAGAACGGCGCGGACTTCATCACGGCGGCCCGTCGCGATCTCGGGCTCCGCGTCCGCGTCATCTCGGGCACCGAGGAAGCGCGGCTGATCCACCTCGCGGCGGGCTACGCGGTCGGCGTCGGCCGGCACCGGTCGGTCGTCATCGACATCGGCGGCGGCAGCACGGAGATCACCCTCGGCACGGCGACGCGCGTCGAGATGGCGCGCAGCTTCAAGCTCGGCGCGATCCGCCTGACGGAACGCTTCGCCACGGACGATCCGCTGCCGCCGCGCGACGAGGAGCGCCTCGTGCGGCACATCCGGCGCGAGGCCCGGGCCTACCTGCGCCAGATCAAGGCGCGCGGCTTCGAGCGCGTCATCGGCGCGTCGGGCACGATGCTGTCGATCGGCGGCCTGGCCGCGGGCGGCCGGCGCCCGGCCGAGGAGTCGCGCAACCTGCGCGTGGCCGTGCGGAACATCGGCCGGCTCCGCCGCCGGCTCACGCGGATGCCGCTCGAGGCGCGGCTCGAGCTGCCCGGCCTCGATCCCCGTCGCGCGGACCTCTCCGCGGTGGGCGCGGTGCTCATCGACACGCTGCTCGAGGACCTCGGCGCGACGGAACTGACGCTCTCCGACTTCGCGCTCCGCGAGGGCCTGGTGCTCGACTACATCCGCCGCAACGCGGCGCACATCCGGACCGCGGAGCGGTATCCCGACGTCCGGCGGCGCAGCGTGATCGAGCTGGCCGAGCGGTTCCACGCGGGTGCGAACCACGGCGAGCAGATCGCGCGGCTGGCCCTGGCGCTGTTCGACGCGACCGCCGCGCGGCATGGACTGGGCCAGCTGGAGCGCGAGTGGCTCGAGTACGGCGCGCGCCTGCACGACATCGGCCACGCGATCAGCTACGAACGCCACCACCGGCACTCCTACTACCTCATCAAGAACGGCGGCCTGCGGGGCTTCGAGCCCGACGAGATCGAGATGATCGCGCTCGTCGCGCGGTACCACCGGCAGGGCCGGCCGAAGAAGTCGCACGAGCCGTTCGGCGCGCTCTCGAAGTCGCGCCGCCGGACCGTGCGCGTGCTCTCGGCGATGGTGCAGCTGGCCGAGGGCCTCGACCGCAGCCACACGCAGGTCATCGACACGCTGGCCGCCACCGAAACGGACGCCGGCGACGCGCTGCGCGTGGCGGTCACGGCGAAGGGCGACGCGGAGCTCGAACTCTGGGCGGCGCATCGCCACGCCGAGGCCCTCGCGCGCGCGCTCGGGCTGCGCATCGACGTCGTCGCGGCGGCCGGGCACGCGCCCGCCACCACCAGGAAGGACAAGGACGCCTCTCCCCATGCTGAACAGGCTCGACGCGCCCCACACGTATCCCGGCCGGCTGTTCGTCGTCGAGGGCATCGACGGGTCCGGTAAGACGACGCAGCTCGGCCTGCTGGCGAAGTGGCTGGCGGCGAGCGGGCACCGGGTGTTCGTCACCGAGTGGAATTCGTCGGCGCTCGTCAAGGCGGCCACGAAGACGGGCAAGAAGAAGAACGCCCTCACGCCCATGACGTTCAGCCTGCTGCACGCCACCGACTTCGCCGACCGGCTGCTCTACAAGATCATCCCGCCCCTCAAGGCCGGCATGATCGTGCTCGCCGACCGCTACGCCTACACCGCGTTCGCGCGCGACGTGGCGCGCGGCGTCCACCGCGAATGGGTCCGCGACCTGTACAGCTTCGCGGTCAAGCCCGATCTCGCGGTCTACTTCCGCGTCACGATCGACGTCTCGCTGGACCGGCTGCTCGCGCGCCGCGTGAAGCTGAAGTTCTACGAGGCCGGCCTCGACATGGGCTGGAGCACGAACGCCACCGAGAGCTTCCGGCTGTTCCAGTCGAAGGTCCTCGAGGAATACGACCGCATCGTGCCCGAGCACGGCCTGTCCGTGGTGGACGCGACGGGCAGCATCACCGACCAGCAGCGCGTCTTCCGGCGCCTGGTCTCCGAACGACTGGAGCAGCAGCCCTCATGAGCGAGCATCCCGAAGCCGGCGCCCACGGCGGCGTCACGCCCGGCCACTACTACGGCCACGGGCTGCCGTACCTCCACATCGACAGCTACCCCGGCAAGATCATCGCCATCGAGGGCACCGACGGCGTCGGCCGATCGACGCAGATCCGGCTCCTCCGCGAGTGGCTCGAGGTCCAGGGCTACGGCGTGGTGGAGACCGGGTGGACGCGGTCGCCGCTCATGGCGCCGACGATCGACCTGGCCAAGTCGAGCAACACGCTCAACAAGCTGACGTTCGTGCTGCTCTACGCGTGCGACTTCGCCGACCGGCTCGAGAAGGAGATCATCCCGGCGCTCAAGGCGGGCTTCATCGTCCTGGCCGACCGCTACATCTACACGGCCATCGCGCGCGCCGGGGTCCGCGGCGTGGACAGCCAGTGGATCCGCAAGCTGTACGGCTTCGCGATCAGCCCGCACCTGGTCTTCTACCTGAAGATCGACGTCGACGCGCTCGCGCGGCGCGTGCTCGAGAGCGGCGGCATGGAGTACTGGGAGTCCGGCATGGACATGAAGGCCGGCGACGACATCTACGACAACTTCCGGACCTACCAGCGCGCGCTGCTCAAGGAGTACGGGGCCATGTCCGAGGAATTCGGGTTCCGGGTCCTCGAGGGCCGCAAGCCGATCCTCTCGATCCAGGAGGAACTGCGGCGCCAGATCGGCGAGTTCCTGGAGGAGTCGGGGAGCCCGCGGGTGCGCTCGTCGGAGTGGTGACGGGCACGTTACACCGATTTAACACGTGCGAAACTGCCGCGAAATCGGGCGGCCATAAAGTGGCGACATGTCAAACCGTCGCCCCCTGTGGCCCCTGATTTCGCTCGCCGCGACCCTGCTGTCGGCCGTGACGATCGCCGCCTGCGGCGGCGCCTCCGAGCGCGCCGAAAGCGCCGTCATCGCCATCGACGGCTCGTCCACCGTCTTCCCGATCTCCCAGGCCGTCGCCGAGGACTTCCAGCGGGAGAACCCGGCGATCCGGGTGACCGTCGCCGAGTCCGGCACGGGCGGCGGCTTCCAGAAGTTCTGCCGGAACGAGACCGCCATCTCCGACGCGTCCCGGCCGGTCAAGGCGACCGAGGCCGAGCTCTGCGCCGGCGCGGGCATCAGCTACGTCGAGCTGCCGGTGGCCTACGACGGCCTCGCCGTCGTCGTGAGCCACAGCAACACCTGGGTGAACTCGATGACCGTCGAGGAGCTCCACAAGCTGTGGGAGCCGGCCGCCCAGGGTCAGATCAAGCGCTGGAACCAGATCCGCGCCGACTGGCCGGACGCCGAGATCCACCTGTTCGGCCCCGGCACCGCGTCGGGCACCTTCGACTACTTCACCGAGGCGATCAACGGCAAGGCGCAGGAGAGCCGCGGCGACTACACGGCCAGCGAGGACGACAACGTGCTGGTGCAGGGCATCGCCGGCGACCCGAACGCGCTCGGCTACTTCGGCCTGGCCTACTTCGAGCAGAACCAGGACAAGCTCAAGCTGGTCCCGGTCGACGACGGCAACCCCGACAACGGCGCCGGGCCGATCGCGCCGTCGATCGAGACGGTACGCAACGGCACCTACCGCCCGCTGTCGCGCCCGCTCTTCATCTACGCCAACACCAAGGCGCTGGAGCGCCCCGAGGTCCAGAAGTTCGTCGAGTTCTACATGAAGCTCGACGACGCGCTCATCCGCGAGGTGGGCTACGTGCCGCTCGCGCCGGCCGAGCAGGACCTGGTCCGGAAGCGCTGGGCGGCCCGCACGACGGGCAGCATGTTCACCAACGCCTCGCACACCGCGTCCCTCGAGGACCTGCTGAAGGGCATGCACTGAGGGCCGCGCGCCGACCACCCGGGCGGCGCCGGCGTACCGGCGCCGCCCATCTGTGCTTCAATCGCCTCCTGTGATGACGCCCACCGCCCGCCGGCGCCTCGAGTTCGTGATCGAGCGAGGCCTGTTCCTCTGCGCGACGACGTCCGTCCTCGTGACGCTCGGCATCATCGTCGTGCTGCTCTGGGAAACGGTCGGGTTCCTCCGCGAGGTGCCGGTCGTCGAGTTCCTCACGGGCACGCAGTGGACGCCGCTCTTCGCCCAGAAGCACTTCGGCATCCTGCCGCTGGTCACCGGCACGGTGCTCGTCTCCGGGATCGCGATGGCGGTGGCGCTGCCGGCGGGGCTGCTCTCGGCCATCTACCTGAGTGAGTACGCACGCCCCGCGACCCGGCGGGTGATCAAGCCGGTGCTGGAGATCCTGGCCGGCGTCCCGACGGTCGTCTACGGCTACTTCGCCCTGCTCTTCGTGACGCCGATGCTCCAGCAGGTCGTGCCGGGCCTGGCGCTGTTCAACGCGCTCGGCCCGGGCATCGTGATGGGCATCATGATCCTGCCGCTGGTCTCGTCGCTCTCCGAAGACGCGCTGCACGCCGTCCCGAACGGGCTGGCGCGCGAGGGCGCCTACGCCCTCGGGGCGACGAAGATGCAGGCGGCGCTGCGGTGGTGGTCCCGGCGGCGCTCGGGCATCTCGGCGTCGTTCGTCCTCGCGGTCTCGCGCGCGGTCGGCGAGACGATGATCAGACGATCGCGCCGGGCCTCGAACCGCGTATCACGCCTCAACCGCCGTGCCCAGTCGAGCATGACCGGCGACGCCCGCGCTCACCCAGGGTCAGCCAGGGCGAGCACGCTGGCGGCACGCCTGGCTTGCCGGAACATCTCGCGGCGGCATCGTCCTGGGTTCCGATGACCTTCCTGCCTCAACCGCCAGCACCGGCTGGCGCAGGTTCCGGGAGGAATACGCGTGACCACTGGCGCCGCCACGCCTGCCCTGCCCGTGCCCTTCGGTCGGCCGCCTCGGCGCCCAGGGGCGACCGGTTGCTGCAGTCGATGGGCCTGCTGGTGCTGGCGCTGGCACTGGCCGCGCTGGCCGCGCTGCTCTACGACATCCTCCCGGACGGCCTCGGCAGCCTGGACTGGGCCTTCCTCACGAGCCCGCCGCCGTACGCGCGAGCCAGGCGGGATCTTTCCGGCGCTCATCGGCAGCATCTGGCTGATGGTCCTGACCGCGCTCATCGCGGTCCCGCTGGATGTCGCGGCGGCGCTCTACCTCGAGTGGTTACGGCGGCGGCGGCCGGTGGTCGCGGCTGATCGAGGTCAACATCGCGAATCTCGCCGGGGTGCCGTCCATCGTGTACGGCCTGCTCGGCCTCGGCCTGTTCGTGCGGACGATGCACATGGGCCGGAGCGTGCTGGCCGGGGCCGCGACGCTGGCCCTGCTCGTGCTGCCGGTGGTGATCCTCTCCACGCGCGAGGCGCTGCGCACCGTGCCCAAGTCCATCCGGGAGGGGTCCTACGCGCTCGGCGCGACCAAGTGGCAGACGACGTGGCACCAGGTGCTGGGCGCGACGCCGAGCATCACGCGACGGGGCTGATCCTGGCCCTGTCGCGGGCGGTCGCAGCGAGACGGCGCCGCTCGTCGTGATCGGGGCGGTGACCTACGTCAACTTCACGCCCGGACAGCGTGTTCTCGCCGTTCACGCGCTGCCCATCCAGATCTACAACTGGGTGTCCCAGCCGCAGGCGGGGTTCTCGAACAACGCCGCGGCCGGTATCATCGTCCTGCTCGCGCTGCTGACG
Source organism: Vicinamibacterales bacterium (assembly GCA_041394725.1). Taxonomy (GTDB): domain Bacteria; phylum Acidobacteriota; class Vicinamibacteria; order Vicinamibacterales; family SCN-69-37; genus JAWKHR01. The sequence goes on along the minus strand of JAWKHR010000036.1, from coordinate 12,595 downwards.
ATGAACGCGGTCGCCATCGTCGTGCGGATCGTTTCCAGAAGGGCCGGCCGCGACCACGGTGCTCCGTCCGATCTCCCCGTCGCCGCCCCCGGCCGGCCCCGCGCCGTCCGAGGCTCCGGCACGGGCGTCGAGGCCCCGCTCAAGATCGCCGTGGACCGGATGAACCTGCCAAGAAGCGGGCGCTCACCGACATCCACATCGACATCCGGGCGAACTCTGGTCACCGCGTTCATCGGGCCACCAAAAAGTGCGCAAGAGCACGTTCCTGCGGACGCTGAACCGGATGAACGACATCATCGCCGGCACGCGGTCGAGGGGTCGGTCTGGATCGACGGGGCGCGACATCTACGCGCCCGACACCGACGTCGTCGCGCTCCGGCGGCGGGTGGGGATGGTGTTCCAGAAGTTCGAACCCGTTCCCGAAGTCGATCTTCGAGAACATCGCCTATGGGCTGCGGATCAACCAGATCGCGCGCAGCCGGCGCGACATGGAGGAGCGGGTCGAGCAGAGCCTGCGCGCCGCGGCCATCTGGGACGAGGTGAAGGACCGCCTGCACGAGTCGGCGCTGGCGCTCTCGGGCGGTCAGCAGCAGCGGCTGTGCATCGCGCGCGCCCTGGCGGTGCAGCCGGACATCCTGCTCATGGACGAGCCGGCGTCGGCGCTCGACCCGATCGCCACGCAGCGGATCGAGGAGCTGATCTACGAGCTCAAGCGCGACTATACGATCGTGATCGTCACGCACAACATGCAGCAGGCGGCGCGCGTCTCGGACCAGACCGCCTTCTTCTGGCTGGGCACCCTGGTCGAGTGCGGGCCGACGGACCAGATCTTCACGAACCCGGCCGAGAAGCTGACCGAAGACTACGTGACCGGACGGTTCGGCTAGGCCGCCCGCGCGGCCGTCGGGCAGGAGGCCCGTCGCGATCGACATGACCACCGAACGCCATACCCGACACTTCCAGGACGAGCTGGACCAGCTCAAGGCGCGCCTGCTCGAGATGGGCGGCCTGGCCGAGGACCGCCTCCGGACGGTCGTCAAGGGCCTCGTCGAGCGCGACGCGTCGGCCATCGAGCGCGTGCTGACCGGCGACCACGCGATCAACGCGCTGCACATCGAGATCGACGACCGCTGCTTCAAGCTGCTCGCGCTCCACCAGCCGATGGCGGTGGACCTGCGCGTGATCGTCTCGGCCGTGAAGATCAACACCGACCTCGAGCGCGTGGGCGACCTGGCGGTCAACATCGCCGAGGCGGCGACCCGGTATCTGCTCCACCCGCCGGTCAAGGAGCTGATCGACATCCCGCGCATGGCCGAGATCGCGCAGAACATGCTCCGCGACGCGCTGGACGCGTTCGTGCGGCGCGACCTGCCGCTGGCCCAGTCCGTGCTCGACCGCGACGACGAGCTGGACATGCTCAAGACGCTGGTCTTCCGCGAGCTGCTGGACTTCATGTTGAAGAAGCCGGCCACGATCGAGCCGTCGCTGGACCTGATCCTGGTCTCGCGGCACCTGGAACGCATCGGCGACCACGCGACGAACATCGCCGAGGACGTGATCTTCCTCGTCTCGGCGAAGGACGTGCGGCACCACGCCGAAGAGCCGCGCTGACGGCTGCGCTGACGGCTGCGGCCGCGCTGACGGCCGCGGGACGGCTGCGGTCACGCGCGCGGCCCGGTATCGCGCGTCCCGCGCCGGGCCCGCGTGAACCGGCCGCCGGAACCCGCTACAATAGCGAGATGCCCGACACGTCGCCGTGCGTGCATTGCCGCCGGCGACCGGCCCGGCCCGAGTGGCGGCCGTTCTGCAGCGAGCGCTGCCGGATGGCCGACCTGGCGCGCTGGCTGCGGGGTGACTACCGCATCCCCGGCACGCCGGCGGCGGCGGACGACGAGGAGACCGGGGTCGCGCGGCCTGACGCAGGCGCCGACCCGCAGTGACCGGCCCCCAGGGCTGACGCCCGGCGCCGCACACGAGACCATGGCCGACACGCTGACGATCACCGACAACCGCACCGGCAAGCAGTACGAGATCCCCATCGAGCACGGCACGATCCGCGCGATGGACCTGAGGCAGATTCGCACCTCGGAGACCGACTTCGGGCTGATGACCTATGACCCGGCGTTCACGAACACCGCGTCATGCCGCAGCCGAATCACCTACATCGACGGCGACAAGGGCGTGCTGCTCTATCGCGGCTACCCGATCGACCAGCTGGCCGAGCAGAGCTCGTTCCTCGAGACGACGTACCTGATCCTGTTCGGCGAGCTGCCGACGTCGGCGCAGCTCGACGGCTGGATCCAGGAGATCACCCTCCACACGATGCTCCACGAGAACATCAAGAAGCTGATGGAGGGCTTCCAGTACGACGCGCACCCGATGGGCATCTTCCTGTCGACGGTCGGCGCGCTCTCGACGATCTACCCCGACGCCAAGCGCGTCCACGACGAGGACAACCGTCGGCTGCAGATCCGGCGCCTGATCGCGAAAGTGCCGAGCATCGCGGCCTACGCCTACCGGCACAGCATCGGCCGGCCGTACATCTATCCGGACAACGACCTGAGCTTCCCGGGCAACTTCCTGAACATGCTGTTCAAGATGACGGAGCTCAAGTACGCGCCGAACCCGGTGCTCGAGCGCGCGCTGGACATCCTGTTCATCCTGCACGCGGATCACGAGCAGAACTGCAGCACGAGCGCCATGCGCGGCATCGGCAGCTCGCAGGCCGACCCGTACTCGGCGCTCGCGGGCGCGGCGGCGGCGCTCTACGGCCCGCTGCACGGCGGCGCCAACGAGGCGGTGCTGCGGATGCTCCAGGAGATCGGGCACGTGAAGAACGTCCCGAACTTCATCAGCCGCGTGAAGCGCGGCGAGGGCCGGCTGATGGGCTTCGGCCACCGGGTCTACAAGTCGTACGACCCGCGGGCCCGGATCATCAAGCGGACGGCCGACGAGGTGTTCGAGGTGACGGGCCGCAACCCGCTGACCGACATTGCGCTCGAGCTCGAGCGAATCGCCCTCGAGGACGACTACTTCGTCAGCCGGAAGCTCTACCCGAACGTGGACTTCTACTCGGGCCTGATCTACCAGGCGATGGGCTTCCCGCTCGACATGTTCCCCGTGCTCTTCGCGATTCCGCGGACGGCCGGCTGGCTCGCGCAGTGGGACGAGATGCTGCGCGACGCGGACCAGAAGATCGCGCGGCCCCGGCAGATCTACGTCGGCGCCGCGCGCCGCGACTACGTGCCGCGCGACCAGCGCGGCTGAGCCCGTCCGCCGCCCGCCCGCGGCCCCCATGGCCCGGCACCGGCGCCGGGCGGAAAGGACCGTCCGCATGACGCGCGCGCTCGTTCGCCTCGTTCGCCTCGCCCCCTTCGCCGCCGCAAAGGCCCCGGTGGCCACCGCCCTCGCGGCCGTGGCCGTCCTGGGCGTCGCGTTCGCCCCCGTCCGGGCCGCCGACACGCCCCAGGCCGCGCCGGCGTTCGACAGCGCGCGGGCGTGGGCGCACCTCGAGAAGATGGTCGCCTTCGGCCCGCGCCCGGCCGGCTCGCCCGCAATCGAGCAGACCCGCGACTACATCAAGGCCCAGATCGAGAGCTTCGGCCTGAAGGTCGAGGAACAGGCCTGGACCACGCCGACGCCGCAGGGCCAGGTCAGGATGGTCAACCTGGTCGTCCGGCTGGCTGGCCGCCGGCCCGATCGCATCCTGCTGACCGGGCACTACGACACGAAACCGTTCAAGGCCTTCCGGTTCGTGGGCGCCAACGACGGCGGGTCGAGCGGCGCGTTCCTCGTGGAGCTCGCGCGCGTCCTCAAGGACCGCCCGCGCGAGTTCACCTGGGAGCTCGTCTGGTTCGACGGCGAAGAGGCGTTCTGCACGAACTGGGACGAGTGCACCAACAACGGCTCCCCCGACAACACCTACGGCAGCCGGCACTACGTGGACGCGGCGCGCGCCGACGGCTCGCTGTCGTCGATCAAGGCCATGATCCTCGTCGACATGATCGCCGAGCGCAACGCGCGCTTCCAGCGCGAGGCGTCGTCCACGAAGTGGCTCAAGGACATCATCTGGAACGCGGCCCGCACCGTCGGCCACGCGAGCTACTTCCCGATGTCGGAGACGCCGATCGAGGACGACCATTACGCCTTCCTCGAGGCCGGTGTCCCCGCGGCCGACATCATCGACCTCGAATACTGGAGCTCCACCGGCCAGATGTACTGGCATACCGCGCTCGACACCCTGGACAAGCTGGACCGCGAACCCCTGCAGGCCGTCGGCGACACGCTCGTCGCCGCCCTCCCCCTGATCGAGAAGCACCTGATGCAGTGACGGGCGCCGTGGGGAGAGTGGCGGTCCCGGAGGACGTGGGGAGAGCGGATCTGGTCTCCGGGCCCTGAATCGCCGGTGGAACGGCAGAACCCGCGGGTTGGACACGAAGTCGGAGCGAACAGTGAAGCGGGAAGAGAGAAGAACGGGACAAGAAGAAAGAAGAGAACTGGAGGAACTCCCCGTTCTCCCGGCGCCCCACGGGCTCCATGCCCGGCCGCCCCGGCTCCGGCGCCGCCTTGCGCCACGGTCTCCAGAGGCCCTAGCCTCTCTCCACGTCCTCCACGTTCTCCACGTCCTCCATCGCCCCAGGATCTCTTCTTCGGACAGCACCGCACCCGACGTCTTGGCCTTCGCGAAGATGCGCTCCACGCGCTCGGGCGCGGCCTCGAGGCCGCGCTTCTCGAGCCAGTAGACGACGTTCGACTTGCCGGACATCGGGCCGACGTCGATCACCTGCTCGCGGCCGACCAGGCTGGCCGGTACGCCCGAGTAGACGGCGTCCACCAGGTCCGGCTCGCCCTTCCGGGTACGCCTTGATCACGGCCGCGGCATGGACGCCCGTCGCCGTGCGGAAGGCGTCACGGCCGACGATCGGGTAATTGTGCGGGAGCGGGACGCCGCACGCCTCGGAGGCGAGCTGCGCAGTCTCCGGCAGGTGCCGGAGATCGGCGTCGCGGAGCCCCATCAGCACCAGGTTGGCGAGCAGGACGTCGATCGGCGTGTTGCCGACGCGCTCGCCGAGCCCGAGGGCCGCGCCGTGCAGGCGCGTCGCGCCGGCCTCCATCGCGGCGAGGCTGTTCCCCACCGCCAGGTCGCGGTCGCGGTGGCCGTGCCAGTCGATCCCGACGCCGCCGCCGCACTCGTCCACGACCGACTGCACGAACCTCACGACGGCGCGGGCCCCCGAGGGCGTCGCGTGGCCGACCGTGTCGGCGATGCAGAGTCGCGTTGCGCCGGCCCGGATCGCGGTCGAGTACAGGCGCCGCAGTGACTCCGGGTCGGCGCGCGTCGTGTCCTCGGTGACGTACATCACCGGCAGTCCCTCGGCGACGGCGAACGTGATGGCCTCGGCGCTGAGCCGCTCGAGGCGGTCGAGCGTCCAGTCCTCGGCGTACTGGCGGATCGGGCTGGATCCGATGAACGCGCAGCACTCGATCGCGATGCCGGTCCGCTGCGCGACCTCCACGATGGGCCGGATGTCGGCGATCACGGTGCGCGCGGCGCAATTCGGGCGAATCGCGAGTTTCGCGTCCACGATCTCGCGCGCCAGCCGCTCGACGTCCTGCACGACGTGCGGCCCGGCGCCGGGCAGGCCGATGTCGGCCGTGTCCATGCCGAGCGCGTCCATCAGGTGCAGCAGGCGGATCTTGTGCTCGATCGACGGCGTCCGGACGGACGGCGACTGCAACCCGTCGCGCAGCGTCTCGTCGTCGAGCATCACACGCGTCGCGGGCGCCGGGGCGCGTCGACGCGGTTCCAGTCGTAGATGAGCTTGTGCATCACCGCGTCCTCCTCAGCGTGACGAGCCCGAGGCCCGTCACGAGGACGGCCCACGCCGAGGCGGCGATCAGGCCGTCGTGCCGCGCGGTCGCCATGACCTCGGCCATGGCCGGCGCGGGGCCGGGGGCAAGGCCGGCGTCGTATTCCGCGCGCCTCTGCAGGCACTCGCGCGCGCCCCGTGACACGTAGAGGTCGAAGAAGCCGTTCCAGACGGCGACGCCGACCGCCAGCCAGGCCAGGAACAGCACCCGGCGGGTCACGTCAGGCCCCGGCCCCCACGAAGCGGATGACCATCGCGGTGATGTCGTCGCTCTGCGGCGCGCCCGCGCTGAACGCCTGCACCGCGCCGATCACGCGATCGACGATGGCGGCGGGCGTCTCGTCGCGGGCGGCCTCGACGACCGCCTGCAGCCGATCGTCGCCGAACTCCTGCCCCGCCCGGTCGAGCGCCTCGGAGACACCGTCGCTGAAGACGACCACGACGTCGCCGGACTGGAGCTGCACCGACTCCTGCTCGTAGGGTGCGAACTCGAGCAGCCCGACCACCGGTCCGCCGGCCTCCAGGCGCCGCACGCCGCTCGGCCCGACGACGAACGGCGGGTTGTGACCCGCGTTGCAGTAGGTCAGCGTGCCGTCGGCGCCCATGACGCCGTAGAGGAGCGTGACGAACCGCGATTCCAGGCCCCGGCGGCACAGGGCCTTGTTCATGCTGGTGATGGCCTCGGCGGGCGCGGTCGTGACCCGGGCCTGGGCCGAGAACATGCCCTGCACGAGCGCGCTCATCAGCGCGGCCGGCGGTCCCTTGCCCGCCACGTCGCCCAGCGCGAAGCCGAACGACGCGCCCGGATCGTCCACGTAGTCGAAGAAGTCGCCGCCGATCGACCGGCACGGCAGGCTCGCGGCCGAGGCCTCGACGAACCCGAGGCTCGCGCGCGGCTTCGGGAGCAGCGCCTGCTGGATCTCGGCGGCGATCCGCATTTCCTGCTCCATCCGCGACTTCTCGAGCTTGTCGCGGTAGAGCCGCGCATTCTGGATCGCGACGGCCGCCTCGGCGGCCAGCGTCTCGAGCCCGCGCCGGGTCGCGTCCGACAGCAACCGGCCCTTCTCGCGGCTGTCGAGGTAGAGCACGCCGATCCGCTGGTCCTCGGTGCGGGCGTCGGCCGACTCGACGTAGTGCACGTAGTTGAGCGGCACGCACACGACGTTGCGGATGCCGAGCGCGACCGTGCCCATGTGGACGTCGGCCAGGCCGGCGTCGAGCAGGTCCGACACGACGCGCGTCACCCCCGTCTTGAAGACCTCCTCGGGGATGAGCTTGCTGATGTCGAAGGTGCGGTCGGTCAGCGTCCGCTTGTCGCGGTTGCGCGCCAGCTTGAACTCCAGCTCGCCATCGTCGGCCGAAAGGAGGATGAAGCCGCGTTCCGCCCCGGAGATTTCGAGCGCGGCGTCGAGCACGAGCGCGAGCACGTCGAGCAGCACGCGGCCGGAGCCGAGCGCACGGAAGCCCTCGAGGAGCGCGTTGATCTGCCGGAGGTCGTCGCGCGCCCCGGTCGTCGACCGGCCCGACAGGCTGGCTTCCTCCTCGGTGCCGAGAAAGACCAGGTCCGCCCCGCCGCCGCGCCCCAGGCGGATCCGGTCGCCCACGCGCAGCTCGCACTCGCTGACGGACTCGCCGTTGACGAACGTGCCGTAGCGCGACTGGAGGTCGTGCAGGCGGTACCCGCCCCCGTCGGCGCCGACGATCTGCGCGTGCTCGCGCGAGACCTCGCTGCCGCCGAGACGCAGGTCGTTGGTCTCCCGACGGCCGATGGCAAACGGGAGGTGATCGACGGAGACGACGCGCTCGCCGAGCACGTCGCGCACTTCGAGGCGGGGAGCAGCCATAAACCGTGCTCAGTCTACCCGATGCGGGCCGCCACGGCCGGCGGGCCGCCGAGGCCGGGTCAGCCGGACGCCCACGAACGTCGCCACGGCCAGGCCCGCGAAGGTCGCCATCCGCTGCCAGGAATCCTCGGGCGTCATCGGCACGGTCCAGACGCCGACGGCGATGATCGCGAGGACGGTCAGGATGGTCAGCCACGGCAGCCCACGACGCGGGGGCGGCCCGGGCCGGACGGGCGCCTCGGGGATGGCCGTCGGCGTGCCGCACCGGTAGCAGACGATGGCCTTCTCGGCAATCCGCGCGCCGCACGTCGAGCACGTCGTGACGGCATTCCGTGTGGTAGAACTCATCAACCGTTCATTCTACCGTTCCCCCCGACCCGTGTTCCCGATCGCCGACGTCGTCCCCACCCGTGTCACGCCCTGGATGACGTGGCTCCTCCTCGGAGGCCTGGCGGCTGCGTTCGCCTGGGGCCAGCTGCTCCCGCCCGCCGATCGTGACGCCTGGGTGGTCGCGACGGGGCTGGTGCCGTCGGCATTCTCGTGGAGCCGTGCGTTGACGGCCACGATGGTCCATGCCGGGTGGCTGGCGGCGGCCGGCAGCCTCGGCGCGCTCTGGCTGTTCGGGCCGGCGCTGGAGGACCGGCTGGGCCATCTGCGGTTCCTGGGTGTGGTGGCGGCCGGGAGCCTGCTGGCGGCGCGGGCGGCGGCCGTGCCCGACCCGTCCGGCGTCCTCCCGATTGTGGGCGCCGCGGGGCTGATCGGGACCGTGGCGGGCGGCTACCTGGGCCTCTTCCCCACGTCGCGCGTCCTCGTGCTGGTGCCGCTGCCGTGGTTGTTCGACGCCGTGGAACTGCCGGCGTTCTTCTTCGTCGGCGTCTGGATGGCGATGCAGATCCTGGGCGGCGCGGGGTCGCAGGTGTCGCCAGGCACGGCGGCGCTCGTCGTGATGTGCGAGGCGCTGGCGGGCGCCGCGATCGGCCTGCTCGGCGCCCGGTGGCTGGTCCGTCGCGAGCGCCTGAACCCGTCGTGGTGGGGGTCAGGTCTTGGATAGCAGCCGCGGCCCGCGCCCGGTCACGGTCGGGGAATTTCAGGATCGTAAGTCACCGCGGGTCGAGGCTGCGATCCAAGACCTGACCCCCGGTCCTGCGTCGCACCTCGCGGGAGACCGTCGCCAGCTCGATGATGAGCGGCTCGAACTGCTGGTCGAAGGCAATCGGCGGCATCGACGCGCGGCGGCGGCGCAGGTCGTCGATCTGGCGGGTGAGGTCCGCCTGCCGCTTGATCAGCGCCTGCACCTCCGGGTCCGACGACGTCGGCAGGACCTCCGCGTCGAGGTAGGTCATCCCGGCGATCGCCCCATCGTCGCCGGCGTCGGCGGCCACCCGGCCCTGGCCGTCGCCGTTGTCGTCGAGGACGGCGTGCTCGGTCGCCATCGCGTCCTCGCGCTCATAGCCCTGCGCGACCAGCTGTGACGCGTACGTGAACGCCTCGAGCATCGAGATCCGCGCGTTCTTGTCGGCGTCGGCCTCCGGCGCGGCGAGCGCCTTGATGAACGCGTCGGCGAACTGCGTGTGAAACTTCTCGGCCGCGGTGCGCGTGGCGGTGATCACCACGTGCTTCGGCCCCGACAGGCCGGCCAGGTACGGGAAGCTGGCGCTCGTCGTGTTGACGAAGACCAGCGTGCCGGTCACCGGCGCGAGCAGGTCCTTCCACTCCGCCGCCGAGAGGTCCGGCCCGATGAGGTTGAACTTCGCCTCCCCGGCCGACGCGGTGCCATGACCGATGAGGAACACGAACAGCTGGTCGTCCGCCTTGACCCGCGGCACCAGCTTCGCGACCTCGGCGCGCAGGTTGTCCGCCGTCGCGCGCGACTCGCCCTCGACCGGCTTGTCGGCGAGCACGACGATGTTGGCCGCGTTCATCTTGAACCGATCGACGAGCAGGCCGTGCAGCGCGTCGAGCCAGCCCCGGTGGAGCGTCGCGTACTGCGGCTCGCCCGAGGCGCCCTCGACGAGCAGCGCGTAGCGCTCCTGCCCCGCGGCCCGTCCCGCCGCGCCGAACGCGAGCGCCGACGCGAACAGCGCGACCAGGACGGTGCGCCCGCCCCACCGCCGCCCGATCACGACGCCCTCCCGATGGCCTGCAGCAGCAGTTCCTGCGCCCGGACGAACGTCGGCGCCTCCTTGAGCGCCTCGAGCGCCGCCTGCTTCGCCTCGTCGCGCTTGCCGAGCTTGAGGTACGTCTCCGCGACGTCCGAGTGCGCCTCGGCGAGGTTCGGCGGCCCGAGCGCGAGCGACGCCTGGAACTCGAGGAGCGCCGCCTCGTAGTCGTCCTGCGCGAACAGGCGCCGGCCGAGCTGGCCGTGGGCGTCGGCGTCGAACGGGTCGAGGTCGGCAATGAGGCGAAGGGCGTAGAACTGATCGTCGGTCGAGCCGCCCGACACGGCCAGCAGCCGCCGCGCGGCGTTGACGTTGGTGTGGTCGGCCTGGAGCAGGTCGCGGTACTCCTCACGCGCGCCGGCCTGGTTGCCGGCCTGCTCGGCGATCATCGCCAGCAGCGCGCGCGGGCTGCCATCGCCGGACGCCATCGGCGCCAGCGCGGCCGCGCGCTCGAGCGGCGCCTTCGCGGCGTCGAGCCGGCCCTCGCGGACGAGCGCCTGGCCGTAGGTGAGCTGGCTGATGAAGTTGCCCGGCGCGCCGGCCGCGCGCTGCTCGAGCGCCGGCAGGTTGTCCGCCGCCGCCTCCGAGGCCGGCGGCGCCATGGCCTTCGCCAGCGCCCCGAATCGCTCCTGCACGAACTGGTGGAACGACGCGTCCACCTCGTCCACGCTCCTGCCGAACGCGCGCGCGAACGCCTGCTGGTCGGAAGCCCCCTCGGCGTAGGCCTTGAGCAACGTCTGCAGTCCCTGGTCGCCGTTCAGATCGACGAGATGCTCGACGACGAGCGACGCCTCGAAGTAGGCCATCGCGAGGTGCTCGGGCCGCTTGAACGCGTCGGGCAGCCCCTTGACGCCGAACGTCTCCCCGGTCGCCATCGCCCGCCCGTACTCGAGTGTCAGCTCCCGGCCCCAGGCCGGCACCTTGCGGTGCTCCTCGAACGTCGAGATGCCCTCGGTGAGCCAGCGCGGCACGCGGTACTGCGAGAGCTGCAGCGAGAACACGTGCGCCATCTCGTGCCAGAGCGTCGCGTGCCACGAGAACGGCGAGACGCCCGGCGCCGCCGGCGAATCCATCGTGATCACGCGCCCGAAGCACGCGCCGAGCGCGCCGACCAGACCGGGCAGGCCCATCGTCCGGACGGCGAAGTCGTCGTGCCGCGGGAACACCTCGATGAGGATCGGGCCCTCGGGTGTGAAGCCGTACGTCTTCTGGAAGGTCGCATACGCCTGCTCGGCGAGCGGGACCGCGTAGACCTTGAGCACCTCGGCCTCGTTCGGCGCGAACCGGAAGATCATGTTCGGCGCCTCGACCGTGGTGTAGGCGTCGATCTTGTCGAGCAGGTCGAGCAGGTTCTTCGTGACCGGCGCGCTCTTGTCGAGGTCCCAGGACCGCTCCAGCGCCGCGCGAGCGGAGCCCTCGTCGCCGGTGCGCATCAAGTACAGCCCGAGATCGAAGAACGCCTGCGGGTCGTCAGGGTCGGTCTCGGTGGCCTTGCGCGCGAAGTCCGACGCCTCGGCGAAGCGATAGGCGAACGCGGCGCGCTCGCCGGCCAGCCTGTACCCGATCGCCGACCGCGGGTCGGCGGCGCGCACGGCCTCGATTGCCGCGGGCACCGCGGCGGCCCCGCCGTCCTCGTACGCGAGGGCGACGCGCAGGCCGGCCTCCTCGACGCTGCCCGGGCGCACGCGCGCGAGCCGGTCGAGCGCGGCCTTCGCCGCCGCCGCGTCCTCCTCGTCGAGCGCAACCTCGGCCGATCGCAACAGGACGTCCGGATGATCGGGCGCCGCCTTGCGGGCCTCCTCGAGCGCCGTGTCCGCCGCCTCGGGCTCGTCGTCGGCATACGCGCGCGACAGGCCCACGAGCGCCGGCACCCACTTCGGGTCCGCCGTGATGGCGTCGCGATAACTCTGCGCCGCGTCGGCCGGCTGGTGACGACTCAGGAACAGGTCGCCCCACGCGCTCTGGATGTCGGCGCGCGTGGACTGGGACACCCGGTCGAATGCGTCGTTGGCGAGCAGGTACTCGCGGATGCCGATCGCGGCGCGCGCCAGGCGCAGGTAGTCGTCCGCGTTCGTGAACTGGCGGACCGAGGCGATCGGCCGCAGCCGCCGGTCGGCCTCCTCGCGGCGACCACGACGGAGGTCGAGCAGCCCGAGCTCGAGCGCCGCCTCGCCGAGCGGCTGGCGCTCGGCCAGCGGCGCGAGGCGCGCCCGCGCCGCGTCGTCCTGGCCCACGAACAGCTCGACCAGCGCGGTCGAGAGCTCGCGGCCGTCGCCGGTGGCGGCCTCCGCGGCCTGGCGCGCCGCGGACACGTCGCCGTGGCCGAGCGCCTGCCGGACCGCGAGCACGCCGTTCGGCACGGACACGCCGCGCTGGGCGGACACGACCGGCGCCAGCGGCGCGGTGATCACGAGGGCCACGGCCGCGGCCAGCGCGGTCGTCGCGGATCTGTATGTCGTCATCGCGTGGGCTTCCCTTACTTCTGACGACGCAGCGGGCGTCTCAGCTCACCGGAGCTGACGGACGCCCGACCGTCGACGCGAGAACGCGTTCCTCGAAACGCAGCCGCCGCAGCAGCACCGCGCCGAAGACCACGAGCACGATCGGCGCCGCCAGCGGCGCTCCGACCATCATAGCCGCCCCGACCAGCTCGCCGACGACCGCCACGTAGTTCGGATGCCGAAGGTAGCGATACGGCCCGGTGTGCACGAGCGGACGGCCC
>JAWKHR010000035.1:0-68459 GCA_041394725.1 Vicinamibacterales bacterium | reverse complement strand
GGCGTGCGCGAGGGCCACGTCCACGACGTGATCATCACCAAGGAAGCGCCGAACTACCGCGTCGAGTAGCCGTCCGGCCGGATGATGGTCACGCGCCGGGTGGACGGATCGACCGGCTCGATCACCACGCGGATCACGGGCTCGGGCGCGCGCGTCCACCGGTCCGGCCACTCCACCGCCATCGCCGCCTCCTCGAGCAGGTCGTCGAGCGCCAGGTCCTCGACTTCCACGGGCGTCAGGCGATAGAGGTCCACGTGCTGCAGGGCGATCCGCCCGCGGTACTCCTGCACGATCGCGAACGTCGGGCTGGACACGTCCTCGGGCGCGGCGCCGAGGCCGGCCGCAAGGCCACGCACGAAGGCGGTCTTCCCTGCCCCGAGCGGGCCCTCCAGGAACACGACGGTTCCCGGCCCGAGGTCGGCGGCGAGGGCCTCGCCGAGCGCCGACGTCTCGGCTTCCGCGTGCGTCACGGCCACGCTGCGGCCGGCGGCGACGTCGTCGTCACGGCGCTCCCCGGTCATGCGGGGCCCCGGCCCGCGGTCTTCGACGCCGCGAGATCGATCTCCGCCGCGCCCAGGCGCTGCAGCAGGTCGCGCGCGATGAGCGCCACCTCGCCCTCGTCCCGGCGGGCGAGATCGCCGGCCAGGCCGTGCAGGAAGACCGCGAGCCGCGCGGCTACCGCCGGGTCGCGGGTCTGCGCCAGCCAGGCGGCCGTCATGCCCGTCAGCACGTCGCCCGTGCCCGCGGTGGCCATGCCCGGGTTTCCCGTCGAGTTGATGGCGACCGAGCCGTCCGGGGTGGCGACGATCGTGCGGTGCCCCTTGAGGACGACCGTGAGCCGCCCCGCCGCCGCGAAGTCGCGGGCGACCTCGATGCGCCGGGCCTGCACGTCGGCGACGGCTCCCCCGGCGAGGCGCGCCATCTCTCCCGGATGCGGCGTCACGATCGTGGTGAGTCCCTCGCCGCGTCGCAGGCCCTCCGGCGCGCCCTCGAACGCATTGAGGCCGTCGGCGTCGACGACCAGCGGCAGGCGCGTCCCGGCGACGAGGCGTCGAACGAATGCCTCGGTGGACCGCGCGCGACCCAGTCCCGGCCCGAGGGCGATCACGTCGGCCTTGAACGAGAGCAGCCCATCCACGGCGGCCTGGTCCAGGCCGCCGTCCGAGGCTTCGGCGAGCGGCAGGGTCATGTACTCGGCGCCGAGCGCGGCGATGACGGGCAGACAAGAGGCTGGCGTGGCGACGGTGACCAGGCCGGCCCCGGATCGCAGCGCCGCCAGCGCCGCCAACGCCGCGGCGCCAGTGTGCCCGGTCGAGCCGGCGACGATCAGGACCCGACCATAATCGCCCTTGTTCGACTCCGGCGACCGCGCCGGCACGAGCGGCGCGACGTCGGCGCGCGTCAGCCAGTCCACCCGCGGCCCCGGCACGGTTTCGACCACGCTCGACGGAATGCCGATGTCGGCGACCACCAGCCGTCCCGCCAGGCGGTCTCCCGGCGACATGACCAGCGGCAGCTTCGGCGCCGCCATCGTCACGGTCAGGCTCGCCGCGATGGTCGGGCCGATGGGCGCGGCCCGGTCGGCATCGAGGCCGCTCGGCAGATCGACGGCGACCACGGGACGGCCGGCCTCGTTCACGTGCTCGACGACGGCGGCGGCGAGGCCGTCGAGCGGGCGAGAGAGCCCCGTGCCGAACAACGCATCGACGACGATCGACGCGCCGAGCACGCGCTCGCGGCAGGCCTGCCAGGCCGCGTCGTCCGCGATCTCGAGGATGTCGGTGCCCGTCGCCTGCACCTGCCTGGCCTTCTCGAGCGGGTCACCCCGGAGCTGGTCGACCCGTCCCAGGAGGCAGACGAGGGGGACGTCTCCGCGCTCGGCCAGGAGCCTGGCCACGACGAGGCCGTCGCCGCCGTTGTGTCCGCGCCCGCAGAGCACCGAGACGTCCGTCGTCTCGAGCGGGCCGAACGTCTCGTCCATGGCGCGGAGGACGGCCTGCCCGGCGTGCTCCATGAGCACCGCCGACGGCACGCCGACCTCCTCGATCGTGCGACGATCCGCCTCGCGCATCTGCGCGCCCGATACCACCCGCATGCCTGCGCTCCGCGCGCGGTGCGAGCGTACTCCGTGTGCTACACTCGCGCAACCTGCCGGCCGCCCGTACGGGCGCCTCGAACCGGCCGCATCCCATGCACGCCACCGTCTTCGTCAACGGCCGCATCACCGACGCGCGCGACGCCGTCGTGTCGATCTTCGACCATGGCTTCCTGTACGGCGAGGGCGTCTACGAGACGCTGCGCACCTACGGCCGCCGCCCGTTCCTCTTCGGCCCGCACGTCCACCGGCTGCGTCAGTCGGCGGCGCTGATGGCGCTCGACGTGCCATTCACCGACGACTCGCTCCAGGCCGACGTCGACCGCACGCTGGCCGCGCACGGCGGCGTTGCCGAGGCGTACATCCGGATCCTGCTGACGCGCGGCGTCGGCGAGCTGAGCTACAGCCCGGCCGCGTGCCCCGTGCCCGGCGTCGTGATCATCGTGAAGGACTTCCCCGGCCAGCCGGAACGGACGTTCACCGAGGGCATCGGCGTCGCGCTCGTCTCTGTGCGGCGCAACCATCCGGAGACGCTGAACCCCAGGATCAAGTCCAACAACCTCCTGAACAACGCGCTGGCCATGCAGGAGGCGCTGCGTCGCGGGGCCGAGGAAGCGCTGATGCAGAACCTCGCCGGGGAGGTCGTCGAGTGCGCACAGGCGAACGTGTTCGTCGTGCGCGGCGGCGAAGTCATCACGCCGCCGGTGGATGCCGGACTGCTGCCGGGCATCACGCGCGAGTGCGTGCTGACCCTCGCGCGGGAGGCCGGCTACGCCTGTCGCGAGGCGCGGCTGACGCCCGACGACGTGTTCGCCGCCGACGAGGCGTTCATCACGGGCACGACGCGGGAAGTGACGCCCGTGGTCCGGGTGGACGACCGGCCGATCGGCGGCGGCGTGCCCGGCCCCGTCACGCGCACCCTGCTCGCGCGGCTGCGCGCGCTCGCGTCGGTCTCGGCGTCGGCCGGCTGACCGGGCCGCGGGCGGCTCCCCCACGCCGGGGCGCGGGTCGTGCTAGCCGGCGTAGTCCTCGATCGGCGGGCACGCGCACATCAGGTTGCGATCGCCGAACGGGTTGTCGATCCGGGAGACCGGCGGCCAGAACTTCGCGTGCCGCAGCGAGGCGACCGGGTAGGCGGCCTGCTGCCGCGAGTACGGATGCGTCCACTCGTCGGCCGACACGTCTTCGGCCGTGTGGGGCGCGTTCTTCAGGACGTTGTCCTTCGGGTCGGCCGCGCCGGTGGCCACGGCCTCGATCTCGGCGCGGATGGCGATCATCGCCTCGCAGAACCGGTCCAGTTCCTCGAGCGGCTCGCTCTCGGTCGGCTCGACCATCAGCGTCCCCGGCACGGGGAACGACACGGTCGGGGCATGGAATCCGTAGTCCATCAGCCGCTTCGCGACGTCCTGCTCGTCGATGCCCGTGCGCGCCTTGAAGGGGCGCAGGTCGAAAATCAGCTCGTGCGCGACCCGGCCGGACGCGCCGGCGTACAGCACCGGGTAGTGCGGTTCCAGGCGCGCCTTGATGTAGTTCGCGCCGAGCATCGCGAGGCGTGTTGCCGCCGTCGAGCCCTCCCCGCCGAGCATGGCCAGGTAGCCGTACGAGATCAGCAGGATGCTCGCGCTGCCCCACGGCGCGGCCGCCACCGGCGCAATCGCCCGGTCGCCACCGGTCTCGACGAGCGGATGTCCCGGCAGGAACGGCCGCAGGTGTGCCGCCACGGCGATCGGGCCCATGCCGGGGCCGCCCCCGCCGTGCGGAATGGCGAACGTCTTGTGCAGGTTCAGGTGGCACACGTCGGCGCCGATGGCGGCCGGGCTGGTGAGCCCGACCTGCGCGTTCATGTTCGCGCCGTCCATGTACACCTGTCCGCCGTGCTCGTGGACGACGGCACAGATCTCGCGAATGCGCGTCTCGAACACGCCGTGCGTGCTCGGGTAGGTCACCATCAGACACGACAGGCTGCCGGCGTGCTGCGTGGCCTTGGCGCGCAGGTCGTCCACGTCGATGTTCCCGCGCGCGTCGCAGGCCACGATCACGACGTCGAGCCCCGCCATCGACGCGCTCGCCGGGTTCGTGCCGTGCGCCGACTGCGGAATCAGGGCGACCCGCCGGTGGTCCTCGCCGCGGCTCCGGTGGTACGCCTGGATGACGAGCAGGCCGGCGAACTCGCCCTGAGCGCCCGAGTTCGGCTGCAGCGATACGCCAGGCAGGCCCGTAATCGCCGCGAGCGCGCCCTCGAGCTCCGTGAAGATGTGCCGGTAGCCCGCCACCTGCTCCGCGGGCGCGAACGGGTGGATCCGGGAGAACTCGGCCCAGCTCACCGGCATCATCTCCGCCGCCGCGTTGAGCTTCATGGTGCAGGAGCCGAGCGGGATCATCGCGGTGTCGAGGCCGATGTCCTTGCGCTCGAGCGACCGGATGTAGCGCATCATCTCGGTCTCCGAGTGGTGCGCGTTGAAGACCGGGTGGGTCATGAAGGCCGACGTGCGGGCCAGCCCCGCGGGCAGCGGCCCGGCCGATCCGGCGGGCGCCAGGCCTGCCGCGGCCTGCTCGCGCGACGCCCGATCCTCGAAGGCACCGGCGATGTCCGCCAGGTCCGCCTCGGTGATCGTCTCGTCGAGCGAGATCTGGATGATGCCAGGCTCCGGGTACCGGAAGTTGATGCCCCGCGCCTCGGCGGCCGCCCGGACGTCGGCAACGTCCGCGTCGGCGCCCTCGAGGCGAATCGTGTCGAAGTACGCGGCGTTGGTCTGCTGCCAGCCGAGATCCTCGAGCCGCTGCGCCAGCCGCACCGCCTGGTCGTGGACGCGGGTCGCGATCGCGCGCAGCCCGTGCGGACCGTGGTACACGCCGTAGAAACCGGCCATGTTCGCCAGCAGCGCCTGCGCGGTGCAGATGTTCGACGTCGCCTTCTCGCGCCGGATGTGCTGTTCGCGCGTCTGCAGCGCCATGCGGTACGCGCGGCGACCGCGCGCGTCGACCGACACGCCGATCAGCCGTCCCGGCGACTGGCGCACGAACTGCTCGCGCGTGGCGAAGAACGCCGCGTGCGGGCCGCCGTACCCCATCGGCACGCCGAACCGCTGCGCGCTGCCGACGACGACGTCGGCGCCGGCCTCGCCGGGCGGCGTGACGATCGCCAGCGCCAGGAGGTCCGTGCCCACGGCGACCAGTGCGCCCGCCTCGTGCACGCGGGCCACCAGACCGCGCAGGTCGCGCACCTCGCCGTGGTCGTCCGGTGACTGGACGTACACGCCGAAGACATCCGACCCGATCTCGGCCAGGGCGGGGTCCTCGAAGCGGACCGTGAGGCCGAGCGGCACCGCGCGAGCCTCGATCACCGCCCGCACCTGCGGGAACACCCGCGGCGAAACGATGAACGTCCGGGCGGCGCGGTTCCGGTGCACGCGGGCGAGGAGCGCCATCGCCTCGGCGGCCGCCGTCGCCTCGTCGAGCAGCGACGCGTTGGCCACCTCCGTGCCACACAGGTCGCTGACCATCGTCTGGAAATTGAGCAGCGCCTCGAGCCGACCCTGGGCAATCTCGGCCTGGTACGGCGTGTAGGGGGTGTACCAGCCCGGGTTCTCGAACACGTTGCGCTGGATGACGGCCGGCGTCAGCGTGTCGTAGTAGCCGGTGCCGATGCAGCTGCGGTGGACGCGGTTGCGGGCGGCGATGCCGCGCAGGCGGCGCAGATAGGCCGCCTCGGTCTCGGCCGGCGGGAGCGCCAGCGGCCGGGCGAGGCGGATGTCGGCCGGGACGATCTCGTCGATGAGCGCGTCGAGCGACACCGCGCCCACCGCTTCGAGCATGCCCGGCAGGTCCGCCGGCCGCGGCCCGAGGTGGCGGCTCTCGAAGGACTCGGGAACGTCGATCGCCGGAGTCGGCGCGGTGGTCATCGTGCTCACTTGGTCAGCTCACCGTAGGCATCGGCGTCGAGCAGGCTGTCCAGCTCGGCGGGTGCGCTCGGGCGAATACGGATCATCCACGCCTCGTGGGGCGTGTTGTTCACCTGCTCCGGATGCGTCGCCAGGTCGCCGTTGACGGCCACGACCTCGCCAGACACCGGCGCGAAGAGCTCGGAGACGGCCTTGACCGACTCGATGTTGCCGAACGTCTGGCCCTGGGTGACGGTGGCCCCGACGTCGGGCAACTCGACGAACACGACGTCGCCGAGCTGCTTCTGGGCGAAGTCGGTGATGCCGACGGCGGCCTCGCCGTCCTGCACGCGGATCCACTCGTGTTCCTTGGTGTACTTCAGGTCGCTCGGGTACATCTGCTTCCCTCGTGAATCGACGCGGCCGTGCGGGTCAGGCGCGGCCCGGTCGCTTGTAGAACGGCTCGGGCACGACTTCGGCGCGCACCGCGCGTCCCCGGATCTCGATGTCGAGCGGCGTGCCGACCGGCGTGAGGTCCAGCGGCACCATGGCCAGGCCGATGGCCTTCTTGAGGAACGGCGTTTGCGTCCCGCTCGTCACGACGCCAACCGGCACGCCGTCGCGCACCACGGAATAGCCATGGCGCGCGATCGCGCGGTCGCGCATCTCGAAGCCCACCAGGCGGCGCGCGAGGCTGCCCGCCTTCTGCGCGCGCAGGGTGTCGGCGCCGAGGAAGTCGGTCTTCTTCCAGCCGACGATCCAGCCGAGGCCCGCCTCGAGGACCGACGTGTGGTCGTCCATGTCACTGCCGCAGAGGCGCATGCTCGCCTCGAGGCGCAGGGTGTCGCGGGCGCCGAGTCCGCACGGGACGATCCCCGCGTCCCGGCCCGCGTCGAGGATCGCGTCCCAGACGCGTTCGGCCTGCGCCGGCGGCACGAAGACCTCGAAGCCCGCCTCGCCCGTGTAGCCCGTCCGTGAGACGGTCGCCCGGGCGCCGGCCACTTCGCCGTGGCCGAACCAGTAGTATTTCATGCCCGCGAGATCGATGCCCGTGAGCGGCTGCAGCACGGCTTCCGCCTGCGGCCCCTGGACGGCCAGCAGCGCGTACCGCGAGCTCGCGTTCACCACCGCGACATCGTCGCCCCGCGCGCGGAGGTGGGACGCGATCCAGTCGTAGTCGCGGACGATGCTGCCGGCGTTGACGACGAGCTGGAAGTGGTCGTCGGCGAGCCGGTAGACCAGAATGTCGTCGACGAAGGTGCCGGTGTCGGTCGTCAGCGCGGAATATTGCACCTGCCCGACCGCGAGGCGGGACGCGTCATTGCAGGTGAGCCACTGGACGGCAGCCAGCGCACCGGCGCCAGCCAGCTCGATCTGGCCCATGTGGCTGACGTCGAAGAGGCCGACGCCGGTCCGCACCGCCATGTGCTCGGCGGTGATGCCGGAGTACTCCACCGGCATGTCCCAGCCGGCGAATTCGACCATCCGGGCGCCGCTGGCGCGGTGTCTGGCGTTGAGTGGAGTCTTCTTGAGCTGGGGCGCGGTGCCTGGCGACATGTCTGATGGGAACTCGCCGCCAGACGGGACTGACGGGCCGGCGAGGCGGTAACAACGTACTATCGCGGCCGGGAGGGGTCAAGCCGATCCCGGGGCCGCGAGCGCCGTTTCGCGCGCCGGATTCCCGGCAGTCTCGCCTGCACGGGCCACGTGCCCCGCCCGGTGTCGCCCGGACCGGCCGGTCCGCCGGGAGGCGCCGGACCCAGGCCGGCGCCTCCCCCGCGGAGAGCTCAGACGCGTCGCCGGGGCCACACGAGCCACAGCACCACGAAGGAGACCAGGAAGATGCCGGCCGCGAGGGCCGGGCCGAGCGCCTCCCCGCGCGCCGCGGGCACGGTCACCAGCACCAGCGGCATGACCGAGGCGGTCAGGACCAGGCTGAGCACGATCTGCAGGACGACCATCACGATTCGCATCTCCCCTCCTTCGTGACATGCCACGATCGCGGCGTCGGTCGCGGGCGGCCGGCACCGCCCGGGGCACGGCGGATCAGGCCTTGAAGTTGTCGAGGCCCGTGCAGGCCACCCACCAGGAGAACGCGCCGATGGCGCGCATCTCGTAGACGAACTCGCACGCCGCGCGCGGCGCGAGCTGGTACCACTTGGTCTCGGCCATGCACTGCTCGTACTCGATGTAGGCCGCGATCGCTTCCTTCGAGTACTCGTTCCAGCAGTCACCCGGTCCGTCCACGACGCGGCTGACCACCACGGCGGACGCCGCCGCGAGCGGGTTTCGGGACACGGGAGTGGTCTCGCGGATGCCTGACGTCTCGGCCAGGAACTGCCTGGTGGCGACCAGCAACTGCGCCATCGGCGAGATCTCGCGGAATCGCACCTCGCCGAGCAGATCGAGCGCCCGACGGACCAGCGGCGACGCGGCCAGGCGCGCCCGGATGGCCTCCGCCGCGACGCGGTCACCCCCCTCGAACGTCACCCGCCCGGCTCGGTCCTCGATCACGAGTCGCGACGCCGTGAGGCGGATCGCGATGGCATCGTGGCCCGCCGTGACCGTGGTCGTGGCCGCGGCCGCGCCGACGCGCTTCGCCACGGTCACACCACCGGCCGAGACGTCGAACGCGACCTCCCCCTTCGGCGCATCGAACAGGCGAATCCTCGCCCCCGAGACCGGCTCGATGGCCTCACGCAACACCGCGGGCGACGCACCGTCCTGCGCCGCGGCGGACGACCACGGCGCCACGCACACGGCCACCATCAACACGCCTGCCTTCCATGCCTGCATGCATCCTCACTTCCATCCGGACCCAGCCCGGACCCGGGGCGCCCTCCTGCCGCACCGGGTGCGGTGCGGATCGCCTCGAACGCTCCGGTGCCAGAGGCGCTGGCAACACGGCTTCCGGCCGTCGGTGACCTCGCGTCGACGTCGTGACCCGGTCGCGGGGCTCAGCCCGCGACCCTCCGCAGCGGCGCCGGCCTCGTCGTCCCGTCCGACGGGGCGGGTCGCTTGTGACCCAGATGCGCTCGCAGCGTGTGGAAACTGATGCCGAGCACGTCGCACGCCCGGCGTTTGTTGCCCTGGCACCGCTCGAGCACGACGCGCACGTAGCGGCTGCTCCAGGCCCGCAGGGTCTCGTCCGCCACCGGCGCCTCGAGCGCGGGGTCGGAGCGTCCGGAGATGTCCGGTGGCAGGTCGTCGAGCGTGACGACCGGACCCGGCGCGAGGGCAATGACGCGTTCGAGCACCCGCCGCAGCTGCCGCACGTTGCCCGGCCAGTGGTAGGCCGACAGCGCGTCGAGCGCCGCCAGGCTCATCGTCAGGTGGCGGTCGCCGCCGTGCAGGTCGAGGAAGTGCTCGACGAGGAGGCGGACGTCGCCCCGTCGCACACGCAACGGCGGCACCTGCACCTCGACACCGCTCAGACGATAGAAGAGGTCCAGGCGGAACAGGCCGCCGTCGACGAGCGCCTGCAGACGACGGTTGGTGGCGGCCACGACCCGGACGTCCAGGGGCACCCCGCCGGCAGCGCCCACCCGCTCGACCGTCATGTCCTGCATGATCCGAAGCAGCTTGGCCTGCGCGGCCGCCGACAGGTCGCCGATTTCGTCGAGAAAGAGCGTGCCCTGATCGGCCAGCTCGAACTTGCCCCGCCTCCCGCGGACGCCGGTGGCCGTTCGCTCCTCGATCCCGAAGAGTTCCGCCTCGAGCAGGCTTTCGACGAGCGCCGCGCAGTTGACGGCGACGAATGGTCCGCGCCGCCGCGGGCTCAGATCGTGGAGCTCCCGGGCCACGAGCTCCTTGCCCGCGCCGCTCTCGCCTTCGATGAGCACGGTGAACGGCGTGACCGCGATGCGCGCGACGCGCACGCGGAGGTCCTGAATCACGGGACTGCGTCCAACCAGCATGCGATCTCCCAGCCGTGTCCTATCAACGCTCGTGCCAAGTCGTTTGCGCGGTGCCGACGCCGGGGCGGCTTGCGTGTCCCGGCGATCGCGGGTAGCCCCTTCCCCACGGTGTTCAGCCTCCGGCGTCCCGCCAGGTCCGGGAGGCCCGTTCATACCGGAGGACGCGGGTACGCCCCGTGGCGCCGGCGACGCGGACTGCGAGTTGCTCGCCGCCCTCGGACTGCAGGAACAGCGTTCCCGGCGTGGCGGTCCCGACCGGCGTGAAACTGACCACGTCCGCGCCGCCGAAGCGGACGGGATCGGCGCCGGGCGCAGTGCCGTCGGGCCCGGGCAGCGTCGGGTCCAGGGCGATCCGCACGCCCGGCCATTCCGCCGAGAGGTCGCGGCCCGGATCACAGGGGTCGGCGCCGCTGGCGATCTCCGCGCGTGACAGGCCGTTGCCGGTGCCGTCACGGCACACACGCCAGGACCAGCCGGCCGGTGTTCGATCGAAGACCAACCCCACGTTCGTTTGCGTGGCGATGGCCTGAAACCGGGCGAGCCGCATCCACCCCGCCGCGGCCGACGCCGCCTCCGTGGCCCGCAGGTGGTCGGCGACCCGGCCGACGGCCGGCACGGCCATCCCGATCAGGGTCGTGACCACCGCGGCCGCGACCAGCAGTTCGGGCAGGCTCGTGCCGGCATCCGTCGCGTCACGTCGCGCGGTCGTCGTCCGCGCGCCCATGCGTCACTTCCCCGTCTTCGGCGGCGAGACCGTCAGCTGCGGCTTGAGCTTGAGGAACGTCTTCTCGCCGATGCCCTTGACGTTCATCAGTTCCTCGACCTTCTTGAAGCCGCCGTTCTTCTCGCGGTACTCCACGATTCGCGCCGCCATCGCCGGACCGACGCCTGGCAGCTTCTCGAGATCGGCCGCCGAGGCCGTGTTGAGGTTGACCACGACCGGTTCCACCGTGGGCTTGGCCGTGGACTGCTGCCGGGCGTCCAGGCCGACGGTCTCGGCGAATGCTCCGCCGGCCATCGCCGCCACCAGGCTGACGACGACCAGTGCCTTGCGCATCATGTGTGCTCCTCCCCTGCCCCGACCCCGCGCGAACCATCGAGCGACGGGTGGCGCGGCCGACGCCGTCAGCGCGAGGTCGGGAACCGATTCATGCCCCGGCCGGCCACCCGGGGGTTCAGGAGGCAAGCGGCGGGCCGAAGAGGCCACGCCGGGACGCGTCGGCGCAGGTCACTGACGAGGCACGGGATGAGGGGATCGCGGGCAGGGCGGGTCAGCAGAGGCGCGGGCCGGCGCGCGCCGCCTGCCGCCCGTGGGAGTCAGGCGCGGAGAGGACCGCGCCTGAGGGGCACCCCGGGTTGTCGCTAGCGCTGTTCCGGCGGCGTGGCCAGGTACCACTCGACGGTGCGGCGGAGCCCGTCCTCGAACGCCACCTTCGGCGCGAAACCGAGAATCCGCCTGGCCTTGCCGATGTCGGCCTGGGAGTCGCGTACGTCGCCTTCGCGAGGCGCGGCGAAGACGGGCTCGAGTTCCGTGTCGAAGATCCGCTGGAGCGCCGCGTAGAGGTCGAGCAGCGAAATCCGGTCGCCGGCGGCGACGTTCATGACCTCCCCGGCAGCGCCCGGGGCCTCGCAGCAGGCCAGCACGCCCTGGACGACGTCGGTCACGAACGTGAAGTCGCGCGTCTGGAGGCCGTCGCCGTAGATCGTCGGCGGCCGGCCCGACGCGAGCGCCTCGATGAAGAGCGAGATCACGCCGGAATACGGCGAACCGGCGCGCTGGCGCGGGCCGAAGACGTTGAAGTACCGGGTCGTCACGGCCTCGAACCCGTAGAGCTGGTGGAACAGCACGCAGTACTGTTCCGCCACCTGCTTGTGCAGCGCGTACGGAGACAGCGGCGCCGACGGCATGTCCTCGCGCTTGGGCAGCACGGGCTGGTTGCCGTAGACCGACGAGGACCCCGCAAATACCAGGCGCCTGACGCCGGCGTCGCGCGCGGCGAGCAGCATCTGGAGCGTGCCGTCGACGTTCGCCCGGTGCGTCTCGGCGGGCTGCTGGACCGACCGCGGGACCGACGGGATCGCGGCCTGGTGGAGCACGAAGTCACAGCCCTTCACCGCCCTGGCGGCCACGTCGGGATCCGCCGCGCTGCCCTCCACGAGTTCGCACACACCGGCCGGCGGCAGATTCTCCCGACGCCCCGTGGAGAAGTCGTCCAGGATACGCACCTCCTCGCCGCGCCCGAGCAGCGCCTCGACCAGGTGCGAGCCGATGAACCCGGCGCCGCCGGTGACCAGATACCTCGCCACGAAACCTCCGCTATTGCGGCCAGCCGTCCTGGGGCAGACCCTTCACCCATCGCAGGGCGTTCTTGTAGTAGACCTTCTTGAGGACCTCGTCGGGCAGGCCCATGCCGTAGAGCTTCCAGAAGGCATGGTAGTCCCGGTAATAGTCGAAGTACTCGTCGTTGGTCTCGAACACGCGCCAGTAGTACGGGAACTCGCTCGCGGCGAAGGCGTCCTTGCCGAACAGGATGCGATCCTGGTACCGGAGGAAGAACTCCCGAGCCGCGCGCGGCTGCCGCCCGAAATCGTACAGCACCGCGCCCAGTTCGAGCACCACGTTCGGCAGCGCGTCCAGGTGCTTCGCGGCCGCCCCGAGGTTGTTCCCGTACCAGTCGAAGTGTGCGCCGATGTACCGGGTCTTCGGGTTCGCGGCGAACATCCGGTCGCGCTCGCCCTGCAGTTCGGCGAACGTCGGCTGTCCGGGCATGTAGTTCCGCCGATCCTCGAACAGCGCCAGTTCGAGCCACCGCTCGTTGTGCATGTCGAGGGGCGAGAAGAACTCCTGCGGCTCGGCCGTGTGGATGATGACCGGGATGTCGAGCCGGGCACAGAGATCCCAGATCGGCTTGAGCACGGGGTCGTCCACGTGCAGCCGGCTGCCGTCGGCCTTGCGCGCCGACAGACCGAGGTTCTTGGCGATCTTGAGGCCGATCGCGCCGTTTCTCACGGCGCCCTCGAGATCCGCCACGGCCTTCTCGGCCCACCCGGCCCCGCCCGCGCCGTCCCACTGGACGTTGGCGAACATGCGGAAGCGGTCGGCGTACCGGCTGTTGCGCAGGAACTCCACCCGCTGCCGGATGACCTCCGGGTCGCTGCCCGGCGTCAGGTTCACCTCGACGCGCAGGTTCAGGGCGTCCATGTCGCGGATCATCTGGTCGATGTTGTCGGCCGTGATCGTCGTGTGGTTGTGGATGTCGATGACCGGGAACTTCGCCCGCGGCACCTGGTGTTCCTCGACGACCAGGGTCGACCGCGGACGGTAGTCCAGGATGCTCGGCGCCGGGAACTCCGGCGCGCGACAGCGCCCCGCGCGGAACTCGGTCATCCCGGGCGGACACTCCTCGCCAGGCTGGATCTCGACGACCGGGCCGCCGCCACCTCGTCCGCCACGTCCGCCCCGCCCCTGCGGGTCGCCGGTTCCCTGTCCGCCCGCCCGCTGGGCGAGCAGTCCGGTCGCGGCCAGGCCGATCACGAGGACCACGATGAGCCACGATGCTCTGCTGCTGCGCATGGAAACACCTCACGGGCGCCATCCGCGCGGCGCCGCCGGGCCCGGATTCTACATCGAGTTCGTTAAGGACTATTAGAAAGTCTGATTTCCGGCCTGGAATCAGCTGAGGTGCCGCCGCAGCCGACCATAAGCCGAATTCTGTCCGCCTCGGCCGGCCTTGCGACCGGCCTCAGCGTGACGACCATTCCTCTAGGCCCGGCATTACTGACGGGCTCGAGCAGCCTACCCGGAGGCTTCGGACGGGCCGTCCTCGAGCGCCTCCCTATTTGGCCTTGCTCCGTGCGGGGTTTTGCCTGCCACCGACCTCACGGCCGGCGCGGTGCGCTCTTACCGCACCTTTTCACCCTTACCCACCTTCGCTCTCGGCCCTGCGGGCCTCGAGCTTCGGCGGGCGGTATGTTTTCTGTGCCACTGTCCTTCGAGTTGCCCCGACCGGGTGTTACCCGGCGCACTGCCCTGTGGAGTTCGGACTTTCCTCCCTCCGCTCCCACCACGCGACCGGAGCACAAGACCCCGGCGGCGCGCGTCGGCGGACGGCGGTCGCCCGGTCCGCTGCGGCGGCGCCTCCATCGTAGCACCGGCCGCGGACCTGGCTCCTAGCCGTCGGTCTCCTGGGCGATCTTGTACTGCTCGAGCTTCTTGTAGAGGTTCGACCGCGGGGTGTCGATGAGCTCGGCGGTCTTCGAGATGTTCCACTGGTGCTCGCGCAGCTTCTCCACGAGGAAGGCGCGCTCCGACCACTCCTTGAACTCGCGCAGGGTCGGTGGCGCGCCCGTGACGACCGCGGCCGGCGCGCCGGGGCCCGTCGCGGCCGAGGCCGTGGCCGCCCGCGTGTCCATCCGGACCGCGCCGCGGACGTCGTCCGCCTCGATGACCTCCCGATCGCTCATGATCAGCAGGCGCTCGACGACGTTGCGGAGTTCGCGGATGTTGCCCCGCCAGCGGGCGCGGCGCAGCACGTCGAGCGCGCCCGGTGAGAACTTCGCGGGCCGGCGGTTGTTCTCGCGGCTGAACACGGCCGCGAAGTGCTGGACGAGATCCGGGATGTCGTCGACCCGCTCGGCGAGGGACGGGACGGAGATCGGGATGACGCTGAGCCGGAAGTAGAGGTCCTCCCGGAAGCGGCCCTGCGCGATCTCGTCCTCGAGGTCCTTGTTGGTCGCCGCGATGACCCGGACGTCCACCTTGATCGTCTTCGACGACCCGAGCCGCTCGACCTCGCCCTCCTGCAGGACGCGCAGCACCTTGGCCTGCGTCTTCGGGCTCATGTCGCCGACCTCGTCGAGGAAGATCGTGCCGCGGTCGGCCATCTCGAACTTGCCGACCTGCTTCTCGGTCGCGCCGGTGAAGGCGCCGCGCTCGTGCCCGAACAGCTCCGACTCGATCAGCTCCTCGGGAATGGCGGCGCAGTTGACCTGGACGAACCGCTCCTTCGCCCGCAGACTCTCGCGGTGGATCGCGCGCGCGATCAGTTCCTTGCCGACGCCGCTCTCCCCGAGGATCAGCACGGTGGCGGTCGTCGGCGCCGCGCGGCGCACCTGGTCGAAGATCTGGCCGAGGGCCGGGCTCCGGCCGACGAGCTGGTAGCGCGATTCGAGCGCGGTCTTGAGCGTCCGGTTCTCGCGCCGGAGGGACCCGAGCTCCAGGCCCTCGCGCACCGCGTCGAGCACGTAGTCCTTGGAGAGCGGCTTCTCGATGAACCGGAACGCCCCGAGCCGGCCCGCTTCCAGCGCGGTGGCCGCCGACCCGTGCGCCGAGATCATGACGACGGGCAGCGACTCGTTCGTGCCACGCAGCCGGCTCAGCACCTCGAGCCCATCGAGGCCGGGCATCTTGATGTCGAGGAACACGAGGTCGGGCAGCTCGCGCTCGGCGACCGCCAGGGCCTCCTGACCGGAACTCGCGAGCAGGACCTCGTGGCCGTCGTACTCCAGCGTCATCCGCATGGTGTCGCGGATCGCCGGCTCGTCGTCGACGACGAGAATCCGGGCCTTCATCGGCTGGCGTCGGGAACGACCGTGAGGATCACGTGCCCGGACTGGCGGTCGTAGACGAGCACGGCCGCGGCCACACCGGGCTGCAGCCGCGCGACCGCATTGTGGAAATCGGCCACGCTGCGGATCGGGGTGCGGTTGATCTCGACGATGACGTGGGACTCGGCGATCCGCGCCTGGCGCGCGGGCCCGGCCGGATCGACGCGGGAGACGAGCACGCCCTGGATCGACTCCGGGATCCGGAGCCGCGTGGCCGTCGCCTGGTCGAGCGCCCGCACCGTGAGGCCGAGCGGCCCCTGTTCCTGGCCGCTGACGGGCCGGACGCCCGGCGTGACCGCGTCGCCGCGGCTGATCTGGTCCACTGGCCGCTCGGTCAGCTTGATCGCCATCGTCTGCCGCTGCCCTTCGCGCCAGAGGTCGAACGAGGAGACCGTGCCCGGCATGCGCGCCGAGATGTAGCGGATCAGGTCCTCGTCGGAGGCGATCGCGTGGCCGTCGGCGCCGACGATGACGTCATAGGCGCGCAGGCCGGCGCGATCGGCCGGGGTGCCCGCGGTGACGTCCTGGACCAGGGCGCCCGCCGACGGGACCGTGCCGAGCGCCTGGTGCAGTGCCGGGGTGAGCGTCGTGAGGCCGACGCCCAGGTAGCCGCGCGCCACGCGCCCGTTCTCCTGGAGCTGCGGCAGCATCTCGACGATCTGATCGATCGGAATCGCGAAGCCGATGTTCGACGCGAGCGCGCTGATCGCCGTCGTCATGCCGACGACCTCGCCCCGGCTGTTGATCAGCGGGCCGCCGCTGTTGCCGAAGGTGATGGCCGCGTCGGTCTGGATCAGCGAGTCGAGGCTCGGGTCGAAGACCTTCCGGCCCAGGAAGCTGACGACGCCGACGGTGACCGAATGGACGTAGCCGAGGGGATTGCCGATGGCGCAGACCCACTCGCCGACCCGCAGCGTGGCGGACCGGCCGAGCGGGGCCGCCGGCAGCGGCCGGGGCGCGTCGATGTCGAGCAGCGCGACGTCGATGGCCGGGTCGATGCCGACCACGCGGGCCTGATACGACCGGCCGTCGCCCGTCGTCACGGTGAGGCGATCGGCGCCCTCGACGACGTGGTAGTTGGTGAGGATGTAGCCGGTGGCGTCGATGATGAAGCCACTGCCCGATCCCTCGCGGGGCGCGCTCGAGTCGTCCCCGAGTTCCCGGCGGTAGCGCGGGGGAAAGGTCCGGTTCCGGTCGCCGTCGCCGCGCGAGGCATTGTCCACGTTGACCACGGCGGCGTTGATGCGCGAGGCGACCTCGGCGAAGTCGACGCCCCCGATGGCCACCGGCGCGGGCGGCGCGGTCGCGGCGCCGGTGATGTGCACGGGTTCGGTCAGGTCGGCGGGTGGCCGGACCGGCAGGGGCTCGGCCTGACGCGAGCCACGCCCGCCCGCCGCCACGAGGCCGAGCAGGAAGCTGACGACGGCCGCAAGCGCCACGAGGGAACCGGTCTGGCGATTCATGAGCAACGGGCCCGTCAGTCCATTATAAGCGCCAGAAACGCGGCTTCATCGAGCTCCGGTACGCCCAGACTGCGCGCCTTTTCCACCTTGCTGCCGGGATCGCGGCCGACGACGAGCCCCGAGGTCTTTCGGCTGATCGAACCGGTCACTTTGCCCCCGCGTCGGACGATCGCCTCGGTCGCGTCCTCGCGGCTCATGCGCTCCAGGGTGCCGGTGAGGACGAACGTCTTCCCGGCCAGCGTCTGCGGGACGTCCTCCCGCGCCGCCGGCCGCTCCGGATCGCGCATGCGGACGCCCGCCGCCGCCAGCCGGTCCACGAGGCGGGCGTTGCGCGGCTCGTCGAAGAAGGCGCGGACCGAGGCGGCAACCACGCCGCCGACGTCGGGCACCGCCTCGAGCGCCTCGGTGCCGGCGGCCCTCAGGGCCTCCATGGACCCGAAGGCCCCGGCCAGCGCCTGCGCGCCGCCCTCCCCCACGTGCCGGATGCCGAGGCCGTGCAGCACGCGCCACAGCTCCACGCCGCGACTCTTGTCGATCTCGGCCACCAGGTTGGCGGCCGACTTCTTCCCCATGCGGTCGAGCGCGGCGAGGGTCTCGGCGTTCAGGTCGTAGAGGTCCGCGAAGTCCTTGACGAGGCCGCGGCCGACGAGCTGATCGACCAGCGACTCGCCGAGACCTTCGATGTTCATCGCCTTGCGCGACGCGAAGTGCTGCAGGCTGCGGCGCAGCCGCGCCGGGCAGGACGCGTTCTCGCATCGCCAGACCACCTCGCCCTCGGCGCGCACCAGGTGGCTGCCGCAATCCGGGCAGGCCTCGGGCATCGTCCACACCGGGGCATCGGCCGGGCGCTCCTCGAGGACGGGACCGATGACCTTCGGGATGATGTCGCCGCCCTTCTCGATGACGACCAGGTCGCCGGGCCGGACGTCGCGGCGGGCGACCTCCTCCGCGTTGTGCAGCGTCGCCATCTGGATTACGGTGCCGCCCAGGCGGACGGGCTCGAGCACCGCGTAGGGCGTCACCGCGCCGGTGCGCCCGACGTTGACCTTGATGTCGAGCAGGCGCGTGCGGGCCTGCTCGGCGGGGAACTTGAAGGCGATCGCCCAGCGGGGCGCCTTGGCGGTGAACCCGAGGTCGCGTCGCAACGCGAGGTCATCGACCTTGACGACGACACCGTCGGTGTCGAAACCGAGCGCGTGGCGTTCGTCGCGCCAGCGCCGGGTGTACTCGACCACGGCGTCGATCCCGTCGCAGCGCGCCCAGTGGCCCTCGACCGGGCAGCCCCACCCGGCCAGCGCCTCGAGCGTCGCGCCATGGCTCGGCGCCGGCGGCGGCTCGCCCTCGGGCACCACGACCTGGTAGGTGAACGCGCGAAGGCCACGTCGGGCGACCATCGCGGTGTCGAGCGTGCGGATGGTCCCGGCGGCGGCGTTGCGCGGGTTGGCGAACTCGGGCTCCTCGCGCTCGCGGCGCTCCGCGTTCATGCGCGCGAACGAGGCGAGGGGCAGGAACACCTCGCCGCGCACCTCCATCCGCGCGGGCGGGGTCCCGCGCAGGGTGAGGGGGATGGCCTGGATGACGCGGACGTTCGCGGTGACGTTCTCGCCGGTCACGCCGTCCCCCCGAGTCACGCCGCGCGTCAGGCGGCCGTCCTCGTAGGTCAGCGCGATGCTGAGGCCGTCGATCTTGAGCTCGGCGACGTAGCCGACGCGGGCCCCGTCCGGCCGATCCAGCGCCCGGCGGATCCGTTCGTCGAAGGCCCGCAGCTCGTCCTCGTCGTAGGCGTTGTCGAGGCTCAGCATCGGCGCGGCGTGAGCCACGCTCTCGAAGCCCTCGGCCACGCGGCCGCCGACGCGCTGGGTCGGCGAGTCCGGGTCGCGCAGGGCCGGGTGCTCCGCCTCGAGCGCGGCCAGCTCGCGCATCAGCGCGTCGAAGTCGGCGTCGGAGATCTCCGGACGGTCGTGGACGTAGTACAGCTCTTCGTGGCGGCGAATCTCGCGGCGAAGCTGTTCGACTCGTCTGGCCGGGGTCATGGGCCGTCACGGTGCGTCCGGGCCGCAGGGACGGCCGGCGCGGGTCGGAAGGTGCCTACCGGTCGCGTCCCAGCACGTAGTCCGCCAGGGCGACGAGGCCGTCGCGTTCCGACGAGGTCGGAAACGCGCCGAGCAGCTGCTGTTTGGCCCGCTCGGCGTGTGTCACGGCCCGCTCGAAGGCGGCCTCGACCGCGCCGTGGGCGGCCAGTTCCTGCTTGATGGTCCGCCAGGCTTCCGGCGTCACCGTACCGCTCGCCACGACCTGCCGGACGAGCGTGGTGATGTCCTCCCCGGCCCGCTGCAGCAGGAAGATGATCGGCAGGGTGACCTTGCCTTCGCGCAGGTCCCCGCCGATCGGCTTGCCGAGCGCCGTCTCGTCGGCCGTGTAGTCCAGAACGTCGTCGACCAGCTGGAAGGCGGTGCCGAGGTTGAAGCCGTACTCGCGAAGGGCCACGCGCTGGTCCGCGGTGCAGTTGCCGAGCAGCCCGCCGATCTCGGCGCAGCCGGAGAAGAGGAACGCCGTCTTGCGGCGGATGATCTCGAAGTGCTCGTCCTCGGAGATGGAGACGTCTCCGGCCTTGGTGAGCTGGTAGAGCTCGCCCTCGATCATCCGCAGCGTCACGTCGCAGAGCAGCCGGACGACCTCGAGGGTGTCCTGCGTGAGCGCCATCGCCATCGAGCGGATGTAGAGGTAGTCGCCGAGGAGGACGGTGATGTCGCTGCCCCAGCGCGCGTGGGCGGTGATCCGGCCCCGGCGCGTCTCGGCTTCGTCGATGATGTCGTCGTGCACCAGGGTCGCGGTGTGGATGAACTCCACGACCGCGGCGTTGAGCACGGCCCGATCGCCCGTGTAGCCGCAGAGCCGCGCGGCCAGAAGCAGGACGGCCGGGCGCACGCGCTTGCCGCCGCTCATCTGGAGATAGCGGCCCATCTGCGGGATCAGATCGACGCGGGACTCGAGATGGCGGGCGAACTCGCGCTCGACGGCAGCGAGTTCCTCCCGCACCGGTCCGAGGATCCGGGCGAGGTCCGGAACAGACGTGGCGGGTGGATTCACGGAAACCGGTCTCGCCTGAAGACTCACCGATGGAAAACCTGCGGGAATGAGACCATAGGTTTCGCCGGGGTGTCAACGCGGCGACGAACCGATTTCGTCGGACTCGATGCCGGGCGGGAGCCCGGTGAACGCCAGGAAGTTGGCGTGGATCCGTTCCGCCAGGTCGTCCTGGCGGGCTCCGCGCGCCTCGGCCAGGACCCGGAGCGTCTCGCCGACCCATGCCGGCTCGTTGCGCTTCCCGCGGTGCGGGACCGGCGCCAGGTAGGGCGCGTCGGTCTCGACCAGCAGCCGATCGGCGGGCAGGAACCGCGCCAAGTCCCGGAGGTTGCCGGCGCGCGGAAACGTCAGGATCCCCGCCAGGGAGACGTAGAACCCGAGATCCAGGGAGGCGCGCGCCTCGTCGACCGTGCCCGTGAAGCAGTGCATCACGCCCCGCACGCCGCCCGCCGCGCGCAGGATGGCCGCCGTGTCGTCGAAAGCCTCCCGCGTGTGGATGACGACGGGCCGGCCGAGTTCCACGGCCAGGGCCACCTGCGCGGTGAATACCTCGTGCTGGATCGGCTTCGGGGCGAAGTCGTAGTGGTAGTCGAGGCCGATCTCGCCGATCGCCACCGCGCCGACGCGCGCGGCCGCCGCCCGCGTGAGTCCGGCCGCGTCGGGCACGCGGCCCGCGTACTCGCCCGCGCGATGCGGATGGATCGCGGTGGCGCACCGCAGCGCGGGCCAGGCCGCCTGGATCGCCGCTCCCCGCTCGACCTCCGCCGCGTCGTCGGACGCGAGGATGCAGAGCGCGCGCACCAGGCCGGCCTCCCGGGCGCGCGCGATGACGGCGTCGCGATCCGGATCGAAGGCCGGGTCGGCCAGGTGGCAGTGCGAGTCGACGACGGGACCGGGCACGTCGAGCCGTCTACCGCACGCGGGTGCCCGGCGCGGGCGCCGGGTCGAATCCCACGAGGATCGGCTTGCCGCCGTCCGGGCTCGCGGCGAGCACCATGCCGTTCGACTCGATGCCCATCAGCTTCGCCGGCTTGAGGTTGGCGACGACGACGACGTGGCGGCCGACCAAGGCCTCGGCCTCGTAGGCCTCGGCGATGCCGGCGACCAGGGTGCGCTGCTCCGTCCCGAGGTCGACCTGGAGCTTCATCAGCTTCTTCGAGTTCGGCACCCGCTCGGCGGTCAGCACCTTCGCGACGCGCAGCTCGACCTTCATGAAGTCGTCGATGGTGATCCGGTCGGCCTGAGGCACGGCCGGCGCCGGGGCCGCCTGGGTGGCCGGGGGCGCGGCCGCCGGACTGGCGGGCGCCGTGGCGGGCGCGGCGGGAGCGGGATTCTGCTGATCGGTCACACGGGACTCCTTCGTGGTGAGCGTGGCGGTGGAGGCTTCCTCGAGCCGGGGCCACATGGCCGGCCGGCGTGACGTCTGGCGCTCGCCGCCGGTGACGAACGCGGTGTCGGCGGCGAACCGCAGCCCCGTGCCGCTCGTGCCGAGCCGGTCGAGCATCTCGCCGCTCGAGGCGGGCATGACCGGCGAGAGCAGCACGGCCGCGATGCGCAGCGCCTCGGCCGAGGACCAGAGCACGGCGTCGAGCGCCGCGGCGTCCTCGTCGCGCCGGGCGAGGTTCCAGGGCTCGCTCGAGGCGATGAACTCGTTGGTGGCGTCCACGACGCGGAACGCCTGGGCCGCCGCCCGTTCGAGGGCGAGGTCATCCATCGCCGAGGCATAGGCGGCGGTCGCCGTCCCGACGGCGTCACGGAGCCGTTCGTTGATCGGCGCGGCCGACAGGCGCCCCGCGCGGTAGCGGTCGGCCATGGCCGTCACGCGGTTCACCAGGTTGCCGAGGTTGTTCGCCAGGTCGACGTTGTACTTCTCCTCGAACCGATCCCACGTGAAGTCGCCGTCGGAGCCGAAGACGATTTCCTTCGTCAGGTACAGGCGCAGCGGATCCGGGCCGAAACGGTCGGCGGCCTCGAGCGGGTCGAGGACCGTGCCGAGCGACTTGCTCATCTTCTCGCCCTTGATCAGCACCCACCCGTGGCCGAAGACCTGGCGCGGCAGCGCCAGCCCGGCACTCATCAGCATCGCCGGCCACACGACGCAGTGGAAGCGCGTGATGTCCTTGCCGATGACGTGCAGGTTCGCAGGCCACCAGGTCTCGAACATCGCCGGGTCGTGGCCGAGGCCCACCGCCGCCGCGTAGTTGATGAGCGCGTCGTACCACACGTAGGCGACGCTGGCCGGGTCGAACGGCAGCGGGATGCCCCACGACTGCCCCGCGCGGCTCACCGAGATGTCCTCGAGGCCCGCCTCGATGAGGCGCAGCATCTCGTTGCGGCGCGACTCGGGCGCGACGAACTCCGGATGCGCCGCGTAGTGCGCGAGCAGCCGGTCGCGGAAGGCGGACAGGCGGAAGAAGTAGTTCCGCTCCTTGATCCACTCCGGCTTCAGGCGGTGAATGGGACAGAGCCCGTCCACCAGATCCTTCTCCTGCTTGAAGGCCTCGCACGAGACGCAGTACCAGCCCTCGTAGAGCCCCTCGTAGATGTCGCCGGCGTCGAAGGACCGCTGCGCCAGCGTCTCGACGGCCCGGCGATGGCGCGGCTGGGAGGTCCGGATGAAGTCGTCGAACGAGAGGTCGAGGCGGCGCCAGACGTCGCGGAACTCGGCCTCCATCCGATCGCAGTAAGCCAGCGGCTCCAGGCCCAGCTCGCGGGCGCGGCGGAAGACGTTCTGCGAGTGCTCGTCGTTCCCCATGACGAACCGCACGTCGTCGCCCGCCAGGCGGCGGTACCGCGCGATGACGTCCGCCGCGATCTTCTCGTAGGCGGTGCCCAGGTGCGGGCGGTTGTTGACGTAGTCGATTGCCGTCGTGAGGTAGAAGCGCGCCATGGGAACGCCGGCCGTCCCGACCGGAGTCCCCCATTCTACCGGACTAGCGATCCTGCTGGTCCCGCGCGGCGGCCCAGGCCTCGACGGCCTCGGCCACGACCGTCTTCACCGGCCGCCCCGTCGCGGTCGCCACGCGCAGGCAGTCCTCGAACTCGGGCGCGGCATTGAGCACTTCGTCGCCCCGGCTGGCGACCTTGATCCGCACCGGGCCGCCGGCGATCTGCACCTCGACCCACCGCCGCGCCAGGGTCTCGCGGCCGACCCGGTCGAAGCGGAGGCCGATCGTCGTGGTCTCGCGGAAGATCCGGTCGCAGAGGGACGCCCGCAGGCGCTCCGGCGCGAGCACGGTCAGCAGCGTGCCTGGCCGGCCCTTCTTCATGTGCACGGGCGTCAGGAAGACGTCGAGCGCGCCCGCCTCGAGCAGCCGGTCGCCGACCGCGCCGAAAATCTGCGGGTTCATGTCGTCGATCTCGCACTCGATGCGGACCACGACGTCCTCCTCCGAGTCGCCCCCGGGCCCGGCGGCCGGCGCCTGGCGCGACACCCGCTCGCCGATGACCACGCGCAGCACGTTCGGCACGCGTCCGAGGTCCTTCGTGCCCGCGCCGTAGCCGATCCGCTCCGGCACCATGGCCGGCAGGGCGCCGAAGGCCCGCGCGTAGCCGGAGGCGAGGAGCGCACCGGTCGGCGTGACGAGCTCGGTATCCGGGCCGCCGTCGTAGACGGGCACGCCGCCGAGCAGGCGCAGCGTGGCCGGCGCGGGCACCGGGAAGCGCCCGTGGGCAATCTCCACGCGCCCCCCGCCGACGTTGAGCGGCGACGAGACCACATCCTCGATGCCCAGCCACTCCATGGCATGGACCGCGCCCACCACGTCCACGATCGAGTCGAGCGCGCCGACCTCGTGCAGGTGGACGCGTTCGAGCGGCATGTCGTGGATCGCGGCCTCGGCCTCGGCCAGTCGCCGGAACAGTCCTGTTGCCCGCGCCTTGCCGGCCGCCGACAGCGAGGAGCGATCGATCCGCTCCTCGATCTCGGCGAGCGAGTGGTGCTCGTGGCCGTGATGGTGACCGTGGGCGTGGTGTTCGTCGTGCGCGTGACCGTGGCCGTGGGCGTGACCATGCCCCTCGCCGTGATGGTGGTGGTGCCCGTGATGATGGTCCTGCGCGTCATCGTGGCCGTGGCGGTGGTCGTGGCCGTCCGGCTCGTCCTGCCGCACGGGCCGCACGGGGGACGCCGACGTGGACACGACGCGCACGTGCGTGGCCCGGATGCCCGCGCGCAGGACCCGCGTCACCTCGAGGTCGCACTCCAGGCCCAGGCTCCCCAGGGCCCGCCGCAGTTCCTCGACCGGCAGGCCGGCATCGATCAGAGCGGCCAGGAACATGTCGCCGGCGATGCCGGAAAAGCAGTCGAGGTACATCACGCGGGCCATTTCACGCCTCCGGAATGGCGAATCGAGCAATAGGTCGCATCGGCGAGCACGATGTGATCGAGCACCTCGATCCCGAGCAGGCGACCGGCGTCGAACAGGCGACCCGTGAGCGCCACGTCTTCTGGTGATGGCGTGGGATCGCCGGACGGATGATTATGGAACAGGACGACGCCGACCGCGCCGGCCGCGATGGCGGGGCGGAAGACGTCGCGCGGCTGCGCCACGCTGGCGTCGACCGAACCCGTCGACACGACCACCACCCGCAGGACGCGCTGCCGCGCGTCGAGCAGCACCACGCCGAACTGCTCGACCGATCCGGCG
Source organism: Vicinamibacterales bacterium (assembly GCA_041394725.1). Lineage (GTDB taxonomy): Bacteria > Acidobacteriota > Vicinamibacteria > Vicinamibacterales > SCN-69-37 > JAWKHR01. Next base: position 43,763 of record JAWKHR010000035.1, on the reverse strand, counting down.
CCGTGCGACGGCAGCAGGAGCTCGGCGAGATCGCGCGGCCCGAGCACCTGCGGACGCTCCGCCGGCGGGCGCGTGAGCGTGCGACGGCCGAGCTCGACGCCGGCCAGGACTCGCGCCGCGACCGCGCCACCGATGCCCGGCGTCGCGCGCAGTTCGTCGCGACTCAGGCGCGTCAGGCCCGTGGCGCCGCCCGCCGCCGCCAGCAGCTGGTTGGCGACGGCCAGGGCGCTCACGCCCGCCGTGCCGTGGCCGACGAGCACGGCCAGCAGCTCGTTGTCGCCGAGCGCGCGGGCGCCCAGGCGGTCCAGCTTCTCGCGTGGCCGGTCGTCGGGTCCGAGATCCTTCAACGCGCCGCCTCCCGCCGCCGCGACGCGGCGCGGCGGACTCCCGGCGACGACGTGATGCAAGAACCGTCGCGCCCCGTCGGGATGCCCGGGGGCCCGGGAGCGCCGTGCCCGAGGGCGCCGTACGGAGTTTCTGCAATCTCCCGGGCCGGCTGCTGTGCGAAACCGCACCCGGGCGCGCGTCCACGGCGCACGCGCGCCCGCGGGCCTATCGCAGGAACGATGACAGCCCGAGCACCGCGATGACGATGACGACGTAGCCGATGACGTCGAGCACGATGCCGGCGCGCATCATCCGGCCGATCGGGATGTAGCCGCTGCTGTAGACGATCGCGTTCGGCGGCGTCGAGATGGGCATCATGAAGCCCATGCTCGCGCCGAACGTGGCGCCGAGGGCCGGCGCGAGCGGCGACACGCCGGCGGCGGTCGAGACCGCGACCGCGGTCGGGACGATGATGTTCGCCGAGGCGGTGTTCGAGGCCGCCTCGGACATCAGGATGGCCACCGCCGTGAACACCAGCGTCAGGCCGGTCTCGCCCGCCGTCGGGAACTCCGTGGCCACCCACTTTCCGAGCGCGTCCGACAGGCCGGTCGCGTCGGCGAGCTGCCCCATCGCCAGCCCGCCGCCGAAGAGCAGGATGATGCCCCAGTCGATCCCCGCCGCTTCCTCCCAGGTGAGCGTGAAGCGGCGCGTGCGCCAGTCCACCGGCAGCAGGAACAGCAGGATGGCGCCGACGAGGGCGGCAATCGCCTCGGGAAACCAGGCGGTCAGGCGGCTGACGACGGGATTCGACGCACCCAGCACGATCTGCAGGAGCCCCGGCACGATCCAGAGCGCGACGGTCACGCCGAACGCGATCATCACGTTGCGCTCGCCCGGCGAGACCGGCCCGAGCTTCCGCCGCTCGGCGTCCACGGCGGCCCGGGCCTCCTCGGTGAGGTTGATCAGCCGGCCGCTCGGCACGAGCATCCAGACCGCGAGCACGCCCAGCGTGACGAGCGCGATCGGCAGGCCGAGCGTCATCCAGCCGGCGAAGCTCACGTTGATGCCGGCCAGCTCGCTCAGGAACCGGCGGCCGATCAGGTTCGGCGGCGTGCCGACCGGCGTCGCCATCCCGCCAATCGACGCCGCGAACGAGGTGACGAGCATCATCGCCATCGCGTAGCGCTGGAAGCCGCTCTCGTGGCTGCGCCCGCGGCCGAGCTCCGCCAGCACGGCGAGCCCGAGCGGAAAGAGCATCGCGGTCGTCGCCGTGTTGCTCATCCACATCGAGAGCACGGCGCCCACGGCCGCGTAGACGATCATCAGCCGCAGGCCGCTGTAGCCGACCCACGGCGAGCTGAGGGCCGTGAACGCGAGCCGCCGGTCCAGCCGGTGCACGAACATCGCCTCGGCCAGCATGAAGCTGCCGATGAACAGGAAGATGATCGGATCGGCGAACGGCGCGAGCACGGTGCGCGCCGTCGTGATGCCCAGGATGACGGCCAGCGCGGGCCCCAGGAGGGCCGTGACCGGCAGCGGCAGCGCCTCGGTCATCCAGAGCACGATCATCAGCACGAGCACGGCCGAGAGCCGGTGCGCCTCCGGCGTCAAGGTCGGGAACGGCAGCAGCAGCATCGCGGCAAACAGCAGCGGCGCGAGGACGAGCCCCGCCGTGCGACGGCGCCGGTTGAACTGTTCCTCGGCCGGAGAGTAGGTCTCGCCGGTTTCGGCGGCCTGGTGGTATCGCCTCATGCTCCCTGCTCCCTCGTGTCCGGCAGCCAGGCCTCGACGGCGGCCACCAGCTCGGCCCACCCGGTGAGCCACACGCCCTCGTCGGTCCACTCCACGCGCTGCACGCCGCCGGGCGAGGCCACGTCGGCGACCCGGGAGGCGCCGCCAAAGCGCGCCGCGGCCACCGCCGAGGCACAGGCCCCGGTGCCCGACGCTTCGGTGGGACCGACCCCGCGCTCCCAGATCAGGATCTCGAGCCTGTCGGCGGTGCGCACGTCCACGAGTTCCACGTTGGTGCCCGCCGGGAAGTGCGGGTGACGCGCGATCGCGCCCGCCAGGCCGTGCAGCCGCGCGTCGGTCGCGGGCCCCAGCACGACACACTGCGGGTTGCCCATGTCGAGCGTCACGACCCGCACCGGCCGGCCCTCCACGTCGAGGTCGACCTCCCGCAGGTCGCGCGGTACGCCCATCGCCGCGCGGAACGTCCATCGCCCGGCGTCGCGGGCGACGAGGGTCAGGGGCCTTGCGCCGGCGTCGGTCTCGATCGTCAGGCTCCCACCCGGTACGAGCCCGCGCTGCCGGGCCAGCCAGGCGGCGACGCACCGCACGCCGTTTCCCGAGACCTCCGCGATGCCGCCGTCGGCGTTGAAGAGTCGGGTCCGCGCGCCGGCGCCGGTGGCCTCGACGCACATCAGGCCGTCGCCGCCCACGCCGCGGTGCCGGTCGCACAGCCGGCGCGCGAGGGGCGCCGCCTCGGCCCCCGGGAGCCGGTCCACGGCATGGAGCAGGAAGTCGTTGCCGAGCGCCTGCGCCTTGACGAGCCGGACCGTCGTGCGCGTGTCGCCACTCATTTCGTGCAGAACGCCAGCAGGTGCCAGCCGAAGCGACGGACCCAGGCGCGCGGCAGCGCGTTGAACCCGCCCACGAAGCCGGCATTGTAGACCGCGCCCTTCCAGCCCTTGTGCAGCCGGCTCCTGACCGGGAAGCGCTCGGGCACGATCTCGACGCGGGCGAAGGGCGCCACGAGGGCGCGAAACTCGGGAATCGAGTACCGACGCAGCCGCGGCGCGTCCTCGTGCTCGAGCGGCACCTTCATCACCTTCGACAGCAGGTGGAGCCACGAAATCCGGTTGTAGACCTGGAACATGGCGACGCCGCCCGGCCGCAGCACGCGATGGCACTCGGCCACGACCCGCCGGTCGTCGGCGGCGTACTGGACCACGCCATGCGCGTAGACGAAATCGAAGGCCGCGTCGGGGAACGGGAGCGCCTCGCCGTCGGCGGTGACGACGCCGGCGCGGAGGCCCTGCTGCGCCAGGTTCTCACGGGTCAGCGCGGTGGCCGAGTCGGCCAGATCCACCCCCACGGTCCGGGCCCCGCCGCGGGCGAAGCGGACGACCTCAACCCCGGCGCCGCATCCCACGTCTAATACGTCGCGTCCGCGCCACGCCTCGAAATCCACGAGGCGCAGCAGGTGGTGGAGCTTCTCGAAGTGGTAGGCATCGAGGTCCGCGAAGAAGCCGCGGGACCCCGGCTCGTGCGACGAAATCTCGAGGTCGTGGATGCGGTGGTTCCAGTAGGCGCGGACATCGGCGCTCGTGGGCGTGGGCATCGGCCGACTACTATAGGCGCAACCGGGGACCCTCTTGACGCGAGATCTGGACGCACTCACCCGAGACCCGCTCGACCTGCTCGTCGTCGGCGGCGGCGTGCACGGGCTGTTCGCGGCCTATGACGCCGCCCAGCGCGGCCTGCGGGTCGGCCTCGTCGAGGCAGCCGACTTCGGGGGCGGGCTGTCGTTCAACCACCAGCGCACGCTGCACGGCGGCCTGCGCGAACTGGAGCGCGGGCGCCTGCTGAAGGCTCGCCGCCAGATCCACGAGCGGCGGACGTGGGCCCACATCGCCCCGCACCTGGTGCGGCCGCTGCCCTTCCTGGTCGGCACCTACCGGTTCACGAAGCGATCGCCGCTCGTGCTGCGCGCGGGCTTCCGTGCCTACGACCTGCTGGGCCGCGGCCGCAACACCGGTGTCTCTCCCGAACTGCACCTGCCGCGCGCGCGGCTCGAATCGGCGGCGGCCACGCGCCGCCTGTTTCCCGGCATCGACGGACAGCGGCTCGCGGGCGGCGCCGTCTGGTACGACTACCAGGCGAAGCACCCGGATCGCCTGACGTGGACCGTGGCGCTCGCCGCGCGCGACGCGGGCGCCGTGCTCGCGAACCACGCCCGTGCCGTGGCGCCGCTGCGCGAAGGCGCCGCCGTCGCGGGGGCGCGCGTGCGGGACGAGCTGACCGGCCGGGAACTCGACGTGCCGGCGCGCGTGACGCTGCTGGCCGCCGGCAGCGCGCTCGGACCGCTGCTCGAGGCGTTCGGGGCGTCCGGCGCCCCGCCGCTGCTCCGGGCCATGAACCTGCTGGTCGATCGGCCGGCCCGCGACATCGCCACCGCCGCGCGGGGCCCGTCCGGCCGCACGCTGACGGCCGTGCCCTGGCGCGGGTTCGTGCTCGTCGGCACCCACCAGTCCACGGCCTTCGTCGGCCCGGATGAACCGCGCCCGCCCATCGAGGCCGTCGAGGCGTTCCTCTCGGACATCCAGGCGACCTTCCGGGCCCTCGACGTCCAGGCCACCGACGTCCGGCTCGTGCACCACGGGCTCGTCCCCGCCACGACACGACGCGGCCGGGCCGAACTGCTCGCCGACACGCGCATCATCCGACACGCGCGCCAGGGGACGCGAGGTCTCGTCTCGCTCGTCGGCGTGAAGTACACGAACGCCCGCACCGCGGCCGAAGCCGCCGTCAACGCCGTCCTGGCCGAGCTCGGCCGCCACGCCGGGCGCTGCCGGACCGCGTCCGTGCCGCTGCCTTACGCCGGCATCGCAGACGGCGAGGGGCGCCTGACCGAGGCGCTCCGGGAGCATCGCCTGGATCTCGATCGCGACGTGCGGGAACACCTCACGAGCTGGTACAGCACCGAAGCCGTGGCGGTCGTGACGCACGCCATCGAGCGGCAGGCACTCGATCGGCTCACCGACGATCAGCCCTACCTGACCGGCGAGTTCTCCTACGCGGCCGAACACGCGTCGGCGCGCACGCTCACCGACGCCGTCCTGCGGCGCACGCCGCTCGGATCGGCCGGGCATCCCGGTCGCGCGGCCCTGGAGCGCGCGGCGGCGGCCATGGCGGGCCCGCTCGGCTGGTCGGCCGAGGACGTCGCGCGCGAGATCGCCGAGATCGAGCGGATCTACCCGCCGAACGACGCGCTCACCGGACGTCGAACGCTTTGAACACCCACGTCGCGCCGACGGTGAACCCCCAGTTGGGGTCGTCGTTGGTCAGGCCGAGAATGAACGCGCCGTCGAGCCGGACGGGCCCTCGCGTGAACCGGCCGCCGATTCGCGCCGCCGACCGGGAGCCGGTGCCCACCGGCGGCTCGCCCGAACGGGTATTGAGCCGGCCGTTGACCTCCACCACCAGCTCCGTGCCCGGCGCCACCGCCCGGGCCACCGAGAGGCCGTAGTCGAGCACGTCGTTCTGCCGATCGCCGCGCACCGGGTCGCCGAGGATCCCGAACCCGAAGTTGCCCGCGACGCGGATCTGCTGGACCGTCTTGGCCACGCCCAGCCCGAAATGGAAGTCCGTCGTATCGAGGCCGAGGCCGCTCTCGTTGCCGGCATTCGGCAGCCGCGTCGAGAAGCGCACGGCCATCGCCGGCCGGGAGGCGGTCTCGGACAGGAACCGGACCTTCGCGCCGATGACCAGGTCGCGGAAATCGCTGGTGGAGTCGCCGCTGACGTCCAGCATGTCGGCCAGCGGCGCGTCCGGGTCGCGCGCGGTGATGGCCAGCCGGTCGCGCAATCCGCCATCGAGCTGGATCTCGGCAATCGAGCTGACGCCGAAGCTGAGGCCGAACGTCCCGACGGTGAAAAGGTTGCCGGTGAGGCCCGACGCCGGATAGTGCACGTCGCGCAGGACGTCGAATCCGGCCTCGACCAGGATGTAGCCGGCCGGCACCGTCTCGGGATCCTCGGTGGCGAGCGGGCGCGACTGGGCCAGCGCCGGCGCGGCGGCCAGGACGCACAGGCCCATCACGGCCATCGTACGGGTGAACAGCTGTCTCACGCGATGTCTCCTTCCGTCAGAACAGTCGTCGGCTGTCGAGCAGGAGGGTCACGGGGCCATCGTTGACGAGGTCCACGTCCATGTGGGCCTGGAACTCACCGGACTGCACGGCCAGTCCGTCGCCGCGAAGCCGTGCCAGCAGGGCCTCGTAGGCTGCCCGCGCGTCTCCGGGAGACGCCGCCGCGTCGAACGCCGGCCGCCTCCCCCGCCGGACGTCGCCGAGCAGCGTGAACTGCGAGACGACCAGCAGCCCTCCGCCGGTGTCCACCACCGAACGGTTCATCCGTCCTTCGTCGTCGGCGAACACGCGGAGGCCTCGGAGCTTCGACGCGACGTAGTCGATGTCGGTTGGACCGTCTCCCCGCTCGACGCCCACCAGTACCAACAATCCCGCCCCGATCTGCCCGACGACCGTCCCGTCGACCGTGACCGACGCACGGCTGACGCGCTGCACGACGCACCTCATCGGCAGGCGACCCGCGGAACGCGCGCGCGGCGCCGGGATCCGTGTTCGCGGCGCCGGAGATCAGGGGGTCGCGGCGCGCGCAGGCTCACGGGTCTTTATAGCCGTTTCCGCCGGCGCGTACAAGCGCCGATCGAGCAGGTGGCTCGGGACGACGTTCGCGAGCGCCTTGATCATCGACTGCTTGATGTCCGGATGCTCCACCTCGAGGTCGGAGATGAGGCGCTTGAGCCGCTGGCGCTTCAGGCTCAGGTCGCCGCAGGCCGGGCAGCAGCAGCCGATCACCGGGAGGCCGACCTCCTGCGTGTACGCCCGCGCCTCGGCCTCGGTGACGTAGACGAGCGGCCGGATGACCACGTGCCGGCCGCTGTCGGAGACGAGCCTCGCCGGCATGGCCTTGAGCGAGCCCTGGAAGAACAGGTTGAGGAGCACGGTCTCGACGAAGTCGTCGAGGTGATGGCCGAGCGCGATCTTCGTCGCGCCGACCTGGTCGGCGACGCGGTAGAGCACGCCTCGCCGGAAGCGCGCGCAGAGCGAACACGGCGTCTCGCCATCGTCGAGGATGTCGTCCATCACCGCGCCGATCGTCGTGTGCTCGACGCGACACTCCCACCCGCGTGCGTCGCAGGCGCCGGTGACGAGATCGTGCCGGAACTCGGCGTAGCCGGAGTTGATGTTGACCGCGACGATCGAGAAGTCGATCGGGGCGCGGCGGCGCAGGACGTCGAGGATCTCCATCAGCGCCCAGCTGTCCTTGCCGCCGGAGAGGCCGACCATCACGCGGTCGCCGTCCTCGATCAGGCCGTGCTCGACGATCGCCGTCGTCACCTTCTTCGCGAGCCGCGTCTCGAGCGGCGTGCGGTACCCCACGCAGTCCTCCTCGCGCGGCGTGCCGCGCGACCGTGCCCGGCCTCGGGGCCGGGCCACCCGTCATTGTCGATTGGCGCCCGCGGGCGTGGCAAGGACCACCGCGCGGGCCTCACGTCAGACGATCACCAGGCGGCGGGCGACGTCCGCCCACGACATCGGCGCCACCCTGGCTCGGGCGGCGCGCCCCATGCGCTCGGCCCCGGCCGCGTCGGCCATCGCCCCGGCGAGCGCCGTGGCCAGCGCGGCGGGCGCGGGCTCGGTGACCCAGCCGGTCTCGGCCGGGACGACGAAGTCGAGCGGGCCGCCGCTGTCCGCGCAGGTGACGACCGCCTTGGCGGACGCGAACGCTTCCACGGTGACGAACCCGTAGTCCTCGCGCTTCGGGATGAAGACCACCGCCCGGCACCGCGCCAGGTGATCGACCAGCGCGTCCTCCGACAGCGCGCCGGTGAACGTCACCCGGCCATCCAGCGCGAGCTCGCGCGCCAGCGTCTCGAGCGCCGGGCGCGCCTCGCCCTCGCCGCCGATGATGCACCGCACGCCGGCCGCGGCCGGTTCGGCCAGCGCGCGCAGCAGCAGGTCGGCGCGCTTGAGCGCCGTCAGCCGCGACGAGAAGAACAGGAAGTCGCCGTAGCCGTCGCAGCGGTAGGGCCTTGGCGGCGGGGGCGGGTGCAGGACTTCGGCGTCGAGGTGATTCCAGCGCATGAGCCGCTCGCGAATCTCGCCGGACTGGACGAACCGCTTCGTGACGCGCCCGAGGAAGAACGTGTCGGCCCGGTGAATCAGCGCGCGACGGACGCCCTCCTTGACCCGGCCCTGCGGCGAGAGCCCGGCGCTGAACTCGTCCCACAGGTCGTAGTACTCGCGCATCGTGTGGTTCAGCCAGCTCACGTGCTTCGGGTGCCGGACCGCGTACGACGGGAACCGCAGCGAGATGACCTGGTCCACGTGCCGGCCGTCGCCCGTCATGCCGACGTCGGTCAGCCAGTTCGCGAGGTACGCCGGCCCCTGGCGTCCGAACCGGTTCGACGGCGTGGTGACGATGCCGACCTGGTGGCCGGCCTCGCGGAGGGCGTGCTCGAGCGCGTGCGCGATGACGAGATGTCCACCGCCCGTCAGGGGCGGCGCGGATGTGACGACGGCGATCGCGGCCACGCGGTCAGGCCTCGTGCCGCCGCCCGACCACGCGTGCCGGGATGCCGACCGCGGTCGCGGCTTCCGGCACGTCGTCCTTGACGACGGCCGCGGCGCCGATGATCGCGCGATCGCCGATCGTCACGCCGTCGAGGATCTTCGCGCCGGCGCCGATCCACGCACCCGCGCCGACCGTGACGCCGGCCGACCGCCGTGCCTGGTCGATGACCGGCCGATCGGTGTCCGCGAAATCGTGGTCGCCGCCCACGAGGTAGACGTAGGCCGCCAGGAGCGTGTCGGGCCCGATCCGGACGCGGCTGGCCGAGAAAATCTCGCAGTTGAACCCGACGTTCACCCCATCGCCCAGTTCGATGTCGCCGTTCTTGCACGAGAGGATCGTGTTGCGCCCGACGAACACCCCGCTGCCGATGCGGATGCCGGCGTTGCCGTCGCCCTTGGCGTCGAGGAGGCAGTTGTCGTCGATGACGACGTTGTCGCCGATGTGGATCTTGTGAGGATGGCGGAGGACGACATTCTGGCCGAACACGACGTTGCGGCCGCATCCGCCGAGCAGCCGCGGGTACAGCAGCTTGCGCAGGGCCAAGCCGAGCGCGCCGGGCACGGCCTGCGACAGCAGCACCACGCACTCGTAGGCGAGGAGCGCACCCAGGCCAGGTCGGCCCACGATGAGCGTGCTGTACTTGCCCGCCGCGCCGCCCGGCTCGCGGAACAGCTGGTCCTGCGCCCGCTCGATCTTCCGCGGCGTCGTGTCAGATCCAGCGCTGCTCACGGTACCACTCCAGCGTCCGGCCGATGCCCTCGCGCAGCCCGACGCGCGGGGCATAGCCGAGCTCCCGCCGGGCCTTCGAGATGTCGAACGCCCGGCTCTTGCGGAAGAAGTCTACACGCCGGCGGTAGAGCGGGGGCGAAATGCCGAACGGCGCGCAGACGGCCTCGCACGCCGCGCCCGCGAGCCAGACCGGCAGGACCGGCAGCCGCCAGCGCGGCGGCGCGACGCCGGCCACCTCGGCGGTGACCCGTACCAGCTCGGCCAGGGTGGGGACCTCGGCGCCGCCGAGGATGTAGATCTGCCCCGCCGCCCCGGGAACCACCGCGCAGAGGCGGAAGCCCTCGCACAGATCGTCGATGTACGTCACGTGGTAGAAGTTGCGGCCGGACCCCAGCATCACGAAGCGTCCCGTCGCGATGGCGCCGAAAATCTTGAACAGCCGTCGATCCCCCGGGCCGTAGATGCCGGTCGGGCGCGCGATGACCAGCTCGACGCCGGTCCGCTCGGCGGCGTCGCGCGCGAGGCGCTCGCCGAGAACCTTCGTCTCCTGGTAGACGTCCCCCGGGCGGATCGGCGCATCCTCGGCCGCGGGCGGGTGCGCGATGTCCCCGTGCACCCCGACCGTGCTGCAGTGAACGACCCGCCGCACGCCCACCTCGCGCGCCAGCTCGACGATCCGTGCCACCGCGTCCGCGTTGACCGCGCGGTAGGCCTCGGGCCTGAGGCCCGCCTCGCGATAGAGCGCGGCGATGTTGAACACCACCGTCTGCCCCGCCATCGCGCGGCGCAGGCTGTCCGTGTCGGTGAGGTCGCCCTGGACGAGTTCGACCGTCGCCGCGGCCGCCGGGCCGATCCCGGCCACGCTCGCCGCGCCGCCCGGCGGCAGCGCGCGGACGAGCCCGCGCACCTGCCATCCGGCCCCGGCCAGGACGCGCACGAGATGGCCGCCCGTGAAGCCGGACGCTCCGGTGACGAGCGCCTTCATCCCGTCGCTCACCGCTCGGCCACCATCGTGATGGGCGACCCGAAGAGCCGCAGCAGCCCGCCCAGCGCCAGCACGCGCTCCACCCCGCGCGTGAACGCGAGCGACCCGATCTTCTTGTGCGCGGCGATCGGCAGCACGAACTGGCGCCGGACCATCACCACGCGATAGCCGCTGGCCTCGAAGGCGGCCGCCACGTCGCGTGATCGCATCACCCGATAGGCCTCCACCGGCCGGCCCGCCCGCGCGCGGGCGTGGCGGACGCCGGACTCGAGCGCGGCGAAACTCCGCGACGACGGGAAGTCGATCACGACGCGCCACCGCGCCACGCGGCAGAGTTCGGCCACCGTGCGCCGCCAGTCCACGACGTGCATGAGCAGCCGCAGGCAGACGACCGCGTCCACGGACCGGTCGGCGAGGGGCAGCGCCTGGGCATCCGCGCGGCCGAACGTGGCGGCGAGCTTCGCCTCGCGGGCCCGGTCGCGCGCCACCGCCAGCATCTCCGCCGACGCGTCGAGCCCGACGACCGTGGCGCCCGCGCGGGCCAGGCCGAGCGCCGCGCGCCCGGTGCCCGTCCCGACGTCGAGGACGTGACGTCCGGCGACCGGCGCCAGCGCCTCGAGCAGGAGCGCCTCCTGCCACTCGAGCAGGTGGCGGCCGATGGGGCCGCCGAACCGCAGCGCGTCGAAGCCGCTCGCGACGTCGGGGTTCGCGTAGTGGGCGTAGCTGTAGTGATCGCGGTCCGCGCCCGTGCCGCCGGCCTCCGGGCCGGTCACGCGGATTCCCCGGCCGGTGCCGTGCCGGCCGGCCCGGTGAGGAGCGCCATCGCCCGGCGGGTCTTGGCGAGAAACGCCTCGTCGCTGTACTTCGTGTCCGCCACCTCGCGCGCGCGGGCGGCCAGCCGCGCCGCCTCGTCCGGCGACGCGATCGCGCGCACGATGCCGGCCGCGAACGCCTCCGCGTCCGGCGCCGTGAGGATCGCCGTCTCGTCGTCGAGCACCTGCGTGTGCGTGCGCAGCCGCGTCGCGACGATGGGCCGGCCGGCCCGGAGGTACTGGTAGATCTTCAGCGGGGTGTTGGTGCCGCTCGACCGCGGCGAGACGAGCACGGTCGCCGCGTCGAGGTACCGTGGCACGTCGGCCGGCGCGCACTGCCCGGTGAAGATCACGCGATCGGCCAGGCCGAGCGCCTCGACCCGTGCACGCGCTGCCGCGACCTGTCCCGCCTCGCCGCCGACCATCACGAGCCGCGCCTCCGGCCGCTCGCGCGCGACCGTGCGCATCGCGTCGTACAGGAGGTCCAGGCCCTGGTAGGCCTCGAACGTCCCGGTGTAGAGCACGACGGGCGTCCCGGCGTCGAGGCCGAGGGCGCGCCGCACGTCGGGGCCCGCTCCCGCGGCGGGCGGATCGCCCGAGGCGTTCTCGATGAGGACCGTCGGCACGCGCTCGTCCACCTCGCGGACCGCGTCCTCGAGGTCGGGGCAGATCACGATGACGACCTTCGATCGCCGGATCATCAGCCGCTCGAGCCACCCGAGGATGCCCGCCATCCAGGACGCCCGCCCATAGCCGAAGTTGGTGACCTGCTGCGGCAGGCTCGAGTGCATGTCGTAGAGGTGCGGCACCCGCAGGACGGCGGCGAGGACGACGCCGATGCCGCCGCCTTCCTCGTGCGAGTGCACCGCGTCGTACCGTCCGCGGAACGCGCGCCAGAGCGCCGCGGCGGCGAGCGAGACGTCGAGCGGCACCTTGGCCCACGAGGGGCCGATCCGGACGCGCCGGACGAACGGCGGACGCGGGCAGCGGTAGATCCTGAGGCCGGGCATGGTCACGTCGCGCCCGAACGGGTACGTGACGAGATCGACGGTGTGCCCGAGCGTCGTCAGCGCGCGGAGTCGGTGGAATTCGGAGAACGGCGTGCCCCGAGGCTCGAAGAACGGCTCCGGCGCAATCATCAGGATGTGCATGCGGGCGGCACGGCCGCGCGGTCAGGCGCGCGACGCCTACATGCTACACTACGCCGCTCGATGATCCGGGCCTTGAACGCTGCTCCATGACGGCCTCGCCCCCATCACCGGTGCCCCGCGATCGGGCCCGCCACGCGCTCATCTGGACGGTCAAGCTGGTCGTCAGCGCGGGCCTGCTCTACTACCTGCTGGCCAACGTGGACCTGGATCGCCTGTGGACGACGACGCGGTCGGCGTCGCTCACGTGGCTCCTCGGCGCGCTGCTGCTCTACTTCGGCATGGTCGTGATCAGCACGTGGCGCTGGGATCTGCTGCTCCGGACGCAGCACGTCACGGCCCGCTTCCGGGCGCTCCTCAACTCGTTCCTCGTCGCGATCTTCTTCAACAACTTCCTGCCCTCGAACATCGGCGGGGACGTCGTCCGGATCCGCGACACGTCGCGGGCCGCGGGGTCGAAGACGCTGGCGACGACCGTCGTGCTGATGGACCGGGGGATCGGGCTGCTGGGCCTCGTGTTCATGGCGGCGGTCGGCGCGACCGTGGCCGCCCGGCGGAGCGATGCCATCGGTCCGCTCGGCCCCGGCGTGCTCTGGGCGATGCTCGGCGTCGCCACGGCCGCCGCGGCCCCGGCCGTGCTCGCGCCGCAGCGCATCGGCCAGTTGCTGAGCCCGCTGCGCCGCCTGCACCAGGACTGGGTCGAGACGCGCATCGAGCGGCTGACGTCCGGCCTCGCGCGGTTCCGGGAGCGTCCCTCCGCCCTCGTGGCCACGTTCGTCGGTGCCATCGCGGTCCAGACCGTGCTCGTCGGGTTCTACGCCGCCATCGCCCACAGCATCCACGTGCGCGTGCCCGTCGCGCACCTGGCCATCGTGGTGCCGCTGTCGTTCGTCGTGCAGATGCTGCCGGTCTCGGTCAACGGCTGGGGCGTGCGCGAGTCGACGTTCGGGTACTACCTCACGCAAATCGGCCTGCCGCTCGAGTCGGCCATCGCGCTGTCGTTCATCGGGGCGGTGCTGATGATGGTGTTCTCGCTGTCGGGCGCGGTCGCCTATCTCGCCAGGCGCCCGGCGGACCGTCCCGCCGCCGAAGCCGACCCCGCGGAACTCGGCGCGACCGATTGAGGGCGCGTCGCCCGCCGCGCCCTCAACCCGCGGGCCAGCCGACGATTTCCCACAGCCAGACGTCACCGGTCGCGACGATGGGCCGCAGGTACTCCTGCCAGGCCGGAAACCGCGCGCGCATGATGGGCGTGGCTTCCTCGTTGTAGGTTCTCCAGTCGACGATCACGTAGCGCGCGCCGTGGTCGCGCAGCAGGCGGAACGACTCGGCGTCCGGAAAGCCGTTGATGGGGACCGCCATCTCGCGGAAGTCGTCGGGGATGAAATCGCTGTAGCCGTTCAGCAGGGGCTGCCAGCTCCACATCGACCAGAACATGTAGCCGGCATGCGCGTGGAAGTCGTTCTGGCGGTAGGGAAACTGCAGGACGAGCACGCCCCCGCGCGGGAGGTCGGCCAGCACGCGCCAGGCCGGCGGCACGGGCGGGACCTCGCGCAGCGGCCACGCCACCCAGAGTTCCAGCGCGACGAGCGCCGTCAGCCCGCAGGCCAGCGCCGCGCGTCTTCGCCCGCGCCCCAGTCGCGCGACACCCCAGCCGGCGAGCACCGCGATCGCGAACAGCACGATCACGCCGAATCGCGCCGGCGCCCGGAGGAACGACATGAACGGCACGACGTGTCCGAGCAGGCTGTACAGCCCGGCCGACGGACCGAACGACGCCCACGCCGCGACCACGGCCAGCACGACGTAGAAGCCCGTGACGCGGCTGGGCGCACCGGCGGGCCTCCGCGCCACGGCCGTGGTGCCGGGCGGCCAGGGCACGGCTGTGGCGCCGGGCCCCGCGACAGGGGCGGCTGACGCGTCGAGCGTCGGCGTCGGCGCTGGCGCGTCCCGCCGGCGCAGCCTCCCCAACCCCACGATCGCGAGGCCGGTCACCACGATCCCCGGGAAGAGCACTTCCCCGTTGCTGCCGATGGCCTCGTCCAGGCGCGCCCGCAGCGCGGCCGGCAGCACCCGCACGAAGACGCCGCCGTGACCGCGCAGGTAGGCCGGCACGTCGGCCGAGTAGGCGCGCGCCTCGTCGAGGTTGAGCTCGGACTTGAACCCGGTGTCACGCCGCAGGGACACGTACGGTGCGAGCGCGGGCGCGACGACGGCCGCCGCCACGACGACGGCCACGACCATGCCGGTCCAGTATCGCAGCGGCCTCGGCTGGCCCGGCGCGAACCACAGCGCCCCGAGCCCGACGGCCAGGCCCGTCATGATGCCGTAGTAGGCGCACGCGAGACCGGCGACCGCGAGGCTCGCGCCCAGCACCGCGCCGCGCCACGGGCCGGGCCGCTCGACATGCCGATGGAGCGCGAGCAGCACGACCGGCACGACGAAGACCATCAGCAGCTGGATGTGCGCCGTGTGCGCCGAGACGTACGGCGCGAACGCGAACCCGGTCCCCGCCACCAGCCCGGCGCCCGCCGACCCGGTCAGCCGCCGGACGAGCCACCAGGTGGCGACGAACGCGAACACCAGGACGAGATAGACGACCACGTTGTGCGCGGCCACCGGGTTGCGCGTGGCGGCGTAGACGGGCACGGCCAGCACCCCGGCGACCAGGTTCGCCTCGGAGTACGCCAGCGTGTCCTCGTGCGGGTAGAAGATGTTCGCGTCGAACACCGTGTCAGGCGAGTCGAGGATCGCATGCGCCACCCAGGCGACGTTCCAGATCGAGTACTTGCCGTCGTTCGAGTCCATCCGCGCGACCGACCCCGGTCGCGTGATCGTCGGCGCCGTCATCACGGCGGTCAGCACCAGACCCGCGACCACGGCCACGAACAGCTCGCGCGCGCGTGCGGATGCCGGCATCACCGCACCATCAGCGGCTTCACCCGCACGCCCAGGTAGCGCTCGTCCCGGGTGCCGTCAGGCCGCGGCACGGGGAAGAACCCGGTGCTCGACGACACCGACATCGTCCAGACGTAGACCGGCGGCTGGTCCGGTGAGTCACGGTTGCCCTTGTAGGGGAAGCCGGGCGGCAGGTGGATCAGCACGGTGGCCGACTGCCCGGCCTCGAGCGGCACGTCCACGCGCTCCCCCCCCGCGCGGAGCGTCGCGACGGTCGGCACCTGTCCGGCGGTGAGCGTCGTCAGGGTCCAGCGGAACGGCGGATCCGACTTGATGAGGTACTGCGCCTCGGACTCGCCGCGGGTCCAGAAGCTGAGCTTGTCCGCCTCCTGGAGGTACGCGTTGTCGTCGAGGTAGTAGACCTGGAAGCCCTCGTGCACGCCGTCATCGCCGTACCAGATCCTGACGCGCGCCTCTTCCGTGTTCATCGGCAGGTCGTTGACCTGCGTCAACTCGACCGGCAGGTACCGGAACAGGCCGTGCTTCACGCGCGTGGCGGGACGGATCGAGCTCGAGAACGGATGCAGCACCAGCGAACCGGTGAACGCCAGTCCGGCGACCCACGGCACGATCGCGACGGCGATGGACGAGACGGGCGGCAGCAGGAACACGGCGGGGCCGTAGGCGCCCATGAAGTACCGGTTGCCCATCGACCCGCCGCTGCCAATCCACGTGTAGGGCTGCGTCAGGACGAACAGCATCGCGTGACCGTACAGGCCGACCAGCACGAACCACTGCCACGGCTGCCGCCGGCCCCGCGCCAGGAGGCACAGCCCGGTGGCGAAGGCGGCCGGGAAGAAGTACGGCACCAGGCCGCCGTTGCGGCCGACGAAGAAATACACGACGTTCGCGCGCAGGTTCGGCCAGAACACCTCGGGGTCGAACATCACGTCGGTCAAGGCTGCGTTGCGCGCGCGCTCGTCGCACTGCTCCAGTCCGCGGCCCGGTTCCTGGAACGGGAACGGGTGGTTGTCGTAGCAGGTGCGCCGGTCGCCGCCCTGGTAGTTCCATTCGCCGCTCGAGGCGACGTTGGCCCCGAACAGCATGGCGGTCACGGCCGCCCAGACGACGCCGGTCGCCACGGCGCGCGTCCACTGCCGGCGCCACAGGAGCCACGCGCCCAGTGGCGCGAGCAGCAGGACATTGCTGACCTTCGAAAACGTGAGCACGCCGATGAGCGCCGCGGCGAGAAGGTCCGTCCATGGGGCGCGCAGCCACGCCCACCGCGGCGACGGCGCGTCGGTCGCGACGGCCTTGTAGAGCCAGAGGAAATACGCGACCACGCCGACCGCCCAGTTGAAGAGTTCCGGCGCGATCCAGACGTAGTAGACGGGCACGACCGTCGCGAAGACGAAGGCGCCGGCGAGGAGCAGCGACGCCGTGACGCCGCCGCGGGCGCTCAGGAACGTGTAGCTCGCCAGGAACGCCGCCGCCAGGAGCAGCGCGTTCAGGACGAGGAAGCCGTTCACCCCGAACAGGCGGACGAACGGCGCGGCCGCCAGCGGATAGATGAACGCCTTGCCGAAGTAGAGGCGATCGCCGGCCGGTTCCGGGACGCCGGGGAACGCGACGAACGGCGGCTTCGTCGTGAGCGTCACGCCGGTGACGTCCACGCCGCGCTTGAGGAAGACGCCGTTCGGGCCGCTCGGAAACAGCGCGAATGCGCGCGAGAGATCCTCGGCGCGGTACTCCAGGTCCCAGTCGTAGGCCAGGCTCTCGCCGATCAGGAAGTACGTCGCCTCGTCGGCGTGAAATCCCTCGGCCTCTGCCCGGAAGTCCACGCCGACGGCCAGGCCGCCGTACACCAGGCACACGACCAGCGCCGCCACCCAGCCGGCGCGGCGGCGCGCGGCCCCGGCGGCGGTCGTCACGCGCGCGCCTTCCCGGCGAGAAAGCTCAGGTCGGCATGGTCCACCACGTGCCGGTGCCTGGCGCGCGACTCGCGCTGGAGGATGTCGTACAGCCGTTCCATCTTGCGGACGAACGTCGCGATGTCGTACTGGTCCGCAGTCTCGCGCGCCGCCGCCGACAGCCGCTGCCGTTCTTCCGGGTGGTCGATCAGGTGGACGATGCGGTCGGCGAGGGCCGAGGCGTCGCGCGCCGGCACGACCAGCGCATCGACGCCGGGCGTCAGCACTTCCTTGAGGCCGTCAGCGTCGGTGGACACGATGGCGCGTCCCGCGGCCAGCGCCTCGAACACCGTCAGCGGCGTGCCCTCCCAGAGTGAGGGAAACACCTGGAGGTCGAAGCTCCAGAGCGCGCGGCCCACGTCCTTGACGAACCCGCCGAACACGAAGCGGTCCCCGAGCCCGAGCGACGCGGCCTGCGCCTCGAGCGCCGGGCGGAGCGGCCCCTCGCCGAACAGCAGGAACTTCGCCCGCGGCCGCTGGTCGAGCACCCGTCGCGCGGCCTCGACCAGGTACTCGTTGCCCTTCGAATCGTGCAGGCGCGTGATCGTCCCCACCAGCACGTCGTCGGCCGCCACGCCGTGCTCGCGGCGGAAGGCCGCGACCTCGTCCGCCGGCCGCGGCGCGCCGAACTCGTCCACCGGGGCGCCGAGGTAGACCACCTTCACCCGCTCCGGCCGCACGAGCCGCGCATCGCGGACGAACGTGGCGGTGCTCTCGGAGACCGCGATCGCGACGTCGGTGAACGGCTCGAGGACCCGGTCGGCGACCTTCTGGAACCAGGGGGTATCGGTCAGGTTCGCATGCTCGTGCAGGATGACCGGCAGCCGACGCCAGGCCCCGGCCAGCCGGCCGAATGTCGTGGCGCCGTAGCCATGGAGGTGCAGGATGTCGATCTGCTTCCGGTCGATGATTTTCAGCAGTGCCGGCAGCGTGCCCGGGTCGAACTTTCCCTTTTCGAGGTACGTGATGTCGATGCCGAGCGCGTCGAGTGTCTCCTCCGACAGGTCGCGCTTGCGCAGGCTCACGAGCGACACGCGGTACCGTGCCGGGTCGAACCGGGGAATCATCCAGGCAAAGAGGCGCTTGACCCCGTGCATGCGGGATCCTTCCCAGCCCAAGTGGTCGCACACCTGCAGGACGTTGAGGGGACGGGGGTCGGCTGGCATTCCGTTCGGCGCGTACGGCGCGCATTGTACCGGCCCCGCGAGATCGCGGTCAACGAAACCACTTGAGGCTCAACGGGATACCGGCGGCACTGCAGGACCGTGCAGGACTG
Organism: Vicinamibacterales bacterium; assembly: GCA_041394725.1. Classification (GTDB taxonomy): domain Bacteria; phylum Acidobacteriota; class Vicinamibacteria; order Vicinamibacterales; family SCN-69-37; genus JAWKHR01. The sequence continues at coordinate 25,237 of JAWKHR010000035.1, read as the reverse complement.
ACCGATAGCTGCACAGAAGAGTCCCCCGGGGTGCGCGCATGATGAAGTCCGTCCTTCCGAGTCGTCCGTCCGTCCTCCTGACCGCCCTGACTGTTGCGGCCGTCACCGTGGCCGCGTGCGAACACGTCAAGAGCGAGAATCCCCTGGCCATGACCGTCGCGGGCCCGATGGAAGGGGTGCTGATCATCGCGCCGGTGTCCGTCGCACCCGGTGATGGCTGGAAGATCGCGGACAAGGACCAGCCGATCCAGGTGACGATCGGCAACGCCCAGTCCAACAGCCCGCGGCCGTTCACGATGTCGTTCGAGATCGCGCTCGACACCCAGTTCTCGACCGTCGTCTACTCGCAGACCGGCATCAAGCCGACGACCGACGGCAGCCAGACGAAGATCACGCTGCCCCAGAAGCTCACGGCCGGACGGACCTACTACTGGCACCTCCGCGCCGACGACGGGGCCAACACGAGCGGGTGGTCGAAGGCCAGCTACTTCGAGATCCAGCAGCCGATCGTGATCGGCACGCCGACGCCACTCTCGCCGGCCGGCAACGTGCGGCTGACGACGCTGACGCCCGAGTTCGAGGTGCAGAACGGGGCCTCGTCGGGCCCGCACTTCGCGCTGGCGGTCAACTACCAGATCTCCGACAACCAGACGTTCTCGACGATCGTCACCAACGCCCTCGTCTCGCAGGACCCGAGCGGGCGTACGCGCTACACGATGCCGCCGCTGCCGGCGCTCGACCGCCAGTTCTTCTGGCGCGCGCGCCACACCGACGGGACGAACACCGGGGCCTGGTCGAGGACCGAGTCCTTCCGGTCGCCGCTCGCGACGAGCGGCGGCGGCACGGGCACCGGCAACCCGCCGCCCGGCGCCGGCGGCCCGCCCTCGACGTGCGCCTTCAACAGCGGCCCGGCGGTCGTGGACTGCATCGCCGCCAAGTATCCGCAGTACCTCGCGGCCGGCGTGTCGTCCAGTCAGCGCATCGCCAACATGGAGTTCCTGCGTGACCGCGTCATCGAGTCCGGCCGGTGCGGCGGGCTCGACCTGGCGTGGAACCTGAAGCGCGGCGTCGGCCCGCGCAGCACCGACGCGATCGCCTGGCGCACGGGTGGTGGCGTCGAGGTCGTGGACATCGGCGTCGCGTTCGACGACACCGGCATCCCCCTCCAGCTCTCGTGGGGCATCGTCGCCGGGCCGCCCGGATACGACCCCTATCCCTCGTTCAGCTGCAACTGACGACCCCGCGTACACGACGACAGGCCGGCGCCCCGCACGGGGACGCCGGCCTGTCGTCATTATTCAGGGGCGCCGGCTCCGGCCTGGCCCCGCCGGGTCGAGAACCGACCCGGTCCCTCTCAGAACCGGACGCGGAGGCCGCCGCCGTACTGGAAGCCGCCGACGTCCACCTTGCCCTCGTTGACCTCGGGGAAGTCCACCGACGCGCCGGCGTACCGGAGGAAAATCCCGACGCCGAGATCCAACTGGCCGCCGAGGCCGCGCAGCAGGTTCGCGCGGACGTCCACGCCGAAGTGTCCGCCCGTGCCGTTGCGCTTCACCGTCGTGGTCGTCGCACCGGTGGCCGCCGTGCCGCCCGCGGGAATCGTCACGTCGGTGACCACGCTCTTCGTCAGGCCGAAGAACGCCGGTCCGCCGAACACCGAGACGTCGATCAGGTCGGAGATCGGCATCACGTAGACGACGGACAGGTTGATGTCGCGTTCCTTGTGCTCGAGGCCCGGAACGGTGACCGACGACCCGTGGGGCTGGTCGAAGAACAGCGGGTCGGGCACGGACGCGTTGATGACGGCCGACGTGCCCTTGCTGTAGTGCGAGTAGCCGAGGCCGACCGCCACGTTCCGCCAGACGCGGACGCCGCCGCTCACGTCGACGATGGAGCTGCTGCCGACGCCAATGGTGCCGTCCCAGGAGGCCGTCTCGTCATACAGCGGAAAGCTGTCGCTGACGGTCTGCGAGCGCGCCTTGGTCTGCGCGCCGCCGTTCACGTTGAAGTATCCCTTCCCCGTCCAGGGGCGGATCATCTGGGCCGAGGCGGCCGTCGCCGTCAGCCCGAGGGCGCCGAGCACCGCCGCAGCGGTCCCGATCCATCGCTTCGTCACCGAACGCATCGTCACCTCGAGTCGCAACAAAAGCGCTCGAATGGTAGCACAGGCTTTCCTGCTTGACAGTTCTGTAAGGTGCCCCGTAACCTGAACCGCGGTTTGAACTTCCTCCCGCGCGGGTTCTCGGGGTGCCCGGCGGGACTTTCGGTGTACGGCAGCAAGGACACGCCATCGATGTCAAAGCGGATCATGTTCGGAACGGCCACGGCGGCGCTTCTCGCGCTCGTGGCCGCGTGCAGTCAGTCGCGCGCGACGCTGTCGCCGAGTGCGGCGATCCCCGGTGCGGGGGCGGCCGCCGACGGCAGCACGCTGAAGGTCACGGCGCCCAACCCGATGTTTCCGATCGGCGGCAACCGGATCGACACGCTCGAGCCGGTCTTCCGGATCGGCCCGGCCACGGCGCGATTCACCGAGACCCCGGCCCTGCAGTACCGGATCGAGGTCTACGACGCCAGCGGCAAGCTCGTGATGAACTCGCCGAAGCTCTCCCCCGGGTCGAACGGCCAGTCATCCTGGGAGTACCCGGCGTTGCTCGAACTGGACTCGCGCTACCGCTGGCGGGCGCGCGCCGAGCTCGGCTCGCAGTACGGGCCGTGGTCCGGGAACGCGGAGTTCCTGAGCCTCGACTACCGCGGCATTGTCCCGCGGCCGCCGGGCGGCAAGTGGCCGACCGATCCGGAAGCGGTCGTCGAGTACATCATGGACGTCTTCCCGGAGTATCTCCAGCCGACGGCCCTGACCGCGCAGCGCATCGCGAACATGGAGTTCCTGCGCGATCGGGTGATCGAGGCGGGCATCTGCGGCGGCCTCGACGTCGCGCACAACCTGAAGCGCGGGATCGGTCCGTGGAGCACGGACGCGATCGCGTGGCGGATCAACGGCAAGGTCGAGGTCGTGGACATCGCCTCGGCGTTCGACGACAAGACGATTCCCCTCGTGCTGCACTGGGTGATCGTCGCAGGCCCCCCGGGATTCGACCCGTATCCGAACCACCCCGGGTGCTGACGACCTCCGCGCCACGGGCGCGTCATGACACCTGCGCCTGAGACCTCGAACGGCGGCCGGTCCCCGGCCGCCGTTTTTCTTGCACGCCTCCTGCGGGTGGCCGTGGCGGCCGCGCTCCTCTGGTGGGCGCTCCATGGCGCCGCCTGGGACGACCTGGCCGGGGCGGTGCGTCGCGCCGACTGGCGCTGGCTCGCCGCGGCCGTCGCGCTGGTCGTCGTCGATCGCGCGCTGAATGCCTGGCGGTGGCTGGTGCTGCTGCGGGCCATCGAGCCGGCGGCGGGCCTGTCGCTCTGGCCGATCCTCCGGATCTTCTTCATCAGCACCTTTGCCGGTACGTTCCTGCCGGGCAGCGTCGGCGGCGACGCGGTCCGCGCGGTGAGCCTCACGCGGCTGCGCGTGCCTCTGGCGGACGCGGTGGCGTCGGTGGCCGTGGACCGGCTGCTCGGCACGGTGTCGGTGGTGCTGATGGCGCTCGCCGGGCTCCTGCTGGCGGGGAGGATGGTGGACGACCGGCTCGTGCTGGCGGCGCTCGTCGCCGCGGTCGCGGCCGCCCTCGGCACGGGGCTCCTGCTGTTCGACTCGCGGGTGCTCGCGCGCGGCGTCGACTTGTTCGCCGGGCGTTTCACCACGCTGCACCGGCTCGCCCACAAGTTCCTGAGCGCCGTGCGCCAGTACGGCACGCATCGCGAGGCGCTCGCCGTCGTGCTCGGCGGCTCGGTCGCGGTCCAGGTGCTGCGCACCCTGCAGGCCTGGTGTCTCGGCCTGTCCCTCGGGCTCGCCCCTGGCGGGATCTGGTATTTTGCCTGGGTGCCACTCATCGTGCTCGTGATGCTGCTGCCGATCTCGATCAGCGGCCTGGGCACGGGCAACGCGGCCTTCGTCGCCCTGTTCGGCCTGGCCGGCGTGGCCCGGGCCGACGCGGTGGTGCTCTCACTGCTCTTCCTCGGTCTCGGCGCCATCGGCAACCTGCCGGGTGGCCTGCTGCTCGCAGTCGAGCCGAGGCGGACCCCCGCGCCCCCCTCCCCTTCATCCTGAAAAGGCGCTCATGCGTCGTCTCAACGTCGTGCTCGGCGCGGTCCTGCTGGTCGCGGTGCCGCTGCTCGCCGTCATCCTCGGCGATGGCCTCCGCGGCCTCGCCTACCTCGGCCTGTACCTGGCCTGGCTCCTGCCCGGCCTGCCGGTGGGCTTCGCGACGTTCGGTCGCCGACACGCGGCCGGCTGGATCGCCGGTGCCGCGCTCGGCTATCCGATCACGGCGGTCGCGCTCTGGTCGGCGAAGGCGCTCGGCGCCCCGACGCTCGCCGGCTTCCTGACGGCGTGGGCGGGCGCGGTGGTTCTGGCCGTCGTCGCGGGGCGATGGCTGCGGCGATCGCCGGTCGCCCTGCCGCCGTGGTCGAGCCGCGACACGGCGGCCCTCTTGATCGTGCTGCTCATCGTCCCGCTGCTCGTGGGACGCCCCTTCTCGCGCGTCGGCGAGCGCGACGCTGAGGGCAACCGGCTCTACCGGGCGTATTTCACGGCGGATTTCCTGTGGCACATGGGGTTGACGGCCGAGCTCGAGAAGTACGCGCCCGAGCCGCGCAATCCGTATCTCGAACGCGAGCCGCTGCACTACTACTGGCTGTATTTCATGCCACCGTCGGCCGCGGCAACGGCGCTTCCCGCGATCGTGCCGTCGCGCGAGGCCAGGCTGGCCATCAACGCCGTGGCGACTGGCCTGCTGTTCGCCGGCGCGATCTTCCTGGCCGCCTGGTGCGCCGTTCCGCGCGCGGGCGCGGCGGCCATCGGCGTCGCCCTCGCGCTCGTCGCGCCCAGCGCCGAGGGCCTGTACGCCATCGCGGATCAGTGGCGGCGAGGCCACGCGCTCTCGGTGCTGCGCGAGATCAACATCGACGCGGTCACGTCGTGGTTCTTCAATGCGTTCACCGTGGACGGGCTGCAGCGGTCGATCCTGTACAACCCCCAGCACTCGATGGGGTGCGCGGCGGGACTCGTGGCCCTCGCGGTCGCGGCCGTGGGCGGCTCGACGCTCGGCGTCGGTACGGTCCTGGTCGCCGGCCTGGGCCTCGGCCTCGCGCTCATGACGAGCCCGTTCCCCGGCGGGGCGTTGACGCTCGCCTTCGGCCTGGCGATGCTCTGGGATCTGGCGTCCGGCGACGCGTCCCGGATTCGGCGCCTGCTCCGGCTGTCGGTCGCCGGCCTCCCCGTGGCCGCCGCGCTGCTCTGGAGCGTCGGGAACCGCACGTTCGAGGGCGCCGGACGCGATATCCAGTTCGGCCTGTCGGCGCGCGCGGCCTCCGCGCCGTTCACGGCGCTGGCGCTCGCCCTCGGTCCCCTGCTCGTGCTCGTCGGCGTCGGGCTGCTGCGCCGCCCCTGGTTCGACCGGGGTCGCCGGCCCGCCATCTGTGCGCTCGCCGTGGCCCTCGGGCTGCTCTACTTCGTCACGCTGGAGTCGGCCGACGTCTGGATCGGCTGGCGCGCCGGCCAGGTGCTGCTCGTGACGGCGCCGGCGCTGGCCGCCGCCGGCGCGGCGACGCTGCTCGAGTCACGCCGGCGGCGCCTCGCCGTGGCGGGGCTGGTCGTGCTCTTCGCCATCGGCCTGCCGACCACGGTCATCGACGTGTTCAACGCGCAGGACGTCGAGACGCGGTCGATGGGCCCGGGCTTCCGGTGGACGGTCGCAGTGTCCCCCGAGGAGCAGGCGGCGCTCGCCTGGATTCGCGACCATACCCGCCGCGACGCGGTGGTCCAGATGGAGCCGACCGTGCGCGGACGCGAGACGTGGACACTCATTCCGAGCTTCGCCGAACGCCGCATGGCGGCGGGCCTGCCCATCTCGCTGCTGAATTCCCCCGGATACGACGCCGCAAGTGCCCGGGTGCAGGAGATTTACGCGACGCCGGATCCGGAACTGGCGTGGAGCATTGCGAGAGAACTGGGGATCGACTACCTGTATGTAGATCGGGTGGAACGCGAACACTACCCCGAGGCCGACGCGAAGTTCGAGCGACGGATGGACTTGTTCGCGCCGGTGTTCGGTAACGCTGAAGTTCGCCTCTATTGGGTACAACCCCGTCGTCCCTAGCCATCGTCGGCGCCGGCGTCGCCGGCCTCACCATCGCGCACCAGCTCAGCCGCCGGGGACGGCCCGTCACCGTCCTCGAGCGGGACGATGTGGTCGGAGGCCTGGCCCGGACCTTCCACTACGGCCCGTTCCACTTCGACGTGGGCCCGCACCGGTTCCACACCGACAACCCGCGTGTCGAGGCGTTCATCCGCGAGGTGCTCGGCGGTCAGGCGATCGAGATCCGCCGCACGAGCGGCGCGCGGATGTTCGGTCGCTTCCACGACTGGCCGCTTCGCGCGAGCGTGCTGCGGGCGATGCCGGTGTCGGTCATGGCCACCAGCACCCGGGACCTGCTCCTGCGGCCGCGCCATCCCGGCGAGTCGTTCGAGGCCGACGTGCTCAACAAGTACGGCCGGACCCTCTACGAGATCTTCTTCCGGCCCTACACGCGCAAGTTCCTCTTCTACGGGCCGGAGGCTCTGCACCGCGACTGGGCCCGGGCGGGCGTGAACCGCGCCGTGATCGACCAGCGCGCCTCGGCGGATACGCTGTGGTCGCTGCTCCGCACCACGCTCCTGCCGAAGCCGGTCGACACCACGTTCCTGTACACGCCGGACGGCGTCGGTCGTTTCCCGGACACGCTGGCCTCGCGCATCGTCGCGGCGGGCGGTGAGGTGGCCACCGGCGCGAAGGTCACGGGACTGGAGATCTCCGGCGACCGCGTCGTGTCGGTCTCCGCCGGCGACCGGACGACGCGATGCGATGGGCTGGTCTGGACGGGGCCCCTGCCGGAGCTGAACCGTCTCCTGGGCCTTCCGGCCTTCGACCTGGAGTACCTCTCGACCGTCTTCTATCACTTCGAAATCCACGGGCCGGCGCGGCTCCCGTACCAGTGGACCTACTTCGGCGGTGACGAGGTGTTCTCCCGGGTGACGGTGCCGACGGCGTTCGCCGAGACGATGGCGCCGCGAGGCCAGAGCGGCCTGACGGTCGAGGTGACCTGCCGCGAGGGGGACGACCGGTGGCGCGCGCCCCACGCCGGGGTCGATCGGATCGTGGCCGACCTCGTGCGGACCGGGGTCCTCGAATCGGCCGCCGACATCGGCCGCGTCCACGTGGAGCCGGTCCGCAACACCTACCCGATCTACAAGCTCAACTACCTCGAGGAACTGAAGGCGAACCTGCGGGCGCTGGCACGTTTCGAGAACGTGCTCGTCGCCGGGCGGTGCGGGCGGTTCTGGTACAACAACATGGATCACTCGATCGGCCAGGCGCTGACGATGGCGGACCGGATCCTGGCGGGTGACGTGCTGGCGGCGATCGACGACGGCCCGCGCGAGTTCTGGGCTCCGTCGGACGGGAAGACGACGGCGTGATCGCCGGCCGTCAGGACTGCGGGACCGAGACGGCGGCCGGGCGCTCCGGCGCCTTCCGCTTCTCGCGCGACGCGCGGTAGAGGAACTTCACGTAGGGCACGACCTGCTTCACCGCCGAGACGTTCATCTGGCAGGGGCTCAGGCACGTCGGGCACTTGTCGTTCTTGATGTGCTCGCGGTGATCCTGGCTCGCCTGGCGGAAGTAGATCGCCTCGGCGTCCTCCTGCAGGACGTTGCCGACGACCTCGCTGTTCTCGCAGAAGAACAGGTCGCCGTTCGGGTTGAGCATGATGCCCTGCGTCTGGAACGGGCACGGCGCCTGGCGATGGTAGCCGTTGGCGATCATGTCCGCGTAGTGCATGTAGATGTAGTTCTGGCCGTCGAGGAGCGGGTCCATGCGCACGCGGTCCATGAAGAACTGGCGCATTCGCTCCTCTTCCTGGCCGACCGGCTTGCACGTCTCGGCCAGTTCGGCGTTGCCGAGCATCGGGTCGGTGAACCGGACCATGTTGAACACGATGTCCAGGTTCTCCTTCCGCGCCCAGGCGAGGATGTTGTCGGCGTCGTCGAGGTTCATCGAGAAGATGGTCGTCGAGATGCCGAAGTTGAAGGGCACGCGCTGCTGGAGCGCGCGCATGGCCTCGATCGTCTCGCTCGCCTTGTCGAAGCCGCGCTTCACCTTGCGCACCTGGTCGTGCATGTCGCCCACGCCGTCGATCGACACGCGGGTCGAGAAGATCACGCCGCGCTCGTGGCAGAGCTCGGCGACCTTCGTGATCATCGGGATGCCCCGCTTCGGCGTCAGCCCCGTGGTGTTGATCCCGAACTTGCGCAGCCGCGGCAGCTTGTCGAGCATCAGCTCGCAGATCTCGACGAGGTCGTTCCGCGTCGTGGGCTCGCCGCCCGAGACGTTGGCGATCTCGATCTTCTTCCAGAGCGGGCTGTCGAACGCCGTCGCGATCTGGTCGAGCGTCATGTCCTCCTTGCGGTTGCCCCTCGTCCAGTTGCTGCACATCTCGCAGCGCGCGTCGCAGACGAACGTGCAGTGGAAGATGAGGACCGTCGGGTGAATCGGCCGGACGCTCGCGACCGCCGCGTTGAAGAGATCGCGGGGCGCGCTGGCGGCCGCCTTCAGGAGGTACTTCGTGGCGTACGTCTGAGCCATGCCTCCTGGCATTGTACGGCGAAATGCCCGGGGAATCGACGTCCGCGGGCGGATCGCCCGGTTGCCCGCGGCCGGAGGAACCTGCTAGCGTCACGCCCAGACCGCCCGTGCGCGCCCGACTCCGCCCCCTGGCCGGCCCCCTGATCATCGGCGTCTCCGGCTGGTGCGCCGCCGGCGCCATGACCGTCGCCGACGCCGCCGGCGCGTCCGCGCGACTGGCCGTGCCGGCGCCGTGGTGGCTGTTCGTCGGGCTGACGGCCGGGGCGGCGCTCGTCGCGCCCTGGCGGCGCGCGCCCCGGACCGCCCTGCCCGCGCTCGCCGCCACCCTGCCCTGGTGGCCGGTGCCGCTCCCTGCCGTGGCGCTGATCTTCACGGGCCCGCTCGCGTGGCTCCCCGTGCTGCTCGCGCTCGGCGTGGCCACCGGCGACGCGATCGCCGGCGGCTTGCGCCGGCTGCTGCCCGCCACCGCCGGCAGTCCGTCCCGCGCCGTGACCGTCGCCGTGATCCTGACGCTGCTGGCCGGCGGGCTGTCGCTCGGCCTCACGGGCTCCCGGCTTCGTGGCGACGAGCCGCACTACCTGATGATCACGCAGAGCCTGCTGGCCGACGGCGACCTGCGCATCGAGAACAACCACGACAACCGCGAGTACGCGGACTTCTACCGCGACGGCCGCCTCGTGCCGGACTTCACGGTCCGCGGGCAGTCCGGCGAGATCTACTCGATTCACGCGCCCGGAACGCCCGTGCTCGTCCTGCCGGCCTACGCGGCGTTCGGCTGGCGCGGCGCGCAGCTGTTCCTGCTGCTGCTCTCGGCGGGCACCGGCGGCTTCGTCTGGTGGATCGGCTGGCGTGCCACCGGCGACGCGTCGGCGGCCTGGTTCGCCTGGGCCGCCGTCGCGCTCTCGGCCACCTTCCTGCTGCACGCGTCCGCGATTTTTCCGGACGCGCCGGCCGCCTTCATCGTCGCCGCCACGATCGTCGTCTCCCTGGCGATCGGACGCGGCGCGCCGGTGCGGACACGCACGCTCGTCGCCGCGGGCGCCGGCCTCGCGGCACTGCCCTGGCTCCACTCGCGCCTCGTCGTCCTCGCCTGCGGACTGGGCGCGTTGCTGACCTGGCAGATCCTGCGCGGCCCCGGGACGCCGGGCGCGCGCCGCCGGCAGGTCGCGGTGCTGCTCGCGGCTCCCCTCGTGAGCGCGATGCTGTGGTTCGCGTTCTTCGATCTCATCTACGGGGTGCCCGACCCGCGCGCGCCGTACGGCGGCGACGACGAGGCCCGGCTCGGATGGATCGCGCAGGGCATCCTCGGTCTGCTCTTCGACCAGCAGTTCGGCATGATGGCCCATGCGCCGGTGCTGGCGGTCGCGCTCGTCGGCTTCGTGCGACCGGTCGCGGCCCCGGTACGCCGGACGATGTGGGGCGCGGCCGCGGCCGTCCTGGGCTACCTCGCCGTCGTCACCCTGTTCCGCATGTGGTGGGCCGGCCTGCCGAGCGCGCCCGCGCGGTTCCTGGTCGCCGTCGCGCCGCTGCTGGCGCTGCCTTCGGCCATCGCCTGGCACACGGCCGATCGCGCCGGCCGCGCGCTGCTCCGGCTGCTGCTCGCGGTGTCGGTCGGTGTGGCGGCGCTGCTCATCGCCTCGCGCGGCGCGCTCGCCTGGAACGTCCGCGACGCCCAGGCACTCTGGCTCGAGTGGCTCTCGCCGGTCACGAACCTGCCGAGGATCTTCCCAAGCTTCTTCTGGGCGGGCGACGCCGCGTTCGTCGGGCACGTGGCGGTGGCCGGATCGGTCTGTGCCGGCCTCTGGCTCCTGGCGCGCCGCGCCGGGGCCGGCCGTGACTGGTCACCCGGCGACTGGCGCCTGGCCACGGCCACGTGGCTGCTGGCGAGCCTGTTCGTGCTGGGGCCTGCGGGCTGGGCGATGACCCGATCGTCGCCGCTCGATCCCGCGCGGTCGCAGCTGGCGGTCGCGGCGGATCTCGGGGAGGGCCGGGACACCGTGACCATCCGGCCGTTTCGCGTCAGCCGCGCCCGGGCCGAGGCGCCAGGCCTCGTGATCCACCCGGAGCAGCTCGGGACGTACCGCGAGCAGGTGCAGGTGCTGGTCTTCCCGCGTGTGCCGCCGGGGCTCTACCGGTTGCAGGTGGGCGATGTCGGAGAGGGCACCAACAGTGGGCCCGGCGCGCCCGGTGAGCGCGATGCGCGGAACGAGACGGTCACGCTCACGGTCGGCACGAGCCCGGCCCCCCTGCGCACGTTCGAGCCGGGTGCGCTCGGCGGTGCGGGACGGGACGTCGATCTGGCCGGCGGCGCCGAACCACTGGTGCTCGGCGCGCTGAGCGACCAGGTGAACATGATCGGCTGGCCCGTCACGCTCACGCCGATGGCGCTCGGTTCCGGCACGCCGGCCACCCGCACCGCGCGGCTGGGGGACGTCGACGTCTTCGTCCGCGACGAAGCGGTCTTCCTCGAGCCGGCGGGCTTCTGGGTGCCGGGGACATCCACGGCCAGCGTCGCCTTCTCCACGCCGCCCGACGGGACACCCCTTCGCCTCACCGTCCAGAACGGCGCCGCGGCGAACACGGTGACGATCGCGAGCGGCGACTGGCGATGGACCGCCGACCTGGAGCCGGACGCCTCACGCCCCGTGGAGATCCCGGTGCCGTCCCCCGTCGGAGCCCGCGTGACGTTCTCGTGCACGTCCGGCTTCCGCCCCTCCGACGTCGGGTCGTCGGCCGACACACGCAACCTGGGCGTGTGGGTCACGATCCAAAGCACTGACAAGTAGGCACTGGGCACTTGGCACTTGGCCTTGGGCGTTGGCTGCCCGGTCGAGCGCCCAGCCCCCCGGGGCGCGGGGTCCTCAGGACTCTCTGCGCGCCACCACCGCCAGCGTCTCGAACAGGTTCTTGCGGACCTTGAAGAGAATCTCCTCCGTCCGCGTGTAGCGCGAGAGCGCGTCGAGACCGGGGATGTTGGCGAGCAGCGCGACTCCCGCCAGCAGGTCGCGGCCGGGGCCGGTCGCCAGGCCGATGCTGCGCACGACGCGCCTGACGTCGAAGCCGCCGTCGTACAGCAGCTGCCGCATGCGGCGTTCCGTGGTGATGAAGTTGTGCGTGTAGTCGATGTCCCAGAAGAAGCCGCGCTCCTTCAGGTAGTCGGGCACGACGACGAAGAGCAGGCCGCCGGGACGCAGGATGCGATGCGCCTCGGCGACCCAGGCGCGCGCGGCATCGATGCCCGACATGTGCTCGACGACCTGGTCGGCGTAGAGCACGTCCACCGACGCGTCATCGACCGGTATCGGCGGCGTGAAGGCCTCGATCACCTCGAAGCCCTGGCCGCGAAGCTGCGCGGCGAGCTGCGGGCTCGGCTCGACGGCGCGGTAGCGGTAGCCGTGCTCGCGCGCGATGTGCGCGATGGCGCCCTGGCCTGGTCCGACCTCGAGGACGTCGGCCGGCGCCTCGACCTCGGCCCGGACCATCCCGAACCGCGCCTGTTCGATGCGGCCCCGCCGGCCGCTGCCGTAGGAGGTGAGCGTCTTTTCCGAAAACGTGCGATAGAAGGCCATCGGGAATGAGCCGGTGCATTGTACCCGGCTTTCCGGCGCGGGCTCCCGCGCTCGGGCGCCCCGCTCCGGCCAGCCGGACGGTTGCCGGACGCTCCCGCGGTTCGATAGAGTGCTGGGGCTCGGCCCGCGTCGCGGCCCGACAGAGTGATGCGCGCCGTCCGCTTCCCGGCTCTCGTGCTGCTGGGCGCCCTCGCGGGCGTCGCATGCGGAAGCACACCCGCGGCGCCCACGCCGCCACCGACCCCACCGCCGGTCACCCCGGATCCGCCGGCGCCGACGCCCGACCCGGAACCCGAACCCGTGCCCGCGCCGGTCCTCGCGAAGACGAGGATCCTCGCCTTCGGCGACAGCCTGACGAACGGCGAGGACACGCCCGTCGATGCGTTCGTCCTCGCCCTGGCCGGACCCGGTGTGGACCGGTCCTACCCGTTCAAGCTGCAGGCACTGCTCCGCGCGCGTTACTACGACCAGACCATCGACGTGTTCAACGGCGGCGTGGATGGCGAGCGTGCGGCCGATGCCGGGTCGCACCTGCGCGACTTCATCGCGGAGACGCAGCCGCAGGTCATCATCATCATGCACGGCGTGAACGACCTGATCGCCGGCGTGCCGGTCGGCCAGGTCGTCGACGCGCTCGAGGATCTGGTCAAGGAAGCGAAGGCGCGTGGCCTCGACGTCCTCCTCTCGACCCTCCCGCCGCAGAACCCGAACGGCACGAAGGGGCTGGAGCTCGGCGACGAGATCGAGGACTACAACTTCGAGATTCGCCGGTTCGCGGCCGACAAGGGCGCGGTGCCCGTCGACGTCTACCCGCAGATCACCCTCGACATGATCGGTCCCGACGGCCTGCACCTGACGCAGGCCGGCAACCAGCGGCTCGCCGAGATCTACTTCGACACCCTCCGGTCGCTCTACGAGCAGGCGCCCGGCACGCTGCGCCGCCGCTAAGGTTGGTCCGGGCCGGGACGCGGCGCGTCCGCGCGGCGCCGGAAGATCACGATCTCCGGGTTCGCCTTGTCGAGGTTGGTGAACGGATCTTCGCGACGGTCGGCAAAGGCCGGCCACCACGCCAGCGCCGTCCAGCGCGCGGGCGCCTTGTACCGGAACGCCTCCGCGTACGGCGCGCGGCCGGACTCGAGCCACGCCAGCCAGCGGCGCGGCGCCGCGTCCCCGGGAAACCGCGCGACGAACTCGACGTTCACCACGATGAACGCCGGCGCCAGGGCGAGCGTGGCCGCCTCGGTCGGCGCGATCTCGCGATAGTCGAGGCCCGCGAATCGCGGCATGTAGCCCGGCCGCGTGGACGCCGCGACGACGTCACCCGGCCCGGCCGCCTCGCGCAGCCACGCCTCGGCCGCGTAGCGCGCGTCCCGCAGCAGCAGCACGTCCACCGACAGCGCCCGCCACGCCAGCCCCGCGATGAGCACGGCCGCGAGGGCCCGGCCCGATCGGCGGGTCGGCCAGCCGGCGACGAGCCGCCGGATCCCCGCGGCACCGACGATGGCGACGAGCGGCACGAGCGGCAGGAGGAACCGGTCGTAGACGTATCCGACGACCGCGAGGAACGTCACGTAGTACGACACCGCCGCCGCCACCAGCCAGACCGGCACGCCCGCGCCCCGCCGCATGGCCAGCACCCCCAGCACCAGGACCACGCTGCCCGGAATGCCCAGCATCCACCAGGCCTGTCCCGCCGTCAGCCCGAGGAGCTGCACCTGCCCGGCAAGGCCCGAAGAAACCATCCGGTAGGTCTCGCTGCCACCGGTCGTGATCGCGGCGACGTGCGTCCGGAAGCCGCTCGCGTTGAACAGCACGTTGTGAGCCGCGCACAGCACGGCCAGGCCCGCCACGCCTCCCGCGATCAGCCCGCGCGCGGGCCAGCCGCGTTCGCGCCCGCGCCAGGCGAGCAGCAGCGCGGGCATCAGATACAGCGCGTACGCCTGGTCCTTGGTCGCCGTCGCCAGCGCCGCGGTCACGCCGAACCCGACGAGGTCGCGCGTGCGGCCGTGCTCGAACGCCTCGCGCAGCCAGAGCAGCGACACGACGAACCAGAACACGTAGGGCACATCGAGGTTCGCGGTCTTCGCGTAGTACCCGAACGGCAGCACGAACGCCGCGACCAGCGCGGCGGGCCATCCGCCGGAGTCCCCGATCACGCGGCGCGCCAGCGCGGCGATGCCCGCCAGCGTGCCCAACGCCATCGCGACCGTGAGGCCGCGCGCCAGCAGGTGCAGCGCGGCGAGCACCGCGGGATCGCCATCGGCGAGCCATCCCGCGCGCAGCGCCACCACCGCGGGCGCGTAGGCGACCGAGAGCAGGTAGTAGTGGAGCGGCGGGTAGAGGTCGTACCAGCCGTTCGAGAAGCCGGCGGCGAGGCCATCGAGCACCGCCTGAGGATCGAGCTCGTCCGGGGCCCAGAGCCCGCCCGGCCAGCCCCACCAGATCCCCGTCACGAAGACCAGCCCCGCACCGGTCAGCACGAGCCCAAGGGGCCGGGAGACGGCGATCGCCAGCCCCGGGGTGAGCGCCCGGATGCGGCGCCAGGCGGCCCCGGCCACGAGCACGCCCCAGGCCAGCGTGGCGCCGACGATGGCGCCAGGGGCCAGGCCGGCACGGCCACGGGTCACGGCCAGGGTCAGGACCGTGGCCGCGGTCGCGCAGCCGGCCAGGACCGCCACGGGAGGCGGCGCCGTCGGCACGAGTCGCGGGAGGGTGCGACCGGGCATCGCGGACGGTCTCCGGCTATCCTCCGCCCCGCCGGCCCGGCACGACCCAGCGCCGGCGGTATTGCTCGAACATCGAGCCGTGGCCGGTGTCGGCGAAGAACCGGCTGGTGCAGAGCCACCAGCGCTGCATCTCGTAGACCGCGGTCAGCTCGCAGTCGCCTTCCGCGACGCCCTTGAGGCCCGTCGAGAGCTCCTCGTCCTCCCACCGGCAGTGCGCCTCGATCGAGGCCATGGTCGGCGAGTCGATCGTCACCCGCTCGACCGTCGCCGCCGCCGAGAAGATCAGGCGCTCGGCCCGGTTCCTGACGATGTCGTCGAGCTCGGCGTCCTTGCCCGAGCAGCTGTCGCTGAAGTCCACGAGGCAGTCGTCGGGCGAGACGTTCGAGTTGCCGAAGTAGTCCACGAGGAACGTGACGACCATCTTCGAGATCTCGGCCACCGAGTCGTGCACGCGGAACGGCGCCGCGTCCGCCGACACGCGGTACTCACGGCTGACGATCTGCCCGTTCTCGATGACCTGGTAGCCGTCGACCACGGTGAGCGAGATCACCACGTCGGCCGGCGTCATCGCCGTGCCCTTCGGCAGCCGCCAGGTGGCCGTCGTCCCCGCGCCCTGAATCGTCCCGACCGACGCGCTCCATTCGAACGTGAGCTGGCTCGTGGTCTTCTCGGCGTCCTCGACGACGGCGGTCACCGTGACGTCCTGGTCCACTTCGACGCGGGTGACGGTCGTGGTCACCGACCTGATGACGGGCGGCGTCGCCGCGGCGGGGGTGGGCAGGCTGGGCGTCGGTGTCGGCGTCGGCACGCCGGCGGGCGGTCCGGCACACGCGGCGGCCAGGCCGGTCGCGACGACGGCGGCCGCGAGGCGTGACCGCCAGCCCGGGGAGGGGTTCGGGCGCATCAGGGTTCAGGGTCGGGAATCAGGGTTCGGTGTCGAGATGCGAAGGTTGCCTCAGGGCTCGCCGTCCTCGTCAGGCTCGTCGGCCGTCGAGTCGAGGACCTGCCGGATCACGTAGACCGGCTTGCCCTGCGATTCATGATACGTCCGGGCCTGCATTTCGCCGAGCAGGCCCAGGGTCACGAGCTGCACGCCGGTGAACGCCAGCAGGATGCCGAACAGCAGCAGCGGCCGGTCGCCAATCCCCTGCGCGTCCACGTACTTCACCCACAGCAGGTAGAGCATCACGGCGCCGCCGGCGCCACCCATGATGAGGCCGAGCAGGCCGAAGATCTGCAGCGGCCGCGTCGAGTAGCTCACGAGGAACTTCACGGTCAGCAGGTCGAGCAGGACGCGGACGGTGCGGGAGATGCCGTACTTCGATCGCCCGCGCGTGCGGGGCCGATGGTTGACCGGCTGCTCGACGATGGTGACGCCCATCTCGCTGGCGAGCGCCGGCAGGAAGCGGTGCATCTCGCCGTAGAGCCGCAGCGGCTTGACGACCTCCGCACGGAAGACCTTCAGCGAGCAGCCGTAGTCGTTGAGCCGCACGCCGGTCGCCCACGAGATCAGCCGGTTCGCGATGATCGACGGCAGGCGGCGGTTGAGAAACGGGTCCTTCCGGTCCTTCCGCCAGCCGCACACGATGTCCACGCCGTCCTCGATTCGCGCGACCATCGAGGGCAGGTCCCGGGGGTCGTTCTGCAGGTCCCCGTCCGCCGTCGCGATCAGCCGGCCCCGCGCCGCCGCGAACCCGGCCGCAAACGCGGCGGTCTGCCCGAAGTTGCGGCGGAACCGGATCACCCGGACCCGCGGGTCGCGGGCGTGCAGGCGCGACAGGATCTCGAAGGACTCGTCCCGGCTGCCGTCATCCACCAGGATCAGCTCGTACGGGCGTCCCCAGGCCTCGAGCGTGGCGGTGAACTCCTCGTGGAGGGTCTCGAGGTTCGGCGCCTCGTTGTAGACGGGGATGACGACGGACAGGTCGGGAGCCACGGCGGTCTCGGCGCCCATTCTAAGCCGTCGCCCGCCGGCGCCACAGGAACCACGCGGCCGTGCCGACGATGATGGCCACGGCCAGCCATTGCCCGACTTCGGCCCCGTGCTCCCGGATGAAGTCGGAGGCCGCCTCGCCGTAGTAGTAGGCCAGCAGCGCCTCCCCGCCGTACCGGATGCCGCGTCCGATGGCCATCGCGGTGATGAACCTCGCCGGCCGCATGTCGGCCACGCCGGCCAGCAGCACGAACACCTTGAACGGCGTCGGCGGCGGCAGGATCGACGGGACGATGATCGCCAGCGTGCCGTAGCGCCGGAAGATGCCGAGCGCGCGATCCACCCGGGCCGCGTGGAAGCGTTTCCGAATCAGCTCCTCGCCGCCCTTCCGGGCCAGCGCGTAGAGGATGTAGCACCCGGCCACGGATCCGATGGTCGTCATCGTCGCGTAATAGAGCCAGCGCGCCGGGTGCTGGATCACCAGCACGACGATCAGCAGATCCGCGACCTCGGGCAGCGACAGGAAGGACGAGTCGAGAAACGCGATGAGCGCGAGTCCCGGTCCACCGAGCCGTTCCGCGAAGGGCTGGATGACGTTGACTATTCCCTGGAGGAAATCGTGCATCTAGAATGAGGCGCACGCCGCGCGCCTCCATGCTTGACCGACCGCCGATTATAGCCGAGGCCGAACCGGCGGCCGCGCGTCGCGCTTTCGGGCTGACGCTGGCCGTGGCGGGCGGACTGGGCCTGCTGGGCGCCCTCCACTATGCCTGGCTGGGCCTCACGCTCAGCCACTACGACGCCCGGGCGCACCTGGTCGTGGCGCGGCGCATCCTCGACAGCCTCACGCCCGGCTGGCGGCAGATCGGCGCGGTGTGGCTGCCGCTGCCGCACCTGATCCAGGCGATTCCGGTGCAGATCGACTGGTGCTATCGGACGGGCGCCAGCGCGACCGCGGTCTCGGTCGTGGCGCTCGCGTGGGGACTGGCCGCCTGCGGCCGCCTGATCGTCCGCCGCACGGGGTCGCTGCCGGCGGCACTCGCCGCGCCCCTGCTGGTCCTCGCCAACCCGAACGTGCTCTACCTGCAGAGCACGCCGATGACCGAGGCGCTGCTGTTCGGCCTCTCGCTCATCGCCCTCGACACGGTGGACGCGTGGACCACTGATCCGTCGCCCCGCCGCGCCCGCCGCGCCGGCACCTGGATCGTGCTGCTGATGCTGACGCGCTACGAGGGCTGGTTCATCGGCGGCAGCCTGGTCGCGCTCGGCGCGCTGGCCGCCCGGCGGTACGGCGCGCGCCGCGCACTGGCGCTCGTGCCCTGGGCCGCCGGGGCCGTCATCGGGTTCCTGATCCTGAGCAAGGCCACCGTCGGCGCCTGGTTCGTGAGTTCGGGGTTCTTCGTCGCCGACAACCCGGTCAAGGGGCGCCCGCTGGCCGTGCTCGACCAGATGATCACGACCACGACCGCGCTCGGCGGCCCGGCCATCCTCTGGGCCGGTGTGGCCGGCGTGGCCGCCTGCCTCTGGCGGACGCGCGGCCGCGGGCCGGCGGCGATCCTGCCGGTCGCCCTGCTCGCGGCCGGGCTCCTCCCCTTCCTGGCCTTCTACGAGGGGCACCCCTTGCGCGTCCGCTACATGGTGCCGCTCGTGGTGGGGGCCGCCGTGCTCGCCGCGCACGCGCTGAGCGTGCTGCCGCGTCGAGCGGCCGCTGCCGCGGCCGCGGTGCTGGTCGCGCTCGTCGCGTGGCAGCGGCCGCCGCTCTCGTCCGAGGCGCCGATGCTGCGGGAGGCCCAGTGGGAAGCGCCATACCGCCACGGGCGCGAAGCCGTCAGCGCCGCGCTCGCGGCCCAATGGGATGGCACGCCGATCCTGGCGAGCATGGGCTCGCTCGCACACTACATGCAGGACGCCTCGGCCATCGGCCTCGACATCCGGGACTTCGTCCACGAGGGCAACGCCGACCTGTGGGACGCGGCCGTCCTCGCGCCGCGGCGACACGTGCGCTGGGTGCTGATCGAGGAGCGCGCCGAGGGCGGGGACGTGCTGGCGGCGCGCCAGCGCGACGACGCCACCTTCCTCGACGGATTCGATCGCGTCGCGGAAGGCGGCGGCGTCGTGCTCTACCGGCGCCGGGGGCCCCCGGCGCCGGTCCGGGGGGACGCTAGAAGCGGATCAGGAAGCTGAAGTTGAAGTTCCCGCCGCCCAGATCGATCTTGTCCGAGAGGAACCCGCTGTCGAACCCGAGGTCGCCCTCGCCCGACTGGTGCCGGTATTCCAGGCCCAGCGCGTAGATGTCGCCGCGAATCGGCACGCGCACGCCCACGAGCCACACCGGGGCCACCGTGGTGCCACTGGCCGTGTACGGCGGCAGGGCCTGGAAGATGTTGTAGTCCGCATCCACGAATTCGCCGGCCTCGATGTAGCGCCAGTTGAGCGCGGAGACCCCCGCGCCCACGTACGGCTGCACGTCGCCCATGCGCCCGAACGGCAGGAACCGGACGAGCCCCGTCACGGGTACGATGCGCAGCTTGAGCCGCTGCTCGATCTCGCGCCCGTCCACGTTGACCAGATCACGATAGACGCTGGGCGTCGTGCGGCTGTAGAAGCCCACCCCGCCCGCGACCTCGACGTGATCGCCGAAGCCGACGATCCACTCGCCGAACGCCGTCGGCCCGCGGAAGTCCTTGATCTCGTACAGCAGCGGATCGGTCGTGATGAGGTTCTCGACGAGCACGTCGCCGGCCGCGCGGCTGTCGAACCCGCGGGGACTGAAGACGCCCACCCCGAACTGCACGGACTGGACGATCTGCGCCGATGCCGGCGCCGCGACGATCAGGGCCAGCGCCAGCGCGCCGATCCCTCTTGCTGCGATCCTGAACATACGCCTCTCCTCGCGTCGAAGAAATGACCGTTTCGCCTGTGAAATGAGCACGAATGATGCCAAGGCACCGGCGCCCGGAACACCGTCATGGGATGCCGGAGGCCTGGACGGGTGTCCCCTCTGGAGTTCATTCGCCCTGCCGCGCGGGCAGAAGCGTCCGGGAATCGGGCTTCAGGCGGTGATCACCGCGAGCATGGCCTCGTGCACGGGACCGTTGGACGCAACGATCTCGCCGCCCGCCAGGTCGTGCGTGCCGCCGTCGAAGCGGCTCACGCGGCCGCCGGCTTCCTCGACGATCAGCACCCCCGCGGCGATGTCCCACGGCCGCAGCTGCTCTTCCCAGAAGCCCTCGAGGCGCCCGGCGGCGACGTAGCAGAGATCGAGCGCCGCCGACCCGAGGCGCCGCACCGCGCGGGACTGCTCCAGGAACGCCGCGAACACCTCGATCTGCCGGCCCCGCCGCTCGTGGATCGTGTAGGGAAATCCCGTGCAGAGCAGCGCATCGCCCAACGTGTCGCAGGCCGACGTCCCGAGCGGCACGCCGTTCAGCCGGGCGCCCTGCCCGCGTTCGGCGGTGAACAGTTCCTCGGCGATCGGGTCGTAGACCACGCCCACCTCGAGCCGCCCGTCGATCTCGAGCGCGATCGAAATGCAGAAGAACGCCAGGCCGTGCGCGAAGTTCGTGGTGCCGTCCACCGGATCCACGATCCACCGGTGCCGCGCGTCCGGCCCGGCGCCCGCCGGCCCGGCGCCCTCCTCGCCAAGGACGGCGTGATCCGGAAACCGCCCGGCGATGAGCGACCGGAACGCGGCCTCGACCTCGAGATCGGCCACGGTGACGAGGTCGATCGGGCCCTTCTTGAAGACGTCGGGAGCCTGGCGGAAGTAGCGGCGATGGATGGCGCCGGCGGCGAGGGCGGCGTGGACGGCCGTGGCGAGAAACGCGGGATCGGGCGCGGACAATGCAGGCAATCAGGACAGCTTCTTCGTCATGCGCACCTGCATCCCGCCTTCGGGCCGCCGCGAGATGTCCACGTCGTCCATGAAGTTGCGCATGAAGAAGATGCCTCGACCGCTCGACTTCAGCACGTTTTCCGGGTCGAGCGGGTTGGCGACGTCCTCCGGATCGAAGCCCTCCCCCTCGTCCAGCACGCTGACCACGAATTCCTCGGGCTGCCGGCGCGGCGACAGCTCGAACTGGACGATGACGTGCTTGTCGCGGTCCTCGCGGTTGCCGTGCTTGATCGCGTTGATGACCGATTCGCGCACGGCCACGCTGACCCAGTGAATGGCGTCCTCGTCGAGGCCGGCCATGCTCGACAGCCGGTCGCTCAGGGTCTGGACGACGTCGAGCAGGTCGAACGAACTCGGCAGATCCAGACGAATCAGGTGGCCGTCGGCGGTTCCCATGGGCGCGGAGTAAGTAACATATTAAGCTGACACGGTTCAAGGATGCGCCGGGCGGACGGCGACGATGACGGCGACCAGACACGCACCTCTCACGCTCCTCCCGGCCCCAGGACTCCACGGATCGCTCCGCGTTCCCGGCGACAAATCCCTGTCGCACCGCTACGCGCTGCTGGGCGCGATGGCCCGCGGCTGCACGACGGTGCGCGGCCTGTCCCCCGGTGCCGACGTCCGATCCACCCTCGAGTGCCTCCGGGCCCTCGGCGTCCGGATCGATACGGTCGGCCCCGACGCCGTCCGCCTGGACGGCCGGGGCCCCGACGCGTTCCGCGCCCCCGCGGCCACGCTCGACGCGGGCAATTCCGGCACCACGATGCGGCTGCTCTCCGGCGTCCTGGCCGGCTGCCCGTTCCGCACCGTGCTGGCCGGCGACGCGTCGCTCAGCCGCCGCCCCATGCGCCGCGTCATCGACCCGCTGGTCGCGATGGGCGCCCGCATCGAGGCCGTCGACGGCCATGCCCCGCTCGCCATCGACGGCGGCGCGCTGCACGGCATTCGCTGGGTCTCGCCCGTCGCCAGCGCCCAGATCAAGAGCGCGGTGCTCCTGGCGGGCCTGCGGGCCTCGGGCACGACCTCCGTCGAGGAACCCCTGGCGTCACGGGATCATACGGAGCGTGCGTTTCCGGCGTTCGGCCTGGTCCTCGAGCGGGGCGACCGCGTGTGCTCGGTGGCCGGTGGCCAGCAGGCCGTGGCGCCGGCCGAGCCGCTCGACGTGCCGGGCGATCCGTCCTCGGCGGCGGTCTGGGCGGCCGCGGCCGCGGCCCTGCCGGGCTCGGAGGTCCACATCCAGGGTGTTGGCCTGAACCCGCTGCGGACGGGCTTCCTGGACGCCCTGGCGCGGATGGGCGCCCGGGTGACGCTGGACGTCCAGGAGGAGCGCGCCGGCGAGCTCGTCGGCGCCATCACGGTCTCCCACGGCGCTCACGAGGCCCTGACCCTCGGCGCCGCCGACATTCCGGCGCTCATCGACGAGCTGCCCGTCCTGGCGGCCCGGGCGGCGCTCGGCGGCCGGCTGGAGGTCTCGGGCGCCGGCGAACTGCGCGTCAAGGAGAGCGACCGCATCCACGCCCTCGTGGCCGGCTTCCGGACGCTCGGCGTCGAGGCCGAGGAACGTCCCGACGGTTTCGTGGTGGACGGCACCCGCCGGCCGACGGGCGGACGGGTGGACGCCTGTCTCGACCACCGGCTGGTGATGGCCTTCGCGCTGGTCGCCCTCGGCGCGACGGGGCCGACCACCATCGACGGCGCCGACGTGGTGGCCGTCTCCTATCCGGGCTTCGACCGCGACCTGGCGCGGCTGACCGGATGCTGACCGACAAGATCTACCTGGTCGGGTTCATGGCGAGCGGCAAGACGACGATCGGCCGCGCGCTGGCGGCCCGCCTCGGCTGGCGGTTCGAGGACATCGACGCGCTGATCGAGGCGCGCGAGCGACTGCCGATCGCCGACATCTTCGCGCGGAAGGGCGAACCCTACTTTCGCGCGTGCGAACGTGAGATGCTCCGCCTCGTGCAGCCGCTGCGCCACGTCGTGGTCGCCACCGGCGGCGGAACGTTCGCCGATCCGGAGAACCGCGCGCTGATCAACGTGGACGGGGTGTCCGTGTGGATCGACCTGCCGCTGCAGGACCTGATCCCGCGGATTCCGCTGGACGGCCGCCGCCCGCTCGCCGCGGACCGGGCCCAGCTGGAGCAGCTCTACCGGGCCCGCGTGGACACCTACCGGCTGGCGCACGTGCGGATCCACACGGCGCGGCAGTCGATGAACGTCATCCTGGACCGAATCCTGGAGGCCGTGCACCAGATGCCGCCCGTCATCGAGCAGCGGAGTTCCGTCGACTGACGGCGACATGCGCTATCTCATCCTCAGCGATCTCCACGCCAACCTGCAGGCCACGGACGCGGTCCTCGCCGACGCCGCGACGCTCGGCTACGACCAGGTCCTGGTCCTCGGCGACCTGGTGGGGTATGGCGCCGATCCGGTGGCGGTGATGGACCGCACGTTCGCGCTCGAGCCCGCGGCGATCGTACGGGGGAACCACGACAAGGTCTGCGCGGGGCTCGAGCCGCCGCTCTACTTCAACGACGCAGCCCGCGCCTCGGTCGAGTGGACGCGGAAGGCGCTCTCCCCCGCGCACCTGACCCGCCTCGCCGCGCTGCCCAAGGGCCCCACGCTGGTCACGCCGGCGCTGCAGATCTGCCACGGCGCGCCGTTCGACGAAGACCACTACATCTTCGACGGGCGGGATGCGGTCCGCGCGGTGGACGCCGCGAAGGGCCGCATCTGCCTCTTCGGCCACACGCACGTGCCGGCCATCTACACGACGGTCGGCGATCCGATGCACAAGGAACCGGGCCTCGCCGACGACGAGCTGCGGGTACCGGCGGAAGGGCCGCTGCTGCTGAACGTGGGATCGGTCGGACAGCCGCGCGACGGCGATCCGCGCGCGGCCTACGGGCTGCTCGATCTCGAGGCGGGCACGATCCGGATGCGGCGGGTGGAGTACGACATCGCCGCGGCGCAGCAGCGCATCATCGAGGCCGGCCTGCCCGAGGGCCTGGCGACCCGGCTCTCGCGCGGCCAGTAGCGCACCGGCGCCGCGCCCGACCGCCGGCCGCCGCGCGTCGGCGCGAGGCTACGCCTCGCGCTGGCGCTCCTGATCGCGCTCGCGCTTCGCCTCGCGCTTGCGGAGTTCCGCCGCGTAGGCGTCCTTCGCCGCGCGCGAGCCGAGAATCCAGCCGATCACGATCCCCAGGAAGAGGACCGACGGGATGAAGATGAAGTGGCTGGAGGTCATGGCGTGTCGGGACTACCGCCCCCGCGACGAGAGCCTGGCGTGGACGTCGGCGAGCTCGCGCTCGACCCGGTTCAGCCGGCGCCACATCAGGAAGACGTAGCCGAAGACGGCGACCCACACGACCGCGTAGGCCACGAAGACGAACGGCGTGGCCGGCAGTCGCTCGCCGCCGAAGTCCTCCGGGCGCGCGGGCTGGAACGACTCCTGCGGCGACCCGGGCTGCACCTGCGCCAGCACGGGCGCGGCCAGCCAGGCCAGGGCGACCACCGCGATCCAGATCCGATGCAGGCGTCTCATCACGCGCACTCCCCTCGCGCCTCTCGTCGTCGGGCTAGTCCTCGAGCGCCGCATACGCCTCCTCGAGCGCGGCCGCCTCTGCCTCGACGCGGACCCGCGTCAGGAGAAGCGCCACGTACAGAAACAGGAACGCGACCAGGCACCAGAAGAACACCGTGCGCATGTCGCCCTGGAGCGTCATCACGACGTTCGTGGTCGGGTGCAGCGTCCGCCAGAGGTTGACCGACCAGTACACGAACGGCGCGAGCACCGCGCCGAACAGGCCGACCGCCGCGGCCATGACCTCGGACCCGGGGCCGCCGAAGCGCCGGAGCATCAGCAGGCCCGCGAACGACATCCACAGGACGAACGTGAGCGTCAGTCGCGGCTCCCAGTCCCACCAGATGCCCCACGCCTTGCGCGCCCAGAGCGGGCCGGTGATGAGCGTCACCGCGCCGAAGACGACGACCAGCTCGGCCGCCGCGAGCGCGATCCGGTCGGCCGTGGGCGTCCGGCGCCAGAGGAACACGCCGCTCGCGGCTCCGCACACGAACGCCGACAGCAGCGCGAAGACCGCCGAGGGCACGTGATAGTAGAAGATCTTCTGCACGAGCCCCATCGTGGACTCGTAGGGCGCGGCGTCGATCATGAAGGGCGCGCGGATGAACATGAGCGCGCCGATGACCAGCAGGAAGGGTACCAGGCGATTCGCGGTCCTCATCGTCATTCGTCCATCGCCGGGCCGAACGTCCACAGCGCCAGCGTCAGGAATACCGCGTCAAAGGATACCAGCATCGCCAGGAACATCCGCGCCTGGGCCACGCTCGGCTCGGGCCGGAAGAGCGCGGCCGTCCCG
>JAWKHR010000034.1:0-70146 GCA_041394725.1 Vicinamibacterales bacterium | reverse complement strand
CTGCGACCAGGTACTCGCGGCCGTGCAGCGCCAGGCGGCCGATGGCGGCGCGGTCGCCCAGGGCCTCGCGAATCACCGCGAACGGCTCGCCCGCGGACTCCTCGTCGGGCGCCAGCCAGTAGGCCCGCTCGATGAGGACCGGGTCGATGTCGGCGCGGGGCATGACCTGCGCCAAGTCGATCACGCGCGTCGACTCGGGGCGCGCGGCGTCGATCTCCTCGTCGGTGAACACCACGTACCGCCCGCGCTCGAACTCGTAGCCCTTCAGGATCTCGTCGCGCGAGATCTCGCGCTGGCAGTGCGGGCACCAGCGCTTCAGCTCGATTGGCGTGTGGCACGTCGCGTGGAGCTGGCGGAACGAGACGTCGGCGCGCGGGTCGGTGGCGGGGAAGACGCGGATCTTCACGGACACGAGGCGCAGCTTGAGCGCGCCGGTCCACGCGGGCCGTAACGCCCGGGCGCGCCCGGTCTTCGGTCGGTCCTTCGACCGGGACCTCGCGCCCGACTGGCGTCGCGGAGATCGGGACGTCCCGCGAGACGCCCGGGGGGACGATGTCGTCGCGCGTCGGGCCATGCCGGATCGACCTGCAAGAGCGCGGCCAGCCCGTCGCGAACGCCGCCGTGGTCCGCCGGCGTGACGGCGCGGCGGTTCGGGTGTTTTCGAGCTACTCGGTGCGCATCGCCACGACCGGGTCCACGCGCATCGCGCGACGCGCGGGCAGCCAGGCCGCGGCGGCCGTCGCGGCCAGGAGCACGACCGCCGCCGCGCCCAGCTGCGTGCCGTCGACCGCCGCCAGCCCGTGCAGCATGGTGCCCAGCCCGTCGCTCGCCAGCGGCCACAGCGCGACGCCCGCGGCGACGCCGGCCAGACCGACGGCCAGAGCCTCGCCGATCACCTGCCGGCCGAGCGCGGCCGGCGACGCGCCCAGGGCCAGGCGGACGCCGAGCTCGCGCGTCCGCAGGCCGACCGCGTGGTTGACGACGCCGAACACCCCGGTCACCGCGAGGATCAGGCCCAGGCCCGCGAGCAGGCCGAGCAGCAACGCGTTGAACCGCGGCCGCACGTTCGTCGCCGCGACGTCCGCGTCGAGCGTGCGGATTGACGTAATCGCCACGTGGTCGTCGATCCCGGCCACGAGGCCGCGCGCCGCCGTGACGAGCGCCTCCGTCGATCCCGTCGTGCGGACGACGACCGTCGGCGCGCCCGGCGTCTGCCCGGCGACGAGCGGCAGGTAGAACTGCGGCTGGTCCAGCCCGGACGAACTCGAGGTGACGTCACCCGCGACGCCGACGACCGTGCTCCACGGGTCCTTCGGTCCCAGTCGGAGACGCCGGCCGATGGCGTCCCCGTCGGGCCAGAACCGGCGCGCGGTCCCCTGGCTGACCACCACCACTGGCCGTTCCTCGCGGACGTCGGCCTCGTCGAACGCGCGTCCCTCCCGGATCGGGATCCCAAGCGTCCGGAAGAACCCCGGCGCGACCGTGCCGCCGTCGAACTGCGTCTGCACGGCCTCGCCGCGTCCCTCGATCTCGAGCGCCGAGAAGAACACCCCGCCCCGCGGTGGCACCAGGGCGGCGGCCGAGACGTCCGTCACGCCGGGCTGCGCGCGCAGGCCGGCGGCGAGGGCGGTGATGAACGCGTCCTGCGCGGCCGGCGTCGGGTAGCGCGACGGCAGCAGGCGGACGTCGAGCGCGACGACGCCCGCCGGGGCGAAGCCGAGGTCGCGGTGCGACAGCTGCACGTAGGTGCGGACGAGGAGGCTCGCCGCCAGCAGCAGCACGAGGGCGGCGGCGACCTCGACGACGTTCAGGCCGCGGCGGACCCAGCGGCTGCGCGCGTCGCCCGTCGTCCGGGTGCCGTCGACGCGGCGGCTCGCGACCGCGCTCCGCGCCGCCATCCACGCGGGCAGCAGCCCGACCGCGAGGCCCGCCACGATCGACAGGCCGAGGCTGATCGCCACGGTGAGCGGCCGGACCTCGACGAACGCCAGCGCCTGCAGCTCCGCGGGCCGCCACAGGGCGAGCCCCTCGAGCGCGGCCCAGGCGAGGCCCGCGCCGACCACGCCGGCCGCGATCGACAGCACCACGTGCTCGGTGAGCACCTGCGCGAACAGCCGCGCACG
The DNA here is from genome assembly GCA_041394725.1 of Vicinamibacterales bacterium. Taxonomy (GTDB): domain Bacteria; phylum Acidobacteriota; class Vicinamibacteria; order Vicinamibacterales; family SCN-69-37; genus JAWKHR01. Next base: position 68,023 of record JAWKHR010000034.1, on the reverse strand, counting down.
GGTGGCGCCGAGCGCCGCGCGCACGGCCAGTTCCCGGCGCCGGCCGACGTTGCGGGCGAGCAGCACGTGCGCCACGTTCGCGCACGCGATGAGCAGGACGCAGGCGACCGCGGCCAGCAGCACCAGCACCGCCTCGCGCAGCGGGCCGATCATCTCGCTGGTCGCGCGCAGCACGACCGACCAGTCGTCCGGCCGTTCCAGCCGCGACGTCAGGACGGGACCGACGCCGGCGGCCGTGGCCCCGGGCGCGAGGCGGATGAGCGCGCTGACCGCGCGCGGCGCGCGCGACCCGTCCGGCCGCACGGGCGCGGTCGCGAGCGGCACGACCACGTCGGGTCGCTGGTGCGTCAGCCGGAAGCGCGGGGGCAGCACGCCGACGATCGTGTGGCGCACCTCGTCGAGCTCGATGGTGCGGCCGAGGACGTCCGGCGCGCCGCCGAACCGCACCTGCCAGAGCGCGTGGCTGACGAGCGCCACCGGCGCCGCCACCGCGCCGCGGGCGTCCTCGTCCGTGAACGGGCGGCCGAGCTCGACCGGCGCCCCGGCGAAATCCAGGAGGGCCGGCTCGATCCGGGCCGCATCCACCAGCACCGGACCGGTCGCGTCGAGCAACGTGACCCGCACGGGCTCGAACCGCACGAGCGTGTCGATGCCCGGGGCGTCCTGCCAGCGGTCCAGGTCGGATTCCGACGGGGAGAGCGCCAGCCCGCGCATCGACGGCCGCATCTTCCAGGGCTGGACGATGCGATCGGCGTGCGGGTACGGGAGCGGGTCGATGAGCAGGTCGTACGCGACGGTCGCGAGCGCCGCGTTGCCGCCCAGGCCGAGGCCGAGCGCGACCAGGACGACGAGCGTCGGCACGGGCGCGGCGCGGAGCCCGCGCACGGCGACGCGGATGTCGGCGACCGGATGCCACGATGCGCCCTGACGTCCGGCGCCCGCCGGGGTGCCGGTCGCGACGCCGGTGCGACCCGCGCGCCGGCCGGCCGTGACGCCGGTGCGGCCCGCGCGCAGCGCGAGGCCCTGCGTCACCGCGTCGCGCACGGCGCGGCCCCAGAGCGCCGCGATCGCGAGCGGTCGCCCCGCGGCGCGCGCACGCTGGCGCCGGAACACCGCGGTCATCTCGTCCGCGTGGCGCGCGCGGAAGGCCGGCGGGAAGACGCGGAGGAGTCCGCGGTAGAAGCGCTCGCCGCGCTCGCCGCGCTCGCCGCGGCCCGGCGCGGCGCTCACGACCGCCTCCGCGACAGCAGCCGGCGCACGCGCGTGTCGGCGACGAGGCCCTCGAGCCGCCGCGCTTCCGCGCGGGTCACCGCGCGGCCGAACGGCGTGAGGCGGAAGAACCGCCGCGGGGCCGCGCCGCCCGTGCGCCCCACCCGTTCCGCGGTCGCCTGGCCGCCGCCGGGCGTGTCGCGCTCGTCGATGAGCCCTTCGTCGAGCATCGCGGCGAGCTGCCGGTAGAGCTGGCCCGGCATGAGCCGCTCGGCCCCCGGCTGGTCCTCGACCGCCCGCAGCAGCGCCCAGCCGTGCCGCTCGCCGTCGAGCAGCGCGACCAGGAGGTGGAACACGAGCGGCTTGAGGGGGAGGAGCGCCTGGGGGTCTCGGGGCACGAGCCCGATCATAGTTACAGACTGTGACTATTGCAATCGGCCATCGCCGAATCGGCCGCCGGGCCTCGCATCGGGGGATCGGAGCATCGATAATCGGAACGCCGTGCCCACCGAGCGATCCCGCCCCGTGCCCGACGTCATCGGCCCCGGCCTGCGGGTGCTGTTCTGCGGCATCAATCCGGGACGGGTCTCCGGCGAGACCGGACATCACTTCGCCGGGCCCGGCAACCGGTTCTGGCCCGCGCTCCACGCCGCGGGCTTCACGCCGCGGCGGCTGCGGCCGGACGAGGAGCGCGAGCTGCTCGATCACGGCGTCGGCATCACCAACCTGGTGGCGCGCACGACGGCGAAGGCGTCAGAGGTCACGACGGACGAACTGCGCGCCGGCCGCGCGCGACTCGAGCGCAAGGTGCGCCGCTTCCGCCCCGCCATCCTCGCGGTCGTCGGGATCGGCGCCTACCGCACGGCCTTCGACCGCCCGCACGCGACCATCGGCCGGCAGCCGGATGCGATCGGCGAGACGATCGTCTGGGTCCTTCCGAATCCGAGCGGCCTCAACGCGAACCACCAGGCCCCCGACTTCGCCCGCCTGTTCCGGACGCTCCGGAGCGCGTCCCTCTAGAGTCGTCCCCGCCCGTGCCGGTCGCCGTCCGGCGCGTCGTCGAGCCGTTCGCCGGCGGCATACGCGCGCGCCGCGTCCCAGAGGAACGACGCGCGCCGCGCGCCGGATCGATCCCAGAACTCCGCCGACACCGGGTCGATGGCGAGCAGCGCCAGATCCGGATCGTCCGGTCCTCCCGGATACCAGGGACGTTCGGTCTCGCTCCAGAGGCGGCGAATCCGCGCCGGGTCGCTGACGAGCCGCGCGCGGCCGCGCACCGAGATGGCGCGACGCGTGCCGTCCTGGCAGACGAGCAGGACCTCCGGGCTCTCCTGGACTTCGGCGACCTTGCGCGAGTGCCGCGACGTCAGCAGCCAGATCGGCCCGTCCGCCTCGACGTCCGCGAGCTCCATCGGTCGTGCCTCCAGCAGCCCATCGTCAGCCGTCGTCACCAGCATCGCGGTGTCGAAGGCGTCGAGCAGTTCGAAGACCCGCTTCCGCGTGGTCATGGCACCTCCTTCCCGTGCCCGCGCGAGCCACGAACCCGCCGCGCGCACGACATCACCGCTCCAAGGTGCAAACGCCGGACCAGCAGTGGACGACGCCCGCGGCGGACCGCCGGGCCGGCTACGCCCGCATCCGTTCCTCGAGGACCCTGGAACCCTGGGACCCTGGGGCCCTGGGACCCTCAGGACCCTCAACGATGCGCTCCACCACCCGCCTCGCGTCCCGTCCCACGCCGTGGATCATCCCGGACGAGAGCGCGTAGAGAAAATGCAGGCCGACGAAGTACAGCCCGGGCTCGCCGGGGACGATGCCGCGCTGGTGGCGCGGGTCGCCGGCGGCGTCGAAGACCGGCAGGTCGATCCACGAGAAGCCCGGGTGATAGCCGGTGCACCAGACGACGTTCGCGACGTCGAGCACGCGGCCGTCCGCGAGCCGCGGCCATCCGTCCGTGACGCCCGCCACGCGCGGCGCCATCGTCACGCGCGCGAGGCGGCGAGGTGCCGGCGCTTGGTGCGGATGAGCAGGCCGCTGCCGTGCAGCATCTTCGCGCGCACGCGGCGCCCGAGCAGGGTCGAGACCGTCGGGACGCGGTGGAACACGCCGCGCAGGGTCAGCCGCACGGGCGCGAGCCGTAGCCGGCGAACCACGTCGTGCGGGATCTCGCCGACGTCCTGGCCGGCCATCCACGTCTCGTGTGTCGGTGCGAGTTCCTTCGCGATCGCGCCCGAGTTGCTGCCGACGACGAGCACGCGGCCCGCGCGCAGCGCCGACGGGCTCCAGTAGTCGGACGAGTGGATCTGGACGATGTCGGCCGGAGCTCACGCGCGAACGGCGGGACCTTCGGCCGCTGGTAGCCGGACATCGCGACGACCACGTGCGCGCCGCGTCGCGCTGCTCGGTGGCCGTGACGACCAGGGAAGCGATCGCCGCGCCGCGAGCCGTTCCACGCGCGTCGCGGAGCAGACGGGCGAATCGAGCGGCGGGCGTAGGCCTCGAGGTAGTCGGCCATCTCCGTCCTTCGTGGGAAACGAGTTCGGTGGGGCGAGAGACGGGAAGCCGGGCCGGAGAACTTCGCCGGCGTGAACAGGCGCAGCGAATCCCATCGCCGCCGCCAGGCGTCGCCGTCCGATCGGCGGCGTCGAGCATCACGAACGGCACGCCGCGGCGCCAGGTGGTAGCCGACCAGGAACTCCGCCTGTCCGCCGCCGATGACGACCGTGTCGATACGCTGGGTGATGCCGGTGTCGTGCATGAGGCCCTCCATCTGCCCTCATCGTCGCGAACCCGGGGGCCCGAAGGCATCGGCCGGACTGTGCAGGCGGGGAGGCGCGGGGATGGGTAATTCGACCCACGCTCAGACGAGGCGGTGCTCGTAGGCGTAGGCCGTGGCGGCGGTCGGGAGGACAGGTCAGCTTGTCGAATGTTGCTCACGTGCCGCGCGACGGTCTTCTCGCTGATGCCGAGGTCGGCTGGCGATGGCCCGGTTGGTGCGCCCGGTGGCCACGAGACGCAGGACCTCGGCGGTTCGCGGCCAGTCAGGTCGCCCCGGGTGTCCGGCGGGCGCGCGGCGTCGGCGGCCCACGCGGCGACGCGTGTCTGTCGGGTGCAGCGACCAGGCGCTCGAAGATCTCGGTCGCGGCGTCGAACTCGAGGCGGCGCCGTCGTGGTCGTCCATCCGCTGGCAGGCGCGGCCGACGAGCGCGCGGACGCGCCGAGCTCGTCTGGCGCGTCGAGGTCGGCCCAGCGCGCCTGCGCGTCTCGGGCGCGGTGAGCGCGGCGCCCGTGTCTCCGGTCTCGAGCGCGACGGCGCCGGCGGCGGTCGCGGCCGCCGCGTGGAGGTAGGGCGCGTCCACCTCGGCGGCGAAGCGGGCGAGCGCGTCGGCACCGCCTCGCGCGCGCCGGCGACGTCACCCTCCGCAGCCGCACCTCGACGGCGACGCGCAGCGGCACCAGCGCGCGGGCGCGCGGCGTGCGCGTGTCCTCGAGGGCCCGGCGGACGGCGGCGCACGCCGCCTCGGCTTCGCCCTGCGCGAGGCGCAGCAGGGGCAGGCCGGCCAGAACGCGGGCGCCGGCCTGGCTCGCGGCCCGATAGGTCCGGTCCGCTTCGTCGAGATCGCCGCGCAGGCGGTGCAGATCGGCGAGCTGCGTGAGGGCGAGGCCGAGATCCGGCCGGTCGGGCTGCCGTCGCAGCCAGTCGCACGCCCGCCGCGCCTCGTCGAGGGCGTGCGGCCAGTCGCCGTGGAGCTGCAGCACCTCCGAGCGGCGCACCAGGCAGGCGCCGCGGAACGGCACCATGTCCGGGTGCGCGTCGCACCACCCGGCGAGCGCGCTGGTCCACTCCTGCGCGCGAGGCCAGTCGAACGCGTCGTGGCAGGCGCTGATGACGCTGCAGTAGACGACGCCGGCCATGAGGGGGCCGACTTCGCCCGTCGTCACGCCGAGCATCGCTTCGTCGAGGAGCGCGAAGCCCTCCGCCGCACGGCCCTGGCGGATCAGTCCGCGACCGATGGCCTGGCGGGCGAGCGCGGTGACGTCCGCATCGCCGCAGGCGGCGCCGATCGCCGCGGCGCGTTCGAAGTGCGCCTGCGCGCCGTGGGGATCGCCGGCCTCCATCATCTGCAGGCCGGCCGCGCACAGCAGGAAGCCCTGTTCGGCGCACGGCGTCGCGCCGCCGGGCGTCGAGTCGAGCAGGCGTCTGGCGCGGGTCATCCACGCGCCGGCCTGCGCCTGCTGGCCGCGCCGCTCGAACAGCGCGAAGGCCATCCAGAAGGCGCTTCGTGCCGCGCGACGCGTCTCGCCGCGGTCGAGGAAGGCCTGGTACGCGCGCGCCCGCGCGCCGGCCCCCTCGGCCTCGCGTCCGACGAGCACCGCCGCCGTGGCGAGCCGGTCGAGATCCTCGGCCTCGAGCGGCGACTCACCGTCGGCCTCCGCCAGCCGCGCGTACGCCTCCGCCCACGCCTCCCGCGCGAACGCCGCACGCCCTTCGGCGAGGCTCGAGTGCATGGGGTCATGATCCCGCATTCGGCGCGAAAGTTCGAACGGGGCCCGGGGACCCTCAGGACCTCGTACAATGCCCACACGCGCCCGTAGCTCAGGTGGATAGAGCATCGGCCTTCTAAGCCGAGGGTCGCAGGTTCGAGTCCTGCCGGGCGCGCCAGCCCCTTCGATCGACGATCACTCCTCCACGCGAGCGCGCACCGCCATCGCCCCGAGCAGCTTCGATGTCCGTCGCCATGGACGCCGCCGGCCGCCCACCGTCGTCGTCAGCGGCGAGGCGGGCGACGGGCCGTCGTCCGCCGTGGCAGGCGTCTTGCACCTTCGATCCTCATGTCCCTGCGCTCCGTCGCACTGTTCACGTCGCTTCTGGTCGCCCCCATCTTCGCCGGGCCACGGGCCATGGGAACCTGGACGATCGACGCCGCGGCCAGCCACGTGACGATCCTCGTCGGGAAGACCGGACTGTTTGGCTTTGTCGGGCACACGCACGAGATCCACGCGCCACGCCTGTCGGGGACGATCGCGTTCGATCGCGACGCGCCCGGGCGATCGGTCGTGCATCTGGCGTTCGAGGCCGGTGCCCTGCGCGTCGATCCCGAAGGCGAGCCGCCCGACGACGTACCCGAGGTGCAGCGGACGATGCTCGGTCCGGAGGTCCTCGATGTCGCGCGGTATCCGATGATCTCGTTCGACTCGACGTCGGTCGATGTGAGGCCGGCCGATGCGGCGCCGGACGACGCGTCCACCACCGGCACCGATGGCGCTGAACGCCGTCGTGACCGGCGACCTGAGGCTATGGCGTGACGCGATCGATCGACGTCACGGGCCCGGTGACCGTCGACGGCGACGTCCTGCGCCTGACCGGCACGTGCCGGTTCAAGCAGACGGACTTCGGGATCGAGCCCGTCACCGCCGGGCTCGGCACAGTGCGCGTGAAGGACGCGCTGGAAGTGACGCTCGACGTCGTGGCGCGGCGCGACCGGGCGGCAGGACGGTGAGACGGCGGCCTGGAGCGGGCCGCCGTCAGGCTCCAGCGGCTCTCTGCAGCGTGCCTTCACGTGGCCTGCGGAAAATGGTGCGGACGGACGGGAGGCTCCCGCGCCGGTCGCGCAGGTGGTCACCCGGCTGCCGGGTCCCACCCTCCCCGAACCCCGCCAGATCAACCACGCCGCCAGCACCAGCTGCCCGAGGGCCATCGGCGGCCCCATCCGGGCGATGGCGCCGTAGCCCGGCAGGCCGCGCACCGGGATGCCGGCCGGGTGCAGCAGCGCCGTCAGCGTGCCGAACGCCAGCACCGCGCGCGGGACAGCGGTGCCGCGGAAGAGCGCCACGTAGAACGAGGATCCACCGTCGATGGCCAGGATCGCGGTCGGGTGCGTCCAGCGCCGCGCCGCCGCCGTCGTCACCGCGAGCGCAAGGATTGTGTCCGGTGCCTCGGCGCCCACGGCCTGCCGGCTGAGCGCCACGAGCGACGGCACCTGCGTCGTCGAGCGCCTGCGTCGCCACCATGAGGACGGCGGCCACAAGCACCCAGCGCGCGGCCGCGGCGCTCACGCGACGGAAGACGTCGAACGTGGCCAGGCTGATGCCGATCGTCAGCAGGCCGTTCGCGAGCAGAAGCCGAGCGCCACGCCGATGAGGCCCTCGGACGGCGCCGCGTGCGCAGGATCTCCACCGGCGCGCCCGTGACCGGACGCAGCAGCACGAACGGCACGATCAGGCCCGCGAGCTGCACGATCGGCAAGGAGGCCCACTCCCGGCCGGCCGGCGTCGCACGGTGCATGTGTGCCTCCCGGGATGATGACCGCACCTAGCCGGGCAGGCGCGCGTCGCGGTGCTCGACGGTCTCCCGCAAGGCCCGCCACCGCCGCGCGTCGTGCCTCACGAGCAGCCAGACGCACAGGGCCAGCTCCGCCAGGCCGGTCACCATCAGGACCTGGAACACGGCCCTGGCGAACGGCGGCGCGACGGGAATCGGTGAAGCTGTTCGCGCCGTACCACGATGCCCTCGATCATCAGCGCGATCCCGATGACCCGCAGCAGGAGCGCCGAGCGCACGATCGAATGCCCCGCGGCACAGCATCGTCCCGCCGAAGAACGCGAGCCCCATCGCGTAGCCGACGCTCTGCAGGCGGAGGGCCACGTCGGTGAGGGCGCGGGTGTGGTCAGTCGTCAGGCCGGCGGCCATGACGTCTTCAGCGGGCTGAGCGGCGCGAAGTGGCCGAGCAGCGCGGTGACCTGCACGGCCGTGCCGACCAGCGAGAAGAAGATGGCCGTGCGGGCCACGTGCCGGTTCGCGTCCTTCAGCAGTTCGTAGAGCAGGTAGATGAGCGGGATCACGCACAGCGCGGCGAAGAGCTCGGCCGCGAATCCCCACCGGAACAGCGCCTCGTTCGCCAGGATCCGATCGGCGGTCGCCGCGGCGTCGCCGGCCACGTGGAGCCGCTCGCGGACGACCAGCTCGGCGAGGATGCCGGCGGCGATGATGATCGCGTAGAGGAGGCCGCTCAGCCGGGCGGCCCGTTGCGGCCAGAAGGCGCCGGGGTCGCGCATGCCGCCACTCTGGCGCAACGCCGGGCGATTCGGCGGGCCATGCGACGGACGGCGGCGATCGGGGCATGGACGGCGCCAGGCGCCGACGAGCTACATCTGCCGGAACAGGTGGAGGTAGCGCCGGCTGACTGGCAGGACGTCCGGCCGCCGCTTCAGGTGGATGTCCGCCCGGTCGTGATCCTGCCGCGTGACGTGGCTGATCGCGCCGAGGTTGACGACGACCGAGCGGTGGACCTGCGCGAAGCGTGCCGGATCGAGCTGCGGCACCAGGTCCTTCAGCGCGGTCCATGCCACTGCCTCGCCTGTGGCCGTCCCGTCCTCGTCGTCACGCGACCACCGTGTATTTCGCGTCGGACCGCAAGGTAGTCCACGTCATCCACGGGAATCAGGCGGAGCGTCTGCCCGGCCTGCGCGCGGATCCGCAGCCACGCCGGGGCGCGCCGGCGGCGCCTTCCGCGGCGTGAAGGTCCGCGAGCCGGGTGGCCAGCGCCTCGATCGCGGAGGCGGTGTTCACCGCCGGCGTGGCCGCGGCGACGCGTTCCTTCAGCCGCGCGACGGTCTCGGCGACCGCGCAGGCTCGACGAACTTGAGCAGGTAATCGAGCGCCAGCCGCCAAAACGCCTGGATCGCGTAGCGGTCGTAGGCCGTGACGAACACGATGTGCGCGCGACGTCCGATGTGCGTCGCGTCAGGCCGGAGAGGCCGGGCATCCGGATGTCGAGGAAGCAGACGGCGGGCTGACCGTCGAACCGCGCGATCGCCTCGGCAAGTTTCGCGCCTCGGCCCGACGTCGAGTTCCGGCCAGGCGACGGCGAGCTGGCGCCGCAGCGTCCGCAGGGCGGTTCGTCGTCGGCGATGAGAGCGGTCGGTCGTGACATCTCCCGGCCCTCAGGCCCGCACCGGGACGTCGAGCTCAGCGCAGACGCCGCGCGATTCCTGTGCGACGACGCGGGCAGACTCGCCGCCGAACATCAGCTGGAGCCGCTCGCGGGCATCGCCTGGCCCCGGTGCCGAAAGAGGCCTGCGAGGCGCGAATACGACGCCGGTGTCATGACGCGGATCACGCAGCGCTGCCCTGCCGCCGGACGTCGATGACGATGCGGCCGCCGTCCTCGCTGGGATCGATGCCGTGTCGCACCGCGTTCTCCACCAGCACGTCAGCAGTGTGACCGGCGGACACTTCACCGAGAGCGCCGCCTCGTCCACGTGCTGCTCGTAATGCAGCCGGTCGGGCATCCACATCCGCATCAGGTCGAGGTAGGCCCGTGACGAAACAGACCTCGCGCCGAGCGTCGCCGCCGGGTCGTTGATCGCGGGGACCGACGCGCAGGTACCCAGTGAGGCCGCGCAGCAACGTGACGCCTGCGGCGACCCGGCGTCGACGAGGGCCTGGACGTTAGCGAGCGTGTTGAACAGGAAGTGCGGCGCGACCTGCGCCTGCAGCAGGTGCGGGCGGGCATCGGTAGCGCCTGTCGCTCGAGCTCGCTGCGCTCGAGCGCGAACGTCGCCTGGTCGCGCGCGAACGCGTCCTTCTGGCGGATCGGCCGCCAGCGCCGTCCACAACGCGATCAGGACCCGAGAGGTGAGCATCATGAAGCCGTTCATGCGGGTGGTGACCTGCCAGAACAGCGGCGTCGAGCCGAAAGCCGAGGAATACCAGGGTGACCGTGGTCACCGGGATCGCGACGCCGACGCGCCGACGACCTGCAGCACCCAGCGCGACAGCCACGACGGCAGACGCCGCGGCACCCGCTCGAACAGCCCGAACACCAGCGTGGCGACGACCGCCAGCGTGCGTGCGGCCGAGCACGGCGAGCCCGCCCGTGGTCCGCTGCGATCTGAGGAGCAGCACGACGCCAGTTGCCAGCGTCAGGGCGACGGCCAGGCGGCGCACGTGGGCCACGCGCGTCATTCTGGCTCGCCGGCCCTCGGGACGGTCGCCCCACCTTCCAGGCCTCGGGACCCTCTGCTACTCCCCGCAGCGACACGATCGGATCACCAGCGGACGCGCGCCAGGCCGGCACGTAGCTGGCCACCAGGCCGACGACAACGCCGAGGTGGACATCGCGACGAACGTCGCGGCGTCGACGGCCGCGACGTCGAAGAGGAGGCTGCCGAGCGCGCGCGTGGCGGCGACGGCGACCATCACGCCGACCGCGATGCCGGTGACCCGCGCGCCCTGCAGGACCACCATCCAGCGCACGTCCGTTCGCGCGCGCCGAGCGCCAGGCGCACGCCGATCTCGCGCGTGCGCTGCGCGACGACGTAGGAAAGGACGCCGTAGAGGCCGACCGCGCCGAGGACGAGCGGCGCGAGGCCCGCGGCGACACCGAGCGTGAGCATGGTGAACGAGACGCTGACCATCGAGTCCGCGGCGAGCTGGTCCATCGTGCAGGCGCCATCGGCGCCTCGGGCGCGACCTCGTGCGCCAGCCGGCTTGGATGTCGCCGGCGATGGTCGAGCGCGCGGCGTCCGCACCACGTAGGCCGGCGAGGAGATGGCGCAGCTCATCGGCGTCGGGCCCACGAGCGGGTAGTAGGTCAGCGGGGCCGGCGTCTCGCGAGTCGTTCTGCGGGACGTCGTCGACGACGCCGACGACGGTGTCGAGGTCGTCGGCCGACGATCTGCACGCGCCGGCCGATCGCGTCGCCGTCCGGGAACAGGGCGCGCGCCGCCATCCCGGCTGAGGATGACCTGCGGCTGCCCCGAGGAGGTGGTCGGCGTTCTCGAACGTCCGGCCGGCCAGGCGCTCGATGCGCATCGTCTGGAAGTAGTCGCCCGCGGCGAGCATCCAGGCCGACCAGCGTCCCGTCCGGCGCGTCGGGCCGGCCTTGGACCGCAGCCGCACGGTGGCGGGCGACTCGTTCAGCGGCACGTTCTCCACGAGACCAGCCATTCGACGCCGGGCAGCGCGCGCGAACGATCCATGAAGTCCAGGTCGAACCGCGCGTGGGTCGGGCCGTCGTTGGTGCGGTCTGAACGATCTGGAACGTGAACACGTCGCGCGTGTCGTAGCCGGTCCACGTGGCGGAGTGCCCAGAGCTGCGGAGCAGCAGGCCGGACCCGATGAGCAGCACGAGCGCGAGCGCGGTCTGCGCGGCGACCAGCCCGTGAGCGCGTCCACCGCCTGGCGCGCGTGGTGCCGCGCGCCGTCGCGCAGGCGCGCGAAGTCAGGCCGCGACGCGCGGAGCGCCAGGACGGGCCACGGGCGAGCGCGGCCAGCGCGGCCACGCCGAGCGTGAAGAACAGTGCGCGCCGTGAGCGTGACGTCCTCGATCCGCGGGATCCCGGCCGGCGCCGCGCGCAGAAAGACCGGCAGCGTCAGTGCCGCGAGGCCGACGGCGAGCACGCCCGCCGCAGCCGCCACGACTTCAACGCCTCGGCCAGCTGCAGCCGGACGAGCTGGCCGCGCCCGGCGCCGATGGCCCGGCGCAGGGCGAGGTCGCGCTGGCGCGTCTCGGCGCGCACCAGGAACAGGTTCGCGACGTTCGCGCGAGCGATGACGAACACGATCGCGTCGCGCGAAGAAGTCCAGAGCGGCCGCGCCACGCCGCCGAGCAGCGCCTCGTCGAGCGGACGCACGATCGCGTGGAACCGTCCGATGACGTGCGCGTAGGCGGCGCTGCCGCCGAAGCGCGCCGGCAGGTAGCGCGCGAGCGTGTCCAGCGATCCCGTGGCCACCTGCGCCGGATCCGCGCCCGGCGCCATCCGGCCACCAGCCACATGCGAACCGGCCCGGCACCAGGCCCTCCTCGCGGATGCGGCTCGACATCCACGGCAGCGTCCCGTCGTCCAGGAACCGGAACTCGGGGCCATCCACGCCCACAATCTCCCGGTTGCGTCCCGAGATGTATACGCGCCCGACGACGGCCGGGTCGCGGTCGAACCAGGTCTGCCAGAGCCGGTCGCTGATCACCGCGACGTGGTCGTCATCGGCGTCCACCGGCAGGCGGCCGAGCACGGGCGTGGCGCCAGAGCGTGGTGAAGAGCGTGGAGGTCGGCTGCGACGCGTGCGGATCCGCTCGACGCGATCGCCGACGCGGAGCGTGGACGTGAACAGTTGAACGTCGACAGGCCCTCGAGGCGCGTCGACCTCGTGTCGCGGACCAGGAACTCGGCCGACACGCCGAACTCGTCCGGCAGGTCCGACCCCGGCGCCGACCCCGCGATGTACGAGGCGATCAGAAGTTGGCGAACGGCAGCGGATCGAGCAGGACCTTGTCCACCACGGCGAAGAGGCCCGCGGTCACCGGGATGCCGGCGAGGTGCAGCAGCGCCGTCAGCGTGCCGAACGCCAGCACCGCGCGCGGGACAGCGGTGCCGCGGAAGAGCGCCACGTAGAACGCGAGGATCCACCCGTCGATGGCCAGGATCGCGGTCAGGTGCGTCCAGCGCCGCGCCGCCGCCGTCGTCACCGCGAGCGCAAGGATTGTGTCCGGTGCCTCGGCGCCCACGGCCTGCCGGCTGAGCGCCACGAGCGACAGCACCTGCACGTCGTCGAGCGCCTGCGTCGCCACCATGAGGACGGCGGCCACAAGCACCCAGCGCGCGGCCGCGGCGCTCGCGCGACGGAAGACGTCGAACGTGGCCAGGCTGATGCCGATCGTCAGCAGGCCGTTCGCGAGCAGAAGGCCGAGCGCCACGCCGATGAGGCCCTCGGACGGCGCCGCGTGCGCCAGGATCTCCACCGGCGCGCCCGTGACCGGACGCAGCAGCACGAACGGCACGATCAGGCCCGCGAGCTGCACGATCAGCAGGAGGCCCACTCCCCGGCCGGCCGGCGTCGCACGGTGCATGTGTGCCTCCCGGGATGATGACCGCACCTAGCCGGGCAGGCGCGCGTCGCGGTGCTCGACGGTCTCCCGCAAGGCCCGCCACCGCCGCGCGTCGAGCGCCCCCAGGATCAGCAGCTCCGCGCTGCCCTTGCGAACTTCGGAGGTGAGCATCGGGTTGGTATTTGCACAGACGTAACCTATGTGAGGGTGGTTCCCGAGGGTCCCAGGGTCCTGGGGTTCCCGGGGGCCCCATGACCCTCGCCTCACGCGTCCTTCCTGTACGATCCCCCGCATGCCCGGCCCCGTGCCCGACGAGATTGAGGACCTGCGTGACGCGGCCTGGTGTCGCGAGGGCGCGCGGCAGGTGGCCACGCCGGCGGACGCGGAGGCGTTCGTCGAACGGGTGGGCTTTGCCGGGTGTCTCGCCGACGCGCGACGGCCGGGGCCGTCGCTCTACCTGGCCGTGTGCGGGCGCCGCGACGCGGTCATGCCGCGCAACGTCCAGAAAGACCCGGAGGCGTCGCTCACCTGGCGACTCAAGGACGCGGTGCTCCGGCGCGGCAAGGTCTACTACGCGAAGCTCGCCCGGGGACGCGCGATGTTCATCGCGCCGAGGATGCTGCCGTACTTCCACGCGGTGTGGGGCGTCCGCCGCGCCGACGAACCGAAGCGCCTGAGCGCCGCCGCGCGCCGGATTCTTCGCCCGCTGCGCCACGAGTGGGAGATGGCGACGAAGGACCTGCGCGAGGCGTCGGGCGTCACGGATCGCGCGGCGTTCACCAGGGCCCTCGACGAGCTGCAGGCCGCGATGATCGTCATCCCGAGCGACGTCGTCTACGAACCGTTCTTCACCTACCTGTGGACGCTCGGCGTCGGGCGGTTCCCGGACGCGTTGCGGCGTCGGCTCGACCGCGAGACCGCGCTGCGCGAGATCGCGCGGTGCTTTCTCACGGGCGCGCACCTGACCGTCCGCGGCGAGCTGGCCCGCGTGGTCGGCGTCTCGCGTCCCGAGGCCGGGCGCGCCAACCGCGCGCTGGTGGCCGACGGGTTCGCCGAGATGATCTCGCCGGGCTGCTACCGCCGGGTCGCCGCGCCCGGAGCGTTGGATGCGTCCGGGACCACGGGTGCGGCGGGCTCCATCGACCCGCCGGCCTGAGGTCCGCGCGCCCGGCGTGATCCGGATTGCCGGCATCCGGCGCGTAGGGGACAGGGGGCGGCGTCCGTTCGCCCCGAAGGAGTCTCCGATGCCCGGTTTCTGGACCCCGCTGACCGTTCCGCTGCTCACCCTGTCGCTCGTGGCGCCGGCCGCCGTGCCCGCCACGGTGAGCCCCGTGGCCCCGAGCCCCGCCGGTCGCCCGACCGGTGCGACGGAGTTCTTCGCCCCGGCCGGCCCGTCCACGCCGTCGCTCCGCCAGGCCACCCGCCGGGCCGCGTCCTTCATGACCGCCACGACCGCCGAACCGCAAACGACCCCGCGCGCGCCGCTCGGCCGTCCCGCTTCGCGCCGGATCCGGGCGCAGGGCGGCGGCGGCACCGCGGTGATGCTCATCTCCACCATCATCGGGCTGGCCGGCACGGTCTACCTGGTCAAGTACATGAAGGACCAGAACAAGAACGACCAGAACGACTCGCCCGGGTCCTTCGGCCGGTAGTCGTCCCGGCGCGGTCGCGGTCGCTGGCACGAGCGTGGTCGCAGCCGCAGCCGCAGCCGCAGCCGCAGCCGCAGCTGCAGCCGCAGCAACGACCGGACCGCGTGCCGTCACGGGCGCCGGCCGGACCGGAGTAGACTGGGCGCTCCAGCCATGGAGCGCCCAGTGGAGCCGACCGCCGACGTCACGCGGCTGCTCCGCGAATGGCAGTCCGGCGATCGCGGGGCGCTCGATCGGGTCATCGATCTCGTCTACGCGGAACTCCGGCAGCTCGCCGCGCGACAACTCGCGCGCGAGTGGCGCCAGGGGCGCCTGCAGACGACCGTCGTCGTGCACGAGGCCTACCTCCGGCTGGTCGGACAGCGGAACGTGGACTGGCAGGATCGCGGGCACTTCTTCGCGATCGCGGCGCAGATGATGCGGCGCATCCTGGTGGACCACGCGCGGCGCGAGGGCCGGCAGCGGCGCGGCGGCCGGCAGGTGCACGTCGGCCTGGACGAGGCCGCGTCGGTGGTGGAGCCCCAGGCGATCGACGCGGTGGACACGCTCGCGCTCGACCGCGCGCTGACCCGGCTCGAGCAGCTCGACCCCGATCAAGGCCGGCTCGTCGAGCTGCGGTTCTTCGGCGGCCTGACGATCGAGGAGACCGCGGCGGCGCTCGGCGTCTCGACCGGCACGGTCAAGCGCGAGTGGGCCCTGGCGAAGGGCTGGCTGCACCGCGAACTCGCAGGGGACGCCGGCGAGCCGGAACCCTGAGGCGCCACAGGATCACACGGGGGCGCGACGCCGTTGACGCGCGACGAGTGGCAGCGAATCAAGCACCTCGCCGGTGAGGCGCTGGAGCTGGAGGTGAGCGCGCGCGACGCGTTCCTCGCCGCCGCGTGCGGACCCGACGCCGCGCTGCGTGGCGAGGTGGACGCGCTCGTCGCCGCCGCGCACGCGGCGGCCGACCTCTACGAGGTTCCGGCGCTGGCACTGGCCGATCCTTCGCTGGCGGCCGCGGCCGCCGCGGCTGCCCGGGCCGGCGCGGCCGAGCCGGCCGACCCCGACGCCGCGCTGTCGCCCGGCACGCGTCTCGGGCCGTACCGCATCGTCCGGGAGATCGGCCGCGGCGGCATGGGGCGGGTGTACCTCGCCGCGCGGTCGGACGGCGAGTTCGATCAGCAGGTCGCCATCAAGCTGGTGGACGCGGGCCTGGCGTCCGCCACGCTGGTCGCGCGGCTGCGGCAGGAACGCCAGATTCTCGCGGTGCTCGACCATCCCAACATCGCGCGGCTGCTCGACGGCGGCACGACGCCCGACGGCCAGCCCTACGTCGTGATGGAGTACGTCGAGGGCCTGCCGATCGACGCCTTCTGCGACCGCGCGGGGCTCGACCTGCCGGCCCGGATCGAGCTGGTCCGCGCGCTCTGCGGCGCCGTGCACCACGCGCACCAGCACCTGGTCATCCATCGCGACATCAAGCCGGGCAACGTGCTGGTGACGGCCGACGGCGTGCCGAAGCTCCTCGATTTCGGCATCGCCACGCTGGTCGATCCCGATCCCGGCGCCGACCCGGCCGAGGCGCGCGCGCGGACGACGTGGCGGGCGTTGACGTTCGAGAGCGCGAGTCCCGAGCAGGTGACGGGCGAGCCGGTGACGGTGGCCGCCGACATCTACGGGCTCGGGCAGCTCCTGTATCGGCTGCTCGCGCGCCGCGGGCCGTACCAGCCGGAGCCGCGGACCGAAGCCGACTGGATCCAGGCCATCCGCGAGCAGGCGCCCACGCCGCCGGGGCAGGCGGTGCGCCAGGACGCCGGGGCGCCGCCGCCGGTGCCCGGCATCCGCCGCGACCTCGATCGCATCGTGCTCAAGGCGCTGCGCAAGTCGCCCGCGCGGCGCTACCGCTCGGCGGCCGAGCTGGCCGACGACCTCGCGCGGTACCTCGACGGCCGGCCGGTGCTCGCCGCGCCCGACACGGCGCGGTACCGTGCCGCGACGTTCCTCCGCCGCCACTGGGTGGCCTCGGCCGCCGTGGCGATCGCGATCGGCGCGCTCGTCGTGACCGCGGCCGTGGCCGTCGTCCAGGCGCGGGCCGCGCAGCGGGCGCGCGCCGACGCCGAGCGCCGGTTCGGCGACGTGCGGCGCATGGCCAACGCGTTCCTCTTCGAGTTCCACGACGCGATCGCCGACCTGCCCGGCTCGCTGCCCGCGCGCCGGCTGGTCGTCGAGCGCGGCCTCGAGTACCTCGACGGCCTGAGCCGCGAGGCCCGCGACGATCGCGGCCTGCAGCGCGAGCTGGCGGCCGCCTACCTGCGGATGGGCGCGATCCTCGGCGGCGGGGGCGTGTCGAACCTCGGCGACATCGCCGGCGCCCGCGAGAGCTACCGCCGCGCCCTCGACATCCAGACGGCGGTGGCCGCCGGCGGCGCGCCGGAGGACGTGGACGAGCTGGCGCACGTCCGGATCGAGCTGAGCCGGTTCGCGGCGGTGACGGGCGACCTGCCCGGCGCGGTCGAGCACGCGCGGGTCGCCGTCGCGCTGGCCGAGTCCGCGCCGGCGTCGAGGCCGGGCCGTGGCGCGCGCCTCGCGACCGCGCTCCACCAGCTCGGCTACGTGCAGGCATCCGCCAGCCCGCCCGACGAGGCGCGGAGCACGCTGGCGCGCGCCTTCGACCTCGCGCGCCGCGAGCTCGACGCGGCCCCCGCGGATGCCGTCGCGCTCGCCCGGGTCGCGCGCATCGCGCCCGACTACGCCACGGCCCTCCTGCGCGCGCGCGGCGCCGGCGAGGCGCTGCGCGTCGCCACCGACGCTCGGGCCTGGACCGGCGAACTCCTCCGCGTCGATCCGGCGAACCCCCGCTATCGCCAGACGCTGACGATGATCCTGACGACGCAGGCCGAGGCGCTCGAGACACTCGGCCGGCGGCCCGAGGCGATCGACGCGCTCACCAGGGCGGCCGCGACGATCGGCGCGCTCGGCGACGAGGCGCCGAGTGATCAGGGCAACCGGATCGGCGTGATGCTCACCAACCTGGCACTCGGGCGGATGCTGCTCCGCGACGGGCAGGACGAGGCCGGCGTCGGACGGCTGCGCGACGGGATCGCGGCGGGCGAGACGATTCTCCGCGCGGCGCCGGACCAGTTCTTCGTGGCCGGCCAGGTCGCTTCCGCGCGCATCTCGATGGGGCAGTCGCTCTGGCGTCGTTCGGAGACGCGCGCGGCCGGGTGCCGCGAGGTCCGCGCCGGCCTCGACGCGTGGGACCGCGTCGCGGGGACGGCGCCGGATCTGGCGCGAACCATGCGACCGAGTGCCCCGGCGCGGCTCGGGGAACTCTGCGGGTCCTAAGGTCAGTCCGATCACCAGGACCCACGCGTCACCGTCCTCGGCGGTCCGCACGCGTTCGGACCGGCGTATGCGGGGCACTTCGCCGGGCGCGCCGGGCCTCGGGGCCTGCCCCGAGGGCTTGCCATGTCGGCGCCGAAGGCGCAGAATCACGGCCCTCACGGAGGCGCCCATGTTCCTGATCCGCGACATCATGTACTGCAGGCCCGGCAAGGTCCGCCCGATGGTCGAGAAGTTCGTCGCGCTCTCGAAGCTCACCGAGAAGATGGGCTTCGGGAAGATGCGCGTGATGACCGACGTCGCCGCCGAGCGCTACTGGACCGTCGTGTCCGAGATGGAGGTCGAGAGCATCGAGGAGTTCACGCGCCAGTCCCGCGAGTCGATGCAGAACCCGGATTTCCAGGCGGTCATGCAGGGCTATCACGACCTGATTTCGCAGGGACGGCGCGAGATCTACCAGATCGAAGGCTGAAGTCGGCCGGGGCGGGCCCGGCCACGCACCGCTCTCTCGACTGGTCCCGGGAATATCCGGCCCCGCGCGGTGGTCCATGCGCCAGAAGGAGGGCGCATGCCCCGCAGAAGCTCACGCGCGACCGGGCCGGCCGTGGCCGGCGTGCTGGTCCTGATGTTCGCGGCTCTGGTGCTGGCGGCGGCGCCGCAGGGTGGCTCGTCCGCCTCGGTCCCGCGCGTGGACGTCCTTGACGCGCACCGCCTGCCGCTCGGCGACGGCCGCGTGTCACCCGGGCCCGCCAGCGGAATGGTGATGTCCTGCATGACCCGGTTTCGGCCGGCCGCGCGCATCCACGCCGGCGACTGGATCCAGGGCGACACCTGGGACCTCACGGCGAAGCCCCACGTGCAGGGCGAGATCACCTGGCCCGACGCCGAGTTCGCCATCACGACGACCGGCACCGGCCGGGACGTCTCGCGCGTGCTCACCGGCAACGGCCTGCCCGTCGAGACCGCCACGGGTCGGTTTCCGATCGCCCGTCGCGATCCGGCCTTCGCGTTCGATCCGAATCCCAACGGCATTGCGGCACAGCCCGTGCTGCTGACCCTGCCCCGCGATCCCGTCGAGGCCGCCCACGCGACCTGCGTGCCGATGGGCATGATCGGCATCGCCCTCAACGGCGTCGCCATCTACAACGCGCTCGACGATGCCGGCCGCGACGCGGTGGCGCACGAGGTCCAGGACCTCTGCAGCGGACATCCGCAGGCGCGCGGCCAGTATCACTATCACGGCCCGAGCGAGTGCCTGCCGGACCAGGATGGCGTCGAGACGCTCATCGGCTATGCGCTCGACGGCTTCGGGATCTACAGCCGCTACGACGCCGCCGGCCGCGAACTGACGAACGCCGACCTCGACGAGTGCCACGGCCGCGTCAGCGCGATCGACTGGGACGGCCGGCGGGTCGAGATGTACCACTACGTGCTCACGCGCGAGTATCCGTACACGGTGGGATGCTTCAGGGGAGGCAGGGCGAGCGAGTAACTTCGAACTTTGAAGTTCGAACTTGGAACCTCGGTGGCCAGCTTCGCTGGCGTCATCCTCAGGCCCCTGGGACCCTGGGACCCTGGGACCCTCAGGACCTTAACGACTCACCGAAAACCCCAGCATCATCCCCGCGTGCAGGTGCTCGGCGATGTGGCAGTGGAGCATCCACTCGCCCGGGTTCGACATGTCCACCAGGATGTCCATCGTCGAGGCGACGGGCACGATCGCGGTGTCCTTCCACACGAGGTTCGGGTTCGGGCGGCCGTCGATCGACGTGACCAGGTAGCGCTGCCCGTGCACGTGGATCGGGTGGTTCATCGGGTGAATCGTCGTCGGGTCGTTGAAGATCCGGATCTTGACGACGTCGCCGACCTTGAACGGCCAGTGGATGTCCATGTTCTCCTTGCCCGTATCCGGGTCGCGGAGCACCCAGCTCACCTGCCTGCCCGTGGCGAGCCAGTTCATCATCGGCATCGTGTCGTTCCACTCGACGGGCGGCGTGTAGAGGCCGCGCTCGAACTCCATCGACTGCATGATCGGCGTCGGCAGGTCCTTCACGCGCACCAGCAGCTCGAGCCGGTGGTCGGGCGCGCGGTCGAACTCGGCGCGGTAGGCGTCGATGTCCGTGCGCACCGCGCCGTTCGTCCGAAGTTGCCCGAAGCTCGTGGCCAGGTCCTCGTCCGTCGGCGTCGGATCGACCACCACGGTGCCGAGGTGATCGACGTGCGGGTAGAACTCGCCGCGGAAGTGGTTGATCGCCTGGATCGTGTTCTCGATCGGCACCTCGCCCGGGTCGTCGAACCGCGCCTCGACGATGTAGCGCTCGGCCGGCGCGATGACGACGCTCGAGACCCACTGCTCGCGTTCGAAGCGGCTGACGTCCGACGCCAGGAGCTTCACCTTCGCCCCGCCGAACGTGACGTTGAACGTCCGCGTGTTCGCGACGTTGGTGAGGTAGAAGCGCACGACCTCGCCGCGTTTGACGTGCAGCCGGTAGTCGGTCGTGCCGTTCACGAGCATCGTGTTGCCGAACCGGCCCATCAGCGTGTGCGTCGGGCTGTCCTCCCCGTACGGCATCAGGCCGGCATCGTCGATGAGGATGTCGTCGAGGATGAGCACGGCCTCGCGGTTGGCCGGGCTGTAGTAGTCCGGGTCGGGCGCCTGGACGAGCAGGTTGCCGTAGAGGCCGAGGTCCTGCTGCACGTCCTCGCGCATGTGCGGGTGGTACCAGTAGACGCCCGAGTCGCGGAAGTGCACCTCGTAACGGAACGACTCGCCCGGCGCGACCGGCGGCTGCGTGACGCCGGGCACGCCGTCGAACCGGTTGTCGAGCCGAAGACCGTGCCAGTGCACCGTCGTCGGCAGGTCGATTCGGTTGGTGAAGTCCACCGTGATCGTCGCGCCCTGCGGCGCGCGGATCATCGGACCCGGGTACTGGCCGTTGTAGCCGTACATCACGTAGGTCCGGCCCGCGATCGTGCGGCGCACGAGCGACGCGGTGAGCTCCAGGTGGTCGCCGTCCTTGGCGTCGATGATCTCGTTCGGCCGCGCCTCGGGCAGCGTCGTCGGATCGAGGCCCGTGCCGGGCAGGCATGGGCGACGGGCGGCCGCGCGTCGTCGAGGCCCGGCATCATCGGCATGTCGCCCATGGGCGGCATGCGCCACGCGACCGTGCCGGGGGGCATGGGCATGTGGTGCATGTCGTGGTTCATCTGTCCCATCTGTCCCATCTGGCCGGACTGACCCGACGCCCCCGACTGGCCCGACTGGGTCGGCGGCGGCGGTTGCTGGCGCGCGACGGTCCACACGGCGCCCACGAGCGCGAAAGCGCCGGTCAGGGTGGCGGTCAGCACGATCGAGCCCGCCGTCGTCACGGGCGCGCGCCCTGGCGTCTGGCGATCGCGACGGCCCGGCATCAGGGCCGGCCTCCGTAGCCGTACTTCAGGCACGACTCGAGCTGGAACGGGCCGTGGCCCGCGAGCGTGTGCATCAGGCCGCTGCGCGACATCCCGCGCATGACGATCGGCCCGCGCCACTTCTCCGTGGGCGCGTCCGCGGCCGACTCGAGGCTGACGACGACCAGGAACTTGTTCAGGGCCGTCGTGACATGGAGCGGCGCCCGGCCGTCGATCGTGCCGAGCCGCGTCACGTGATCCAGATCCGAGCTGGCGGCCCAGACGACGTATTCCTGGCCGGGCCGGGCGGGCAGGGCGTCGGTCTGGATCTCGAGCGCCTGCTCGTAGGCCCCGGCGGGGGAGACCGCCACGCCGAAGGGCGAGTCGGCGAACGTGACGCGCGCGGTGCCCTTCGAGGTCGCGGTGCCCGGTACGCGGCCGGTGGGCACCAGCGCGATGGCGTAGTACGCGCCGGGTTCGCGCGGCGGCTCCGGCGCGGGCGACTGCGCGGTGCAGGGCACGAGCAGCGGGACCAGCATCGGGACCGGCACGGCCATCGCCGGTGTCGTGGCCGGCGCGGCGAGCGTGGTCGTGGCGATCGTCGCGCCGGCCAGTGCCAGCGCGCCGGCTGCCGCCGCGGCGCGCGCGAGCTCGATCCTCCTGCTCGTCACCGGCCGCCGCCTCCGCGGCCGCCCATCGGGCCGGGCGCGCGGTCCCAGTCCTGCGCGCTCGAGATGTTCGGCATGCCCCAGTCCGCGCCGTTCCAGCCGGTGAAGCCCTGCATGCGGAACGCCCAGAACCCGGTGTTCATGTCCGAGACCACGATCAAGCCGTCCGCGTTGCGGACGTCCACGCCGAAGGCGCCGTTGAACATCTTCGGCCGGCCCTCGATGCCGTTGCCGACGTAGGTGTCGTAGTAGGCCACCGTCACCGGGTCGGTCGGGTCCTCGAGGCTGAACACCTGCAGGCCGTCGAGGTAGCCCGAGACGAAGACGTACGGCCAGCGCACCTCGTGGTTGTGGACGAGGTTGCGCCAGTCGGCCGTCCAGGCGGCGATCGGGCTGCGCACGTTGCTGGTCTTGCCGTCGAGGCCCGGCTGCAGGTCGAAGATGCGCAGCGGCGCGTACTGGTATTCGGTCTCCGCCACCGCGTAGCGGCCGTCGGGCGACGGCGTGAACGTGTGGCCGTAGTTGACGCCGCTGATGCCGGTGAGCGTCACCAGCAGCCGCGGGTTCTGCAGCTCCGTGATGTCGTAGACGTAGTAGCCGCCCGTGCCGCCGCCGTAGAACCGGTCCTGGTTCGTGCCGACGTGGTAACCGGCATAGAGGTCGTGGTAGCCGCGCTGGCCGCCTTCCTGCGGGCCGACCGGGACCTTCGCGACCAGCGCCTCGGACAGCTTGCCCTCGACCACCAGCCCGAGGTCATAGACGTGCGCGTACGGGCCCGAGACCGTCGAGAGCAGCAGCACGCGGCCCGTCGAGTGCTTGTAGATGAAGATGTTGTGGAATCCGCCCTTGTGCTCGGGCTCACGGATCCGCGCGACCTCCTTGACCGTGGACGGATCCGGCAGCCCCGTGACGTCGAGCACGACCGCGCCCATGTCGCTGTCCGGCCCGCCCTGGCCGAACTGCGTGGACTGGACGACGTAGTACCGGTTGTTCCACTTGAAGTTCTTCACGTCCATCCCGCCCGTGCCGACGTGCAGGTCCTGGTCCTCGATCCGCCACCGGTAGATCACCTTCGCGTGCGCCGGGTCGTGCAGGTCCACGATGTCCATGCCGCGGTCGCCCTCGTAGCCGTACACCATGCGGCCGACGTAGGCGTAGGGACGCGCCGGGTCCTGCTCGATGTCGATGTCCGAGACCGAGAGCGGCGGGCCCAGCGGGATGTGGGCGATGACCTCGATGTTGTCGCTGCCGGGCTTGTCCGGCGTCCAGAGCGGCACGCCCTGCACGCGGCGCTGCGCGCCGGCCAGGACGGTGCCGGCCAGCAGCATGGCGAGGCCGGCGGCGACGGCGACGGGGCGGGGCGTACGGCGGCGGGCGGTCATGGCGTCTCCTCCAGACGGGGGCGATCGAACTGTGAACGATGCGCCCATCCTAGCCGCTGGAGGCCGGCGGCGCCACCGGCCGCCCGCTGCCGATTCCGGTCAGTTCACCTTGTCGATCCGGATCGTCGTCTGCTCCGTGTAGGTGGCGCCCGTGGCGGCGTCCGTCAGGCCACCGCTGTACGTCCGGACCGCCACCGTCGCGCCCGTGCCGGCGGTCCAGTTGTCGATGGCCCAGCCGTTCGCGCCCGGGTCGCCCTCCGACTTGTGCAGCAGCTGCCAGCCGCTGAACCAGTAGATGCCCGGAATGGTCTGCGTCAGGGTCGTGCACGACTGCACGATGGTCTCGGTCAGCGACGACGGTCGCAGGACGACGCGCACGGCGTTGGCATTGGCCGGCGCCACGCTCGCCTCGACGACGGTGATCGACCCGTTCGGCGCGCTCGTCGAGAACGTGCAGCCGGGCGCCGGCCCGGCCGAGTAGCTGAACGACGAGTAGGTCAGGTCGCCGCTGCTCTGGCTGAACTGATTCGGCGTGGGCGTCGACGCCAGCGCCACCTGGCCGTGCACGGTGCTCTTGGTGTCCACCGTGAAGCTGCCGATGGCCGTGTGCGACGTGATGACCGAGTCGAAGATCAGGACGTAGCGGTCGTTCGGCGACGTCGTGCTGGGCGACGTGCTGGTCATGACCGACCCGCCGCCGCCGCTCGACCCGCACCCGGCCACCGCCAGCGCGGTCAGCGCCACCACCACAGCCAATCCCGGCCCAACCCGGCGCGAACACTGTCGATGCATGTCGTGTTCTCCGCGGCGGGGGGAGCCCGACGCGGAGCCTCCTCGTCCGGTTGAACGGAAAGCTCCGCTCGATCCGGACAGGAGGCCGCCGGGAGGCGCGCTCAGTGCGTCATGGGCGGCGCCCGGGCGCTCAGTGCGTCATGGGCGGCACATTCTGGTTCATCCGGAACAGGTTGTCCGGATCGACGTCCGACTTCAATGCGACCAGGCGCTCCCAGTTGCCCCGGTACGCCTCGCGCGCGCGCCCGGGGTCGGTGATGAAGTTGGCGTAGGCCCCGCCCATCGCCCACGGGCCGAGCGTCGCGTGCAGGTCGCGCGCCCACGCCGTGCACCGCTCGTCGTCGGCGCTCATCGTCCAGCGCGTGTGCAGGTTCATCACCCAGGCGGCGCCGCGGTGGGGATAGGCCGTGGCCTCGACGGGCACGCGCGCGACCGCGCCACCGAGGCGCGCGAGGGCGATCTCGGTTTCGGCGGATGGCAGATGCGCGGCGGCCTCCACGATCGCGTCGATCGCCTCGTCCGGAAGCTCCGCGAAATTGTGCGTCTTCCAGTAATTGCGCGCGCCGTGCGCGTTGAGCGCGTCGAAGGCCTGCTGGAAGCCCGCGTACGGGTGCGGCGCAATCGCGTCGGCGTGCGGCGCACCGAACCCGCGCATCGGGGCCAGTGTCCGGGCGGCCTCGCGCATGTCGCCCGCGCAGCAGGCCGCGACGACGAGCACGTCGGTCCCGTGCACGGCGGGGTCGAGGAAGGGCAGCGGCGGCGCCTTGCGCAGCACGGCCCAGCACGTCACGTCGTCGGGTGCCGCGGCGTTGAAGTCGCGCACGTGCCGCAGGGCCGCCGCGGCCTGGGCGAGGGGATAGACGACCACGCCCGAGAGCACCTCGGGACCGACCGGGTGCAGCCGGAACTGGAAGTTGGTGACGACGCCGAAGTTCCCGCCGCCGCCGCGCAGGCCCCAGAAGAGGTCGGGGTGCTCGTCCGGCGTGGCCCGCACGCGCACGCCGTCGGCGGTGACCACGTCGGCGCCCAGCAGGTTGTCGATCGTCAGGCCGAGCGACCGGCTCAGCCACCCGAAGCCGCCGCCGAGCGTCAGCCCGGCGATGCCGGTCGTCGAGTTGTAGCCGACGGGGGTCGCGAGTCCGTGGGCCTGCGTGGCGGCGTCCACGTCCTGGAGCAGCGCGCCCGGGCCCACGCGGGCGGCCCGATCCGCGACCTGCACCTCGACGTCGCGCATCGGGGAGAGGTCGATCATCAGCCCGCCCTCGCACACCGCGTTGCCCGCGATGTTGTGGCCGCCGCCGCGGACCGAGACGAGCAGCTCCTGTTCATGCGCGAACCGCACGGCCTCGGCGACGTCGTCGGCCGTGGCGCACCGGGTGATGAGGGCCGGGTGGCGATCGATCATCGCGTTCCAGACCGTGCGCGCGTCGCGGAAGCCGGGCTGGCCCGGCTCGAGCGCGTCGCCCGCGAGCCGATCGGACAGGGCGGACACGCGGGTTCTCGGGACCGCGGTCTCGCCGCCGTCGAGCTGCCGGAAGGTGATTTCGTGCATCGGGTGCCTCCTGCGGATGAAGAGAAGGAACGAAGAGGACAACCGATCCATGATCCCGCCGTCACCGGAGGCGATCCACAGCAGGATGTAGGGGGTCGGCCCGGGCCGGAGCGGATTCCGGACGTCGTGGCCGCGAGCGCCGGGGGGACGTCCGGCCGGCTAGCGGCCGCAGGCGAGCGCCTGGTCGTGGTTGCGCACGCGGCCAGCCGCCTCGGCGGCGAGGAACGCGGTGATGGAGCAGAGGCCCGCGTCCGCGGTCCGGAACCCGCGGAGCGCGTACGGCCGGATGAACACGCTCCGCTCGTCGAGCGGCAGCGTGCGCACGTTCTCGTAGAAGGCGTGCGCCTTGCTGTCCTGGAAGAGATACTGCTCGACGTTGGAGACGTAGAACGCGCGGATGACGCCGCCTCGATCGCGCACCCAGGTGCCCACGGCGCGCAGCGCCTTCGCCCCGCCGAAGTCACCCGTGACCGGGACGATGAGGTTGCGCTCCTGCAGGGACTTCACGGTCCGGAAGTGCGCCTCGGTCGAGAGGAAGCTCTGCGCCTGGCGCGCGGCGTCGGTCGACCACCCGGTCAGGTCGGCGAACGTCCACTGGCTGCCGCGCCCGCTGTACGCGCCGCGCGTGGTGATGCCCGGTCCGTACTGGACGAACGCGTAGTAGACGGCGTCGAGTTTGAGGCGCTCGTTCGCGGTGAGCTCGAAGCCGTGGGTGCCGGTCAGGCGCTCGAAGATTCGATCGCGGGTCTCGGTGCGGAGCGTTGCATCGGGCGCCACCGGGAAGTACGCGGTGAGCAGGCGGTCCACCGGCGTCGTCTCGTCGAGGTCGCCCGGGCGCGGGCGCGCGAACAGCAGCGACAGGAACTCCGCGCGGTCGCGGGCCATCTCGAAGAGCGCCTTGAACATCAGGTGCTGCATCGCCGCCTGACGCCGGATGTCCAGGATGAAGGCCATCGAGGGCTCGATGGCCGCAATGTAGGTGAAGTTCTGCTCGGGCCCGACGCCGAGATACACGTCTCCCGTCAGCTGCTGATCCCGCAGGCGCGAGAACAGCGTCCCGATCTCGTTCTCGTTGGACGTGAAGTTGTCCGTGATCCGGAAGTAGCCGTCGGGCTCGGAGCTCTCGGACGCCAGGCGCCAGAAGTCCGCGTCGGACAGGCGCGCGGGCAGGTCGGGCGTCCGGCCGGCGCGTCGGGCCGACGGCGCCGCCTGTCCGTCCGGGCGGGCCGACAGCGCCGCCTGCCCGTCCGGGCGGATCGGCGTCTGGGCGGTGATGACGACGCCGGCCGCGCACAGGGCGATGGCGGCGGCCAGGATGGGCGGGCGACGGCGCGTCACGGACATGAGCCCTCCAGGACCGCTGCCGTGGGGCCGTTGCCGGACCGCGCGGCTAGCGGGACCACCACCAGGTCATCTTGACGGCGAGCGACCGGCCTCGCACGCGAACGTCGCGCGGGCCCGGCAGGTCCGTCTCCCAGCCCTGATTGTAGACGACGTAGAGGTCGCTGCCCGGCCGGTAGATGTACCAGAGGAGCAGGTTCAGGCTCGCCGTCCGGCTCGCGTCGTTGACCTGGACGAAGCTCTTCACGAACAGGTCCGGCGAGAACGAGTAGCTCACGCGGGTGCTGAGCACGTTCGTGACGTAGGCGCCGGTCACCGGCAGCGTGATCCGGTTGCGCGTGTAGCTCGTCTCGACGAGCAGGGTGTCGCGCGGGATGACGTTGAGGCTCGTCCGCCAGGTGGCCCGGTCGCCGTCGTAGTAGCCGCCGGTCTCGGTCGTCACCGATCCGTACACCCGCCTGGCCTGGTTCGACGTGAACGTCGCGCGCAGCGTCCGCCACGTGTAGCCGGCGCTCGGAATCACGCCGCCGGCCGTCGCCCAGTCGAACGGCAGGAAGTCGTACGATCGATCCAGACTCAGCTGCACCGTCGAACTGTCGCTCGCGTTCACGGTGAAGTCGTAACCCTGGCTGCGCGATTCGACGCGTCCGGCGTGGTTCTCGTAGTAGGTCGCGTCGGCGTTGAGGCGGAGCTGGCGGATGCCCTTCCAGCGGGGCCGCGGGGTCCAGGCTGCCTGCACCCGGCCGTTGCGGATGTCGGTGCGCGGAATGAAGCCCATCTCGGCGTCGAAGCGCTCGGCGATGTCGAGATAGGTGGCCGAGGTGTCGAAGCGGTCGGTCCGCCAGTTGGCGTTCACCGCGCCGGCCCAGTCGCGTCCGCCGGTCCCGGGCGAGAACGTCTTCGCCGCGAGCACCGACAGGTCCAGCGCCGGACTCAGCGTGAAGGTCCCGTCGACGCCGACCGCCCGGTTGAACGCGGCGCCGCGGCCACCCGTCCGGTTCAGGACGATGCCGCCGATGGACGAGTTCCCGAAGACGCCGCGCTTGAGGCGCACCACGCTGTAGTTGGCACGCGGGACGTCCACCGCCGCGTCGCCCACCCCGAGCGTCGTCGCCTCCGTCTCGATGTTCATCGCGCCGACGGTGAACCCGCCCGCCTGGCCGGTCACGCGGCCGCCCGCGAGGATCGGGACCTCGCCGCCGGCGTCGAGACCGATGCGCCGGCTGTAGAAGAGCGGCAGCAGGCCCGGGCCCGTCAGGCCACCGGTCGCGCGGCCGTAGTCGAAGATGCCCGCGCCCTCCGTGAAGAACTGCCGCTTCTCCGGAAAGAACAGGCTGAACCTGGAGAGGTTGACCACCTCCTGGTCGGCCTCGACCTGGGCGAAATCCGTCTTGTAGGTGACGTCGGCATTGAGCGTGGACGTCAGGCCCAGCTTGAGGTCCACCCCGTAGCCGGCCGTCCGGTCCACGGGCGTGCCCAGGTCGTAGTCGCGCGCGACCGACGGGGCGAGGAACGGCACGATTTCCACGCGCCGGCGCGGGCGCAGGTCGCGCAGCCCGGTCAGGATGCCCGCGCCCGACATGCGCGCGAAGCCGAGGGCCTGCCACTCGCGCGGGTACGGGACCCAGTAGGTCTCCTCGTTCTTGCGGACGATGATCCGGCAGACGTTCAGACCCCAGACGGTTTCACCCGGCCCGCCGCGGAAGCGCAGCTGGCTGAGCGGGATCGCGATCTCGACGTACCAGCCGCGGTCGTCCCGGCTCGTGCGGTTCTCCCAGACGGCGTTCCAGTCGTAGTTGATCGTCCGCCCCTCCTCGACCGAGTTGGCGTCCTTGAGCGCGCCGAGCGGGTTGGTGCTGAAGTAGAACGCGTTGCGGTGATCGTGGAAGGTATCGAGCGTGATCTTGATCTGATCGCCCTTGCGGAGGCCGGAGTCTCGCTTGAGCTCGGTCGCGATGATGCCGTCAGGGTCGGAGTCGAAGGCCCAGATGCCGAAGTACAGGGTCCGGTCGTCGTAGAGGATGCGGAACTCGGTCCGCTCGGTGGACGCCCACCCGAAGGCGGGCTCGCGCTGAATGAACCGGCCCTGCGCCGGCGCCAGCGCCCAGACGTCCTCGTCGAGGCGTCCATCGATCGTCGGCGCCCGGCCGTCGGGCAGGCGTGCCGCCACCGCCCGGAAGGTCTCGTGATCGATCGTGTTGATGTCGGTGACGACGGGGCCGGCTGGCATGCCGTCCGCCGGGGCCCGGGCGGGATCGCCCTGGCGTGTTCCCGCCTGCCGGGCCTGGGCCGCCGGCGCCATCCACAGCTGCGCTCCGACGATCGAACACAACACGAAGGCCCGGATGGACGTCATGGAAACGAACAGCCGGCGCGTATCGTAACACCCGCATCGCGCCGCGAAAGGCTCCCTGGCCGGTGTCCTCTGAGGCCGCTGGCATGCCTCGCGTGGCGATATATCGCCTCTCGAACCCGGGGGTACTGACAAAAGTGGACCCCGGGTGTAGTCTTTGACGCTGGGCCCTATGCGGAAACTTTTTATTCCTGTGCTGGTTACGGGGCTTCTGGGCTCCGTGGTGATGGTGCGCGCCGGTCTGCTGGGCGCTCCCCTGGCGGCGTCCCCCCGCTTCGCCTCGCCGGCGGCCGCCGCCTCGCATGCGGGCCTGTCGCCAGAGTCCCTCCAGGCGCAGAACGACACGATCCGCGAGTACTGCGTCACCTGTCACAACGACATGATGGAGCGCGGCGGGCTGTCGCTCTCCGGGTTCGACGTGGCCAAGGCCACCGAGAAGCCCGAGCTGGCGGAGAAGATGATCCGCAAGCTGCGGACCGGCATGATGCCGCCGCGCGACGCCCGCAAGCCCGATCAGGCGACGCGCATGAACCTCGTCACCGCGCTCGAGACCACGCTCGACGCGGCGGCCTCGGCGCACCCGAACCCGGGGCGCCGGTCGTTCCAGCGGCTGAACCGCGCGGAGTACGCCTCGGCCATCCGCGCGATGTTCGGCCTCGACATCGACGTCAGCAACTTCCTCCCGCCCGACACGATCAGCGCCAACTTCGACAACATCGCCGACGTGCAGATGCCGTCGGCCACCGTCATGCAGGGCTACATGCGCGCGGCGTCCTACGTGAGCCGCCTCGCGGTGGGTGACCCGGAGGCGGATCCGAGCTCGACGACCTACGACGTCCCGCGCACCGAGTCGCAGAAGGACCACCTCGAGGGCGCGCCGTTCGGGACTCGCGGCGGCACGGTCGTCACGCACAACTTCCCGGCCGACGGCAAGTACACCTTCAAGATGCTGCTCCACGGCGAGCCGACCGGGGCGCTCTTCGGTCGCACGATCGGCGACATCCAGATGGAGGTCTCGATCGACGGCGCGCGCGTCGCGCTCGTGAAGGTGGACCGGTGGATTTCCGAGTCGGATCCCGACGGCCTGACCGTGTCGACCGAGCCGCTCGACGTCCGCGCCGGGCCGCACAAGGTCGCGGCGACGTTCCTCCAGGAGTTCGAGGGCGTGGAGCCCGACCTCATCCGGCCGATCGACCACACGCTGGCCGACACGCAGATCGGCGTCGGCTACGGCGTGACCACGCTGCCGCACCTCCGCAACCTGGCCATCGTCGGGCCATTCGAGACGAGCGGCGTGTCGGACAACCCGACGCGGCGCCGGATCTTCTCGTGCCGGCCGACGGCGCCGGCCGAGGCCGAGCCGTGCGCGAAGTCGATCATCGGCCGGCTGGCCAGCGAGGCCTACCGGCGGCCGCTCGCGGCGGGCGACCTCGAGGAGCTGATGCCGTTCTACGCGCAGGGCGCGAAGACCGGCGGCTTCGAGGGCGGCATCCGCACCGCGCTCCAGGCGATGCTCGCCAGCCTGCACTTCCTCTTCCGCGTCGAGGAGGCGCCGGCGGGCCTCACGGGCGGGCAGGTCTACCGGATCGCCGACGTCGACCTGGCGTCCCGGCTGTCGTTCTTCCTGTGGGGATCGATTCCCGACGACACGCTGATCGGCCTGGCCGAGCGCGGCGAGCTCTCGAAGCCCGACGTCTACGAGGCGCAGGTCCGGCGGATGCTGGCCGACCCGAAGGCCTGGGCGCTCTCGTCGCGGTTCGCGGCGCAGTGGCTGCGGCTCCAGGACCTGCACAAGATCGAGCCCGACGCGCTGTCGTTCCCCTACTACGACGAGACGCTCGCCGAGGCGATGTACCGCGAGACCGAGCTGCTCTTCGATCACATGGTGCGGGCCGACCGGCCGGTGACGGAGCTCCTGACGGCCGACTACACGTTCGTCAACGAGCGCCTCGCGCGGCACTACGGCATCCCCGGCGTGAGCGGGCCCGACTTCCAGATGGTCAAGTACCCGGACGACCATCGCCGCGGGCTGCTGGGACAGGGCAGCATCCTGACGCTGACCTCGCACGGCAACCGGACGTCGCCGGTCATGCGCGGCAAGTGGGTGATGGAGGTGCTGCTCGGCAGCCCGCCGCCCCCGCCGCCGCCGAACGTCCCGGTGCTCGAGCAGACCGGCGACTCGAGCGACGGGCGCTTCCTCTCGGTGGCCGAGCAGATGGCCAAGCACCGGGCGAGCCCGGTGTGCAGCTCGTGCCACAACGTGATCGACCCGATCGGGTTGTCGCTCGACAACTTCGACGTGACGGGCGCGTTCAGGATCAAGGACCGCGGCGTCCCGGTCGACTCGTCGGGGGAGCTCTACGACGGGACGAAGCTCAACGGCATCGCGGACCTGCGCCAGGCGCTGATGGCGCGGTCGGACGTCATCATCACGCACTTCACCGAGGTGATGATGGCCTACGCGCTCGGCCGGCGGGTCGAGTACTACGACATGCCGGCCATCCGGCAGATCGTCCGCGACGCGGCGCAGCACGAGAACCGGATGTCGTCGATCATCCTGGGCGTCGTGCGGAGCGCGGCCTTCCAGACGGCGCGGGCCGACGTGGCGATGGACGGCAGCAAGGACGCGGGACGGAATCGGTAGGGCAACGACGGACGGTGTGCCGGGCCGGGCGGCCCGGACGAAGGAGCTGGCGATGTATCTGACCGGAAAGCACATGTCGCGGCGCACGGCGCTGCGGGGCCTCGGGGCGACGATTGCGCTGCCCCTGTTCGACGCGATGGTGCCGGTGCGCACCGTGTTCGCGAAGGGCGCCGCGAGGGCCGGTGAGAAGACCCGCCTCGTGTGCATCGAGCAGGTGCACGGCGCGGCCGGCTGCAGCGAAGTCGGCCTGAACCTCAACCTCTGGAATCCGGCCAGGGTCGGGCGTGACTTCGACCTCTCGCCGACGAGCCTCCAGCCGCTCGATCGCTTCCGCGACCACCTGACCATCGTCAGCAACACCGACACCCGGATGGCCGAGGCCTTCGCGCCGGCCGAGGTCGGCGGCGACCACTTCCGGTCGAGCGCGGTGATGTACACGCACTGCCGCCCGAAGCTGACCGAGGGATCGGACGTCCACGTCGGCACGTCGATGGACCAGCTCTACGTCCAGAAGTTCGGCCAGGACACGCCCATCCCGTCGATGCAGCTCTCGATCGAGCCGGTCGACCAGTCGGGCGGCTGCGCCTACGGCTACGCCTGCGTCTACACCGACACGATCAGCTGGGCCGCGCCCACCAAGCCGCTGCCGATGGTGCGCGACCCGCGCATGGTCTTCGAGCAGCTGTTCGGCGCGGGCGGCACGGCCGAGCAGCGCGCCCAGCGCCGGGCGACCGACCGCAGCATCCTCGACATGATGCTCGAGCAGATGACCTCGCTGCGCCGCGAGCTCGGCGCGAGCGACCGCCAGCGGCTCGACCAGTACGCGGACAACATCCGCGAGATCGAGCAGCGCATCGCCAAGGTCGAGGCGCGTAACACGAGCGGGGAGGACCGCGAGCTGCCGGGCGCCCCGGCCGGCGTGCCCGATTCGTACGACGAGCACGTGAAGCTGATGTTCGACCTGCAGGTGCTCGCCTTCACGTCGGACACGACCCGCGTGTTCTCGTTCAAGATGGGCCGCGACGGATCGGGCCGCGTCTACCCGGGCAGCGGCATCGACGCCGGGTTCCACAACGCGTCGCACCACGGCGCGACCGAGGCGAAGATCCGCGAGTTCGCCGAAATCAACAAGTACCACGTCTCGCTGCTGCCGTACTTCCTCGAGAAGCTCCAGCAGACGACCGAGGGCGACGCGAACCTGCTCGAGAAGACGGTCGTCGTCTACGGCTCGCCGATGGCCAACGGCAACAACCACAACCACCGCGGCTGCCCGCTCATCCTGCTCGGTCACGGCAACGGCATCCTCGAGGGCGGCGTGCACCTGCACGCCGAGGACGGGACGCCGATGGCGAACGTGCGAAGGCGGAGCCTGATGCAAGCTCCGGGTTGACGTGCCACCGAAGGCGTTCGAGGCTTCGGCGACAGCACCGGCGATTTCTCGTTCACGGTGCGGCCCCGGCCGGCGCCTGACGCGCGGCGCGAGGGCCAGGAACGTCGGAACGGAGTGAAGAGGCGACACATGCACGCACACGGCTTCACCTGACCGCCTTGGTGGGCGGCCTGTCCCTGATGCTCGTCGTCGTCGAGGCCGCCCCGCGAGGTCGCCCGGCCGCGGCGTCGCGCGCGATCCGGACCGCGGGTCCGGCCGCTGTGCGATCGAATTCGCCAGTCGTCGCGATGCCAGATCGGGTCCCTTTGGTCGCCGATGCCGCCGAACGCCGAAATGGCGACACGGCCACGGTCCGCACGCTGCTCGTGACGGCGCCGACGTCAACGCGGCGCAGGGCGACGGGATGACGGCGCTGCACTGGAGGCCGCCCTCAGCAGGGACGCCGACCTGATGTCCGCGTGCTCCTCGTCGCCGAGGTGCGGACCACCGACGTCAGCGCGCGCCTCGGCCGCTTCGCCGCTCCACCTGGCCGCCTCGCGCGGGCAGAACGCGGCCGTCGCGAAGGACCGTTGCCACTCGAGGCCGGCAGCGCCGTCGGCGGCGACGTTCACGCCGACACCGGGGGTCGAGCCGATCCACCTGGCGGTGCCGAGGCCGGCAACCCCGAGGCCATCGGTGCGCTGCTCGACCACGGCGCCGAGATCGAGCGCGTGATGACAAGGTCTGCAGGCGGCGCCTTCGCCGCCTCGCGCGACGGCGCGTCGAGGCCATGCGCCTGCTCATCGCCCGGGGCGCGAACGTCGCCGCGACCACCGACGTCGTGGACTACGTGAAGCGGCTCACGACCGACGACAACGCGTCGCGCCAGGCGGCGCGGTTCCGCCGCATCGGCCACCATCGAAGCCCGGACGCGCCTCGGGCAGCGCCGGCGGCCAGGCATCGCGGGCGCGATGCGCCGGCGGGCGGCGAGGAGCGGTCGGCGCGGCCGCGGTTCGGCCGGGCCGGCGGCGCCGGTCGTGCCGGACGCCAGGACTGGCGAAGCCCGGGCGTGGCGGTGGCAAGAGAAGCCAGACGGAAGCCCGGCGGCTTCGGCAGCCGGGGCAGCGCGGTGAACCGCCTCGGGCGCGGCGCGCGAATGCCGACGACCGAGCAGATCGGCAAACAGGGCGGCTTCACCGCGCTCCACTACGCCGGCGCGCGAACGGCTACCGCTACGCGCGCCGCGCTGATGCTCCTCGACGCCGGCATGGACATCAACCGGCCCTCGGCCGGCGACGTTGTATATCACGTTGTCGATTCTTTCGTCGCGGTCATCAACGGCAACTTCGACCTCGCGAAGGCCATGCTCGATCGGGGCGCGAACCCGAACCTCGCGAGCGACGACAGCGCGGCGCCGCTGTTCGCGGCGGCTCAACAGCGCGAGTGGGCGGCTCCGGACCTGGTACCCGCAGCCGACCGCGGGCCAGCAGCAGGGCCATGCGACCTCGTACCTCGACCTCATGGAGGCGCTGCTCAAGGCCGGCGCCGACCCCAACGCCCGCACCAACACCCACATCTGGTACGCGGCCTACAACGCCGGCCGCATGGGCGTCGAGTTCCAGGGCGCGACGCCGTTCTGGCGCGCGGCCTACGCGCTCGACGTGGAGGCCATGCGCCTCCTCGTCCGCTACGGCGCCGACCCGAACATCCCGACCATGCAGATCGGCGGGCGCGCGCGCCCGAACGACCCGTCCGGGCTGCCCCCGGTGCCCGCGGGCGGTCCGCACGTGCCGCCGTTCCACGCCGCGAGCGGCGTCGGCTACGGGACGTCGCGCGTGGCCCAGCAGCACCGCCACGTGCCCGAGGGCTGGATGCCCGCCGCGAAGTACTTCATCGAGGAGCTCGGCGTGGACGTGAACATCCGTGACGCCGACGGCTACACCGCGCTCCACCATGCGGCCGCCCGCGGCGACAACGAGATGATCAAGTACCTCGTCTCGAAGGGCGCCGACGTGATGGCCGTGGCCCGGTCCGGACAGACCACCGTCGACATGGCCAACAGCCCCGAGCAGCGCACCCAGCCGTTCCCGGAGACGATCAAGCTCCTCGAGGGCATGGGCGCGATCAACAACCACAACTGCCAGGCCTGCAAGTAGGCGGTGCGCCGGGCCGACCGAGGCTGGCTCGAGACGCCGCGGTGCGTCCTGCGGCGGTTCACGCCCGGTGACCGCGACTGGTACCGCGCCTACTACGCCGACGAGGTGCTGACCCGGCACCTCGGCGGCGTACGCACGGCCGACCAGGCCGACGAGCTCTTCCAGACCCGCGTCCTCGATTACTACGACGCGCATCCCGGCCTCGGCGTGTGGCTGACGCTCGATCGCCACACGGGCGACGCGCTGGGGTTCCACCTGCTCAACCACATCCAGGGCGAGGCCGAGATCCAGATCGGCTACGGCCTCGTCCGGTCCGCGTGGGGGCGCGGCGTGGCGACGGAGGTGGCGGTCGCGGTGCTGCGCCACGGATTCCGCGACCTCGGGCTGGCGCGGATCGGCGGGATGGCGAGCCTCGGCAACGCCGCGTCGCTGCGCGTGCTGGAGAAGGTCGGCCTCGAGCGGCGCGGCGAGCGCTCGTTCACGCACCCGGCCTACGCCGCGGCCGGTCCGCTGGCGTGGTTCGAGCGTGACGCCGGCGCATGGCTCGCCGAGGATCGTCCGGACCGGGGCTGCCGGTGACTCAGCGCCCCAGCGCGGCCAGCGCCTCCTGCGCCAGCTTGTAGGTCTCGCCCCCGGTCAGCCCGGCGGCCGTGATGTGGGCGATGGCCGTCTCGATCTCCGTGCGCGCCTCGGCCGTGCGCCCCAGCGCGGCGAGCGCGCGCCCGCGGTAGACGCGCGCCTCGGCAGACTGCAGCTGCTCCGCGCCGAAGATGGCCGTCCGGAGCGCCAGTGCCCGGTCGAACGCCTCGAGTGCGGGCGCGGGGCGCCCGGCGTCCAGCTGGATGCGTCCCATCGTCATGTAGCCGTTGCCGAGGCTCGGGTGGCCGTCGGGGAACGCCTGCTCGAGGATCGGGATCGCCTCGCGCGTCAGTTCCAGGGCGCGGGGGAGCTTGCCCTCGCGCCGCAGCACGCCCGCGAGGTTCAGCAGGCTGTCGCCCACCTGGGGATTGTCGTGTCCGAGCGTGCGCTCGCGGGCGTTGAGCACGTCGGTCAGCACCTGCTCGGCGCCGGCGAGGTCGCCCGCCGATCGCAGCGACATGCCGAGGTTGTTGGTCGTGTTCAGCGTGTTCGGATGGTCGGGGCCGAGGATGGCGCGCCAGACGTCCACCAGCTCGCGGAACGTCGCCGCGGCCTCGTCGTACCGGCCGCGCTGGTAGGCGACGACGGCCAGGTTGTTGAGCGTGGCGGCCACGGCGGTGTGCTGCTCGCCGAAGGCTCCGCGCTGAATGTCGAGGGCCTCGCGGTACACGCGCTCCGCGTCGTCGTACTGGTTGAGCGCCGAGTAGACGAGGCCCATGCTGTTGAGCGAGACGGCGAGGTCCGGGTGACGGTCGCCGAGCAGCCGGCGGCGCTGGTCGATGCAGGTCTCGAAGGCGGGGATCGCGTCCTGCGGGCGCCCCGCTTCCTCCAGCGCGTTGGCAAGGTTGCACTGCATGAGCGCCATCGTCGTCGGCGTGTCGGCGCCGGCGGGCCTCGCGAGCGCGAGGGCCTCCTCGAGCGTGGTGACGGCTTCCGGAGCGTGCCCGCTGTCGGTCAGGAGCACGGCCAGGCCGTTGAGCGCGCTGGCCAGCCCCGCCGGGTCGCCCAGGTGCCGCCGGATGGCGACCGCCTCGCGGTTCAACCGCTCCGCCTCCTCGTAGTCGCCACGCTTGCGGAAGACCCCGGCGAGATCCGACGTCGCGGCGGCCACGGCGGACCCCTCCGGCCCCTCCTCGCGCGTAGCGATGGCGAGCGCTTCGCGGATGTAGGCTTCGGCCTGGTCCAGGTCGTCCTGCTCGGAGGCGGCGGCGCCGAGGCTCGTGAGCGTGTCCACGACGGCCAGGGGATCGGCCGGTGTCTGGCGCTGGAGCGTGAGGGCGTGCTCGAAGTGCATGCGCGCCTCGGCGAACATGCCGAGCTGCTGGTAGAGCCGGCCGAGCACGCCGAGCATGTCCGCGTGCACCTCCGGCTCTCCGGCCAGCTCGCGGTCCACCCGCTCGCTGCCGCGGTCGAGCAGCTCGCGCGCGGTGACCGTCTCGCCGCGTGATGCGTCCGGGTTCGAGATCTCGAACACGCCGACGAGGAAGTCGCGGATCTGCTCCGCCCGCCGGCCCTCCCGTGCCGCCGCGCGCGCCTGCACCAGCGTCGTCGTCGTGCCGATGACGATCGCCGCGCCGACGAGGACGGCGGCGGCGACGGCCGCGCGGTGGCGGCGGACGAACTTGGCGGCGCGATAGCCGACGGTGGCCGGCCGCGCGGAGACCGGCAACCCCTCGCGATGTCGTTCCAGGTCCGCGCGCAGCGCGGCGACCGAGGGATAACGCCGGTCGGGCTCGCGCCGCATCGCGGTCAGCACGATGTTGTCGAGGTCGCCGCGCAGCTGGCGCGCCAGGCCGTCCACGGTGGTGCCGCGGGTCCGGGCGCGATCGTCGGGCGGGCCGGCCGGCGACGTGCGACGGCACGCCGTGCTCGGCGGGTCCGGCTCGCGCTCGAGGACGAGCTGTTCCAGGTCCTTCAGCGAGCCGTGGGGCGCCTCGTGGGCGCGCACGCCGGTCAGGAGCTCGTAGAGCACGGCGCCCAGCGCGTAGACGTCGGTGGCGGTCGACGAGGGCTCGCCGAGGAACTGTTCCGGGCTCGCGTACTCCGGCGTCATCACGCGGAAGCCGGC
Organism: Vicinamibacterales bacterium; assembly: GCA_041394725.1. Lineage (GTDB taxonomy): Bacteria > Acidobacteriota > Vicinamibacteria > Vicinamibacterales > SCN-69-37 > JAWKHR01. The sequence goes on along the minus strand of JAWKHR010000034.1, from coordinate 29,656 downwards.
ACGGGTCTCGGGGGTGTCCGCGCCGGGATCGGGCTCGAGGAGCTTGGCGACACCGAAGTCGAGGAGCTTCGTCACGCCGTCGCGCGTCACGAGCACGTTGCCGGGCTTCAGGTCGCGGTGGACGACGAGCCGCCGGTGCGCGCTCTCGACCGCGTCGCAGATCTGCAGGAACAGGCCGAGCCGCGCGTCGACCGAGAGCCCGCCGTCGTCGGCGTGCCGGTCGAGCGGCCGGCCGTCGACGTATTCCATGACGAGGTACGGCCGCCCGTCGTCGGTGACGCCGCCGTCGAAGAGCTGCGCGATGTGCGGGTGCTGGAGCGAGGCCAGCAGCTGGCGTTCGTGTCGGAACCTGGCGATCAGGTCGTCGCCGAGGCCCGGGCGGACGATCTTGATGGCGACCTGTCGCCGGAACTCGTCGTCGGCCCGCTCGGCGAGGTAGACCTCGCCCATGCCGCCGCGACCGATGCGCCGCAGCAGGCGGTAGGCGCCGAGGGAGCCGGCTTCCGCCGGATCCCCGGGCCGCGCCGGGTCGTCGTCCGCGTCGCCGGCATCGAGTCCGGCATCGACCGCGAGGTCGGCGGCCACGTCGGCGGCGGGGCGGGCCAGGAACGACCGGGCCGCGTCGGCGGCGGCCAGCACGCGGCGGGCACGCGCCAGCCGCGCGGCGTCGTCCGCGCACGCGGCCTGCAGGTGCGCGTCGCGGTCGGCGGCCGGCAGGTCGAGCGCATGCTCCACCAGGTCGCCGACGTCGTCCCAGTCCGACAGGGGAATACCGCTCATGTCGCCTCCGTCGCGTGCGTCGCGCAGCGGGTGGGGGAGCGCCTATCATAGCGGGGGCCCCCGATCCGATCATGACCACGCCGCCGCCCCCCGGTCACGTCACGCGCATCCTGCAGCGGTCCGCCGCGGGCGACCGCGCGGCGCTCGACGAGATCTTCCCGCTCGTCTACCAGGAGCTCCGGCGCCTGGCGCGGCGGCAACTCGCCGGCCAGCCCGCGGGCCGGACGCTGACCACGACCGTCCTGATCCACGAGGCCTACCTGCGGCTGGTGGACCAGCGCGAGGCGCGGTTCGAGGATCGCGCGCACTTCTACGCGTACGCGGCCCGGGTCATGCGCACGGTCCTCGTCGATGCCGCGCGGGCCCGCGGCGCCCGCAAACGCGGTGGCGACCGGACGCCGGTCGAGCTCGACGAACGGCACCTCTCGGTGGACGCGCAGGCCGACCTCATCCTGGCCGTGGACCAGGCGCTCGGCCGCCTGGCCGCCGAGGACGAGCGGCTGGCGCGTCTCGTCGAGTGCCGCTTCTTCGGCGGCATGACCGACGAGGACGTCGCGCAGGCGCTCGGCGTCACGGACCGGACCGTCCGGCGCGACTGGATCAAGGCGCGCACATGGCTGTTCGCCCAGCTCGGGCAGCCGCCCCCGTCGTCCTGAGGGACGACCATCTCCCTGTGATCGGATGAACGGAAAACGCGGCTGGCAGCGGACAGCGAACGACGCGCGACCGGACCGCCGGGGTCGCTGAGGACGGCCGGGTGCACGAGGGGCGAGTCATGGCGGGTGACCGGGGAGGCGATGTGCTGAGACAGGATTGGTCCGGCGGGCCGGCGGACCTGGGCGGTGTCCGGTCACACGTGATCGTGGGGACACGGTGCGCCAGTTGCGACGGCGCGATCGAGCTCGAATGCGAGGACCTGCCGGCCTATCCCGGCTACCAGACCTTCAACGAGTACTTCTGCCCTCACTGTCGCAAGCAGGGCCACGAGCGGACGCCCGGCGCGATCGTCTCGGCGCGGATTCCCCTGTCGGGGTGACTGGCGGGGCCGCCGGTCCCGTCTGCTCCCGCGCTACACTGGCAATTCGCCCCCGGCCCGGCCGCCCCACGCGCTCGGATTGTCGGGGCCCAGGGTGGTCGGGATGCAGGGCTGGAGGTGGGCCGCGGCGCTCGTCGCGGCGCTCGTCGCTGCGGCGTGCGGCGGACGTTCGCCGGCGCCGGCGGTGACGTACAACCGGGACGTCGCGCCGATCCTGTTCGCGCATTGCGCGGCCTGCCATCGGCCCGGCGGCATCGGGCCGTTCTCGGTCCTGACCTACGCCGAGGCCGCCGCGCACGCCGACGACGTGGCCGGCGAGACGCGCGAGCGGCGCATGCCGCCCTGGCTGCCGGCTCCGGGCGAGTTCCCGATCCAGGGCGATCGCCGGCTGACCGACGCGCAGATCCAGACGCTCCAGGCGTGGGTGCGTGACGGCGTGCCCGAGGGAGAGCCGGCGGACAGGCCGGCGGTTCCGACCTTCAGCGACGACTGGATGCTCGGTACGCCCGACGCGCTTGCTACGGCCGCGCGGCCGTACACCCTCGCGCCTGGGACGGAGGACGTCTACCGCCATCTCCTCCTGCGCACGTCGCTCACGGCGGATGCCTGGGTTCGCGCGGTCGAGGTCCGCACGGGCGGCGCGCCGATTCACCACGCCGTCATCCGGCTGGACCGGTCGTTGGCGTCGCGCCGGCGTGATGGGGCCGACGGGCAGCCGGGCTTCGACGGCATGGCGCTCGAGGGCATCGAGGACCCGGACGGCCAGTTCCTCGGCTGGGCGCCCGGGCGCGGCCCGATCGTCGCGCCCGAGGGCATGCCGTGGCGCCTCGAGCGAGGCACCGACCTCGTCATCGAACTGCACATGATTCCGGGCGGGACGCCCCAGTCCGTTCAGCCGGTCGTCGGTCTCTTCCTCACGGACGCGGCGCCGGCGCGCACGCCCGTCGCGGTGCGCATGGGCACGAAGCTCATCGACATTCCGGCCGGCCGATCCGACTACGTCGTTTCCGACACCTACGAGCTGCCGGTACCGGTACAGCTCATGAGCCTGTACCCCCACGCGCACTACCTCGGACGCGAGATGCGCGTGACGGCGACGCTGCCGGACGGCGCGGTCCGGACGCTGCTCCACATTCCCCGGTGGAGCTTCCACTGGCAGCAGGACTACCGGTTCGTCACACCGATCCCGCTCCCGCGCGGGACCCGGCTGACCATGCAGTACACGTACGACAATTCCGAGGGCAATCCCGACAACCCGCACCGGCCGCCGGTGCGCGTTCGTGGCGGCGCGCGGTCGACCGACGAGATGGCCGAGCTCGGTCTGCAGATTCTGCCGGCGTCGGCGGCCGACGCGGCGGTCCTGCTCGACGCCTTCGATCAGCGCGGCCGGATCGCCAACATGCTCGCCGCCGAGGCGCGCGCCCGCGAGGAGCCGGACGTCGCCGAGCACCGCGCGCTGCTCGGCGCGACGTACGTGGATGTCGGCCGGTTCGCCGAGGCCGTGCCGCACCTGCGGGCGGCGATTCGGCTCGGGGACGCGTCTTCGATGACCTGGAACGATCTCGGCCTGGCGCTGATGGCGCTCGACCGGGCGGGCGAGGCGGTCGAGGCGCTGCGCCGCGCGGCCGCCCTCGCGCCCGGCGACGAGCGCATCCAGTTCAACCTGGGGAACGCACTCGGGCGGACCGCGCGACCGGAGGAGGCGGAAGCCGCCTACCGCCGTGCGCTCTCGGTCAACCCGGCCTTCCCGGACGCCCACGTCAACCTCGCGGTGCTGCTGTTCTCACGGGGCCGCCGCGCCGAGGCCCTCGACCACTATCAGCGCGCGGTCGAGATCCGGCCGGACTCGGCGGTCATCCACGCCAACTACGGCGGCGCGCTGGCCGCGGTCGGCCGGTACGTCGAGGCCCTTCAGCACACGCGCCGCGCGCTTGCGATCGATCCCACCTACGCGCCCGCCCTCGACAACCTCCGACGACTCGAGCGGATGGGGATTCGCCGGCCGTGACCGGGCCGTGGCGGGCGGCCGGACCAGGTCTGCTGGCGGCCTGTCTCGCCGTCGCGCCCGCGCGCGAACCGCCCGCCCGGCCGGCGGGGCAGGCCGACCCGTTCGGAGTGGTCGCCTCGTGCGCGTCCCTTTCGGCCCAGGACCGGGCCCGCGTCGAGGCGGGCTCCACCGTCGCACGATCGCTGCCCGAGGACGACCGGCGCATCGCGGTCTTCGGCGCGCAGCGCACGTCGGCGGACGGGGCACGGCTCGTCGCCTGGGTTCGACGCATCGACGCGCTCAAGCGGAGCGACGCGGTCGTCGCCATCGCGCGGCTGTCCGATCCGCCGGCGGCGTCCGACCTCGACGGTCTCTCGCTCGACGCCGCGGATCTCGACGCGATCCGACGGTGCCGGCCCGGCGACTGCGCCGTGAAACTGACCGAGACCGAAATCGCGCGTCTGCGCGCCGTGACGGCCGCCGCGGGCGACGACTGGCGCGCGCGTGTGCAGGCTGCGTTTCGGGAGCTGGTGCTCGAGCGACTGGCGGCCTACCGGGCGGGTGGTCACGCCGCGATCGGCCGGTATGCCGACGGCGGCGGAGCCCCGGACCTCTCCGCGGTCTTCCGCACGATCGTCGATCGGTCGGCGTGCCTCGGCGAGCCAGTGGCGTCGCTCGCCCGCGCCCTCGAACGGTACCCGCGCGGGGGCGCGCCGTGGGACGAATCCTTTTTCTACTGGTCCAAGGAGCGATTCGGCGGGAAGCCGGTGATCCTCGTCACGCACGTGGTCGTCGCGCGCGGGACGGGTGACCGGGCGGGTGACGCGTTCGTCGTCAGCACGCCGGTCTTCGCCACGCACTACATCAACGGCGGGTTGAACCTGACCGCGGTGGTTGGCGCACGACCCGGGACGCCGGGCTATCTGATCGTCCTCGACCGGCTCGACGTGGACGTGGTGAGCGGGATGTTCGGGTTCCTGGCCCGTCGAATCGTGGAAGGGCGGCTGCGGTCCGAGCTCGACGTCCTCCTGCCGGCGCTGGTCCGGCGCCTCGAGAGCGGCGAGCCCGGCGGGACGTGGGCGACGGGTGCCACCGGGCAGGTGGCACCCGAATCGGCGGCCTCGACCGCCGGCCGCCCGAGCCGTGGTCGGCGTCAGCCGACGTCCACGACCAGGTCGTTGTCGACCCACACGGCGCCGCCCTCGAAGGCGTTGTCGGTCGCCGCGTTGTACTCCGACCAGGAATCCACCGTCCCGGTCAGGCGAGCCACGCCGTCGTCGACGGTCACCGTGACCTCGTCGGAATCGACGAACGGGCTCCACCAGAGCTGGCTCTCGATGTCGTCCTGGATCTCGTGGTCCGGCGTCCAGCTGTGGGCCGGCGCCCAGGTGTACCAGGGGTAGTCGTAGATGGACGCGTCGTCCACGTACGGGTCGTAGCCCATCCACGCCGGCTGGCGCACGACCAGTTCATTCGCGACCTCGGCCACGCCCCGGACGTGCGACGCGGCGCGTTCGGCCTCGACCTTCTCGAGATACGAGTCCACCGTGCCATAGAGGTAGGCCGTGCCGTTGATTGCCGTCACCGTGACGTCCTGGCGGTCGAGGAACGCGTTGCGGCCGATCGCGTCACGGACGTCGCTGGCGATCGCCGCGTCGGACCGTGCCGAGGCCGGCTCGACCTTCAGGTGGTCGCGGACCGATCCGACACCGACGGTGTGACGGGCGTCGGTGCGCGCGGCTTCCGCCGCACTGGGGCTGGTGACCGTACCGCGCAGCGTCACCAGGCCGTGGTCGACGCTCGCGTCCACGCGCTGGCTGTTCACGCGGGGGTCCAGCAGCAGGGCGTTCTCGACGGCCTGCTGGACCTCCCCATCGGGCTTGTTCACGTATTTCTTCTCGCGCAGGTCCGGGTCGCGCGCCCAGCGGCTGACCGTCAGCCCGTCGGTGTCCACGGTACGGACGCCGCTGGTCCAGGCGAGCAGGCCGGCCTGCCGCTTCTCGGCCGCGCTGCCGACCGTGCCCGTCAGATTCACCGCGCCGTCGTCGACGTCGACGGTGACGAGCGCGCCGTCCACGAGCGTGGACCAGTCGATGCGGCCGCGGATGTCGGCGGCGATCTCCGCGTCGGGCCGCATGGCCGACGGCCGGACCTCGATGTTGTTCTGGAGCGCGGTCACGCCCGCGACGCCCTTGGTGACCAGGCCGGCCAGGTGCTGCTCGGCCCAGGAATCGACCTCGCCCTGGAGCGTCACCTGCCCGTCGTCGGTGGCCGAGACGTCCACCTCGTAGGACTCGGTGGCCGGATCCACGGCGAGCGCGTGCACCACGTCGCCGCGCAGTTCGGCGCCCGTCCGCGTTTCGATCGGCTGGACGGTGATCCGGTTCACGACGCTCTGGACCCCCTTGACCGTTTCGGCGATCCGCGCGGCGCGTTCCTTCGCGACCAGATTGTCGACGGTGCCGGTGAGCGTCACGATCCCGTCGACGAACTGGACCGTCACGTGGCGGCTCGGCACGCGTCGATCGACGAGCAGCTCGTCCTCGACGGCGTCCAGGACGTCGGCGTTCGTCATCGCGTGCCGCATCGTGTCGGGCGCGCCGTCGGACTGGTCCTGCGAAGTCGCCGCCGGCATCGCCGTCGCCGTGGCCGTCGCCATGGCGGTGTCCGGGGCGACGGACGACGAGGTGGTTTCCGGCTGTTGCGAGGACACGGCGGCGGCTGCCATCGCCGGCAGCAGGCACGCCCCGCTCAGGAGGATGGCAGTCATGCGCATGCGGAACTCTCCTTTCTCGTGCGTCCACACGCCATCCGCCCCATGCGGATGGAGGGATCCGCACGATGGGGATCAGGGGTTCAAGAGCCGTGCCAGCCCGCCGGTCGCCAGCCCGCCGCGGATGGCGAGGCACGAGGGCGGCCGGTGTTACCGGATCGCAGGGTCGAGTGCGCGCCGCGCCGCGGGCCGCGCGAACGCGTTGTTCACGGCGTGCGAGCTCGAGGCGAGCACGCGCGCGTAGTACGCGTGCGCGGCATCGACCTCGCCGAGCCGCTCGTGCGCGCGGGCGAGGAGCAGCAGGATGAAGGGATCCTCCTGGTCCGCCCGTTCGAGTGCCTCGATGGCGGCGCGGTCGTGGCCCAGGGAGTACTCGACGTAGCCGGCCAGGTAGGCATACTGGATCCGCTGGTCGTCGTTGCCGCCGCGATCCAGGATCTCGCGGGCGGCGGCCATCCGGCGCCGCGCCTCGGCCTCGGACCCGCGGCGGGCGGCGATCCGCGCCTGCGCGTGGGCCCACCGGAACGCCGCGAGGTTCACCTGGGCCGGCGTACGGCCGGGTTCCCGTTCCGAGGTCTCGAATCCGGTTCGATACCACGTCTCGGCCTGGTCCACGTCGTCCAGCTCCAGGTAGACGCGTCCCAGTTCACTGGCGACGTCGGCGGCGTCCAGCAGGTTGCCGGCCGCGAGACGCGCGTCGTAGACGCGGCGGAACCAGGGGGCCGCCTCGCCGGCATCGCCGGCAAAGGTCCAGGCGATGCCCAGCATCCGCTGCGCCTGCTCGCGCGTGGAGTCCGAGGCCAGGGCGATCGCGCGGGTGAAGTGCTCGCGCGCCTCCGCGTACTGGCCGTCCAGGTCGAGCGCGCGCGCCAGCCCGTAGTGCGCGTCGAAGCTGTCCGCATCGCGCGCCAGCGCCCGCCGGAAGATCGGGATGGCCTCGGCGTGGCGCCCGGCGAGATCGAGGTCGCGCGCCTGGCCGATCAGGCGGGCCGTCGAGACGCCGGCGTCGTCGCCGGTCGCGGGATCAACCGCGCGGTCGCAGGCCGGAACCAGCAGGGCCACGAGGAGAATCGGCAGCAGCAGGGCGTGCGGGCGCATGGGGTCATTATGCCGTCGGCGTGTCCGGAGCGTCCGGCGGGTCCGGGCATGGCGGCTCGATCGTAAGAGTTCTGGACCCGGCGCGCGATCACCATCGCCGGGGCGTATCCTCGCGGGAACGGAGGCGACGTGATCCCGCATCCCAGGGGCCCCGCGGCCCGCGTGCTGCTGTCCTCGGTGTTCAAGCCGTTTGCCCGCGACGATGACTACGGCTCGCGCGCGATCAACCCGATGGAGCTGTACCACAACCAGGTGACGCGCGCGCAGGGGCCGTGCTCGCTCCGGATGTTCCACCGGTCGTGGGGGCTGATGTTCATCCAGGAGAACGTCAGCGCCGCCACCACGCTGCTCGACTTCCCGACGCGCGAGCGGTTCATCCGCGAGCTGCGCCGGGGGCGGTACGACGTGGTCGGACTCTCCGGCATCGTGGTCAACGTCGGCAAGATTCGCGAGATGTGCCGCCTGGTTCGCCGCTACTCGCCGGCGTCGGCGATCGTCGTCGGCGGGCACGTGACCGCGATTCCCGACATCGAGCGCCTGATCGACGCGGACCACATCGTCCGCGGCGAGGGCATCGCCTGGATGCGGCGGTTCCTCGGGGACGATCCGGACCGACCGATCGTCCACCCCGCGATCCGGTCCTCGGTGGGCTTCCGGGTCCTGGGGCTGCGAAGCCCGCGCGGCGGCGGCAGTCCGGCGGCGACGATCGTGCCGTCGGTCGGCTGTCCGCTCGGGTGCGAGTTCTGCACCACCTCGGCTTTCTTCGGCGGCAAGGGGCGCTTCGTCAACTTCTACGAGCGCGGCGAGGACCTGTTCCGGGTGATGTGCGACGTCGAGCGGCGGCTCGGCGTACGCGCGTTCTTCATGATGGACGAGAACTTCCTGCTCTACCGCCGTCGCGCCCTGGAACTGCTCGCCTGCATGAAGGCCGCGGGCAAGGCGTGGGCGCTCTACGTGTTCTCCTCGGCCAATGCGATTCGTCGATACGACGTGCGAGAACTCGTCGAGCTCGGCGTCGAGTGGATCTGGCTCGGCCTGGAATCGTCCGAGGCGCCCTACGAGAAGCTGTCCGGCACGGACACGCGCGCGCTGGTCCGGGACCTCCAGGCGCACGGCATCTGCGTCCACGGCTCCACGATCGTCGGGCTCGAGCATCACACGCCGGAGTCGGTGATGACCGACATCGATCGGGCCGTCGCGCACGACACGGTCTTCCACCAGTTCATGCTCTTCACGCCGATCCCCGGCACGCCGCTCCACGCGCGGATGGCCGCCGAGGGACGCCTCCTCGACGTGGACCTGGCCGACGTCCACGGCCAGTACCAGTTCAACTTCCGGCACCCCGCGATCGGGCGCGACGAGTCGAAGCGGGTGCTCGACCATGCCTTCCAGGTCGACTTCGATCGCAACGGGCCGAGCCTCTACCGCCTGATGCGGACGATGTTCGTCCGGTGGCGGCGGTACGCCGACGATCCGGATGCGCGCGTCAGGGCGCGCGTGGCCGTCTCGGCGGCGTCGTTGCGCCTGGGGTACGGCGCGGCGCTCTGGGCGATGGCGCGGTGGCTCGCGCCGGCCAACCCGGTCATGGCGCGTCGCATCGACGCGCTCGCCCACGACGTCGAGGAGGCGTTCGGCCCCACGACCCGGCTGGTGAACCGTACGCTGGGGCCCGTGCTGCTCTGGAGCGCCAGGCGGGAAGCCCGTCATGCGGGAGGACGTCACCTCGAACCGCCGACGTTCGTCGATCGCCGGCCGCGCCGCGACGCGGCCGTCCGGTTCGAGGCGCCGGAGGCCGCCGGCGTGCCAGTGCTGCTCCGGTGAGAGGCCGTCAGCAGCCGCGCCGCTTGAGGTGGGCCAGGCGATCGGCCGTGTCGGCGCCGCTCGGGCCGCCGGTGCCCGCGTCGGTCCCGGCCGACGCGCCGCCTCGGGGGCGACCGCCGAAGTAGCGGCTCAGCCCGGCCACGCGCGCGAACGCCGCGCGCGCCTCGGCATCCGCGTCGGCGGCGAGCGTGGGCTCGAGGACCTCGTCGAGCCACGCGGCCAGGCCACCGCGCAGGAAGAACACCCGGCGCAGGCCGGCGGCGCGCAGCAGTACCCACGCCTCCGCCGCCTCCGTGCCATCGTCGGCGTACACGACGATCGGCTGGTCGTGCGTGAAGCGGGTCCGTCCGATCGCGCCGAGGGGGACGTGCTCGGCGCCGGGAATCCGGTCGGCGTCGTACGCCTCGCGCGAGCGCACGTCGATCACGCGCAGGCCCGGCTCGCGATCGTGAATCCACGTCGCGAGCTCGACCGCGCCGACCCGGTCCTCTCCGCGGGCGGCCGTCGCGGCCAGGGCCTCGACGTCCACCTGTCCGCGCGCCGCGAGGTACGGACTGCCGGCGACGGCGGAGAGGCCGCCGATCAGGAGCGCCGCCCACGCCAGCCACCGGCTCGTCATGACGCCCGCGCCAGCCACCGTCGCGTCACGACGCCCGCCGCTCCAGCCGTTCGACCAGCCGGAACCCACCGAGGGCCATCAGCACGACCAGGAACACGACGACGCCGTACGGCAGGCCGAGGGCTTGCGGCCACTGCCAGGTGCCGCGCGCGGAGCTCTCGTAGAACGCGGCCATCGCGGGGAACGCCGCGCCGGCGGCGAGGACGCCGCCCAGCAACCCGATGACCGTCGCCAGGCCGTCGCCCCGACCGGTCGCCGCGGCGACGCACGACGTTCCCGGACACAGGCCGGCGACGACGAAGCCGACGCCGAAGAGCGCGCCGCCCGCGAGTTGCGGCAGGACGTACGTCTCGGGCACGTAGATGGCCGCGACGTCCACGACGCCCAGCCGGCCCAGCCAGAACACGCCCAGCATCGCCGTGACGATCGCGCTGAACATGACCTTGAAGACGGTGAAGTCGGTCAGGTAGAACTGCCCGACCAGCTTGCGCGCGCTGCCGAGGCCCGCGCGTTCGAGCGCCCAGCCGAAGGCCAGGCCGATGCCGAAGGCGAGCACCACGCTGTCGGTCATCGCCACAGCCTCCGTGCCAGCGGCGCGACCAGGTAGGCCGAGGCGAACGCGCCGGTGATGAACAGCCAGCTGCCGACGCTCAGCAGTGCGCCGCCCGTCAGCGCCTGACCGCTGGTGCAGCCGCGCGCGAGCACCGCGCCGACGCCCATCGCCGCGCCGCCCAGGCCGGCAAACGCCAGGCGCGGCCCCGGCGCCAGGCGCGGCCCGCGCTCCACGACCAGCGCCAGCCGGCCCGCGAGTCGGGCCGACAGCCAGCCGCCCGCGATGGCGCCGGCGATCTCGACGACGAGCCAGTCGCGCCACGGCGCCACGGCGGCGTCGAGGTAGCGCGAGAGGTACGGACTCGCCGCCGCCTGGTCGGGTGAGACGGCGTGGACGAGCGCGGTCGCGCCGGCGGCGAACGCGCCAGACGCGCCGAGTCCCCGGCCCGCCAGCGCGAACGCCGCCGTGAGGACGAGGCCGAGGCCCACGCCGGCCACGTACGGGTCGGCGTAGGGCCTCGGCGCGCCGCCCCGCGGCGGCGCCGCGAGGCCGCGGTGGCTCACCGGCCGCCTCCCCCCTTCGGCAACTCGAGGGGCAGCTTGCGCTTCAGCCAGTCGTCCATCGAGCCGTCGTAGAGCCTGACGGGATGCCCGATCGAACGCGCCGCGAAGAGCATGGCCGTCGCCTGCTGGCCGATGTGGCAGTAGCCGACGACGGTGTCACCCGGTTGCACGCCCGCCCGGGAGAAGATCGCCTCGAGCTCCGCCGCCGGTTTCAGCGCGCCGGCATCGTCGAAGACGGCCGTGAACGGCACGCTGCCCGCGCCGGCGATGTGGCCCTTCTCGCCGCCGTCACCGCTGGGTTCCACGCCGTCGTAGAAGACGCCGGTGCGTGCGTCGACGAGCGCGGTGTGCGGCGTGCGCGCGACGGCCTGCACGAAGGCGGCGTCCACGATGACCGGGCGCGGCCGGATCGGCTTCAGCCGTCCCGTCCGGGCGGCCGGCACCTCGCCGGTCGTCGGGTGACCCGCCGCGGTCCACGCCGGCATGCCGCCGTCGAGCATCACCGTGTTCGCCCCGAGGCCCGCCCAGTCGAGCGCGAAGACGATGCGCGTCGCGGGCGAGAGCCAGTCCTTGGCGAAGTAGACGACGATCTTCGAGTCGTCCGAGACGCCGAGCGACTGGAGCTTCGCCCGCATCGCCTCGGGATCCGGCATCTCGAGCGCCAGCCCGGGCGCCGGAGAGCCGTCGGTCTGACGGGCGCGAGGTGCCGAGAGGTCAGCGGTGGAGACGAGGCGCGCCCCCGGGATGTGGGCCGCCGGGTACTCGCCGGCCACGCCGACGTGAAAGAGGACGAGGTTCGGGTCGTGCAGGTGGTCCGCGAGCCAGCCGGCGGACACGACCATCGCGTCGCGGGCGGCGGCGGTCTGCGCGGCCACGGGGGCCGCGAGGAGCGCGAGGCACGAGCACAGGGCAAACGGCAGGAGTCGGCGCATGTCACCTCCAGGAGCAGACGCGTCACTCTTGTAGACGCTCGACAGTAGCGTCAGGTTCCCTTGTAGACGCTCGACAAGTGTGGGGACGCCGCTGTCCGGCTCCGGCCACGTCCGGATCCAGCTGATCGACGTCGGTCCGGCTGGGGACGCCTACTGCACGGCGTACAGGTGCCCGTCCGTGCTGCCGAAGTAGGCCACGCCGTCCACGATGACGGGCGACGAGAGCACGCTGCCCAGCGTGAACTGGCGGTCGAGGCCGATGACGACGCTGTCGAGCGTGCGGTCCGTGAAGATCGCGGCGTTGTTCATCCGCCCCTCGGCGTCCAGGTACCGCTCGTGGTTGGCCGTATGGCCCGCCGTCGCGAACGATCCCACGCGCGCGCCGGTGCGCAGGTCCAGGACGTTGAGCAGGCCGTCGTGCGATCCGAAGTACACGCGATCGCCCGCGATGACGGGGGACGAGAACGAGACGGTCCGGTTGACGGTCCGCCAGACCAGCTCGCCGGTGGCGATTCGGATGGCCTTGAACTGGGTGCCGTCGGACGTCGGGAAGTAGACGATGCCGTCGCGGACGGCCGGGGAGGCGATGACCCAGCCGCCCTTGTTGTCCTCGGCCCACCGCTGGCGGCCCGTCTTCGCGTCGACCGCGTAGAAGTGGCCGTCGCGACAGCCGACGAGGACGACGCCGTCGGCCACCGCCGCGGAACTCGCGATGCCGATCTGGTTGTAGATCTGCCGATCGTCTCCCGTCTCGAACTTCCAGATCTGGCGACCCGTGGCCGCGTCGAGCGCGTACAGGTATCGATCCCAGCTCCCGATGTAGACGACGCCGTCGGCCACGGCCGGCGTCGCGTGCACGACGTCGCCCGTCTCGAAGGACCAGCGGACCGCGCCGGTCGCGGCGTCGAGCGCGTACACGCGGTGATCGCCGCTGCCGATGTAGACCGTGCCGTCCACGACCGTGGGCGAGGAGAGGAAGAAGTCGAACGGGTCCGGCATCATCTCGGTCGCCGGCTGCAGCCCGTGGATGCCGGGCGCCGTGAAGCGTCGCTCACCACCTGTGGCGAACTTCCACACCAGTTCGCCGGACGCCGCCGAGACGGCGTACACGAATCCGTCGCGGCTGGCGACGTAGACGCGGCCGCCGGCGACGGCCGGCGAGGCGTCCACGCCGAGCCCGGTCTGGAAGGCCCAGATCTGCGACCCGTCGGCGACGCGTATCGCGTACAGGCGGTGGTCGGCGCTGCCGACGTAGGCGACGCCGTCGGCCACGGCCGGCGTGGAGACGATCCGGGCCTTCGTCGAAAACGCCCACTTGAGCGTGGCGAGCGCAGGCGCCGGTGACGACGAAACGCCCGTGTGGGCCGGAGTGCCACGAAACATGGGCGAGTCGGCGGCGAGCAGGGACGAGGTGGCAATCAGGAGCGCAAAGGTCACGGGAACGCGGGTGCTCATGCGCTGAGTGGCGTGCAATTGCCGCGCCCGCGCGCGCTCCGCATTCCCGGCCCTTCGCCGCGAGGGCGAGCCGGCCACGTCCCGCCTTCACGACGCGGGCGTCCCGGACGCGACGCCTCAGGCGCGGACCGCGCGTTCGCGCTTCTGCTCGCGCGCGACCAGCCCGGCCAGTTCCCGGAGATCCGCCGACATCTGCTCGAGGATGTCGTCGAGCGCGATCAGGCCCTCCAGCCGGCCCGACGCGGAGACGACCGGCAGCCGCCGGATGCCGTGCACCCGCATCCGGCCCAGGACGTCGCTCAGCGACTCGTCCGGCATGGCCGTGACCAGGTCCCGCGTCATGACCTCCCCGACGCGTGGCACGTCCAGGGGGTCGATCCCGTCGGCGAGCGCGCCGACCACGATGTCGCGGTCGGTGAGGATGCCGATCGGGCGCTGGTCCTCGTCGACCACGACCAGGTCGCCCACGTGGAGGTCACGCATCCGCGTCGCCGCGTCGAAGATGGATTCCTCCGGGTCGGCCGTGACGACCATCCGCGTACACAGGTCTCCCACGGTCATGGCGATCCTCGCTTTCTGCCGGTGCCGGCAACGTGTGACGAGTCCGCCGAGTACGCGGAGCACGTCCGGTGCCAACGCGTGGGCGCGTGAGGAGCGCCGGACCCGGGACGCCCGGGTCCGCGCAGCTCGCCGCCGCCGCGAACGGCACGACGGGCGCCGCGCGAATTTCCCCGCGCCGCGCACCCGGCGGCCCGCCTCAGCCGGAAGCCGGCGGCGTGCGCCCGTGGCACGATCGGTGAAAGCCCGATCGATGCCGATGCCCGCCACACCAGACGCCGTGCCTGGACGGCCGCGCGTTCCAGGTCCTCCGAGTCTCGCGCCCGACGCGCCGTGGGCCCGGCCGTGGGCCGATGTCGCGCGCGGTCTCGGCGTGTCCCGGGAACACGGGCTGGCCGAGGCCGAGGCCGCGGCGCGCCGGCACGAGGTCGGCACGAACCGGCTCCGCGAGCCGCGTCGCACGGGCGTGCTCGAAGTCCTGGTGAACCAGTTCCGCAGTGTCATCCTCCTGCTGCTCGCGGGCGCGGCGGGCATCTCGGCCGTCCTCGGCGACTGGGTGGAGACGGCGGCGATCGTCGCCGTGATCGTCCTCAACGCCGCGATTGGCTTCGTCACCGAGTGGCAGGCGGTGCGATCGATGGAGGCGCTGCGCCGGCTCGAGCGCGTGCACGCGCGCGTCCGCCGCGGTGGACGCGTCCTCGAGCTTCCCGCCGACCAGCTCGTGCCCGGCGACTTCATCCTGATCGAGGGCGGCGACGTCGTCACCGCGGACCTCCGGGTCGTCGAGGCCTCGAAGCTGCAGGTGGACGAGTCGCTGCTCACCGGCGAATCGCTGCCCGTCGGCAAGCGGCCCGACCCGGTCGCCCGCGACGCCGGCGTGGCGGATCGGACGGCGATGCTCTTCAAGGGCACGCTGGTCACGCGCGGGTCGGGCGAGGGACTCGTCGTCGCCACCGGCATGCGGACCGAGCTCGGCACGATCGCGTCGCTCACGGCGGAGGCGCGGCAGGCCTCGACGCCGCTCGAGCGCCGCCTCGAGCGGCTCGGCCAGCGCCTGATCGTCGTCACGCTCGGCATCGCGGCCGCCGTGGCGGTCGCCGGCGTCCTGGCCGGGCGGCCCGTCGGGCTGATGGTCGAGACCGCGATCGCGCTGGCCGTCGCCGCCATTCCCGAAGGCCTGCCGATCGTCGCGACGCTGGCGCTCGCGCGCGGCATGCTGCGCATGGCGCACCGCAACGCGATCGTGCAGCGGCTGTCGGCCGTCGAGACACTCGGCGCGACGAGCGTCATCTGCACGGACAAGACCGGCACGCTCACGCGCAACGAGTTGACCGTGACGCACGTCTGGACCGCCGCGGGCCTCGCACGGATGCCGGAAGAGACCGGGGAACTGGCGCCCGCCGCGCGCGCCCGCGTCGAGCCGGTACTCGTCGCCGGCGCCCTCTGCAACAACGCGGCGGTGGGCCCGGACGGGGCGTCGGTGGGCGACCCGCTCGAGGCGGCGCTGCTGCGCGCCGCCACGATCGCCGGCGTCGATCGCGCCGCGCTCCTGCGCGAACGTCCCGAAGCGCGCGAGGAGGCGTTCGACCCCGGCACGAAGATGATGGCCACGTTCCACCGGGCCGGCGGCGCGGCGTACACGATCGCGGTCAAGGGCGCGCCCGAGGCCGTGTTCGAGGCCTGCGCGACCGTCGCCGCGCCGGACGGCGACCGGCCGATGGACGTCGGCGAGCGCGCCGAGTGGCTCGCGCGCGTGGACGAGCTGGCCGACGACGGCTGTCGCGTGCTCGCGCTGGCCGACGGCCGGACGTCCGACGCCACGGCGTCGCCGTACCACGGGCTGCGCCTGCTGGGCCTCATCGGGTTCCTGGACCCGCCGCGCCACGACGCCACGGCCGCGCTGGCGGCCTGCCGTCGCGCGGGCATCCAGGTCGTGATGGTGACGGGCGACCAGCCGCGCACGGCGCGCAGCATCGCGCGGGCCATCGACCTGGCCGGCGAGGACGGCGTGGAGGTGCTGCGCGGCGAGGACATCCCGCGGATCGCCGGCCAGCCCGACGCCCTGCGGCGCGCGCGGATCTTCGCGCGCGTGACGCCCAGGCAGAAGCTCGACCTGATCGAGGCCTTCCAGCGCGCCGGCCACGTGGTCGCGATGACCGGCGACGGCGTCAACGACGCGCCGGCGCTCAAGAAGGCCGACATCGGCGTGGCGATGGGACGTCGCGGGACGCAGGTGGCGCGCGAGGCCGCCGACATGGTGCTCGAGGACGACGCGTTCGATACGATCGTCGCGGCCATCCGGCAGGGACGCGCGATCTTCGGCAACATCCGCCGCTTCGTCGTCTACCTGCTCTCGTGCAACATCAGCGAGGTGCTGCTGATCGCGGCCGCGTCGGCCACCACCGCGCCGCTGCCCATCCTGCCGCTGCAAATCCTCTTCCTGAACCTGGTCACCGACGTGTTTCCCGCGCTCGCGCTCGGCCTCGGCGAGGGCGCCGCGGGCATCATGACGCGCCCGCCCCGGCCGGCAACCGAGCAGATCCTCATGCGCGACCACTGGATCGCGATGGCCGGGTGGGCGGCGCTCATCACCGCGTCGGTCGCCGGCGCCTTCTGGCTCGCGCTGGCCCGGCTGCACCTGCCGGAGCCGGAGGCGGTGACCGTGTCGTTCCTCACGCTGGCGTTCGCGCAGCTCTGGCACGTGTTCAACACGCGCGGGCCGCGATCCCGCCTGCTCCGCAACGACGTGGTCGGCAATCCGTGGGTATGGGGTGCGCTGGCGCTCTGCACCCTGCTGCTCGTCGCGGCGGTCTTCGTGCCGCCGTTCGCGCGCCTGTTGCGCGTGGCGTCACCCGGCGCGGCCGGCTGGCTCGTGGTCGTGGCGATGAGCCTGGCACCGGTGCTGGCGGGGCAGATCGTGCTCGCGTTCCGCGGGCGCCGCGCCCGGGCGACCGGGACCGTCAGGTCCGCCCGCGCCCGTACGACCCGGTGAGTTCCGCCGACGCCAGCGCGCCCGCGGTGAGCCCGGCGTCGAGCAGCCGGCGCGCGAAGCCGTGCGGCAGGTCCAGGCGCCGGTCGAGCGCGTAGATCCGGAACCGGTAGCGGTGCGGCCGGTCGCCCCGGGGCGGGCACGGGCCGCCGTATCCCACCTTGCCGAAGCCGTTCGTGCCTGGCGTGCCGAGCTGATCGGCGCGCGCGGCCTCGGGCACGGCCGTCGCCGTGGGCGGCATGTCGCAGAGCAGCCAGTGGGTGAACGTGCCCGACGGCGCGTCCGGGTCGTCCATCACGATGGCGAAGCTGCGCACGCCGGACGGCGCGTCGTGCCACGTGAGTTCCGGACAGAGACCTTCGCCGTCGCAGGTGTAGCGGACGGGGATCGCCGCCCCCGGCCCGAACGCCGGAGAGGTGAGCGTGAACGCCATGGCGACTCCTTGAGGTATCCGCCGACGTTCGAAGCAGGAGCGGTGCCACCGGCCCTGCCCGCCCTGGCGCCGGGCATCGGTCCGGCGGGGGCGTGCCTCGGCGGCCTGCCGCGCGGATTCACCCGGCCGGGTGGGCAAAACCGGCGGGCGCCGGGCCGTCGTCGCGCTGGGCTACTGGCCTTTCGGCGCGACGTAGCTCTTCCGGGCCCGCGGCTTCAGGCCGCGGTCGGACACGCGCACGTCCACGTCGTGCTTCTTGCCGTCGCGTTTCGGCGGCGTGAAGCCGATCAGGTACTGGCTGTGCAGCTCGTCGGCGACCTGCGCGAACGCCGCGCCGAGGTCGTCGCGCGGCCGGATCTCCGCGTAGCCGCCACCGGTCTCGAGCGCGGCCCGCGCGAGGCCGGGGTCGGGCAGGTCGGCCGTCAGCATCGCCTGCAGCCCGCCGGCGCCCATGCCCACCTGCGGCGGCGCGCCCGTCCGGCTCCGCAGGCCGATGCCGTACACCATGACGTCGTCCTCGCGCGCCTTGTCGATGACCTCGATCTGGCTGACGAACCGCTCGCCGAACTTCGTCGGGCCCGTGTCCTTCCCGTCGCTCAGGACGAGCAGGACGCGGCGCCGGTCGCTCGCCGGGTCGAACGCCGCCATCCCGTCCTCGAGCGCGCGCCAGAGCGGCGTCGGCGCGTCCTCGGCGATGTCGGGAGGCAGCGCCGCCCGCAGTTCGGCGGCATCGCGCGTGAACGTCGGGCTGATCTGGATCTCGCGGCCGAACGTGCCGACCCGCGCGACGTCGTCGGGACCGAGCCGCGCGAAGAGCTGCTCGGCCGAGGCGCGCAGCAGCGGCAGGTTGCCGCGCATGCTGCCAGAGACGTCGAGCATGACGATGAGCTGGATCGGCTGCGGCGAGTTGTCGAAGACGACGATGGGCTGCGGCTTGCCCTCGTCGCGAATCTCGAACTGGTTCTGCGTCAGCGTGGTCACGAGCCGGCCGTCGCGGTCGGTCACGGTGACGAAGACGCGAACGGTGTCGCTCGCGCCGCGGAAGACCTGCTGGGGCCGTGCCTCGACGGTCACGAGCGTCGTCGCGGCCAGTGCGGCCACGACGGCCAGTGCGGCCAGCACGGGCCGGGCAGCCAGGAGGCCGGGGGCGGCGGGGGTGGAGGAGGCGCGTGTCATCAGTCGATCCCTTCGGGTGCGGGTGTCGACGCCGGCAGGATCCAGTGTACCCGACGGAGCCGCGCGGGTCCGGGAGCCGGGCCTGGCCGGCACGCACAAGCAAACTAAAGTCTGCCCCCCGGAAGCCTCGGGGAAATCCCGCCGGCTCCGCGCCCATTCAGGTCCGGACACCGGCTGGCGTAAGATTCGCATCGGTCACACTTTCGTGTCGCTCCCCAGCCGACGCACGCTATCCGAGGTCCCGGCGATCGAACCCGAACTGGGACCCGACGACGACGCCACGCTGCTGTTCCATTCGGAGTTCGACGAACCACCGCGCGAACCCCGGAAGCCGAACGCGACGCCGGCCGTGCCCGGACCCGTCACGGCGGCGGCCCGCCGGCGGTCCACGGCCGGGCTGCTGGCGATCCTGCTGCTCGTCGTCGTGGCCGTGGCGATCACGGCTGGTCTCTACCTGAACGTGCTGCGCCAGCCGGCCCCGGCGCCGGAGACGACCGCGCCGCCGGTCTCGCTCGAGGGCACCGCGGTCATCACGACGCGGCCCGACGGAGTGGCCGTGGCGATCGACGGCCAGCCGCGCGGCGTGACGCCCTTGCGCCTGTCGCTGCCGGCCGGCGATCACACGATGGAACTGCAGAACGGCACGGCGACCCGGACCGAGGTGCTCTCGGTCGTGGCGGGGGAGACCGCGTCGTTCCTGGTGGACCTGCCGCCGGCGCCGGCCGCGGCCGCGCCCGCGCGGGGGCGCCTCGACGTGGCGTCCGATCCCACCGGCCTGCCGATCTCCGTGGACGGCGTCGATCGCGGTCTGACGCCGCTCTCGCTCGGCGGCGTCAATCCCGGCCGGCACCGGGTCATCGTCGGCACCGGCGACGACGCCGTCAGCCGCATCGTCGAGGTCACGGCGGGAAACACCGCGTCGGTCGTCGTCTCGGTGGCGCCGGTCGGTCCGTCTGCCGGGTGGGTGCGCCTGTCGAGTCCGGTGGACCTCCAGGTCTTCGAGAATGGCCGGCTCATCGGCACGACCGGCGTGGACCGGCTGATGCTGCCCGCCGGGCAGCACGACTTCGAACTCGTCGGGACCGAGTACGAGTTCCGGACGACGGCCACCGCGCTGGTGCAGACCGGCGAGACGATCACGCTCCCGGTGTCGGTGCCGAACGGGTCGCTGTCGATCAACGCGCTGCCGTGGGCCGAGGTCACGATTGACGGGCGGCCGGCGGGGACGACGCCGCTCGCGAACCTGGCGGTGCCGATCGGCCGGCACGAGGTCGTCTGGCGGCATCCGCAGCTCGGGGAACGCCGGCAGACGGTGGTCGTCACCGCGCGCACGCCCGTGCGCGTCGGGATCGACTTGAACCGATGAGACGACAGACGCGGGTGCGGGCGATCGCGGGAACCGCGCTGGTCTTCACGCTCGCGCTCGGGCGGTCCATCGGCGCTGACGCGCTCAGCCGGCCCATCGGCGCTGACGCGCTCGGGCGGCCCATCGGCGCTGACGCGCTCAGCCGGCCCCAGGGCGCTGATTCCGTCGGCCAGACACCTGCCAATCCCGCGCCGGATCCGCTCGCGGGTGTGCGCGCGCTCTACGCGTCGGCCGCCTACGAGGAGGCGCTGGCCGGGCTCGACACGGTCGAGGGTGACCCGAGACAGATTGATCAGTACCGCGCGCTGTGCCTCCTCGCGCTGGGACGCACGGCCGAAGCCGAGCGCGCCCTCGAGCGCATCGTCTCGCGCACGCCGGCCTACGTGATGGACGCGTCGGAGGTCTCGCCCAGGCTGATCGCGGTATTCCACACGGTGCGGCAGCGCGTGCTGCCGACGGCCGTGCGCGGGCTCTACGCGGAGGCCAAGCAGCACTACGACGCCGGCCGGTTCGAGCAGGCGGCGACCGGCTTCACCGAGGTGCAGGCGCTCCTGGCCGATGCGGACATGGCCGGCGCCGAGGCGAACGATCTGAAGCTGCTGACCGACGGGTTCCTGACGCTCGCGAACGCGGCGGTCGCCGACGCGAAGAAGAAGGCCGAGGCCGAGGCGGCGACGCCGGAGCCGCCGGCCGCCGTGCCCGGCACGACCGGGCCGCGCATCTACACCGAGGCCGACACGGACGTGAAGGCGCCCGTGCCGATCGAGCGTGAGCTGCCGCCGCTCGTGCCGCCGCCGGGCGTCTCGCCCGCGCAGACCTATCGCGGAGTACTCGAACTGCTGATCGATGAGCAGGGCCGCGTCCAGTTCGCCGCCGTCCGCCAGCCCATCGCGCCGTTCTACGACCAGATCCTGCTGGACGCCGCGAAGCACTGGACCTTCCACCCCGCGACGCAGTACGACCGCCCGGTGCCGTATCGACTCTTCATGGCCATCAACCTGAAACTGCGCGGAGGCGGCCCCGCCTCGCGCTAATCCGAGGCCCCAGGGGCTCCTCAGGACCCCGGGTTCCCGGGACCCGCAGGCCGCTCCTGTATTCTTCGTCCATGACCATCTCCGTCATCGGCCGCGGGCGCGTCGGGAGTGCGCTGGCGGCCAGGCTCGAGGCGCGGGGGCGGCTGGTGGAGGGGCGCGACGCGGACGTCGTGCTGATCTGCGTGCCCGACCGCGCGATCGCCGATGTGGCGCGCGAGATTCCGGTGGGACCGTGGGTGGCGCACGTGAGCGGGGCCACGCCGCTCGCGGCGCTCGCGCCGCACACGCGCCGCTTCGGCCTGCATCCGCTCCAGACCTTCACGCGCGCGCGGGGCGCGGAGCAGATCGACGGGGCCTGGGCCGCGGTGACGGGGGAGCGCGCCGACGCGGTGGCGGAGGGCCACGCGCTCGCGGCGACCCTCGGGCTGCGGCCGTTCACCCTCGCCGAGGATCGCCGCGTGCTGTACCACGCGGGCGCGGCGATCGCGTCGAACTTCCTCGTCACGATTCACCGCGCGGCGTCGCGGGCGCTGGTCGAGGCGGGAGCGCCGCCCGAGGCGCTCGTGCCGCTGATGCGTCGCACGATCGAGAACGGCTTCGAGCTCACCGGCCCGATCGCGCGCGGCGACTGGGCCACGGTGGACGCGCACCTGGCGGCGCTCGCCGACGGTCTGCCCGACCTGGTGCCGCTCTACCGGGCCCTCGCGAAGGCGACCGCGCCATGATCGTCGCCCGCACCATCACGGAGGTGCGCGCGGCGATCGCCGCGCGCGCGCCCGGGGCGACCGTCGGCTTCGTGCCCACGATGGGCGCGCTGCACGCCGGGCACGTCGCGCTGATCGCCGCGGCCCGCCGCGAGACCGGGTTCGTCGTGGCGAGCGTGTTCGTGAACCCGACGCAGTTCAACGATCCGTCCGACCTGGCCGCCTACCCGCGCACCGAGGACGCCGACCGCGCCCTGGCCGGGGCCGCCGGGACCGACGTGTTCTTCGCGCCGGCCGCCGAGGAGATCTACCCGGCCGGCCACGCGACGGTCGTGCAGGTGGGCGGCCCGTCCGAGGGGTTCGAGGGCGCGCACCGCCCGGGGCACTTTGCCGGGGTGGCCACCGTCTGCCTCAAGCTCTTCGCGATCGTCCGGCCCGACGTCGTGTATCTCGGCCAGAAGGACGCCCAGCAGGTCGCGGTGCTGCGCCGGCTGGTCACCGACGTCGATCTGGACCTGCGCCTCCGCGTCGTGCCGACCGTCCGGGAGGCCGACGGGCTCGCGCTGTCGTCGCGCAACGTGCGGCTGTCGCCGGACGCGCGCGCGGCGGCCGCGGCGATTCCCCGGGCCCTGGCCGCGGCGACCGAGGCGCACCGCGCCGGCGCCGATCCGGTCGCGGCGGCGCGGGACGCCCTGCGCGGCCTCGACGTGGAATACGCGGACCTCGCGACCTTCGGCGACGAGCCGACGCTCGTCGTCGCGGCGCGCGTCGGCGGGGTCCGGCTGATCGATAATGTGCCCCTGCGCCGCCCAGAACTCGCCGGCCTGTAGCGCGTCCGATGCCCCGCGCTCCGGGCCCCGGTGGAGGACCGCCCATGTCGCACGAGCCGCCCGCGGACGTCACCCGCCGCATCACCCTGCCCGAGATCGCCGCGACCGTGCAGCGGGGCGGCCGGCTGGTCGTCGTCACCGCCTACGACGCGCCGAGCGCGCGCATCGCCGACCAGGCCGGCGTGGACATGATCCTGGTCGGCGACTCGGCCGGCACGACCGTGCTCGGCCTGGACGCGACCGTTCCGGTCACGATGGAGGAGATGATCGTCCTCACGCGCGCGGCGTCGCGTGGCGCGCGGCGCGCGCTCGTCGTCGCCGACATGCCGTTCGGGTCGTACCAGATCTCCGAGACCGACGCCGTGGCCAACGCCGTGCGCTTCCTCAAGGACGCCGGCGCCGACGCGGTGAAGCTGGAGGGCGCGGGCCGCACGCTCACGCGCATCGGCGCGATCCATGACGCCGGGATTCCCGTGATGGGGCACATCGGCCTCACGCCGCAGTCGGCGACGCTGCTCGGCGGCTACAAGGCGCAGGGGCGCACGGCGGCGGCGGCGCGACGACTCGTCGACGAGGCCGTGGCGCTCGAGCGCGCCGGCTGCTTCTCGATCGTCCTCGAGGCGATGCCGGCCCCGGTCGCGGCGCGCGTGACCGAGGCCGTGTCGATTCCCACGATCGGCATCGGCGCCGGCGCGTCGTGCTCCGGGCAGGTGCTCGTCTGGCACGACCTGGTCGGCCTCACGCCCGATCCCGCGAGGTTCGTGAAGACCTACGCGGACCTGGCGGGCGTGCTGCGCGGCGCGCTCACCGCGTACGTCCGCGACGTCCGAGACGGCACGTTCCCCGACGCCAGCCACACCTACGGGATGCCCGATGCCGAACGCCTGCGGTTCGAGGATCAGCTGACGTCCCGCCGCACGACCCGCTCGCGTTCCTGATCGGTCCGCCCGGCCCGGCCCTCGGCGTGGTCGCTGGCGGTCGGTCCCGCAATCGGGATTCGCCCGTCGCGCCGACCTCGGGGACGGCGGGGAATTCGGCGCATCGGGTCAGGAAAAATGGCGGTCTTCACGGCTGGAAGCGCGGGTCCGGTCGGTCCACGACGGGGAACGGTCCTTGCACGGATCCCCCGTGCCGGAGGATTCGACATGTGGCGCGACGCGAAGGACGCCTTCCGGGGCTTTGGCCGGACACCGGCCTTCACCGCCGCCGCGACGCTCGCCCTGGGCATCGCGGTGGGCGCCAACGCGACCATCTTCAGCCTCGTGGACGGGTTGTGGCTGCGGCCACCCGCCGTGTCTCAGCCCGGACGGGTCGTCCGTCTGTTCCAGACCACGCCGGAGTCGGCGGAGGGCCTCTGGTCCTGGCCGGAGTACGAAGCGCTGCGTGATCGGGCGACCACGCTCTCGGGCGTCGTCGCGATCGGCCGTCGCGGCGCGTTGATGGCCGACACGGACGGCACGCCGGAACTGCTGCTCGTCAACGCCGTCTCGCTGGACTTCTTCACCGTCCTCGGCGTCACGGCCGGGGAGGGACGGCTGTTCGCGCCGTCCGACGCCGGCGCGCTCGAGGCCGAGCCGGGGATCGTCCTGGGGCACGCCTTCTGGCGCCGGCGGTTCGGCGCGGATCCGTCGATCGTGGGCCGGCGCGTGACGCTCGGCGTCTCGCCGGGCCGGCCCGTCACCGTGCTCGGCGTGCTGCCGGACGCGTTCCGGGAACTCGACCCGGCCTCGGATCGCGACATCTGGATGCCGGTGACGACGTGGACCGCGCTCCACGGCCGCGAGGAGCTGGCCGGGCGTGGCAACCGCTGGTTCCAGGTCGTCGGGCGCCTGGCACCGTCGGCATCGGCCGGTGCGGCGGCTTCCGAGATCCGGGCGCTGACCGCGGCCTTCGCGACCGACTGGCCCGACACCAACGCGGGGCGCAGCGCGCGCGTGGTGACCGACCTGTCGTACCGGCTCTCGAACGGGGGCGCCAACGTCTACGCGTTGATGGGGCTCGTGCTCGTGGTGGTGCTCATCACGTGCGTCAACCTCGCGCACCTGCTGCTCGCGCGCGCGGCGGCGCGACGCCGCGAGCTGGCACTGCGAGCGGCGCTCGGCGCCGGACGCCGCCACCTGCTGCGTCAGCTGCTGGTCGAGGCGGCGGTGCTCGGCGGCTTCGGCGCGGTGGCGGGTCTGATCATCGGCGCGTGGCTCATCCGCGCGCTGCCGTGGTTCATCGTCCCCGCACCGGGTTTCCGCGCGTTCGAGCTGTTCAGGGCGGACGGGCGCGTGGTCCTCTTCTCGCTGGCCGTCACCGCGCTCACCACGTTGCTGTTCGGCCTGGCGCCCGCGTTCTCGGCGGCGCGCACGCGCGCGACCGCCCTGCTCAAGGGCGGCGCGGGGCTCACCGGTTCCGCGCGCGCCGACCGGACGCTCGGGCGCGTGCTGGTGGTGGCGCAGATTGCCGTGTCGCTGGCGCTCGTCTACAGTGCCGCGGTGCTGGCGCAGAGCTTCCGCGCGGTCGAGCGCACGGACCTCGGGTTCTCGCGCGCACCACGCCTCACCGCCTGGATCCCGTACGGCGACCTGCCGGCGGCGCGCCTCGAGGAGGGCGCGCGCGCGGTGGCGGCGCTGCCGGGCGTGACACGCGTGGCCGTGGCCATCCGCGCGCCGCTCAGCCTGTCCGGCGGCGGGCTCGCGACCACCGTCGTCGTGCCCGGCGCCGAGGCGTCCACGCCACCCGACGTGAAATACGGCGCCGTGAGCGCCAACTACTTCGACGCGATGGGCGTCAGGATCCTCAGGGGGCGCGGCTTCACCGAGGCCGAGTCGCACGGCGGCGAACCCGTGGCGGTCGTGAGCCAGACCTTTGCCGACCGGTTCTTCCCCGGCGGCGAGGCGACCGGGCAGGTCTTTCAGCGCGGCGCGAGCCGCACGCCCGTCCGGGTCGTGGGCGTGGCGGCCGACGCCGCGATCGTCCGCGTGGACGAAGGTCCGGAGCCGTACTTCTACGTGCCCTACTGGACGGCCCGCACCGGGGAAGGCACGCTGCTGGTCGAGGGCGGCGGCGACGTGGCCGCGCTCGGCCCGTCCGTGCGCGCCACGCTGCGCGCGACCGACGCGAGCCTCGAGCCGCGCCTGCTCGTGACGATGGCCCAGTACCTCGCGTTCGCGGCCGGCGCGTACCGCACGACGGCCGCCCTCGCGGGCACGCTCGGCCTGATTGGACTCTTCCTGATGGCCATCGGCATCTACGGCGTGACGACCTACCAGACGACGCGCCGGACGCGCGAGATCGGCGTGCGCCTGGCGATCGGCGCCACGCGGGCGCAGGTGATGCGACTCGTGCTCGGCGATGGCGGCCGCCTGGTCGTGGCCGGTCTCGCGATCGGTATCCCGCTCGCCTTCGTCGCGGGCTGGACGATGACGTCGCTGCTGTTCGGCGTCAGCCCGTGGTCGATGGTGGCCCTCGGCGTCGCGGCGGCGATCCTGGTCTGCGCGGTCTTCGCGGCCACGGTGATCCCCGCGTGGCGCGCGGCGCGGCTGAGCCCGAGCGTCGCCCTGCGCGAGGGCTGACGTGCGCGCGATGCGCCTGGAACGGATCGCGCCCATCCGGCCGGGGGCGGATCCCCTCCGGACCGCCGACGTTCCCCCGCCCGAGGCCGGACCGGGGCAGGTGCGCCTGCGCGTGCTGACCTGCGGCGTCTGCCACACCGAGCTCGACGAAATCGAAGGCCGCACCCCGCCGGAGGCACTGCCGCGGATTCCGGGTCACCAGGTCGTCGGCCGGATCGATCAGGTGGGCGCAGGCGCCGACGGCTCATGGATGGACCGGCGCGTCGGCGTCGGCTGGATCTACTCGGCCTGCGGCCAGTGCGACTTCTGCCGCCGCGGCCTGGAGAACCTTTGCGCGGACTTCGTCGCGACCGGCCGCGACGTGGACGGCGGCTACGCCGAGTGGATGGTCGCGCCGGCCGCCTTCGTCGCCCCCGTGCCGGACGTGCTGCCCGACGACCTGGCCGCGCCGCTCCTTTGCGCGGGCGCGATCGGCTTCCGGTCGCTGGCGCTGACGGGCCTTGCGGACGGAGAATCGCTGGGGCTCACCGGGTTCGGCGCCTCGGGGCATCTCGTGCTCCGAATGTCGCGCGTCCGCTATCCGAGGTCGAGGGTGTTCGTCTTCGCGCGCAGTGAGGCCGAGCGGGCCCTGGCGATGGACCTCGGCGCCGCCTGGGCCGGCGATACGGCCGAGCCGGCGCCCGAGCCGCTCCGCGCCATCATCGACACGACGCCCGTCTGGACACCCGTCGTCCGCGCGCTGGACCAGCTCGCCCCGGGAGGGCGGCTGGTGATCAACGCGATCCGCAAGGAGGACGTGGACAAGCGCGTCCTGCTCGACCTGGACTATCCCCGGCAGCTGTGGCTCGAGAAGTCGCTCCGGTCGGTGGCGAACGTCACGCGCGACGACATCCGCGGGTGCCTGGACCTCGCGGCGGCGCACGGCATCCGTCCCGAAGTGACGACGCTGCCGCTCGAGCAGGCCAACCAGGCCCTGCACGACGTCAAACGTGGAGGCGGGCGCGGTGCCCGCGTTCTCGTCGTCGGCGGCTGAAGCTCGATTCGTGCCCTCCGCGACCCTGCCGGCAGAATCTTCACGGGCGACCGTGAAGATTCTTCCGGTCCGATCGCCCCGTGAAGCGCCACGGCCCGCCAGGCGATGATCACGCGCTGGTACTCGTTCTGCTCTGTCCTTCCCGACGGGCTGCGTACCGGCCCGCCCGCCTTCTTCCGTCCGGAGACTCGACTCACATCGGCCGTTCCCCTCGGCCGGTGCGGTGGAGGTGGATCATGACCGACCGACAACTGCAGGAACACGTCCAGGACGCGCTCGACTGGGAGCCCAGCATCGACGCGGCCGACATCGGCGTCACGGTCGACGGCGGCGTCGTCACGCTGCGCGGCGACGTGAAGACGTTCGCCGAGCGCGCGACCGCCGAGCGCATCGCGTTCGGCGTGTATGGCGTCAAGGCCGTCGCCAACGACGTGACCGTCCGGCTCGGGCAGGGGCTCGAGCGGACCGACAACGACCTCGCCCACGCGGCGCTGACGGCGCTCGCGTGGAACAGCCGGGTGCCCGCCGACGCGGTCACCGTGACCGTGAGCCGTGGCTGGATCACCTTGAAGGGCAGCGTCGACTGGAACTACCAGAAGGACGCCGCCGAACGGCTCGTGCGCGACCTGACCGGCGTGCGCGGCGTGACCAATGCCATCGTCGTCCGTCCGCACGTGTCGATCGCGGACGTGGAGACGAAGATCCAGGCCGCGCTCAAGCGGAGCGCGGAGGTGGACGCCCGGAAGATCCACGTCGGAGTCGCCGACGGCACGGTGACGCTCACCGGGAGCGTCCGATCCTGGGCGGAGCGTGAGGAAGCCGAGCACGCGGCCTGGTCGGCGCCGGGGGTGACCCGGGTGGACGACCGTATCGCCATCATGCCCTGAGCCATGACGACGCAGGTCTGGACCGTCGTTCTCGCCGCCGGCGCCGGCCGGCGGCTCGCGACCGTCACGGGCGGCGTGCCGAAGCAGTTCTGGCGCGGCGACGGGCGGCGGTCCCTGCTCGAGGAGACGCTCGATCGCTTCCGGCCGCTCGCGCCCGCCGCGCGGACGGTCGTCGTGGTGGATGACGGGCACCGCCGGCTCATCGAGCCCGGCGGACCGCTGACGCGCGCGGCGACCGTCGTCTTCCAGCCCGAGGACCGCGGCACGGCCGCCGGCGTGCTGCTGTCGCTGCTGCCCGTGCTCGACGCGGACCCGGAGGCGATCGTGATCATCACGCCTTCGGACCACGGCATCGGGAACGCGGCGGCGTTCCGGCGCGGCCTGCTCGAGGCCGCGCGGTCCGCGCGGTCGGGCGATGCGATCGTGGTGGCGGGCGTGGAGCCGACCGGCCCGAACACCGACTACGGCTGGATCGTGCCGGGGCCCGGCCGCGCGCCGCAGCGCGTGCGGCCCGTGCGCGCGTTCGTCGAGAAGCCGCCGGCCGACGTGGCTGCGTCGCTGTTCGCCGGTGGCGCGGTCTGGAACACGATGGTCGTCGTGGCGCGCGCGCGCGTGCTGCTCGCGCTCTGTCGCGCGCTCGTCCCGGCGCTCACGGGCGTCTTCGACACCGCGTGGGGGCTTGGCGCCACGGCGCGGCGGGCGTTCCTCGCGGCGGCCTACCCGGCGCTGGCGCGCGTGGACTTCTCGCACGACGTGCTGGGCGCGGCGCGCGGGCTGTCCACCCTCGTCTGGGGCGCCTCCGTCGGATGGTCGGATCTCGGCACGCCCGACCGGCTCAGGGCATGGCGCGCGGCCGAGGACGCCCAGGCCGCCGGCTCCGCCGCGTCGGTGGCCTGAGCGGCGGCGGCCCGCCTCGGCCGTTCCGCGCCGAGCGCGTCGGATCGACGCTCGGCCCGTCCGCCGCGGCGATCCGAGCATGCCACGGCCGGCGCGGTTTGACCGGGTGGGACCCGGTCGATAGCATCGGCGCATGTCCCTGCTGCGCCCCCGCGATCTCGTGAGTTCCACGCTCGTGCTGGTCCTGGCCGCGACCGCCGCCTGCGGCGGCGCACCGGGATCGGATGCGGACGCCGGCGCCCCGGCGTCGGGCACCTCGACGACGACGGCCCGGCAGGCGTGCGACCTGCTGAGCGCGTCGGACGTCACGGCGGTCATCGGTGAACCGGTCGAGGCCGGCGAGCCGCTCGGGTACGAGTGCACCTTCCGCCGGCCGGCGGATGCCGACGGCTTCCGGGCGCGCGCGGCCCGCGTGCGACTCGAGTACGGCACGGCGACGCCGGCCGAGCTGCTCGACCAGTACCGCGCGAACATGCGCGAAGGACTGGGCGGCGCCTACGATCCGCCCGCGGAGCCGGGGGTCGGCGACGTCGCGGTCTGGGACGGCCACCAGCTCGTCGCGGCGGCCGCCG
>JAWKHR010000033.1:0-74415 GCA_041394725.1 Vicinamibacterales bacterium | reverse complement strand
AGGACCGTGACCGCGACGATGCCCGAAGCGACCCGGGTGTGCCCGGCGCCGGCAAGCACGGCGGCCGCCATCGCGACGAACGCCGCCACCTCGGTCGTCCCGTCGACGTCGCGGCGGCTGGCGGCGAGGTAGGCCACGACGACGAGCGCGCCGAGCCCGGCGAGGAAGACCACCGCCGGCCCCTGCAGCCCGGCCGTCCAGAGCCAGCCGGAGAGTCCCGAGGCCAGGGCGAGCAGCGTGAACGTCCGGACGCCGGCGAAGCGGGCTTCGGGGCCGGCGGCGTGCCCGCTCCATTCGCGCTCGACGCCGATCGCGAGCCCGCCGAGCACGGCCACGGCCAGGCCCCAGAGCGCGTCGACGTCGAACGTCACCGGAGGCCCCCGATGGTCATGCGCGGAGGGCCTCGTCGAGTCGCGCGAGCCCGGCCTCCAGTCGGCGGGTGTCACCGGCCAGGGCGATGCGGAAGTGCGCCGGCGCGTCGAAGAACCGCCCGGGCGCGACGGCGACGCCATGCTCGCCGAGCAGCCGGTCGATGAACGCCGCCGCGTCCGGCGTGCCGGCCAGGCGCGGGAAGGTGACCGACGCGGCGGGCGGCTCGGCCACCTCCAGCCGCGGCTGGGCGTCGAGGAACGCGCGGATGACGCCGAGGTTGCGCGCGAGCAGGGTGCGCGCGCGCGCGAGGAGCGCCGGCTGGTGTCGCCACGCGAACGCCGCCAGGCGGTCGCCCGGCGCGTTCCCGGCGTTGTCCACGACGTCGCGCGTCCGCCGCAGCCGCGCGACGACGCCGGCCGGCGCGACGGCCCACCCGGCGCGCAGGCCCGCCAGGCCGTAGGATTTGGTGAGGCTGCTCGTCGTGATGAACGGGCCGTCGAGCGTTGCGGCCGCCGGCCGCGCCGCCCCCGCGCCCGCCGCGTTGGCGGCGTCGAGGTACACCTCGTCGACGAGCACGTGCGCCCCGACCCGATCGGCGGCGGCGCCGACGGTGGTGAGCGTCGCCGCATCGATCGTCACGCCGGACGGGTTGTGCGGCGAGGTGAGGATGACGAGCCGCGTCCGCGGGGTGATCGCGTCGCGCACCCGATCCGGGTCGAGGCGGAACCCGTCCTCGAACCGCCGGTCCACCCGCACGAGCCGCGCGCCCATGAGGCGGCACGCGCCCTCCAGCGGGTCGTACGACGGCCGTTCCAGCACGACCTCGTCGCCAGCGCCGACGAGCGCGGCGACCACCAGGAAGTTGGCGCCCGAGCAGCCGCCGGCGGTGGCCACGCGATCGCTCGTCACGCCGTAGTGTGCCGCGATGGCTTCCAGCAGCGGCGCGAAGCCGTCGTCGTTGGGCGCGGTGATGTCGAGCGCGTCGCGCGCGCCGGGCAGGTCGTCGATCGTGCAGGGCAGCAGGTTGCTGCCGGCCAGGTCGATCGGCGCCGGCTGCCGCGACTTCGCCCAGAGCAGATACGGGGCGAGCGACGAGGTCAGCATCACCGGTCCCGGCGGCCGGCCGCGGCCGCGGACCGCCGGACGAAGAACGCGTAGACCGGGACGCCGAGCAGCATCAGGCCCGCGCCCACCGCGGAGCGCAGCGGCGCCGCGTAGATCGTGCTGAGGACCACGATCGCGGCGACGAGCACGAACGCGCCGGGCAACCACGGGTAGAGCGGCGTGCGGAAGCCGTCCGGGTTGCCGAGCCGCCGGCGCAGGACGAAGAGGCCCGCCACCGTGGCGCCGAAGAAGATCCAGTCGGCGAAGACGACCGTGTCGAGCAGGTCGCCGTAGTCGCCGGTCACCGCCAGCGCGATCGCCCACGCCGACTGGACGACGATCGCCGCGCCGGGCGTCCCGAAGCGCGGGTGCAGGCGCGCGAGCGCGGGCACGAACGTGCCGTCGTGCGCCATCGCGTAGTAGACGCGCGTCGGCGCGAGGATGGCCAGGTTCAGGAAGC
The DNA here is from genome assembly GCA_041394725.1 of Vicinamibacterales bacterium. Classification (GTDB taxonomy): domain Bacteria; phylum Acidobacteriota; class Vicinamibacteria; order Vicinamibacterales; family SCN-69-37; genus JAWKHR01. Next base: position 72,479 of record JAWKHR010000033.1, on the reverse strand, counting down.
CGAACGTCGAGATCGCGATCGCGGCCGCGACGAATCGTTCGCCCGAGGCCCCGAGCCACGCGCCCGCCGTCGCCGCGGCCGGCGTGGTCGTCGCCGCGAGCCCCTCGAGGCCGAGCGTGCGCAGGTAGGCGATGTTGACCAGCACGTAGACGGCGACCACGGTGAGCGTGCCCGCGATGAGGCTGATCGGCAGGTCGCGCACCGGGTCGCGCATCTCCTCCGCGACGTAGTTCGCGTTCTGCCAGCCGCCGTAGGCGAAGAGCACCGGAATCAGCGCCGCCGCGAACGCCACGGCGCCAGACGGGTCGGCGTCCACGCGCGCGGTCTCGAACCATCCCGGCGCGCCGGGCGCGAGCCACGCGAAGCCGATGAGCGCGACGAGCGCGGCCACCTTGAGCACGACGAACACGTTGAGGACGCGGCTGCCCGGCTTCACGCCGAGATAGTTGATCACCGACAGCAGCACGATCGTCGTCACCGCGAGCGGCTGCGGGGCCGTGCCCTCCGCGCCGACGAGGCGCAGGGCGTACTCGGCGAAGACGATCGCCACCGCGGCGATCGCGCCGGTCTCGATCAGGAAGAGCAGCGCCCAGCCGTACAGGAAGCCGGCGAGCGGATGCCACGCCTCGCGCAGGTAGACGTACTGGCCGCCGGCACGCGGGAGCAGCCGGCCCAGCTCCGCGTAGGCGAACGCCCCGGCCAGCGCGACCGCGCCGCCGGTGGCCCAGACGAGCAGGACCTGGAACGGCGTGTCGAGCCGCTGGGCGACCAGGTACGGGTTGATGAAGATGCCGGCGCCGATGATGCCGCCGATGACCACCATCGTCGCGTCGAAGCGTCCGAGCGCGCGCCGGAAACTCACGGCGCAATCTTACTGCCTCCGCCGCCGGCCGCCCGAGGCGCCAGGCCGCCGGGGCCGGTAGAATGCCCCTGGGAGCGTGCACCGATGGCGAGAGGCTGGGAGAGCAAGTCGGTCGAGGCGCAGCAGGCGGAGCGCGAATCGCGCGGGACGCGGGCCGACGGCCCGGCCTCGCCCGAGGCACGGGCCAGGCTGGCCCGACGCCGCACGGTGGAACTCGCCCTGGCCCGCGCCAGGGCCGACCTCGAGGTCGCCACCCGCCCCGGTCACCGCGACATGCTCGTCAGGGCGATCGAGACGCTGGAGCAGCAGCTCGCCGCCGAAGCCGACGCCGCGCGCACCGTACAATAGCCTCATGCGTCGGGTCGGCCTCGGCACGGTGTCGTCGCTCGCGCTGGCCGCGTGTGCGGTCCTCAGCGCCTCCTGCGGGCAGGCCCAGGCGCCGCCCGCGGCCCAGGGCGATCAGCTGTCGATGGAGCGGCCGCTCGACCAGCCGGTCAGCTCCACCCTCGGCATCGTGTTCCTCGGCGACAGCCTCACGGCCGGCCTGGGGCTCTACGCCCAGCAGGCCTTTCCCGCGGTCATCCAGGACCTGTTCCAGACCGAGGGCTACCACGAGGTCGAGATCGTCAACGGCGGCCTCAGCGGCGACACCACCGCGGGCGGGCTCCGGCGTATCGACGCGCTGCTGCAGCCGCAGGTCCGCATCGTGGTCGTGGCGCTCGGCGGCAACGACGCGCTCCGCGGCCTGACGTCGCGACAGACCCACGACAACCTCGCCGCCATCATCGACAAGATCCAGGCCTTCGGCGCCGACGTGCTGCTGGCCGGCATGGAGGCCCCGACGAACCTGGGGCTCGACTACCAGGAGGCCTTCCGGGACGTCTACCGGCAGCTGTCGATCGAGTACGTCGGGTCGGTCACCTACGTGCCGTTCCTGCTCGAGGGCGTGGCCGGGCAGCCCGAGCTGAACCAGGCCGACGGCATCCACCCCAATGCCGAGGGCGCCAGGAAGATCGCCGACCTGCTGTACCCCAGGCTTCGCGCCATGGTCGACCGGGCGGGGCCCGGGGGGCACGAGTGATCGAGCTCGTCGAGGTCTCGCGCACGGTCGCGAGCGGCGCCGGTCCCCTGACGATTCTCCAGCCGACGAGCTTCCGCATCGAGTCGGGCGCCACCGTGGCGATCACCGGGCCGTCTGGCAGCGGCAAGTCCACCCTGCTCGGCCTCATCGCCGGCCTCGATGCGCCCAGTTCCGGGCGCGTCCTCCTCGACGGCGTGGACATCACGGCGCTCGGGGAGGAAGCCCTGGCGCGCCTGCGGGGTGAGAAGGTCGGCATCGTCTTCCAGTTCTTCCACCTCCTGCCGTCGCTCACGGCGCGCGAGAACATCCTCGTGCCGATGGAAATCGCCGGCGTCCGGGACGCCGCGGCCCGCGCCAGCCGGCTCCTCGACGACGTCGGCCTGGCCGAGCGCGGGCACCACTATCCGTCGCAGCTCTCCGGCGGCGAGCAGCAGCGCGTGGCGATTGCCCGCGCGCTGGCGAACGACCCGCCGATTCTCCTGGCCGACGAGCCGACCGGCAACCTCGACTCGGCGACCGGCCGCCAGGTCATCGACCTGCTGGTCGCCGTCAACCGCGCGCGCGGGTGCACGCTGGTGCTGGTCACGCACGACCCGGCGCTGGCCGCGCGCGCCGACGAGGTCATCGCGCTGCGGGACGGGCGTGTGGTGGACCGCCATCGTCCCGCGGGCGCGGACGCAGGCGGGGCCGACGCTCCCGCGCCGCCACCCGTCACGGCGGAGTCGCGGCCGTGACGTTCGTCGCCCGCATGGCGTGGCGCGAGGCACGCACCGGCGCGCCCCGGCTGCTGTTCTTCTTCCTGTGCGTCGCGATCGGCGTCGCGGCGGTCGTCGTCCTGCGCAGCCTGATGCAGACGGTGCGCGTCACGCTCACGCGCGAGGCGCGGACGTTCGTCGGCGCGGACGTGCTGCTGCGGTCCCCCGTGCCGTGGACGTCCGCCGAGCGCGACCTCATCACGCGCGCCTTCGGCGAGGCCGGCGTCGGGGCCGAGGCAGAGCTGATCCAGACGCAGACGATGGCGTCGGCCGCGCCGGGGCAGGGGAGCGGGGTCGTGCGGCTCGTGGAGGTCCTGGCCATGGGGCCGGGGTTTCCCTACTACGGCACGCTGGAGCTCGAGGACGGCAGGCCATGGTCGCACGATCTGCTCGCCGGCCATGGGGTGGCGGTGCCGCCGTCGTTTCTCGTCGAGATGGGGCTCGTGGTCGGGGATACGCTGCGCCTGGCGGGGCAGGACTTCACCATCCGCGCCGCCGTCGTGCGCGACCGCCTGCAGCAAGGCGGCGGGTTCTCGTTCGGGCCGCGGATCTACGTGGACGTCGCCGACCTGCGCCGGACGACGCTGCTCGGCTTCGGGAGCCGGGCGACCTATCAGGTCGCCGCCACGGTCCCGCCGGATCGCCTGGACGGCCTGGTGGATCGCCTGCGCGACGGGCTCGACCGGCGCGCGAGCGTCCGCGACTGGCGCACGCTGGAGGACCGGCTCGGACGCAACCTGACGATCGGGGAGAACTACCTGAGCCTGGTCGGCTTTGCCATCGTGGTGCTCGGCGGCATCGGCGTCTGGAGCGTGACGCGCGTGGTGGTCGCGCAGAAGGTACGCAGCGTGGCGGTGCTCAAGTGCCTCGGCGCGACGTCCCGCCAGGTGCTCGGAATCTACCTGCTGCAGATGCTGGGACTCGCGGGAGGCGGCAGCCTGATCGGCGTCGGACTGGCCGTGGCGGCCGCGGCGGTGATTCCGGGCCGCCTCGTCACGCCGCTCGGCATCGAGGCTGTGCACGTCACCGCGTCGGCCGCGGCGCAGGGCGTGCTCGTCGGCGTACTCGTGTCCACGATCTTCGCCCTCGTGCCGCTGCTCGAGATGCAGCGCGTCAAGCCGCTGCTCCTGCTGCGCGCGGCCTCGTCCGCCGGGGGAGGCCGCCACGACCGGCGGACGCTCGTCGCGTGGGTCGTGGCCGCGGCCGCGCTCGTGGGCGTGGCGGTCTGGCAGGCCGGGTCCGTGCGCGCCGGTCTGTACGTCACGGCAGGACTGGCGGTCGTCGCGCTCGCCCTGCTCGGCGCGGGCCGCGCGCTGCTCGCCGTCACGCGACCGCTCGCGCGGTCTCCCCGGTTCGCCCTCCGCCACGCGGTGGTCAGCCTGGGCCGGCCCGGCAACCAGACCCGCGTGATCCTGATGGCCGTCGGGCTCGGGTGCTTCTTCACGCTGTCGGTTCGCGCCGTGCAGGGCAACCTGCTGCACGAGTTCGACGCGCAGATCGGCGGCGCGGCGCCCGACCTGGTGCTCATCGACATCCAGCCCGACCAGGTGGACGGCGTCTCACGCGTGGTCGCGCCCTATGTGGCGCACCCGGTCCGCCTCGTGCCGCTCCTGCGCGGCCGGGTGTCGGCGGTCCAGGGACGCCGGCTGCAGCTCGCTGGTCCTGACGCTGTGCGCGAACATCGCCGGCTGACGCGCGAGTACGGCCTGACGTACCGACTCGGGCTCGAGGACAACGAGCGCGTCACGGCGGGCCGGTTCTGGTCCGCGCCGGTCGGGACCGGCGGCGGCAGCGACGGCAATGCGGCTGGCCTCGGGCCGGGCGTGGACACCGAGGTGTCGATCGCGCAGGACGTCCACGACGAGGCCGAGGTGGACCTGGGCGATCTCATCCGGTTCGACGTGGCCGGGCAGCCACTGACCGCGCGTGTGACCAGCATCCGCGACGTCGCGTGGGACGACGCGCAGAACGGCGGGTTCGTCTTCGTGCTGCGTCCCTCGCCGGCGGTCGATCGGGCGCCGCAGAGCTTCGTCGGCTTCGTCGCCGGGGGCACGGACGCTTCGGCGCGCGGCGCCCTGCAACGGGATCTCGTGCGGACGTATCCGAACGTCTCGGTCATCGACGTGCGCGAGGTCCTGCAGTCGGTGCGCGACGTCGTCGCCAACGTCACGCTCGGCGTGACCATCGTCGGCGCGGTCACGCTCGCCGGCGGGGTGCTGATCCTGGTCGGCGCCGTCGCGATGACGAAGTTCCAGCGGCTCTACGAGGCCGCGATCTACCGGACGCTCGGCGCGTCCACGCGGCTCATCGCGACGCTCGTGGCGATCGAGTACGGCCTGCTCGGCGGCCTGGCGGGGCTGCTCGGCGCCGCCGGCGCCTTCGGCCTGTCGTGGGCCCTGGCCCGGTACCTGTTCCACATCACCTGGGCGCCGGGCCCGGGGGCACTCGCGGCGGGCGCCGGGCTCACCGCGCTCGTCGTCTGCGTGGTCGGCGTGCTCGCCAGCGTGGACGTGCTGATCCGCAAGCCGCTGAGCACGCTTCGGAGCGAATGAGGGGGACCCATGGTGGCACACGAGATCATCGGCGACGACATGCAGGCGGTCATCATCAGCATGACCACGGGGGACACCATCCGCGCCGAGGCCGGCGCGATGATGTTCATGACCGACGGCGTGGACATGGACGCGAAGATGGAAGGCGGGTTCCTCGGCGGTCTCAAGCGCAAGCTGCTCGCCGGCGAGAGCTTCTTCATCACCTACTTCAAGTGCACCGCGCCGTCGGCCCGCGTCGCGTTCGCGGGGCCGTATCCCGGCAAGATCATCCACGTGGACATCGGGCCGGGCCGGCCGATCCTCTGCCAGAAGGACGGCTTCCTCTGCGCGGTCGGCGACGTGGACATCAACATCGCGTTCACGAAGCGGATCGGCGCCGGGTTCTTCGGCGGCGAGGGGTTCATCCTGCAGAAGCTCGAGGGCCAGGGCCAGACGTTCATCCACGCGGGCGGGACGATCGTCGAGATGATGCTCAAGCCCGGCGAGCCCCTCCGCGTGGACACGGGCTGCCTGGTCGCCTTCGACGAGTCGGTGAGCTACGAGATCGAGCGGGTCGGCGGCATCAAGACCAGCCTGTTCGGCGGGGAGGGCCTGTTCTTCGCCGCGATGCGCGGTCCCGGCCGCGTCTGGCTCCAGACGCTGCCGTTCTCGCGCCTGGCCGACCGCATCCACTCCGCCTACCGCGCCGATCGGGGCGAGACCAAGCGGGACCTCGGCGGGCTGCTCGGGGGCCTCGGCGACCTGATCGGCGGCGATCGGTGAGATCTCCCGGGCCCGGCGCGCGGGGCCCGGCGCGGGGCCCCGTGACGCGGCTTCCTGATATGATCGCGGATTGAGGACGCGGGCGAATCCGCGGCAGTGGGATCATGAGCCAGAAACCCCTCGACGAAGGGCAACTCGCCCACCTGAAGGAAGACCTCCTGCGCAAGCGGGCCGAACTCGTGGCCGTCTCGACCGGCACGCGGCCCCTGCCGGCGTCCATGGACGTCAACAGCCGGCAGGGTGACCTGGCCGACCAGGCCAGCGGCAACAACGAGGTCCACATCCAGCTCAAGCTGAAGCAGACCGACGCCAAGATCCTCCAGGCCATCGAGGAGGCGCTGGCGCGGCTGGAGAAGGGCAGCTACGGCATCTGCCGCGACTGCGGCGAGCCGATCGCCTGGGCCCGCCTGCAGGCAATCCCCTGGACGCGGGTGTGCATCACCTGCAAGGAGAAGCAGAACGCGTGAGTACCTCCGATCTGCTGTCCACGCTGCGGGAATTCCATCGCGAACGCCTGACGCTCCGCCAGCGGCACGTCGCCGTGGCACGCCAGGTCGGCCGCTACGAGTTCAACAATACCTACCAGTACATCGTCAACCGCGAGGACACGCACCTGCAGTGGCTCGAGGCGGCAATCCTGGAACTCGGCGGCACGCCGGATCAGGTCGCCGAGCCCGCGCTGCCGGCCGTGTCGGGGAAGGATGGCTACGTCGCGCTGATCCAGCAGGACGCGCGCGACGCCGGGGAGTTCGTGGACCGGTGGCGGCCGAGGCTCCCGTCGATTGGCAACGCGCGCCATCGCAACATGATGGGCGTCATCCTGGGCGAGACCCTGGAGCAGAAGCGCTTCTTCTCGCAGATGGTCGCGGGCCGCGAGGACGTCCTCGGGCGACGCGCCAACGGGCCGGGACGGAGCGGGACGGACGGCTCGGTGATGGCCGACCGCTTCATCGGCTGGACCGGCTAGGCCGCCGTGCCCCGGGTCGCCATCGCGCTCGGCTCCAACCTCGGAGACCGCCGCGCGCACCTGGCCTGGGCCGTCGAGCAGCTGGACGCGCTCCTGGGCGATCTGCGCGTCTCGTCGGTCGTCGAGACCGAGCCGCAGGACGTGCCCGACGCGCAGCCCCCGTACCTCAACGCCGTCGTGACGGGGGAGACCGACGCCGATCCCGCCGACCTCCTGCGCACGCTGCACGCGCTCGAGGCGGCGCAGGGACGCCGCCGGCCCAGCTTCCGGGCGCCGCGCACGCTCGACCTCGACCTGATCCTCTTCGGTGACCAGATTCTCCGCGCGCCGGAACTCGAGCTGCCGCATCCGCGGTTCCGCGAGCGGGCGTTCGTGCTGGGGCCGCTGGCGGAGCTCGCGCCGGACTGGGTGGACCCGGTGACGGGGAAGACCGTGGCGGAACTTCGGGCGGCGCTGGCGGACGGGCCGCCCGGGGAGGGCGGAGCGACGGACTGACGCGCGTGGGGCTGCCGCGCGCGCCGGGGCCCTGAAAAACGTCGGGCGCGGGAACCTGCGTCCCCGCGCCCGACAGCCCGCCGAAGCGCCCTGGATCAGAGCCCCTTCTTGTAGCTCTGCGCCGTGGTGACTGGATCGCCGCCGCCGCGCCGGGCCGCGTCGTCTCGATCTTCATGTTGGCGCCGTCCATCGACAGCACCATCTTGGTCTCGCCGTTCTGGCCGGCGGTCGTGATCACGATGGTCGAGCCCTGAACCACGGCCTTCGACACCTGCTCGACGTCGCCGCCGCGACCCGCATCATGTTCTTGCTCACGGGCGAGCCGTCGAGCTTGTACTCGGTCGACTGGGTTCCGTTCTGCGTCTCGCGCTCGATCGTGAACGTGCCAGCGGCCTGCTTGATCGTCATGTCGCCGCCGCCGAAGCCGCCGCCGCCCCCACCGCCGCGCCGTCCGCCGCCCCCGCCGCCGCCCATGTTCGGGTTGGCCGCCGCGGTCTTCTCGGCGTCACGGGTCCACTTGCCCGCGAAATTCGGCGCCTGGGCGAACACGCCGGCCGACCACAGCACCACCGCCGCCGTGCTCAACACTGCTGCTACACGTCGCATAACTTCCGCTCCCTCGAAAAATCGGGGCGGCCTGTTGCCGCCCCGAAGGTGTCCCGACCGTCTCTACTCGAAGCGCAATGCCTCGATGGGGTCGAGTCCGGCCGCTTTGCGTGCCGGGTAGAAGCCGAAGAAGATCCCGACCGCGCCGGAGAACAGGACGGCGATGGCCACGGTCTGGACCGGCACGAGCGCCGGCATCTCCTGGTAGTACTTCAGCGCCTCGGAGATGCCGTAGCCCAGGGCAATCCCGGTGGCCCCTCCCACGAGGCTGATGACCACGGCCTCGATCAGGAACTGCATCAGCACGTCCGAGGACCGCGCGCCGATCGCCAGGCGCAGGCCGATCTCCCGGGTCCGCTCGGTCACCGACACCAGCATGATGTTCATGATGCCGATGCCGCCGACGACGAGCGAGACGCCGGCGATGCCGGCCAGGAGGTTCGTCATCGTGTTGGCCGTCTGCGTGCGCAGCGCGACCATGTCGTCCAGCGTCTGAACGGTGAAGTCGTCGTCGCCGCCGGGCGGGATGTTGTGCTGGATGCGCAGCACCTCGGAAATCGCCGCGGCCGTCTGGTCGAGCGAGTCGGCCGAGTAGGCCGAGACCAGGATCTGGTTCAGGTTCTGCTGACCCGACAGCTTCTTCATCACCGTCGTGTAGGGGGCGAACACCCGGTCGTCCTGGTTCGATCCGCCCGACCCGGCGCCCTTGGGCGTCATCACGCCCAGCACCTTGAAGAGCTGGTTGCGGACGCGGACCGTCTCGCCGGTCGGGTCCACGCCCTCGCCGAACAGGTTGTCGGCCACGTTGGCGCCGAGCACGCACACCTTGGCGGCGACCCGCACGTCGTCGGAGCTGAAGAACGTGCCGTAGCGCATGGGCCACGACCGGATCATCGGAAGGTCGATGTTGACGCCCTCGATGTTCGTGTTCCAGTTCATCGCGCCGTAGATGATCTGGCTTCGGGTGCTCGCCGACTCCGAGACGAACTCGACGAGCGGCAACTCGCGCAGCGCCTCCGCGTCCTCGGGCACGAGCTTGCTCGAGTTGCCGAAGCCGGTGCGCACGCCCGAGGCGTTGACGCTCCCGGCCATCACGGTGATCAGGTTCGTGCCGGCCGACTTGACCTGGTCCTCGATCACCTGCTGGGCGCCGGTTCCGAGGCCGACCATCGCGATGACCGCGCCGACGCCGATGATCATGCCCAGCATCGTGAGCGCCGTGCGCATCTTGTTGCGCGCGAGCGCCTTGAAGGCAATGCGAAACGTCATGAGGAGCGACATGGGGGCCTACTGGTGCGCCGGTGCGGCGGCGTCTTCTTCCTTGTGCTCGATCTGGTCGGGCTCGGGCGGCGGCAGCGCCGCCAGCTCGTCGGCCGCGTTGCGACGGTGCTTCACCGCCTGGTCCGCGACGACGCGGCCGTCACGGAAACGGATCAGCCGCGTGCCGTACTCGGCGATGTCCATCTCGTGGGTGATCAGCAGCACGGTGATGCCGCGCTCCTTGTTCAGCCGCTGGAAGATGCCCATGACCTCGATGCTGGTCCGCGTATCGAGGTTGCCCGTGGGCTCGTCCGCGAGGAGGATGGCCGGTTCGTTGATGAGCGCGCGCGCGATCGCGACGCGCTGCTGCTGGCCGCCGGAGAGCTGGTTGGGCATGTGGTGGTACCGCTGGCCCAGCCCGACCGCGTCGAGCACTTCCAGCGCCCGCTTGTGGCGCTGGGACGCCTTCAGCCCGTTCTTCGAGTTGTAGAGCAGCGGCAGTTCCACGTTGTCGAGCGCCGAGGTCCGCGAGAGCAGGTTGAAGCCCTGGAACACGAACCCGATCTTCTGGTTGCGCACGCGGGCGAGGTCGTCCTTCGACAGCTTCGACACGTCGCGGCCGTCGAGGATGTACTCGCCGCTCGTCGGACGGTCGAGACAACCGGCGATATGCATGAACGTCGACTTGCCGGAGCCGGACGGCCCGGTCACCGCGACGAACTCGCCCGTCTCGATGTCGAGCGAGACCCCACGGAGCGCCCGCACTTCATGGTCGCCCATCTTGTAGACCTTCGTGAGGTCCCGGACGGAGATGACTGGCATCGGTTCAGACTCCCGGTATCGTGATGGTCCCGCGACTACCGGCCACGGCCGCCGCCGCCCCCACCACCGCCCCGGCCCCCGCCGCCGAAGCCGCCCGGGCCGCCGCGCTGGTTCGGGTTGAACAGGTTGTTGTTGTTCGGGCTCGTCGTCGACGTCCGCGACGCGGGCAGGATGATGCCGGTCAGGATCTGCATCCCGGGCGTCACCTCGCCCGAGACGAGCTCGCTGAACGTGCCGTCGTCGATGCCGAGCCGGACGTTGATCGCCTTGAGTTCCTTCGTCTCCTCGTTCCAGGTCCAGACCTGGCCCGGGCGGATCTGCTTCTGCAGGACCGCGTAGAGGTCGTCGATCTTGCCCTCGCGCAGGGCCGTCTGCGGCGCCGTCAGGTTCGACGGCTGCTGCTGGCCGCGCCGGCCGCCGCGGCCACCCTGGCGGCCGCCGAACTGCTCGCGCACCCGCGCCATCGCCTCGGGGTCGAGGTTGCCGCTCGCCTGGGCGCCGAAGCCCTGGCCGCTCGCACGGCCGCTGCCGCCCTGCCGGCCCGTCGCCGACTGCGCGCTCTCGTCACCGCGCCCCGTGCCGCCGCCCGTCGCGGCGTTCGCCTGGCCGCCCTGACGGCTCGCGCCCTGCTGGCCGCCCTGCTGATTCGCCGCGTTCGCGCCGCGTCCGCCGCGACCCTGTCCGGGCGCCGGCGGCGTCAGGCCGAGCGCGGTGTACATCTCCGAGTTCGGCCGGAACCGCAGCGCCTGGTTCGGCACGCGGGTCACGTTCGGCGCGCGCGAGATCACGATCCGCGCGCTCGCCGTCATGCTCGGCCGCAGCTTGAGGTCGGGGTTCTTCACGTCGATCCAGACCGGGTAGGTGATGACGTTGCTCTGGTTCGTCGCGTTGAGACGGACCGAGTTGACCGTGCCCGAGAATTCCTGGTTCGGGTACGCCTCGACGGTGAAGATGACTTCCTGCCCGGGCCGCACGCGGCCGATCTCGGCCTCATCGACGCCGGCCGTGAGCTTCAGCGTCCGGAGGTCGGTGGCCAGCACGAAGAACTGCGGCGAGGTCATGCTCGCCTGCACCGTCTGGCCGCGGTCCACCTTGCGCTCGACGACCACGCCGTCGATCGGCGACTTGATGTCCGTGTAGCTCACGTTCAGCCGGGCCTGGTCGAGGTTGATCTTGGTCTGCACGAGCTGCTTGCGCGACGCGTCGATCTGCGCCTGCCGTGTCTTGACGGCCAGCTGCGCCTGCTCGAGCTGCTGCTGGTTCTGCAGGCCCTTCTCGAACATCGCCTGCGTCCGCTCCAGCTGTTTCTGCAGGTCCTCGAGCTGCACTTCCTGGTTGGCGATGTCGCCTTCCTGGCGCGCGACGTTCGACTCCTGGATCTGCACCTGCGTCTCGAGCAGGGTCGGGTCGATCTTCGCGAGCAGCATGCCCTGCGTCACGATGTCGTTGTAGTCGACGTAGATGTCCTGGACCTGGCCGGAGACCTGCGACCCGACGTCCACCCGGCGCACGGGATCGAGCGAGCCCGTGGCCTGGACGGACTCGATGATCTCGCCCTGCGAGACCGTCGCCGTCAGGATCTGCGGCTTCTCCTCGGGCTTGCGCGCGACGAAGTAGTAGTACGCGCCGCCCCCGATGGCCACGAGAAGGAAGATGAACGCAATCAGTCGTTTCATGGTCGTCTACGCTCGCTCAGGTTGCGACGGCGCCGGTCCGCGGCGCAGTCCCGAAAGGCCTTCCTCGAAGACCGTATACACGGACGGCACGAGCACCAGCGTCACCAGCGTCGAGGCCGTCAGTCCGCCAATCACCACACGCGCGAGGGGCGCCTGGAGTTCCGCTCCCTCGCCAATCCCCAGGGCCATCGGCACGAGGCCCAGAATCGTCGTCAGGGTCGTCATCAGGATGGGCCGGAGCCGCGTCCGTCCCGCCTGTTCCACCGCCTCCCGGAGCGGCAGGCCGTCCCGCCGCCGGAGGATGTTGGTGTAGTCCACCAGCAGAATCGCGTTGCTCACGACGATGCCCGCCAGCATGATGACTCCGATATACGCCTGCAGGCTGAAGGACGTTGACGTCAGCATCAGCGAGGCCACCACGCCGATCACCGCCACCGGGACCGAGAACATGACGATGAACGGGTCCCGGAGCGACTCGTACTGGGACGCCATCACGGCGTAGACCAGCAGGACGGCCAGAATCAGCAGCACCTGGAGCTGCTGGAACGCCGTCGCCTGGGCCTCGACCTCGGCCCCGAGGCCCACCGAGAAGCCCTGCGGCGTCCGGACCGACTCCAGGCTCTGCCGGACGTTCCGGACGGCCTCGCCGAGCGGCGTGTCGGCGTCGAGCTCGGCGTTGACCCGGAACACCCGTTCCTGGTTCTTCCGCTCGATCTGCGTCGGCCCGGTCGCCGTGGCGACGGTCAGCAGGTTCTTGGCCGGCAGGACCTGGCCCGACGGCGTGCTGATCAACACGTTGTCCACTGACTCGACGTACTCCCGATCTTCTTCCCGCAGGCGGACGATGATCGGAAATTCCTTGCCGTGCTCCCGGAAGACGGCGGCCTGGGTACCGCTCATGTTGGTCCGGATGGTGTTGGCCACGCCCGAGACCGTCAGGCCGAGCAGGGCGGCCTTCGGCCGGTCCACGCGGACCGCCAGCTCCGGGCGGCCTTCCTGCCGGGAAATCTGGGGGTTGGCAATGCCAGGGGTGTGCTGCAGCGCCGCCAGGACCGCCTGCGAGGTCGCCTGGGCGTCCTGCAGGTCGAAGCCGCGGATCTCGACCGCCAGGCGACTGTCGTCGGTGTTGCCGCCGAGCAGCCGGCTGAGCTGGAAGTTGCCGCCCGAGGCCCGCGTCGTGATCGTCACGCCGGGCAGGCCGACCAGCACGCCCCGCAGGTCGGTCGCGATCTGGTCGCTCGAACGCTGCCGCTCCTCACGGGGCGTGAGCTTCAGCTCGATGTTCGCGCTGGCGCCGCCGCCGCCGAAGAACCCGCCGCCGCTGCTCGACGCGGTGATCGTCTCGGCCTCCGGAACCGAGGTGCGGATCATCTCCTCGAGCCGCTGGCTGATCGCGTTGATTCGCTCGATGCGGCTTCCCGTCGGCAGCCGCGCCGTGACCCGGACCTCGCCCTCGTCGGTCTGCGGCAGCAGTTCCGACGGGATGTAGGGCAGGGCCAGGACCGCGACGATGCTGGCCGCCGCCGTCGTGGCGAGGACCGTCGGCCGGTGCTGGAGCGCCAGGTGCAGCACCCGCCGGTAGAAGTTGTCCAGCGCCACGAAGGCGCGTTCACTGGTCTCGAACAGCCGCGCGGCGAGGCCCGAGCGCTGCTCGGCCTCGGCCGGGGTGCGCAGCACGCGCGAGCAGAGCACCGGGACGACCGTGACGGCCACGAAGAGCGCCATCGACAGCGAGAAGATGACGACGATCGACAGCTGCGTGAACAGGACGCTCGAGACGCCGGTCAGGAAGAGCAGCGGCACGAACACCGCGACGTGCGTCAGCGTGGAGGCCAGGATCGCCGACCAGACCTCCTCGCTGCCGTCGATCGCGGCCTGCAGGCGCGGCTTGCCCAGCTCCATGTGGCGGAACGTGTTCTCGAGGACGACGATCGACGCGTCGACGATCATGCCGACGCCGAGTGCCAGGCCGCCGAACGTCATCGTGTTCAGCGTGAAGCCCGAGAAGTAGAGCAGCGCGAACGTGCCGACGATCGAGATCGGGATCGACGTGCAGATGATGAGCGTCGACCGGAAGTTGCGCAGGAAGACGAACAGCACGATCACGACGAGGAATGCCCCGAAGAACGCCGCCTCGCGGACCGCCGCGATCGACTGCTCGATGAACTTCGACTGGTCCTGCAGGATCACCAGCCGGACGCCGTCCACCTCGCGGTTGATCCGTTCGATCTGGTCGCGCACGCCGGCGGCGATCGCGACCGTGTTCTTGCCCGACTGCTTGGTCACGCGCATCCGCACGCCGGGCTTGCCGTTGATCCGCAGGAACGACCGGTTGTCCTCGGTCGTGTCGTTGACCGTGGCGATGTCCCGCAGGTAGATCGGCACGCCCGACCGCGTGAAGACGATCAGGTTGCGCAGCTCGTCGATGCTGTCGAACTGCGACCGGCTCCGCAGCAGGTAGGTCGTGTCGCCCTCGTCGATCTCGCCGAGCGGGACGTTCTGGTTCTCCGACCGGATGGCATTGACCACGCGGTCCACGGGCAGATCCAGCGCGGTGATCTTCTCCTTGGACAGCTCGACACGAATCTGCCGACGCAGGCCGCCGTCCACCGTGACCGCCGCCACGCCCTCGACGCGCTCGAGGCGCGGGACGAGGTCCGTCTCGGCGATCTCACGCAGCGTGACGCTGTCGAAGTCGCCCTCGACGCCGAGGTTGATGATCGGCGACGAGTTGGCGTCGAACTTGAAAATCGTCGGCGGGTCCGCCTCTTCCGGCAGCCGGCCACGCACCCGGTCCACGCGCGTGCGGACCTCGTCGGAGGCCTCGTTCAGGTCCGTGCCCCAGACGAAATTGAGTCGGACCGTCGCGCTGCCTTCCTGCGCGGTCGAGTTGATCTGCTCGAGCCCCGGCACCGCGGCCAGCGTCTGTTCGAGCGGCCGGATGATGAGCTCCTCGATCTCGAGCGGCCCGACGCCGGCGTAGCTGACGCGGACCGTCAGGCTCGGATACGTCACGTCCGGCATCAGGTCCACCGGCAGCCGGTAGAGCGAGATCGTGCCGAGCAGCACGATCACGACGGAGATCATGAACATCGTGACGGGACGATGGATGGCGGTGCGCGGGATGCTCATAGGTGTCTCGGTCCGACTGCAGTACGCGTGTGCGGGCTAGCGGCCCGACCCGGCGGCGGGCGCCCCGGGGGCGCCGGACGTGCCCGGACCACCACCCGACGGCGCGCTGCCGCCCTGACGGCCGCCGCCCTGGCGGCCGGCCGCCTCGGCGAGCGTGATCCGGTCGCCGTCGCGCAGCGCGAGTGCGCCGGTCGTCACCACGCGCTCGCCGTCGTTGAGGCCGTCGATGACCTCGATGTACTCGCCGTCGCTCAGCCCGGTCGTGACCGCGTGGAACCGCGCGGTGGACTCCTCGATCAGGAACACGCCGCGCTGGCCGTCCACGTCGACGACGGCGTTGCGCGGCACGGCGAGCGCGTTCGGCTTCTGCTCGACGGTGAGCCGCACGCGCGCGTACATCCCGGGCTTGAGCCGGAAGCCCGGGTTGGGCACCTCGATCTCGATCGTCGCCGTGCGCGTCGTCGGGTCGAACACGGGCGCGACGCGGCTGACCTGGCCGGTGAAGTGCTCGCCGGGGAAGGCGTCCACCTCGACGCGCGCCTCGACGCCGGGCTTCACCCGCTTGAAGTCACGCTCGACGATGTTGGCCACCAGGCGCACGGTCGAGATGTCCACGACCGACAGAATCACCGTGTTGGCGCCGGCAAAGGCGCCCGGGTCGAGGTTGCGACGGCTCACGAAGCCGTCCACCGGCGAGGCCACCGAGGTGTTCGAGAGCGTCACCTTGAGCTCGTCGATCCGTGCCTGCGTCTGCACGAGCTGCGACTGCGTGGCGAGCAGCTGCGATTTCAGCGAGTTGACGCGCGCCTGGGCGTCCTCCAGGTTCTGCTTCGACTGCAGCCCCTGGTCGAACATCGCCTGGACGCGCGCCGCGGTGCTCTCGGCGACCTTGAGGTCGTTCTCGCGCTGCGTGACGTTGGCCTCGTTCACCTGCAGGTTGGCCTCCGCCTGGC
Source organism: Vicinamibacterales bacterium (assembly GCA_041394725.1). Lineage (GTDB taxonomy): Bacteria > Acidobacteriota > Vicinamibacteria > Vicinamibacterales > SCN-69-37 > JAWKHR01. The sequence continues at coordinate 56,556 of JAWKHR010000033.1, read as the reverse complement.
TGATCTGCAGCTTGTACTCACGGTCCTCGATCTTGACGATCGGCTGGCCCTTGGTGACGCGGTCGCCCAGCTGGACGCCGACCGACTCGATCCGGCCCGCCACCCGGGGGACCACGTCCACCGTCAGCGCGCCGATGAGGTTGCCGACCACCGACGTGTAGTCGATGATCTGGCGGCGCCCGGCGGCCGCCGTGGCGACGGTCATGGCCGGCCGGCCCCCGGGCCGCCGCCGCGGCGGCCCCCGCCCGCGGACGACCCGGCCGCCGGCGTCGCCGCGCTGGTCCCGTCGCCGGAGCGGTAACCAGGCCCCGGCGGCCACGACCGCGATGGCGACCACGAGTACGAGTCCCTTACGCATGAGCGATTCCCGACCTTCCGTTCGTCGCGATGCCGCCTATCGGCCGACCGTCTGCACGCGCTCGAAGTTGGCCACGGCGTTGATGTAGTTGATGACGGCGCGCAGCTCGCTCAGCCGCGAGCTGGTGAGCTGCTGCTGCGCCTGGACGACCTCGAAGTTGGTCGCCATGCCGACCTCGAGCCGCGTCTGCGCGGCCTCGGCGTTGCGCTCCTGCGCCTCGCGCGTCTTCTGCGCGGCGAGGAGCTGCTTGTAGAGGCTCTCGACGTTCAGGCCGGCATCGGTCACCTCGTTGACGACCGAGAGCTCCTGCGCCTTGAGCTGCAGTTCGGACTGCTCCAGGCTGAGCTGCGCGCTGGCCAGGTTCGCCTTCGCCGCTGCATCCCGAGCGGGTAGCTGAAGTTGAAGCGAGGGTTCCACGCCGGCGTGTCGAGGCCGGCGATCGCCGACAGCGCGTCAGGTAGCCGCCGGGGATTGCGCCACTGGCCGCCCTGGATGACGCGCGTGGTGCCGCCCGTGCCCTGCAGCGTGTAGCCCGCCGACAGCTCGGGCTCGGCGAGCGCGTCACGGTTGACCACGAGGTTCATCCGCGTGACCTCGAGGTTGCGGCGCTGCTGCGTCAGGTCGAGTCGGCTCGCCATCGCCGCCTGGATCGCCGCCTGCACGTCCACGGAGGGCGGCGCGTAGGTCGCCTGATCGACGGGGTTGATCATCACCTGGTTCATCGGGTCGTTCTGGTCGCCGATGATCAGGCGCTTCAGGTTGAGATCCGCGTTGCGCCAGGTGACCTCGGCGGCGAGCAACTGCTGCTCGGAACTGGCGACCGCCGCTTCCTGCTGGATGGTCTCGACCGGCGCGAGCGTGCCGATCTCGACGCGCACCTTCTGGTCGTCGAGCGTCCGCTGCGCAGCGCGAGCGCCCGGCGCTGGATCTCGATGGCCTCGACCGCGCTCTTGAGCGCCCAATAGGCCGTCCGCACGCTGTTCTTCGTGTTCTCGATCGTCGTCTGCAGCCGCAGCTCCTCGACCTGGCGCTGCAGCGGCAGCGTCTTCAGCCGGTTCCGGGTCTGGTCCACCTTGAAGCCCGCCAGGATCGGCATGTCGAACGTCATCCGGACCGACGAGTTGTAGCTCGGGTTGATGCGCGTCGTGACCGCGTTGTTCGACGACCGGCTGTTGTTGAAGCTCACCTGGTAGGAACTGCCGAACCAAGGCAGTGTCTGACGCAGGCCGCCGTTGAAGTTCTGGCCGAGCGAGTTGACGCGGCTCACGCCGTCGAGGCGTGCTCTCCGACGTGCGCGTGCTGTTGCTGTAGCTGTAGCTGCTCGTGATCGTCGGCGAGAACGTCGCGCGCAGGCTCTGCAGCGTGTAGTCGAGCGCCTGCGGGCTGAGCCGGGCCGCCTGCAGCTCGACGTTGTTGTCGAGCGCCGCCTGAATGGCCTGGTCCAGCGTCATGTCCTTCACCGGGTGCCCGGGCTCTTCCGGCGGACGGGCCTGCCCGACGATGTACCGATCGCCTTGCGGGCTCTGCGGCGCGGCCGGCGTCTGGGCCGACAGCGCGGCCGTGGTCGCCAGGGCGACGGCCGTCGTCCACACCATTCCATTGCGCATTGCTCGTGTCATTGCGGACTCACTCCACTTCGAGGCGGTCGCTGCAGGGGGCGGCCGCGGTCACGGTCTGAAAGTCGTTTGACGAACGGGACGGTCTACCGTTCCGGAGTCGGACGGCTGCCGCGGCCCCGGCCGCCGCGCCGATCCAGCAACGTACGGAATTTCTGATACTGCTCCTGGCTGAGCACCTGGTACATCCGGTAGAGCATGACGATCCGGCTCTCGCGCAGCCGCGAATACAGCGACTCGACGTTCTGCACCTGGAGCTGGTACTCCTCGTAGGACGCCACGCGCTCGCGCGTCATCTGATCCAGCTTGTCGCGCTCGGCCAGGTACTTCTCGGCCAGCGGGCGCATCTGGCGATTCCGGTTCTGGTAGATCTGGTCGATGCGGTTCGCGGCCTCGGTCGCCAGCTGCAGTTCCTTCGCAACGTCGGCGTCCTTCCACCACTCCCACGTCCGTCCCGACGGCGAGGGCCGCTGCTGGCCCCGGCCCTCGTTGCTCCGGCCGGCCTGGTCGGCCGCCGGCGCGTGACCTGGCGCCTGGCCCGGCTGGGCGGCACGACGGCTCCGGGCGATGAGCTCGCTCCCGCCCGCAATGGCCGCGGTCAGGACGAGCACCAATCCGGCGACGGTCAGGTTGCGAGTCAGGGGGGAGGCCTTCGGTTGCACGCCTAGAGTTACGCCGTGGCGCAAATCGCTGTTTACGTGCGGATTAGGCGTTCAGGGCCAGGGCCCGGAGACGCTCGATCACCTGGCCCACCAGGTTGTTCGGCGTCGAGGCGCCAGCCGTCAGGCCCACCGCCAGGCGGCCCTCCGCGGGCAGCCAGCCCGACGTCACGGTTTCCGGGACGCCGGCGGTCGAGGGCTGCCCGATGGGCCGGTGCCGGATGTCGGTGGCCGACACCAGGCAGTCAGGCTCCGCAATGTGGTACGTCGGAACCCGCTCGGCGCAGATCCTGGCCAAGTTGCAGGTATTGGACGAGTTATAGCCACCGATGACCACCATCAGGTCCAGAGCCCGCTCGTCCAGGAGCGCCGTGACCGCGTCCTGCCGCTCCTGGGTCGCGCTGCAAATGGTGTCGAAGGCTCGAAAACGGTCGGCCAGCGAGGCCTCGCCGTGACGGTCCCGCATGGCGGCCTTCAGCATGTCGCCGATGCGCAGGGACTCGCTCATCAGCATCGTCGTCTGATTGGCGCAGCCGATGTAGCCCAGGTGCTGGTCCGGGTCGAAGCCCGGAGACACGGCCTCCCCGAAATGGGCGGCCAGGGCCGCGCCATCGCCACCCCGACGGATGAACTCGCAGACCAGGCCCGCCTCGGCCTCGTCCCGGACGATGAGGAAATGACCGTTGGGGAACTGGGTCGCCTGGGACGCCGTCGCCCGGGTCTCCTCGTGGTGGACCTTGCCGTGGATGACCGACGTGAAGCCGTCCTGCGCGTAGCGCCGGACGTTCTTCCAGACGTTGAGCACCGACCCGCAGGTCGTGTCCACCAGGGTGCAGCCGTACCCCTCGAGCCGCAGCATGTCGGCAATCGACACGCCGAAGGCGGGGAGAATCACCACGTCCTCGGGCCGGATGTCGTCCCAGCTGGCGTCCGGATCGCTCAGGAATCGGATGCCCTGGCTCCGGAGCCGGTCGTTGACGTGGGGGTTGTGGATGATTTCGCCCGTCAGGAACACCCGCTTGTCCGGGAACTTCCGGCGGGTCTGGTAGGCGTAGTCCACCGCGCGGTCCACGCCGTAGCAGAAGCCGAATTCGCGGGCGAGGAACAGCGTGAGGCGTCCCGACTCGAGCCGGTAGTCGTTGGCCCGGACCTCATCGACGATCTGGCTGTGGTAGGCGGCGGACAGCTCGGAGGCCACGGCCTCCTTCATGTCCAGCCCCTTGCGGAAGATCACCTGCGCCACCTAACGAGCCCGTCCTTCCATGGCGCGGGTGTGGAACGACCCCATCCGGCTATCTTAGCCGGTTCCGCTCATCCGCCGATGTTGGCCGCCACCAGCCGCGGCGTGGCCTGGTCGAGCGTGTCGAGCGGGCTGGCGAGCGGCTCGGACAGATCCGAGCGGAGCAGGTCGTCGGGCGAAATGGCGTAGCCGGTCGGGCGAACGGCCGGATCGCGATCGGGCACGGTCGCGGCGGCCGCGGCAGGTGCCGAGGCCGGAGCCCCCAGCCGGGCCGTGACCTGGCCGCCGATGACGCCGAGGATCAGGCCGGCCGCCGCGGCGACGCCGAGCCAGGCGGGTGCCACGCGCCGGCCCATGATGGGCGGCTGGATGGGCTGGGCGGCGGGGAAGGCGATGACCCGCGCCACGGGCTGCTCGATCTGCTCGAGCCGCCGCATGATCTGCGCCTGCTGGGCGTGCAGCATCTCGGGTGGAAAGACCCGGTCGGCCGCGTCGATGCCCAGAGCGCGGACGTCGTCCAGCCAACGGCTGAGTTCGACGGCCCGGTCGCTGCAGAGATCGCAGGCGTCGAGATGTGCCGGCCGTTCGCCGGTCATCAGCGCGTCGGTCAGTGCGCGCTCGGACAGGTGTCCCTGACGGAGAATCGCATCAGCGAGTCGCACGATGACTCCTCCCGCTTGCCTTGGCCTCGGCCGGACGGCCGGGCGCGAGAATCGCGCGCAGCCGCCGGATGGCCCGAAACAGATGCACCCGGACGGTCGACTCGTTGAGCCCCGTCATCGCGCTCACTTCCCGCGACGACCGTCCCTCGAAATGGCTGAGCATGAACACCAGCCGCTGCCGCTCGGGCAGTTCGGCCAGCGCCGTGGTCAGCCGCCTTCGCCGTTCGTCGGCCAGCACCAGATCTTCCGGGCTTGGCCCCCGAGCCGGCAGATATTCCGCCATGTCCCGTTCGACCCCGTTCGGGTCGAGGGGCGGAGGAGCCATCCAGCGCTCGCGCCGGCGGCGGCCCTTCAGCCGGTCCAGGCATCCGTTGATCAGGATGCGCGTGAACCAGATCTCGAAGGGCAGCTCCTCCCGAAACGTGCCCAGGTGCAGGTACGCCTTCACGAACGCGTCCTGCACCGCTTCATCGGCGTCCGCGGCGTCGCGCAGGTAGTGCAACGCGATGCGCAACGCCCGCCGCTGATGCCGCGTCACCAGCTCCGCGTAGCGATCCCGCGCGGCATCCTGGCGTCCGGCCGCCTGGAGTGCCTTGACGTCGACCGCCACGCGGGCGTCGGCTTCTCGGCCACTGGTCGGCGGGTTCGCGGCTGCTGTCACTGGATTACGTCTTGAGTTGACAGTTGTTTACGGCCTCGATTGTAACAGCTTTGCCCGGCGGTCCGGGACCGGGCACCAATGGGCAACCCGCTGGTGGGCAGCACCTTGGCGCGGCTACCCCCCGGAACCACCCGGAAACGGACGGGGGCCGTGGCCCGACGAGGACGCCGGCCGCACCAGCGCGGCGCCAGGGTAGTAGGCCTCCAGGATGTCCGGGACCGACTGGCCGGCCCGAGCCCGGGCCGCCGCGCCCACCTGGCAGAGGCCCACGCCATGGCCGAAGCCCGTGCCCGCGAAGAGGTACCCCCGGCCGGGATCGCCCGTCAGGGTGAAGCGCGTGCTCATGAGGCCCTGACCGGTCAGGGCCTGGTTGACGATCGAACGGAAGGCCTCACCGCTGACGGTCCGGCTCGAGTCGCCGTCCACTTCCAGGGCTGCCGCCCGACCCGACCCGTCGACCCTGGTCACCGAGAGGGCCTGCAAGTGCGCGCCGATGCGCGTCCGGGCGTCGGCGTTGAGCGCCGTGCGCAGGGCATCGGCCGAGACCCGCACCTGCCACGTCCGGTGCCTCACCTGGACGTCGTCGTCGGCGTGGCCGGTCAGGTAGGGCAGCGACCCGCCCCAGACGTCGGCCGCCGCCGCCGTCCGTCCTCCGCAGTCGGCGTGGTAGACCGCCTCGATCGGGTGGCGGCCGTAGAGCAGGATCTCGCCGGCCGTGCGCGCAACGGCCGCGCGGGCCTCGGGCGCAAAGCGCGACGTGCGGATCCGCGCCGGGTCGTAGAGCTGGCAGTGGGTGCCGTCGCAGAGGTCGAAGCCCTCGGCACGATGGCGGCCGAGGTTCGCGGCGGCGTAGGTCCGCGCGATCACGGCCTGGACCTCGAAGATGCGGGCCACGACCTGGTCGGATTCGCCGACCGGCGAGACCTCGGACAGGACCGAGGCCAGGACGTAGTCCTCGAGCGGGACGTGGATGACGCGGCCGCCGGACCGCACCGCGACCTCGTCGGGGACGACGGGGCCGGCGCCGGGCGTCGATCGCGGGGCCGAGGCGCAGCCGGCGGCGAAGGCCAGGGCGGCGGCGAGGGCGAGTCGTCGGGCGTGCGGCGGGCGTCGGGCGGCGGGCATGCCGGGGCTATCGGACGAACGGGGACGTCCGATGAGTCCGGATGGCGAACCCCGACGGATCTGGTCGGCGACCGCGCGGGGTCGTGCCGTGACGACTCCGGCCCGAAGCTGGTAAAATTCGGCGTTTGTTTTCTCGCGTGAAGGAGCATTCATGGCTGGCGGTGAGCGGAAGGTCGGGCTGGAAGCGGTCGGGATTGAGGGCGCGTCGCACGTCTACTGGAATCCGAGCGTGGCCGCCCTCTACGAGGAGGCGGTGCGGCGTCGCGAGGCGATGATCGCCGCCGATGGTCCACTGGTCTGCCGGACGGGCCAGCACACCGGCCGATCGCCCAACGACAAGTTCATCGTCAAGGAAGCGGGCAGCGAGCAGCACGTCGCCTGGGGGAAGGTGAACCGGCCGATCGACGCCGAGTCGTTCGATCGGATCCACCGCCGGATGATGGCGCACCTGCGGGGCCGCGATCTCTTCGTCCAGGACTGCTGGGCGGGGGCCGACCCGGACTTCCGGCTGCCGGTGCGCGTGGTGACCGAGCGCGCCTGGCACAGTCTGTTCTCGCATCACCTCTTCATTCCCGAGACCGACCCGGTGAAGCAGGCGGCGCACGAGCCGCAGTTCACCGTCATCGACGTGCCGAGCTTCCATGCGAACCCGGCGGCCGAGCACACCAATTCGGAGGTGTTCATCCTCCTCAACTTCCTGCGCGTTACGGGTGCCATCGGCGGACGAACTACGCGGGCGAGATCAAGAAGTCGATTTTCACCGTCATGAACTACCGCCAGGCTGCGCGACACGCGATGCCGATGCACTCGTTCGGCGAACATCGGGTCCATGGGTGGCGACGTGGCGCTGTTCTTCGGCTCATGGGCACCGGCAAGACCACGCTCTCGAGCGACCTGTCGCGGCAGCTCATCGGCGACGACGAGCACGGCTGCTGCTTGCCGGGTGCTCCAACTTCGAGGGCGGCTGCTACGCCAAGATGATCCGGCTTCGGAGGAAGCCGGTCGGACGACGACACCACGCGCTTCGGCACCGTGCTCGAGAACGCGGACGCGACCTGGTGACGCGCGCGCTCGACTGGACGATGACTCGGTGACCGAGAACACGCGGGGGGCGTATCCGCTGCGGTTCATCGACAATGCGGTGCCGTCCGGGCAGGGCGGGCACCCGTCGAACGTGGTGATGCTCACCGCGACCGGTGCTGCCGCTGATCGCGGCGGCCTCGCCGGCGGCGGCGATGTACCATTTCCTGTCGGGCTACACGGCGAAGGTGGCCGGGACCGAGCGCGGCGTGACCGAGCCGAAGGCGACCTTCAGCACGTGCTTCGGCGCGCCGTTCATGGTGTGGGATCCGAACGTCTACGCGAAGCTGCTCGGCGAGCGCACGGCGGTGCCACAACGTCCGCGTGCGCCAGAAGACGGGCTGGACCGGCGGCCGCATGGCGTCGGCTCCGGATGCGGATCGCGCACACGCGCGCGATGATCACGGCGGGCGGAAGCCTCTCGGGCGCTCGACGAAAAGTCGTACGCCACCGACCCGATCTTCAACCTCGAGGTGCCAACCCTGTCCCGACGTGCCGGCGACGGTGCCGACGCCGCGCACACGGGCGGAGGTCACGACGCGCAGGTGCGCAGAAGTCAGCGGGAAGATGTTCGCCGAGAACCAAGGCGTTTGCCGCGTCGGCCGACGTGAAGGCGGCGGGCCCGGGAAGGCGCAGGGCGGCCCGGTGACGGCCGACGGCGCCGGCGTTCGAGCCCGTCACCGGGGCTCGAGATCCACGCGCAGCTGCTCACGCGCACGAAGATCTTCTGCGGGTGTTCGACGGCGTTCTGGCGCGCCGCCGAACACTCCACGTGTGCCTCGGTCTGCCTGGGGCTTCCGGGGGCTGCCCGTCCTCAACCGGCGTGCCGTGGCGTCGCCGCCCGCGCCGCGCTCGCCTTCGGTGCCGCGTCGAGATTGCACGTCGTCTGCCCGCAAGAAACTACTTATCCGGACCCGCCTGCTGGCTACCAGACGCCGACCGGCCGCTCGCCACGGGCGGCGGCCTCGACCTCGGCGCCGGCCGGGTCCGGCTCCTTCCGTGCGCATCCGCCATGGAAGAGGACGCCGGCAAGTCGCTCCACCACGGCTTCCCCGACTCCGGACCGCGCGACCTACTCGATCCCCGGCATCCGCAGCGGCGTGCCGCTCATCGAGATCGTCACCGAGCCCGACCTGCGCTCGGCGGCCGACGCGGCCGAGTGCTTCTCGCGCATCCGCGAGACGCTGGTGGCGCTCGGCGTCAACGACGGCAACATGGAGGAGGGCAGCCTGCGCTGCGACGCCAACGTGTCCGTGCGGCCCGCCGGCCAGACCGCGCTCGGCACCAAGACCGAGGTCAAGAACGTCAATTCCTTCCGGTACCTCCAGAAGGCGCTGGAATTCGAGATCGAGCGCCAGATCGCGATCGTGGCCGGCGGCGGCGCGGTGGAGCAGGAAACGCGGCTGTGGAACAGCGACACGGGCCGCACCGCGCCGATGCGTTCGAAGGCCGACGCGCACGACTACCGCTACTTTCCGGAGCCCGACCTGCCGCCGCTCGTCGTGGACGCGGCGTGGACTTCGAGGCGGTCGCGCGCGACCTGCCGGAGCTGCCCGAGGCGCGCAAGGCACGCTTCATCGCCGCGCACGGGCTGAAGCAGCACGACGCCGACCTGCTGGTCCGGCTGATCAGACGGCGGCGCCGACTATTTCGAGGCGATGGTCAGCTGCCGGCGCCCCCGCGAAGGCCGCGCAATCCTCGATCCAGGGCGAGGTGCGCGCGCGCTGAAGGACGCGGGCGACTCGCTGCGGGATCTGGCCGATCGATGCGGTCGCAATCGCCGAACTCGTCGGCCTTGTCGAGACGCAGGTCATCAGCAGCTCGGTCGCGAAGCAGGTGTTCGAGACGATGTGGAATTCGGGGCACGCCGCGGGCCATCGTCGACGCCGAGGGCCTGGCGCAGGTAGAGGATACGGCGATCGATGCGGTCGTCGACGACGTGATCGCGGCCAACGCCGGCGTCGTCGAGCAGCACCGCGCGGGCAAGACGTCCGCGATGGGGTTCCTCGTGGGGCAGGTGATGAAGGCGAGCCGCGGCAAGGCGAATCCGCGGCTCGTGACGGAGCGACTGGCCGCGCGCCTCGGCGGCATGTGACGACGGTTTGACTTTCGGCGGCGGGATACCTAAGATCGAAAGGTCCCTGCGAAATGGCCTTGAAAACTCGTCTGACAACGGTCGACGATTCAGGTTATTACCTGCCGCTTTCCGGCTCTCCCTGTCAGTGTCTCGCGGAGTTCTTCCGCGAGGAGTTCGCCCGACATCGGCGGGTCCTGGAACAGCAACGCGAGTACTTCTCGGACCGCGCCATCGAGCAGGCCGAGGATGCACTCTCCAGGGTCATGAGCCAGATTGAGCAGCTGTGCCAACGACCCGATGCCTGCGAGGTCATCGGACAGCTCCTCAGAAAGCTCGACCTCGTCACCAACCTCTCCGCCTGGTCCGAACCCCGCACCCTTCACTAGTCCCCCAGCCCATCGCCGCTTCCGGTGACCCTCAAATCCGTCGGGTGGATCGCGCTGGCCGTGACCGTCGCGTTCGGGATCGGGTGGATGATCGGAGGATCCGGACGGGCGGCCCTCGTGCAGGAGCAGCGCGCGCTCGAGGAGCGCGCGGGATTCGCGGAGGCACGGGCGCTCGTGCTCCAGGGCCGCGTGGATCTCTTCACCGTGAACTTCGGCAACGCGAGCGCGCGGTTCGAGGAAGCCCGCGCCAAGGTCGAGCAGCTGCAGGCGGCGCTCCGGGAAGTCGGGCTCGCCGAGCGCGCGGGCCGGCTGGAGATCGTGCTCGCCCAGCTGCGCGACGCGCAGCGCCTCGCGTCCTCGCTCGACCAGGCGGCGCAGAGCGCCGCCACGCAGGCGCTCGACGCGCTCGACGCCGCCCGCTGAGCCGCAGGACGCCTACCGCTGGATCGTCGCCGTCAGCTCCACCTTCACCTGCCGCTCGGTGGCCGGGTCCGCCGACTGCGACACCAGCAGCGGCGTGCCGTCCTCGAGCACGACGGTGAGGCTTTCGTGCAACTGCGCGGGATGCTGCGGCTGCATGGCGCCCGTCATCGGATTCGTGGAGGTGCCGTTCTGGTTCTCACCCTGCGCGGGCGTGTACTCGAACGTCACGCGGACCCAGATGCTCTCGACGCCATTCGGGCCCGCCACGGGCTGGATCTGGGCGGTGGCATCGACGTTCAACTCCACGCCCATGCCGTTCGTCAGGCGGTTGGCCGTGCGGATCATGCCGTTCTCGCCGCTGGCGATCAGCACGGTGACGGTCTTCGTCGTCGGCGTGCCGCCGTACGTGTCGGTGATGGCGAGATCGAGCTTGACGTTGCGGCGCACGGCACGCGGCGTCTGCTGCGCCCGCGGCTGGGGCGGCGCGGCGGGCACGGCGGCCGTGGCCGACGGCGGCCGTGTGGACACGGCCTGGCCGGCGCGCACGGGCGCCGGCGTCGCCGGTCCGGCGGGTGGCCGCACGAGCAGCGCGGATGGCGGCGCGGCGGGCGTGACCGGCGTGGTCGGGACCTGGGCGGCGGCGATCGCCGGGACGGCGACCGCAAGCAGGGCGGCGGCGAAGAGTGACTGACGCATCGGGTGTCCTTTCGTCCTCGGGTCAGCGCCGATCCCGTGGCGCGCCTCCGCCGACGGGCGGCATGACGAGCGGCGCGGTCGCGAGCGGCGTGACTCCCAGTAGAGGGATCTCGGGCGGTGCCGGTTGGATCGCGACAATCGTCACCGGATCCGGGTCGGCCAGGGCGGGCACCGCGCGGGCTTCCCACGCGCGCTCGGCCGCGCTCGGTTCCGGCGGCGCGATCGTGTCGATCGGCCGTGGCGCCGGCACGACGGCCGGCGGCAGCGCGACGCCTCGGCCGCCGCGGTCCCGATCGCCGGCACCGGCCCGACGGCGGGCAGTGTCGGCGCGGGCTCCGGCACGCCCAGAGCCCGCACCGTCACGACGATGGCCGTGGTGGCAGCGACGGCCGCCACCGGTGCGACCCACGCGACCCACTGCGGCCGGCGGCTGTCCGGCCGGCAGTCGCGCGATCACGCGATCGCAGCAGGTCGTGGCACCGGCGCGTCCACGATGCCGCGCGCGGCCAGGTCGATGGCGTGATCCATCGCGTCGTGAGACGCCGCGACCGTCCTCCTCGTCAGGACCCCGGGCCGCGCCGAGATCGCGCGTCACCGCGCCTCGCCTCGGAGACGCGCCACTTGACGGTGCCCACCGGCACGCCGAGCAGCGCGGCAATCTGGTCGTACGTGTGTTCGCCAGAGGCGGCCAGCAGCAACGTGTCGCGAAGCGTGGGCGACAGGCGGTGGATGCACGCGGTGACGCGTCGGAGCAGGTCCGCCGCGACCGCCGCGCGTTCGGGATCGGGATCCGTCACCGGCAGTCGCTCGATGGGATCCTCGCGTTCGGCGGCCACGGGCTCGACCCGGCGCTGCCGGCGCAGCCGCCAGCCTCGCCGGCGATCGAGCGCCTTGCGCCAGGTGATCGTCAGCAGCCACGTCCGGAACGTCGCGTCGCCACGAAACGCGCCGAGCTTGCGCCAGGCGACCACGAACGCCTCCTGGGCGACGTCCTCGGCCTCGGCCGGGTCGCCGAGCGCGGCGAGGGCGGTCCGGAACACGGCCGACTGGTGGAGGCCCACCAGCGCACCGAAGGCCTCGCGGTCTCCCGCGCGCGCCGCGTCGAGCCACGCGCGGACCTGCGCGGTCTCGCGCGACTCCTCGCCGAGGCCACCCTGGCTGGCGGACGCGGCGGGGGAAGCGGGCCTGAGCATCGACACGAGGTCGGCGGCGTGCACCGTCACCAGACCAGTAGACCACGCGGCCGGGCCTCCGGTTGGGTGGGAAAGGTAGACTGACCAGACACATGCTGTCCGACGACGACGTCCTTCGACTCATGCGAGAGCGGGTGGACCATCCCGCGACCGCGCGCGAACTCCTCCAGGTCCTGCGCATCGCCCGGGACGAACGCCCGGCCTTCAAGCGCCGCCTCAAGTCCCTCGTGGCGTCGGGCGCGCTGATCGAGATCCGCGGGCACCGGTTCGGCCTGCCCGACCTGATGAACCTGGTCGTGGGCCGTGTCTCGATCAACACGCGCGGCTTCGCGTTCGTGGATCCGGAGACCCCGGACGAGGAACACCCGCGCGGGATCTACATCGCCGGCAACAACCTCAACCAGGCGGTCCATGGCGATCGCGTGGTCGTCCGGGTCGAGCACCGGCGCGACGCGGCACGCGCCGAGGGCCGCATCGTGCGGATCCTGGAGCGCGGCGCCGAGCGGATCGTCGGCCGGTACGAGCGCGACGAGTCGGGCCTCGGCTTCGTCGTGCCGTTCGACCGGCGCGTGATGATGGACCTGCAGGTGCCGCCCGCCGACGCGCGCGGGGCCGAGCCCGGCCAGATGGTCCTGGCCCAGATCACGCGCTGGCCCACGCCGACCCGCCCCGCCCTGGGCCGCGTCATCGACGTGCTCGGCGCGCTCGAGGACCCGGGCGTGGACACGGCCGTGATGATTGCCAAGTACAACCTGCCCGACGCGCACGGCGCGGAGGCGGAGGCCGAGGCGCGCCGGCTCGGGGACACGGTCCGCCCGAAGGACATCCGGGGCCGGACGGATTTCCGCGACTGGCCGACGGTCACGATCGACGGCGAGCACGCCCGCGACTTCGACGACGCCCTCTCGCTCGACGAGCTGCCGAACGGCAACTACTGGCTCGCGGTGCACATCGCCGACGTGGCGCACTACGTGACGGAGGGCAGCGCGCTCGACGCGGACGCCTACGAGCGCGGCACCTCGGTGTATTTCCCCGAGCGCGCGGTCCACATGTTCCCGTCCTCGCTCTCGACCGGGCTGTGCAGCCTGAACCCGCACGTCGACCGGCTGGTCCAGTCGTGCCTGATGGAGGTGGACCGGCGGAACGGCCGGGTCGTGCGCACGAGCTGCACGATGGCGTCATCCGCAGCCATGCCCGGATGACCTACACCCAGGTCAACGCGATCCTCACCGACCGTGACGCCGCGCTCCGCGAGGAGCACGCGCCGCTCGTGCCGCTGCCCGAGCTGCCTGCACGCGCTCTTCGAGCGGCACGTCGCCGGCAGCGGCGCGGGTCGATCGACTCGACCTGAAGGAGGCGGAGTTCGTGCTCGACGACGATAGGCCTGTCGAGACCATCGTCGCGGCGGAGCGCAACGTCGCGCACCGGATCATCGAGATACGCCTCGCGAACGAGACCGTCGCGAGCCACCTCGAGGCGCACCACGTGCTGGCGCGTACCGCGCCCACGAGGCCCCGACCCTGCGAAAGTCGAGGTCTTCGAGGAGTTCATCTCGACGCTCAAGCACACGCCCGGCACCAAGGGCGATCCCGCGCCGGGCGACCTCCAGAAGTCGTGCAAAGATCCAGGGCACGCCCGAGGAGAAGCCGATCGCCTTCCTCCTGTTGCGGACGATGCAGAAGGCGCGCTACGACCCGGTGAACCTGGGCCATTTTGCCTCGCGGCCGAGGTATGTACGCACTTCACGCGCCCATCCGGCGATACCCGGATCTCGTCGTCCACCGCGTGCTGCGGGCCCGCGCCACGGGCTCGACGAGGAACGCCGCGAGGAACTCGCGGAGGAGATGCCCGAGATCGCGCGCCACACGTCCGAGCGCGAGCGCCGCGCGGCGGACGCCGAGCGCGAGCTCGTGCAGTGGAAGAAGGTGCGGTTCATGGCCGACAAGGTCGGCGACACCTTCGACGGCTACATCACGGGCGTGTCGGCGTTCGGCCTACATCGAGCTGGTCGAGACCTCGTGGAAGGCATGGTCCATGATCTCGACCATGGCCGACGACTGGCCAGCCGGAGCGCGCGCACTCGCTGCGCGGCGATCGCCGTGGCCGGTATCTTGGCTGGGCGACCGCGTCGGCACCAGGTCATCGCGTGGACTGAACGCCGGCAGATCGACCTCGGCCTGACCGACATCCTCGAGCACGCGGAAGACGGAACGGGTGGTGGAGGCGCGGCGGCCGAAGGCGCCCGGGACGGGAAGGGACAGTGGACGGCATGGGGACGAAGCACGGTCCGCGCGGCGAGTCCACGCGCCGACTGCTGGGGCCGGACCTTCGCGCCCCGGCCCGCGCGAGCGGGCCTTCCGCAAGGCCGCGAGCCGGGGCGGGCGCGGCCGCGGGCGCAAGCGGTGACATGGCGGCCTTCGTCCTCGGCACCGCCGGGCACATCGACCACGGCAAGAGCGCGCTCGTCCAGGCGCTGACCGGCACCGATCCCGACCGGCTCAAGGAGGAGAAGGCCCGCGGCATCACGATCGACCTCGGCTTCGCCCACGCGCGAATCGGCGACGCCGACGTCGCGTTCGTGGACGTGCCGGGCCACGAGCGGTTCGTCCGCAACATGCTCGCGGGCGCCGGCGGCATCGACGCCGTGCTCATCGTCGTCGCGGCGACCGAGTCGGTGATGCCGCAGACGCGCGAGCACGTCGCGATCTGCCGGCTGCTCGGCATCGAGCGCGCGGTGGTCGCGCTGACGAAATGCGACCTGGCCGACGAGGAGACCCAGGCGATCGCGGCGATCGACGTGCGGGACCTGCTCGCGGGCGGGCCCTTCGCCGGCGCGCCGATCGTGCCCGTGTCGGCGCGGACGGGGACGGGTCTCGACGCGCTGCGCGCGGCGATTGCGGCCCTCGCGCCGACGACGGCCGCGCGACAGGCGCGCGAGGGGCTGGTCCGCCTGCCGATCGATCGCGTCTTCACGGTCAAGGGGTTCGGCACCGTCGTCACCGGCACGCTGGTGTCGGGCCGGGTGGCGGCGGGGGAGTCGCTGGTGGCGCTGCCGGCCGGCGACGTCGTCCGCGTGCGCGGCGTGCAGGTCCACGGCCGGATGGCGGAGGCGGCCACGGCGCCCCGGCGGGTGGCCCTGAACCTCGGCGCCGTCGCGACGACCGACCTCGCGCGGGGGACGACCCTCGCCTCGGCCGGATCGGTCGCGGTCACGCGGCGCGTCGACCTGCGCCTCAGCCTGCTCGGCGACGCCAGGCCGCTGCGGCACGGCGGGCGCGTGCGCCTGCATCACGGGACGAGCGAAGTGCTGGGGCGGGTTTCGATCGCCGCGACGCGGGCGCGACCGGATGCGCCCTGGACGCCCGCGCGCGCGGGGGACGCCGGCGTCGTGGTGCCGCCCGGTGGCGAGGCCTACGCGCGGGTGCGCCTCGAGCGTGCCGCCGTGCTCACCCGCGGCGACCGCGTGGTGCTGCGCGCCTACTCGCCACTCGCGACGATCGGCGGCGGCCTCGTCCTGGATCCCGAGGCGCCCGCGGGTGGCGTGCGGCGCGCGGCGACGTTCGAGCGCTGCGTGACGCTCGACGCCGCGGGCGGCGACGCGCTGGTCTGGATTGCGGACGGCGGACTTCGCGGGCTGGACGCGGGCGCGTTCGTCTCGCGCGCGGGCCTGACCCCCGCGGCGGCCGACGCCGCCACCCGCGCGCTCGCGGACGCCGGGCGCGCCGTCGTGGCCGGCGGCCGGTGGTTTGCCGCGGAACATTCCGAGCGGATCGCCGCGGCCATCGTCGAGCGGCTCGAGGCGCATCACGCGGCGGCGCCGCGGGACCCCGGGCCGTCGCGCGGCGCGCTCCGCGAACTGGCGGCGCCTCGCGCGCCGGAGGCCCTGTTCGATCTCGTCCTGGCGGGCCTGCTGGCGCGGGGCGTGGTGCAGGGGCCCGAGCGGCTCGCGCTGGCGGGGCGCCAGGCCGGCGCGTCAGCCGGGGACGCCGCGGGACGCCAGCGCATCGAGGATGCCGCTCGCGTCGCGGGACTCTCGGCACTCGAGGGGCCGGCGCTGGCAGCCGTGGCCGGCGACGCGGGGCTCGACGCCGAGCGCCTTCTCCGGGAACTGATCAAGGAAGGCCGGCTGGTTCGTGTGGGCCCATTCGTGTTCGATGCCGCCGCCCTCACGGGCCTGGCGGCCGACGTGCGTGGGCTGGGTGCCGGGGCGCCCGCCGGCACGCGCGCGACGATTGACGTCGGCACCTTCAAGGCGCGGTACGGCCTGACGAGAAAACACGCCATTCCGCTGCTGGAATGGCTGGATCGCGAGCGGGTGACCCGCCGCGTGGGGAACGCGCGGGAGGTGATCTGAGGGCCGGACGGCCCGCGGGGATCAGTCCTTGGCGCCGTCCTTGGTCGCGTCCTTGAAGTTCTTGATGCTCTTGCCGAGGCCGCTCGCGAGGTCCGGAAGGCGCCGCGATCCGAAGATCAGCAGGATGATGAACAGGATGACGAGGAGTTCGGGAATGCCAAGGCGCATGATGGGCTCCAGGATCTCAGCCGCCGCTCTTCTTCGATTCTACACCCGTGGCCGCCGCCGGGCGGCCTTCCGCGGGCGTCGGACGTCCTAATCAGGTGTCAGGTTCCGGTGACGAGGCCCGCGGACGGACCCCGCCCAGGCAGGGCGTGACGGGCGGTATCGGTCTTGCACAGTTTTGTCACGGAAACAGGCGGCCGATGCGGTGAGTATACTGGTCTGAGACGGGTCAAGTGTCCATGGACAAGAAGATTCCAGAGACGCCGGTGACGGTGTCGGGCGCCGGTCAGGGCGTCGTGGCCTCCGGCTGGCTGGCGGCAACCACGACGTTCGGGCCCAAGGACGAGCACTGGCTCAAGCGCCTGACGGGCGCGTCCGGCGCGTCGCTGGCGCTGCACGGGTTGCTGCTCGCGCTCGTGCTCTTCGTGTTCAGCCTCGGCCCGGCCCAGTCGGTCTTCGAGCCGCCGCCCCTCAAGGCGGATCTCGTCGTCCACCTGCAGACGCCAGGCCCGGGCGGCGGCGGGGGCGGCAGCCCCGCGCCGGCGCCGCCGAAGGCCATGGAGATTCCCAAGCCGAAGGCGCCCGAGCCGATTCCGGTGACGCCTCCGCCGCCGGTTCCGGTCACGCCTCCGCCGCCGATTCCCGTGCTGAACACGCCGGTCGTCACGGCCGACGCGTCCGTGCTCCAGGCGTCGGGCCTCAACTCGGTCTCGCTCGCGAGCTATGGCGGCGGCGGTCGGGGCGGCGGGATCGGCTCCGGCACGGGCAACGGCGTGGGCGAGGGAACAGGCGGCGGGTTCGGCGGCGGGGCGTACCAGCCCGGCTCCGGCGTGAGCAACCCGACGCTCCTCCGCAAGGAAGACCCGAAGTACACGAGCGAGGCCATGCGCGCCAAGATCCAGGGCGAGGTCTGGCTCGACGTGATCGTCATGCCCGACGGCACGGTCGGTGACGTGCGCGTCGCCCGGTCGCTCGATCGCACCTTCGGCCTGGACCAGGAGGCCATGAAGGCGGCCAAGCTCTGGCGCTTCAAGCCCGGCATGTTCCAGGGCCGCGCGGTCCCGGTGCAGGTGACGCTGATCCTCGAGTTCCGGCTGCATTAGGGACGGCCCCTGCGGGGCGTTCGCGAAACTTCGAACCGGGAAGTTCGAACGTCGAATCATGGTGGCGCCTTCGGCGCGACCTTGTTTCAACGAAGTCAGACAAGAAAAAGGCCCGGCTGGCATGGCCAGCCGGGCCTTTCGACTTTCGGCGTTCGAACGTCTAGCGTCGAAGTTCCACGTTCCGCGCGTGCCGGCTCAGTACATCCCGCCCATGCCGCCGGGGCCGCCGGGTGCCTGAGCTTCCTTCTTCTCTTCGGGGATCTCCGAGACCATGGCCTCGGTGGTGAGCAGGAGCGAGGCGATCGACGAGGCGTTCTGGAGCGCCGAGCGCACGACCTTGGTCGGGTCGATGACGCCGGCCTTGACCATGTCCTCGTAGGTGTCGGTGGCGGCGTTGTACCCGAAGCCGGCGTCCTTCGACTCCTTCACCTTCTGGACGACGATCGAGCCCTCGACGCCGGCGTTGGTCGCGATCCAGCGGAGCGGGGCCTCGACGGCGCGCTTGACGATGTCGGCGCCGACCTGCTGGTCGTGCTGCAGCTTGAGGCCGTCGACCGCCTTGACGCAGCGGAGCAGGGCCACGCCGCCGCCGGGCACGATGCCCTCCTCGACGGCCGCCTTGGTCGCGTGCATCGCGTCCTCGACGCGGGCCTTCTTCTCCTTCATCTCGGTCTCGGTGGCCGCGCCGACCTTGATGACCGCGACGCCGCCGACGAGCTTCGCCAGCCGCTCCTGGAGCTTCTCGCGGTCGTAGTCCGAGGTGGTCTCCTCGATCTGCGTCCGGATCTGCTTCACGCGGCCCTCGATCGCCGACTGGGTGCCGTCACCCTCGACGATCGTGGTGTTGTCCTTGTCGATGGTGATCTTCTTGGCCTTGCCGAGATCCTCCATCTTGATGTTCTCGAGCTTGATGCCGAGGTCCTCGGTGATGGCGCGACCGCCCGAGAGGATCGCGATGTCCTCGAGCATGGCCTTGCGGCGGTCGCCGAAGCCCGGCGCCTTGACGGCCGCGACCTGCAGCGTGCCGCGCAGCTTGTTGACGACCAGCGTCGCCAGCGCCTCGCCGTCCACGTCCTCGGCGATGATCACGAGCGGCCGGCCCGCGCGCGCCACCTGCTCGAGCAGCGGCAGCAGGTCCTTCATCGAGCTGATCTTCTTCTCGTGGATGAGGATCACCGGGTTCTCGAGCACGCACTCCATGCGCTCGGGGTCGGTCACGAAGTAGGGCGAGAGGTAGCCGCGGTCGAACTGCATGCCCTCGACGACCTCGAGCGAGGTCTCCATCGAGCGCGCTTCCTCGACCGTGATGACGCCGTCCTTGCCGACCTTCTCCATCGCCTCGGCGATGATCGTGCCGATCGTCTCGTCGCTGTTCGCCGAGATCGTGCCGACCTGGCCGATCATGTTGCCGCTGACCGGCTTCGACAGCTTCTTGAGGTCGCCGACGATGGCCTCGACGGCCTTCTCGATGCCGCGCTTGAGCTCCATCGGGTTGGCGCCCGCGACGACCATCTTGATGCCCTCGCGGAAGACCGCCTGCGCCAGCACCGTCGCCGTCGTGGTGCCGTCGCCGGCCGTGTCGGACGTCTTGCTCGCGACCTCGCGCACCATCTGCGCGCCCATGTTCTCGAGCGGGTTCTTGAGGTCGATCTCCTTGGCCACCGTCACGCCGTCCTTGGTGATGGTGGGCGAGCCGAACTTCTTGTCGATGACGACGTTGCGGCCCTTCGGGCCGAGGGTCACCTTCACCGCGTCGGCGAGGCTGTTCACGCCGCGAAGAATCGCCTGGCGTGACTCCTCACCGTAGACAATCTGCTTTGCCATTGCTCACTCCGTTGGAAAAACTCTCGGGAATCCGAAGGGCTACTCGATGACGCCGAGGACCTCTTCCTCGCGCATGATGAGGTACTCCTCGCCGTCGATCTTGATCTCCTGGCCCGAGTACTTGCCGAAGAGGATCGTGTCTCCCGCCTTGACGTCGAGCGGCGTCACCTTGCCGTCCTTCTCGACCTTGCCCTTGCCGGCCGCGACGACCTTGCCCTGCTGCGGCTTCTCCTTGGCGGAATCGGGGATGATGATGCCGCCCACGCGCTGCTCACCCTCTTCGATGCGCTGGACGATGATGCGGTCGTGCAGTGGTCTGACCTTCATGGCTGTCCTTTCCCGTGCGGTGCGTACAGCCGGCTGGCCGGAACCCGGACTCGGGCCCGGCCAGGCCGGGGTGAAAACTCTTGGGGAGCGGCTGCTGGCAGTCCACGTTACAGTCTGTTAGCAGTCGCCGTGACCGACTGCTAATTCTAGAAAAGGGACGAGGGGAAGGTCAAGAGGGGCCCAGGGGCCCAGGGGACCGCCTGGACACAAGGTCCCAGGGAGCCTGGGGCTGGGCCCGGGTCCTGGAGGACCCGGTTCACGCGCTTTTCTTGATCTTGTACGCCGCCATCTTGCGGCTGAGCGTGTTGCGGTGGAGGCCCGTCATCCGGGCGGCTTCGCAGACGTTGTAGTTCGTCTTGGCGAGTGCCCGGACGATGAACGTGCGTTCGAACTCGCGCTGGGCGTCGTTGAAGAGGATGCCGCGGTCGAGCATCTGCTGGACCAGGCTGGACAGGTCGTCGCGGATCATGCTCAGACCTCGAGCTCGCGGCCCGTCAGGCGCCGGTAGGCTTCGAGGTACTTCTCGCGCGTCCGGGTCACCACGTCGTCGGGCAGCGACGGCACCGGGGGCTGCTTGTTCCAGCCGATGGTCTCGAGGTGATCGCGCACGAACTGCTTGTCGAAGCTCGGCTGGCTCCGGCCGGGCGCGTAGGCGTCCTTGGGCCAGAAGCGCGACGAGTCCGGCGTGAGCACCTCGTCGATGAGGATCAGCTCGTCGCCGACGACGCCGAACTCGAACTTCGTGTCCGCGATGATGATGCCGCACGTCGCGGCGTGCTCGACGCCCTGGCCGTAGAGCGTGAGCGTCAGCTCGCGCAGCCGCGTGATGCGCTCGGCGCCGACGATCTCGCCCGCCTGCGCCTCGCTGATGTTCTCGTCGTGGCCGGACTCGGCCTTCGTCGCCGGCGTGAAGATCGGCGCCGGCAGCCGGTCGGAGTCCCGGAGACCGACCGGAAGCGGCACGCCGCAGACGGCGCCGCTCTTCTGGTAGTCCTTCCATCCGGATCCGGAGAGGTAGCCGCGCGCGACGCACTCGACCGGCAGCGGATCCGTCTTGCGCACGAGCATCGACCGGCCGCGCAGCACGTCGTGGTGCGGCCGGGTCTCGGCGGGGAAGTCGGCCACGTCGATCGACACCATGTGGTGCGGCGTCAGATCCGCGAAGCGCTCGAACCAGAAGGCCGAGAGCTGCGTGAGCACCTTGCCCTTGTCGGGAATGCCCGATCCCAGCACGTAGTCGAAGGCCGAGATGCGATCGGTCGCGACGATGAGGAGGTGGTCGCCGAGGTCGTAGACGTCGCGGACCTTGCCGCGGCGCGAGAGCGTCAACCCCGAGAGATTCGTGTCGAGAACAACTGCGGTCGGCATGAGCGTGTCGTGAGTGTCGTGAATGAAACGGTCGCGAAAAGAGGGGCAGGGTATCACTTGCGCCGGCGGATCACAATGTCCCCGTCGCTGTCGCGCGCGACGATGCGCGCGGTGCCGGCGCCGAAGGTGTGCGCGAGCCGGGTCTCGTCGCCCTGCTTCTCCGGCGTGAGGCTCCAGTCCTCGGCCTGGATCGCGCCGCCGCTCGTCGCGATCGCATCGAGCGTGACCGCGCTCGACGCGTCGAGAATCAGCCGGAGCGGCTCGCCGCTCGTGAGCAGGCGCATCGGCACGGGCGGCCCGACGGTGACCTCGACTTCGGTGCTGCGCGTGTCCACGCGCACCTCGCCCGCCGGATCCGTGAGGCGCACCTCGCCGCCGGATCCGCCGACGCGGATCATCCCCGCCTGCGCCTCGATCCGGATCGTCACGCCGCGCTGCTCGATCTCGACGTCGCCCGACGAATCCGTGATGCGCACCTCGCCGCTCTGGCCGTTGATGCGGATGCCGCCGGTGACCTTCTGCAGGTCCGCGCGCGCCGCCTGCAGCGTGACGTCCACCGAAGCGGCCTCCTCGATCGTCAGTCGGCCGCTGCGATGCGACCCCGTCACGGGGCCCCGGATGCCACGCCCGGTGACGTCGCCGGTCGCGCCCTCCAGGTGCAGCGCCGCGACCCCGGTGACCTCGGGGTCGAGCCGGCCCGCCAGCCGGACGGCGAGCCGCGACGGCACCTTCAGCGTGAGGCCGGCCGTCTGGCTCGCCTCGGCCGGGTAGTCCACCCCGACGGTCAGTGTGTCGCCCAGGTCGTCGGTCTCGAGCACCGTCTGGTCGGCGTACGTCCCCGCCGTGGCTTCGTCGGGGCCCGTCGATCGCACCTCCAGGCTGTACTCGATGTCCTCCCGGTCCTCGCCGGTGACGACCAGCCGGCGGACGCCCGAGATGCGAACCTCGCGGAGGGCCCCCGCCGCCGTGATGCGTCCGGTATGTGTTCTGGTGGCGCTCGCCGGGTTGACCTCCTCGCGCACGCCCCGCAGCAGGCGGCTGAGGGAGAAGCCCTGCCCCTCGGCCGCGGGCGGCGCCGTGAACCGATAGGCGATCGCGCCGACGACCAGGAAGGCCGCGATGATGACTAACTCTCGCTTTCCCATCGACTTGGCCGCCAATCTTATAGTAGAAACAAGGCCGTCCCGCCGCCACAGTGCCGGCACACAGGCCCACGTTCATTCATGCCCACGGCCCGGTCCCGGTCACGCGTCCCCTGGCACACGCTGTTCATCGTGGTTCTCACCGCGGTCCTGCTGGGTCTGTTCGCGGCCAGCATCGACCTGCGCGAGGTCTGGGCCGCCATCACCCGCGCGCACCCGTCGCTCATCGTCGCCGCGGTCGGCGTGACCATGGTGACGTACGTCCTCCGCGCCGTGCGGTGGCGGTTCCTGCTGCGGCCCCTGGGCCCGGTGCGCCTGTCGATTGCCTTCCGCACGACGGTCATCGGCTTCGCGGCGACGTTTCTGCTGCCCGGCCGGGTCGGCGAGGTGCTGCGGCCGCTGCTGCTCGCGCGGCACGAGCGATTGAAGGCGACCTCGACCTTCGCGACGGTCATCGTGGAGCGCCTGCTCGACCTCTGCACCGTCGTCTTCCTGTTCGTCGTCGCGATCTGGTTCTCGCAGGCCGACGTCGGGCGGGACGTGCGGATCGCGGGGCTGATCGCGGCTGGCGTCTCGGTGGTCGCGCTCGGCGTCCTGTTCGCCTGCGCCGGCCATCCGGAGCGGCTCGGCCGCTGGGCGCATGCCCTGACGCGCCCGCTGCCCGCGGTCATCGCGAGCCGGGCCGGCGCCTTCGTCCAGACGTTCGCCGAGGGGCTGGGCGTGCTGCGCAGTCCCGGCCACCTGGCGCTGGCGATTGCCTGGTCGCTGCCGCTGTGGTTGTCGATTGCGGTCGGCATCTGGCTCACGTCGTGGGCCTTTGATTTGACGGTGCCGTTCGTGGGCTCGTTCCTCGTCGTGGGCTACCTGGCGGTCGGCGTGGCGGCGCCGACGCCGGGCGGGGCCGGCGGGTTCCACTACCTCTACCTCCTCGCCCTGACGGGGCTCTTCGGGGCCGATCCCGACGTGGCCGGCGCGGCCGCGCTCGTGCTCCACGCGGTGTCGTTCGTCCCGGTCACCATCCTCGGGGTAGTCTTCATGTGGCAGGATGGGTTGACGCTCGGCCGGCTGCGCGGCCTCCAGGCGGAAAACGCCGGGACGGGCGCCCCCGCCGACTCCGGAGGGCCTCTGCGGTGAAGTGTCCGTACTGCGGTCATCTCGGCGACAAGGTGGTCGACTCGCGCGAGAGCAAGGAGGGCGAGGTGATCCGCCGGCGGCGCGAGTGCCTCGACTGCGGCCGCCGGTTCACGAGCTACGAGCGCATCGACGAGATCCCGTACATGGTCGTCAAGAAGGACGGCCGCCGGGAACGGTTCGAGCGCCAGAAGCTGGTGGCGGGCCTGCTCAAGGCCTGCGAGAAGCGGCCCGTGCGGGTGGGCGCGCTCGAGGCCATCGCCGACAAGGTCGAGATGGCGCTGCAGGAGAAGTCCGAGCGCGAGATTTCGACCGAGGACATCGGCGCGTACGTCATGCGCGAGCTCAAGCATCTCGACAAGGTCGCGTTCGTGCGGTTCGCGTCCGTCTACCGGAACTTCCGGGACCTGGACGAGTTCCGGCACGAGCTGAACGAGCTGTTCAGGACGAGGGAATGACCCGCCGGAGCACGATCGCGCTGCTGACGGCCTGGCTGGTGGCCGCCGTGGCGCTCCGCGCGGCCGAAATCAAGGTCACGCCGCTCGTCGACAACGGCCGCGTCTATGCGTCGTTCTCGGCCGCCGACGCGCTGACGCCGGAGGGCGAGGAGGTCCTGCGCAGCGGCCTGCTCTTCACGCTGACCTACGACGTCGAGGTCCGCCGGCCGACGGCCATCTGGTTCGATCCCACGCTCGCGCGCGTGACCGTCTCCGCCTCGGCCAAGTACGACCCGCTCACGGGCAAGTACCAGGTGGACCGCGCCCGCGACGGCAAGATCGTCACCGCGAAGTCCAGCGAACAGCTCGCCGAGATCCGCGGCCTGCTGACGGAGTTCGAGAAGGTGCCGCTCGAGCTGACGGCGCCGCTCGAGCCGAACGGCGACTACTACGTCCGCGTGCGCCTGCACGCCAGCCCGCGGACGTCCTTCTCGTTGTGGTGGCTCTGGCCCTGGGGACAGGACGACGGGGCGGGCCGCGCGACGTTCACCTACATCCAGTGAGCGACGGCCCCGCGACCCTGCTCACGCCGGAGGCCGGCACGTCGCCGCCGGGCGAGGTGCGCCGCCGCCCGCTCGACAACCCGCGCGTCCTCACCGTGGCGGGCATCGTCCTCGTCGTGCTGCTGGCCGGGCTGTTCTGGCTGGCCGAGAGCACGAGCCAGATCGCCCTGCCGGTGCTCGCCGACGTGCTCCTGTATCCGCTCGTCGCGGTGGACATCGCGCTCATCCTCGCGCTCACGTTCGTGCTCGCGCGCAACCTGCTCAAGCTCTGGGTCGAGCAGCGCCAGGCGGCGCCGTTCGCGCGCTTCCGCGCGAAGCTCGTCGGCGCCCTTCTCGCGATGACGATCGTGCCGGCGCTGCTCGTGCTCATCAGCGGCAGCGAGATCATCAGCAACACGGCCGCGCGCTGGTTCTCCGAGCCGGTCACCGAGGTGCTCGACGCGGGCAACTTCATCGCGAGCCGCTACTTCCAGGAGCGGCAGGACACGATGGTGCTGCGCGCGGCGCGCCTGACGCGCACGCTGCCGGTGCCGGCGGTCCTCGCCCAGGACACGACGACGCTCGGTCCGCCGCTCGACGCGGAGCTGTCCACGCTGCCGTACGGCATGGTCGAGCTGTACGGCGTCGCGACGTCGGCCCCCGGCGCGACGCCCGAGGCCGTGTTCCTCATGGCCAAGGAGGCCGACTCGCTGCCGCGCGACCACGTCCGCGCGGCCGCCGACCGGCTGGCGGCGATCTCGATCCGGTCCGGCCGCACCGAGACGACGCAGGATCCGCTGGACGGCGGCGGCGTGCTGGTGCGCGCGGCCGAGCCCATTCCCGGGCCCGACGGCGGGATGATCGGCGCCGTCGTCGTCTCGCAGTACCTGCGGCCCGACGTCAACGCCGCCGCGCACGCCGCGAGCGAGGCCTACCAGCGCTACCAGGCGCTCCGTGTCCTGAAGGGGCCCATCCAGGGCGTCAACCTGTCGATCTTTCTCGCGGTCACGCTGCTCATCCTCATTGGCGCGACGTGGATGGGTCTCTACCTGGCCAAGCGGATCACCCGGCCCGTCCAGCAGCTGGCCGACGGCGCGCGGGCGATCGGCGCCGGGCAGCTGGACTTCCGCCTCGAACCCGAGAGCATCGACGAACTCGGGTCGCTGGTCGAGGCGTTCAACATGATGGCGGCCGAGCTGCGGACGAGCCGGTCGCGGCTCGAGGA
Organism: Vicinamibacterales bacterium; assembly: GCA_041394725.1. Taxonomy (GTDB): domain Bacteria; phylum Acidobacteriota; class Vicinamibacteria; order Vicinamibacterales; family SCN-69-37; genus JAWKHR01. The sequence goes on along the minus strand of JAWKHR010000033.1, from coordinate 30,762 downwards.
GTCGCGCCAGGCGCTGGAACGCACCAACGTCGAGGTGGACGCGCGCCGGCGCTACATCGAGACGATCCTCGAGCGTGCGGCGACCGGTGTCATCTCGCTCGACGCCGACGGGCGCATCTCCACGGTCAACGGCGCGGCGGAGCGGCTGCTGGGCCTCGACGATCGGGTCGTCGGCCAGCCGGTCGTCGCCGTCTGCGCGCGCGAGGACCTGCAGCCCCTTCGCCCGCTGGTCGCCGCGGCCGAGCAGACCGACCCGGGCGGCCTCGTCCAGGAGATCACCCTCGCCCGGGAGGACCGCGAGGTGCACCTCGCCGCGACGGCGACCGTGCTGCGCGGCGAAGGCGCGCGACGCGAGGGCGCCGTACTCGTGCTCGACGACGTGACGGCGCTCATCCGGGCACAGCGGGTCGCGGCCTGGCGGGACGTCGCCAGGCGGCTGGCACATGAGATCAAGAACCCGCTGACGCCGATTCAGCTGTCGGCCGAGCGGTTGCGCCGGCACCTCGCCGGGACGGGCGTGCCCGTGCCGCCGGCGACGCAGGCCCTCGTCCACGAGTGCACCGAGGCCATCATCGGCGAGGTGGAGGCGCTCAAGGGGCTGGTGGACGAGTTCGCGCAGTTCGCCCGCCTCCGGGGCCCGCGCATGGTGCCGGGCGACCTCAACCGCCTCGTCGACGATGCCCTGCGGCTGTACGCGGGCGTGCTGCAGCAGGGCAGCCTGCACGTGGATCGGGACCTCGACGCGGCGCTGCCCCCGGTACGGTTCGACGGCGAACAGATCCGCCAGGTCATCCTGAACCTGGTGGACAACGCCGTGGAGGCGCTGGGCGGCGCGCAGGCGCCGACGCGGCCCGACGGCAGCCCGCCGACCATCGGCGTGCGGACCCGCCACGACGCGCAGGCCGGCCTCGTGCGGCTCACCGTGACCGACAACGGCCCGGGCGTGCCGCCGGCCGACCGTGACAAACTGTTCATGCCGTACTACTCCACGAAAGGGCGGGGCAGCGGCCTCGGCCTGGCCATCGTGCGGCGCATCGTCGTCGAGCACGGCGGCGCGATCGAGGCCGGGGAGGCCCGGCCGTCGGGCACGACGTTCACCGTGGAGCTGCCGGCGGCCTGATCGAGATCGATGGCGTCCATCCTGCTGGTCGACGACGAAACGGGCGTCCGCGCGTCGCTGGGGGCGGTGCTGCGTGACGAGGGGTACGCCGTGGAGACGGCCGACAGCGGCGAAGCCTGCCTCGAGCGGGTCACGCGGCAGGCCTACGACGTCATCCTGCTCGACATCTGGCTGCCCGGCGTGGACGGCCTCGACACGCTGGAGCGCCTGCGCGACCGCCGCGTGGACGCGCAGGTCATCATGATTTCGGGGCATGCCAGCGTCGAGGCCGCGGTCCGCGCGACGAAGCTGGGGGCGTTCGACTTCATCGAGAAGCCGCTGTCGCTCGAGAAGACGGTGCTCGTGGTGCGCAACGCGCTCCGGCAGCGCCGGCTCGAGGTCGAGAACCGCGCGCTCCGCGCGCGCGTCGATGGCCGCCTGGTCATCATCGGCGAGAGCCCCAGCATGGCGCGGCTGCGCGAGCAGATCGCGATGGCGGCGCCGACCAACGGCCGCGTTCTGATCTCCGGCGAGAACGGCACCGGCAAGGAGCTCGTGGCCCGGCAGGTCCACATGCTCAGCCGGCGCCGGGCGGGGCCGTTCGTCGAGGTCAACTGCGCGGCCATTCCGGAGGAACTGATCGAGTCGGAACTGTTCGGGCACGCGCGTGGCGCGTTCACCGGCGCGGTGGCGGATCGGCGCGGCCGGTTCGAGATGGCGTCGGGCGGCACGCTGTTCCTCGACGAGGTCGGCGACATGAGCCTGAAGACGCAGGCGAAGGTCCTGCGGGCGCTGCAGGAGCAGGTCGTGGACCCGGTGGGCGGGCAGGGGAGCGTCCGGGTGGACGTCCGGGTGATCGCGGCGACGAACAAGGATCTGACCGAGGAACTGCGCCAGGGCCGGTTTCGCGAGGATCTCTACTTCCGGCTGAACGTGATCCCGATGTCGGTGCCGCCGCTCCGCGACCGCGGCGACGACGTGCTTCGGCTGGCGGAGCACTTCGTCGCCGAGTTCTGCCGCGAGTATGGCCGCCGCGCGAAGACGGTCGCACCGGAGGCCGCCGCCGTGCTGACCGCGTACCACTGGCCGGGCAACGTCCGCGAACTGCGGAACCTGATCGAGCGGCTGGTGATCATGGTGCCCGGCGACGTGATCACCCGCGCGGACCTGTCGTTCCTCGATCCGTCGGGTGTGGCGCCGGCCGCGCACCCGGCCACCGTCGAGCCGCTCTTCCAGGCGCGGGACGCGTGGGAGCGCGACTACATCGCCTCGGCGCTGGCGACGTTCGACGGCAACATCTCGCGCACGGCCGAGGCGCTCGGTCTCGAGCGGTCGAATCTCTACAAGAAGATGCGCGCGCTCGGCATGGCGCGCGAGCGCGAAGTCGAGACCTGACGGCCGGCTGGCCTCACGCGTTGCGCAGCTGGTTCTCGAGCACCTGGTCGGCGCTGAAGCCCTCGAGCTGGAGGTACCAGGCCGCCGAGGCGAGCAGTGCCGCCTGGGGCACGAGGCCGACGATCTCGCTTTCGAGCACGGTCACCCCGTAGCGTGCGGCCTCGCGGCGGACCAGCTCGAACACGCGGAAGATCGGCGTCTTGTCGGCGTTGGTGAGGTTCATCGAGACCTGCACGATGCCGCGGTCGGCCAGCTCGATGCCCATGGCCTTGACGAACCGCAGGCCGCCGGAACTGTGCCGGACGGCTGCGGCGATCTTCTTCGCGACGTCGAGGCGGTTGGTCGCGAGGTTGATGTTGTAGGCGATGAGGGGCATGCGGGCGCCGATGACCGAGGCGCCGGCGGCCGCGTGCGGCGCGTCGGGCCCGAAGTCGGCGTGCCACTCGGGCTGCTGCATCTTGGCCGCGAGGCCCTCGAACTCGCCGCGCCGGATGTCCTCGAGGTTGCGCCGGTGCGGGGCGGTCGCCGCCTCCTCGTAGAGGAAGACCGGCAGCGCGTGACGGCCGGAGACCTCGGCGGCGACCTCGCGCGCGAGCGCGACGCAGTCGGCCATCGTCGCGCCCTCGATGGGGATGAAGGGGACGACGTCGACGGCGCCCATGCGCGGATGTTCGCCGGTGTGCCCGCGCAGGTCGATCGCGGCGAGCGCCGCGTCGAAGAGCGCCAGCACCGCGGCCTTCACCTCGTCGCGATCGCCGGCGAACGTGAACACGGTGCGGTTGTGGGTCGAATCCGGCTTGACGTCGAGCAGGCGCGCGCCGGCGCGGCGGATGGCCTCCGCGCAGGCGTCGAGCACTTCCTGTCGCCGGCCTTCACTGACGTTGGGGACGCATTCGATGACGGCCATGGCGGGAGTTCTACCACAGTCGCCAGGCCGCCGGCTCGGCCGTGGGTGCGCGTCGCCGCACCCGATCACGGCGCGGACGCTGCCGCGCCCGGGCGACGGCACGGGCGTCCTCGCGATACCCTCTTGTACTCCCCTGGACTGGTCGCTATAATCCGCCGAGACCCGACACATGGCTGAACTGCGACGCCTCGATCCGACGCCGTCCGGTGACGACACCGGTCGCGACGGTCGTGTCGAGGCGCTCCTCGTCGAGGGCCTGGACCGGTACTTCGCCGGCCGCTTCGAGGAGGCCATTCACATCTGGACGCGCGTGCTGTTCCTCGATCGATCGCACGCCCGCGCGCGCGCCTACATCGATCGGGCCCGGACGGCGATGGCCGAGCGCCAGCGCCGCGGCGACGAACTGCTGCAGGCGAGCCAGGAAATGCTCCGCCAGGGCCGGACGGCCGCCGCGCGCGACCTGCTGTCGGAGGCCGTGGCGACGACCGGCGAGGACGAATCGGTCTCGGCGGTGCGCGCCCGGCTCGAACGGCTGGAGCGCGCGCACGCGGCCTCGGTCGCGGCCGGCGCGGCGCGGACGGCGCCCAACGAATCCGTGCCGGGCTGGTCCTGGCCCCGGCGCCGGCGCGCCGCGCTGCTCCTGATCCTGCCCATCGTCGCCGGCATGCTCGCCATCGTCGCGGTCTCGAGTCCCGACGCCCGCGACCTGTTCGGCCTGACGGAGCGGACCGAGACGCTGCCGGCCGAGGCGCCGCCTCCTCGGCTGCCCGTGCTGACGGCGGCCGACGCGGCGCTCGTACGGGCCCGCACGCTCTACACGCGCGGACGCCTGGCCGAGGCCCTCGAGGCCCTGGCCCGCGTCGGCGCCGAGAACCCGGCGCGCCCGACGGCGGACCAGCTGCGGGTGGAGATTCAGCAACTGCTGCTGGCGACCAGCCGGGTCGGGACCAGCAGCCAGGACCCGGGTGGGCCACCGCGATGAGATGTCCGAAGTGTCACTACCTGAGCTTTGAGCCGGAGCCGCGCTGCAAGAACTGCGGGTACGACCTGGCCCTGAGCGACCCGTCGCCGGTGCAGGGGTCCGAGCCCGCCGATCAGCCCACGCCGGAGGCCCTGAAGGCCTACACGTCCGAAGCGGCGCTCGACGAGCCGCCGGTCTCGCGCCCGAAACGGCGGTCGAGCGTGCGAGCCGCCGGCAGTCGCGCCGCCGCGCGGGCCGCGGCCCTGCACCTGGATCCGACCGAGGAGTTCGAGTCGGAGCGAGAAGAGGCGCCGGCCCACGAAACCCCGCCCGAGGCGGTCCCGGACGTGGTGGCCCGCCAGCCAGAGCCCGAACCAGCACCCGAGGCCGACGCACCGGTCGAGGCACCCGCGGCCCGCTCGATCGACACGATCGATGCACCGAGGCCCGGTCCGATGCGCATCGTGACGCCCGTGCCCTCGGCGCCGGCCCGCGCCGCCCAGCCGTCCCGGCCCGCCGTCTCGTCCCGGCCCGACGCCACCGAGGGGACCGACGCGCCGTCGCGGCCCGCGGCGCCGCCGGGATTCGATCCGGCCAACACGCCCCTGAGGCGGCCAGACGACCTGCCGGCGGCCGCGGCCCGTGCGACGGTGGACCAGCCGCTCGCGCCGCCCGCGCGTCGTCCGAGCATTCCGCCCACCTCGGACCTGCCGCTGTTCGTCCGCGGCACGCCGGCGCCCCAGCCGGACGCGGACCTGGACGCGCCGCTCGTCTCCGTCCCCGACACGCCGCGGGCGCCGCTCTCGGTGCAGCGCCGCGCGCCCGACACCGGCCGCGTGTCGAAGCCGGCGCGGCCGGCGGGCCAGTTCGACCGCGACCTCATCGAGGACCTGCAGCTGCTCGAACGCCTGGAACGTCGTCACGCCGCCGAGCGGGCGCGCGCGCTCGGGCAGCCAGTGCCGACCGGCGAGATCGCGGGCTGGCCGCGCTTCGAGTCGACGCTCATCGACGTATCCCTGCTCGGCGTCGTCGGCGCTGCCGTGACGTGGCTGTCGGCGCAGACGGCGGGCGTGGCGCTCGAGGACGTGCTCACCCGGCTGCCGCTCCTGCCGATTGCCGCGTTCCTGCTGCTCGTCACCCTGGGCTACCTGATGCTCTTCACCGTGGCCGGCGGCCAGACGATCGGCAAGATGCTGGCCGGCACCCGCGTCGTCGCGAGCGACGACGAGGCCGACGGCGGCAGCCTGACGATGCAGCAGGTCGCCGTCCGATCGGCGGCGTCGGTGCCGTCGGTCCTCCTGGCCTGCGCCGGCCTGCTGCCGGCGCTGCTCGGCCGGGGACCGGCGCTGCACGACCGCGCCGCCGGCACGCGCGTCGTTCGCGCATGAAGGCGGTCGCGCTGTTCCTGGCGACGACCGGGGGCGCCGGACTGGCGCCCATCGCGCCGGGGACGTTTGGTTCGGCCGTCGGGATCGTCGTCTATCTCCTCACGCGGCACTGGCCCCCGGCCTGGCAGCTCGGACTGCTGGTCGCGGTGTCGCTCGTCGGAATCTGGGCGGCCGGCGTGGCCGAACGCCACTATGGTCGTGAGGATCCCGGCGCGGTCGTCATCGACGAGGTGGCGGGCCAGCTGGCCACGCTGCTCCTGACGGGCGCGGGCATCGGCGGCGCGGTGCTCGGCTTCTTCCTCTTTCGCGTGCTCGACATCATCAAGCCCTGGCCCGCCCGCCAGTTCGAGGCATTGCACGGCGGGACGGGCATCATGGCCGACGACCTGATGGCGGGCGTCTACGGCAACCTGCTGATGCGGCTGGCGCTGTTCCTGCTGCCCGCGCTCGCCGGATGATCGGGGCGCGCTCGGCGGAGATCATCGCCGTCGGCTCGGAACTGCTGACCCCGTTCCGTCTCGACACCAATTCCCTCTGGCTCACGGGCCGCCTCGACGATCTCGGCCTGCCGGTGCGGCACAAGACCGTGGTCGGCGATGACCTCGCGGATCTCCAGGCGGCGGTCCGCACCGCGCTCGGGCGGGCGGACGTGGTCATCACCACGGGCGGCCTGGGGCCGACGTCGGACGACCTGACCCGCGACGCGGTCGCCGCGGTGCTCGGCCTTCCGCTGACCGAGGACGCAGCCACGCTGGAACGGATCCGCGAGCGCTTCGCGCGTCGCGGCGTCGAGATGCCGGCCGTCAATCGCCGGCAGGCGCTGGTGCCGCGCGGCGCGACGCTCCTGCCGAACGCCAACGGCACCGCGCCCGGCATCTTCATCGAGACCGCGGAAGGCGATCGCGTCGTCGTCCTGCTGCCCGGTCCGCCCCGTGAGCTGCAGCCGATGTTCGACGCGGCGGTGGTGCCGCGGCTGGCGCCGCTCGGCAGCGGGCACGCACCCCGCCGTCGCGTGCTGAAGATCACCGGGCGCACCGAGTCGCAGGTCGAGGAACTGGCGCATCCGATCTACTCGACCCTCGGAGGTCCGAGGGTGACGGTGGCGACGAGCATCCTCGCCTCGTCCGGGTTGATCGAGATTCACCTCGTGGCCACCGGGCCGCCGGCCGACGCCGATCGCCTGCTCGACGACGGCGTGACCGCGCTCGAACGGGCACTGGCGCCGGCCGTGTACAGCCTCGACGGACGCGCGCTCGAGGTCGTCGTGGGCGACGCGCTCCGCGCGCGCGGCTGGCGCGTGGCGGCCGCCGAGTCGTGCACGGGGGGGCTGCTCCTGGGCCGTCTCACCGAGGTGCCCGGCAGTTCGGACTACGTGCTCGGCGGCGTCGTGGCGTACGACAACGCCGTGAAGGTCGCGCTGCTCGACGTGCCGCAGACCACGCTGGCCGCCCATGGCGCGGTGAGCGAGCCGGTCGGGCGCGCAATGGCCGAGGGCGCGCGCCGGCGGTTCGGCGCGGACCTCGCGGTCGCCGTCACCGGCATCGCGGGGCCGGGCGGTGGCAGCGACGCGAAACCGGTCGGCACGGTCGTCGTCGCGCTCGACGGTCCGCACCCCGTCGTCCGCACCCTGCGGCTGCCCGGGGACCGGGCGATGGTGCGCGCGCTCAGCGTCAACGCGGCGCTCGACCTCATCCGCCGCGCCTGCGCTGGGGCGTGATCCGGCCCCGGCCCTCGGCGGGGCGACGCGCAGCACGTATCATTGAGGCATGAATTCGGATGCCGCCCACCGGGCGGCGGTGCTGGGCGCCGGCAGCTGGGGCACCGCGCTGGCCGTCCACCTCGGGACGATCGGCCACGACGTGAGGCTCTGGGGGCGCGATGCCGCGCTGATGGCCGCGATGGCCGAGCGGCGCGCGAATCCCACGTACCTGCCGGACGCGACCTTCCCTGAACCGCTCACCCCCTCGGCCGATCTCGCACAGGCGCTGGCCGGGGCGCGCTACGTCGTCGTCGCCGTCCCGTCCCATGGCCTGCGTGCCGTCGTGCGGGCGGCCGTGCCGCACCTGCGCGAGGGCGCGGTGCTGGTGAGCGCCACGAAGGGCCTCGAGATCGACACGCTGGCGCGGATGTCGCAGGTGATTGCCGAGGAGACCGGCGGGCGGCACGCGGTGGTGGCGCTCTCCGGGCCGAGCTTCGCGGCCGAGGTCGCGCGGCGGCTGCCGACCGCGCTCGTCGCCGCGTCGAGCGACGCCGAGGCGCTGCGCCTCGTCCAGGAGGAGTTCGGCGGTCCGACGTTCCGGCTCTACGCGTCGGACGACGTCGTGGGCGTCGAAATCGGCGGCGCGCTGAAGAACGTGATCGCGATTGCCGCCGGGGTCGTCGAGTCGCTCGGCCTCGGCCACAACGCGATGTCCGCGCTCATCACGCGCGGGCTCGCGGAAATCTCGCGGGTGTCGTGCGCGGTCGGCGGGCGCCGCGAGACGCTGTCGGGGCTGAGCGGCCTCGGCGATCTCGTGCTCACCTGCACGGGGTCGCTCAGTCGCAACCGCCACGTGGGCATCGAGCTGGGGCGCGGGCGCCCGCTGTCGGAGATTCTCTCCGGCATGAAGATGGTGGCCGAGGGGGTGCGGACGACCGAGGCCGCGCTCCGGCTGGGGGAACGCGCCGGCGTCGAGCTGCCGATCGCGACGCAGATGTTCGAGGTCATGGCCGGGCGCCGGACGCCGCGCGCGGCGGCGGGGGAGCTGATGGTGCGGCCGCAGCGCGAAGAAGTGGATCGGGCCTGACCATGGCGTCGTTCCTCTCGCGCATCCGGGCCGGCCTGGCGAAGACGGCGCAGCAGATTCGCGAACGCCTCGGCGATGCCGCCGAGGCGGCGGGCGAAGCGTCCGGCTCGCCGGCCGCGTCGGGCGCGTCCGGTCCGTCCGGCGCCCCTGCGCCGTCGTCGGGCGCGCCCCCGCGCGGGCGCGCGATGACGATCGACGACCTCGACGCGCTCGAGGACGCGCTGATCGGCGCCGACGTCGGCCTGGCCGCCACCGAGCGCATCATCGACGCCGTCCGCGCGGAGCGCACGGGCCGCCTGCGCGACCGCGTCGCCCGGGTGATGGTCCGGGTCCTGAACGACGTCGAGGCGCCGCCGGCGATCGCGACCACGCCGCACGTGGTGCTGGTGGTCGGCGTCAACGGGACCGGCAAGACGACCACGGTGGGCAAGCTGGCCCGCCTCTACCAGGCGGAGGGCCGGTCGGTGATGGTCTGCGCGGCCGACACGTTCCGCGCCGCGGCGGTCTCGCAGCTCGCAGTGTGGGCCGAGCGCGCGGGCGTCGACGTCGTGCGCGCGCAGCCGGGGGCCGACCCGGCCGCGGTGACGTTCGACGCGGCGGTCGCCGCGAAAGCGCGGGGCCGTGAGGTGCTGATCGTGGACACCGCCGGCCGGATCCACACGCGCGCGAACCTGATGGCCGAGCTCGACAAGATCCGGCGCGTGGTCGGCCGCGAGGTGCCGGGGGCGCCGCACGAGGTGCTGCTCGTCCTCGACGCGACCGTCGGCCAGAACGGCCTCGTGCAGGCCCGAGAATTCATGCGCGCGAGCGGCGCGAACGGCATCGTCCTCACGAAGCTCGACGGCACGGCCAAGGGCGGTGTCGCGGTGGCGATCGCGCACGACCTGCGGCTGCCCATTCGCTACATCGGCGTCGGCGAGGGCCTCGACGACCTGCTGCCGTTCGACGCGGCGGGCTACGTGGACGCGCTGTTCACCGAGCAATGGTAGACGCGCGCGACGCCGCGATGATGGCGCGGGCCCGGTTCCTTGCCGAGCGCGGCCGCGGCACGACCTCCCCGAATCCGATCGTCGGCGCCGTCGTGGTGGACCGGGACGGCGTCATCGTGGGGCAGGGGGCGCACCGGCAGGCCGGCGGGCCCCACGCCGAGGTAGTGGCGCTCGACGAGGCCGGGGCGCGCGCCCGCGGCGCGACCCTCTACGTCACGCTCGAGCCGTGCTGCCACACCGGACGCACCGGTCCGTGCGCCGCGCGCATCGTCTCCGACGGCATCGCGCGCGTCGTCCTGGCCGTGCGCGACCCGAATCCGCGCGTGGACGGCGGCGGCGTTCGCTTCCTGCGGGCGCACGGCGTCGAGGTCGTCGAGGGCGTGGGCGAGGAGGAGGCGCGGTACCAGAACGCGCCGTTCTTCACGTGGATGGCCCGGAAGCGACCCCACGTCACGCTCAAGGCCGCGGTCTCCGCCGACGGATTCGTGGGCCGGCCGGGACAGCGCGTCCAGATCACCGGCGCCGAAGCCCGGCGGTACTTCCACCGCGAGCGCGCCGAGGTGGACGCGATCGCGGTCGGCGCGGGCACCGTCGTCACCGACGACCCCTGGCTCACGGCGCGGGGCGCGTGGCGGGCCCGGCCGCTCGTGCGGGTCCTCTTCGACTGGTCGCTGCGAATCCGGCCCTCCGCGCGGGTCTTCTCGACCCTGGCGGAGGGGCCGGTCATAATGATGGTCTCGAGGGCCGCCACCGAGGCCCGGCCGGACGCGGTGATCGCCCTCGAGCGCCGCGGCGTGAGCATCGAGCGCCGCGACGACCGGGCGCTCGGCCCGATGCTTCGCTGGCTCGCGGCGCGCGACGTCGTCTCGCTGCTCATCGAGGGCGGGCCGACCCTCCAGCAGGCCTTCTGGGAGGCCGGCGCCGTCGATCGCAGTCAGGTGGTGGTCGCGCCCACGGTGCTCGGCGACGGCCTGCCGATTGCGGCGGGCTTCGGTGGGGAACACGGCTGGCGGCGGCGGGACCCGGTGCGGCAGCTGGGCGCCGACCGCTTCATCGAATGGGATGTTCACGGGACTGATTGAAGCCGTGGGCCGCGTCGTCGCGGTGGAGCCTGGCGCGTCCGGCGTCTCGCTGCGCGTGTCGGCGCCGTTCGCCGGCGAGTGCCATGACGGTGAGAGCGTCGCGGTGAGCGGCGTCTGCCTGACGGTCACGACCCGGACGCACGACGAGCTGCGGTTCGACGTGGCGCCCGAGACGCTGCGCGTCACCACGCTCGGCGGCCTCGCGCCGGGACGGCGCGTCAACCTCGAGCGCGCGATGCGCGCCGACGATCGGTTCGGCGGGCACATCGTGCAGGGCCACGTGGACGGCGTCGGCCGGGTCGCCGGCCTGCGACCGTCCGCCGACACGGCGTGGCTGGAGGTCGACGTGCCCGACGCGCTGGCGGCCACGATGATCCCGAAGGGATCGGTGACGATCGACGGCGTGAGCCTGACGATCGCCGCGCTCGCGGGCCCCCGCATCGGGGTGCAGCTCGTGCCGTTCACGCTGGCCCACACGACCTTCGGGGACGCCGGCGCGGGCGACGCGGTGAACATCGAGACGGACGTCATCGGGAAATACGTCGCCCGGCTGCTGGCCGGGCAGCACGCCGCCCCCGGGGTGGGGCCAGCATGACCGCACGCAAGCCGATTCGCCTCGCGCGCACCCGCCGCCCGCGTTCCGCGTTCGCCCCCGTCGAGGACGCCGTCGGCGCCATCCGCGAGGGGCGCATGGTCATCGTCGTCGACGACGAGGACCGCGAGAACGAGGGCGACCTGACCATCGCCGCCGAGAAGGTCACGCCCGAGATCATCAACTTCATGGCGCGCCACGGCCGCGGGCTGATCTGCCTGCCGATGACCGGACAGCGCCTGGACGAGCTGGACCTGCCCCTGATGGTCAACGACAACAGCTCGCGGTTCGGCACGGCCTTCTGCGTGCCCATCGAGGCAAAGAGCCGGACGACGACGGGTATCTCGGCGGCGGACCGCGCGGCGACCGTGCTCGCGGCGGTCGATCCGGCGACGCGGCCGGCCGATCTGGCGCGACCGGGCCACATGTTCCCGCTGCGCGCGCGCGACGGCGGCGTCCTGGTGCGCGCCGGCCAGACCGAGGCGGCGGTCGATCTCGCGCGGATTGCCGGCCTCTCGCCCGCCGGGGTGATCTGCGAAATCATGAACGCCGACGGCACGATGGCGCGGGTTCCCGAGCTCTCGAAGTTCGCGAAGCGGCACAAGCTGCTGATGATCACCATCGCGGACCTGATCCGGTACCGCATGCGGACCGAGGGCCTCGTGCGCCGCGTCGCGCAGGCCTCGCTGCCCACGCGGTTCGGTCCCTTCAGCATTCACGCCTACGAGAGCCTCATCGACGGGGTCGCCCACGTCGCGCTCGTGCGCGGCGAGATCGGCAACGGCAAGGATGTCGTCGTGCGCGTGCACTCGAAGTGCCTCACCGGCGACGTGTTCCATTCCACGCGCTGCGACTGCGGTCCCCAGCTCGACGCCGCGATGGAGCGCATCGCCAAGGAGGAGCGCGGCGTCCTCCTCTACCTGCACCAGGAGGGCCGGGGCATCGGCCTGGCCAACAAGATCCGGGCCTACGAACTGCAGGACGGCGGCCTCGACACGGTCGAGGCCAACGAGCGCCTCGGCTTCAAGCCCGACCAGCGGGACTACGGCATCGGAGCGCAGATCCTGCGCGATCTCGGGGTTCGGACCATGCGGCTCCTGACCAACAACCCGCGGAAGTTCGTGGGCCTCGAGGGCTACGGCCTGTCGGTGGTCGAGTCGCTGCCGCTGGAAGTCGTTCCCGTGTCGGAGTTTACGCGCCGCTACCTGAAGACCAAGAAAGACAAGCTCGGGCACAAGCTGAGCTCGGTCTGAGCCGGGGCCCGCGCGTCCGGGTTGTCTTCCGCCCGCCCTTCGCGTAGCATAACTGTTTGCGCTGGAGTCGGTTATGGCCCATCGGGGGCACCGGCCCGGGGCAGGCCGAACGTCGCGATGCTGGAATCACTGAGCACCCGGCTGCAGGGCGTCTTCAAGTCGCTGCGGGGTGAGGCACGCCTCACCGAGGCAGCGGTCGAGGCCGCGCTGCGGGAGATCCGGCTGGCGCTGCTCGAGGCGGACGTCAACTTCCGCGTCGTGAAGGCGTTCGTCGAGCGAGTGCGCGCGAAGGCCGTCGGCGACGAGGTCCTGCGAAGCCTGACGCCGGGGCAGCACGTCGTGCGCATCGTGCGCGACGAGTTGCTGGGACTGTTCGGCGACACGACGGGCGGGCTGACGCAGACGTCGCGGGCGCCGCGCGTCGTGCTGATGCTGGGGTTGCAGGGGTCGGGCAAGACGACCACGTCGGCGAAGCTGGCGCGGTGGCTCGACAAGCAGGGCCGCCACGCGATGCTGGTCTCGACCGACGTGCGGCGGCCGGCGGCCATCGAGCAGCTGTCGGTGCTGGGGCAGCAGCTCGGGATTCGCGTGCACGCGCCCGAGGGCGAGATGGACCCGGTCGCGCGCGCCGCGGGCGCGCTGGCCGCGACGAAGAACCTCGGGTTCGACACGCTCATCGTCGACACGGCCGGCCGGCTGCACATCGACGACGAGCTGATGGTCGAGCTCGAGGCGATCCAGGCCGCGGTGGATCCGACGGATCGGCTCTACGTGGCCGACGCGATGACCGGCCAGGACGCGGTCCGCAGCGCGGGCGAGTTCAACGCGCGGATCGGCGTCAGCGGCGTCGTGCTGACGAAGATGGACGGCGACGCCCGGGGCGGCGCCGCGTTGTCGGTGGTGGGCGTCGTCGGCGTGCCCATCGCGTTCGTGGGCACCGGTGATCGCCCCGCCGACCTCGAGCCGTTCCACGCGGACCGGCTGGTGTCGCGGCTGCTCGGCATGGGCGACGTGCTGTCGCTCATCGAGCGCGCCGAGGAGGCGATCGACGAGGAAGACCGGGAGCGGCTGGAGCAGAAGACCCGGCTGGACGACTTCACGCTGGAGGACTTCCGCGACCAGCTGCGGATGATCAAGAAGATGGGGCCGCTCGAGCAGGTGCTCGGGATGATCCCCGGGATGGGCAACCTCAAGGCGCTCAACGAACGCCGCGGGGAGATCGACGACCGCCAGCTCGTGCGCGTGGAGGCCATCATCAACTCGATGACCGCGCGCGAGCGGCGCAATCACGGGCTCATCAACGGCAGCCGCCGCAAGCGGATCGCCCGCGGCAGCGGCACGAGCGTGGAGGAGATCAACCGCCTGCTCAAGCAGTTCGTCGAGATGCGCAAGATGCTCAAGACGATGAGCGGCATGGGCGGCGGGCGCAAGGGCCGGCGGAAGATGATGGGGATGATGCGCAACATGCGCTAGGCCCCGAGTTCGAAGTTCGAAGTGACTCAATCGACAAGTACCTGGAGGCGTGATGCTGGTAATCCGGTTGCGGCGGGCGGGGTCGAACAGGCGCCCGTTCTTCCGCGTGGTGGTGGCCGAGAAGAGCTCGGCGCGTGACGGGCGGTTCGTCGAGGTCGTCGGGCACTACAACCCGCGCTCGACGCCCGAGACGCTCGTGATCGATCGGGAGCGGCTGGCGCACTGGATCGGCGTGGGGGCGCAGCCCTCGAACACCGTGCGCACGCTGGTGGACCGGCTGCCGGCCGAGGCGCCGGCGGAGGCCGCGGCGGGCGGCGAGCAGGCGGCGCAGGCCACCTCGTGAGCCGCGCCCGCGACGTCGTCCTGGTCGTCGCGCGCGCCCTGGCCGGTCAGCCCGACGAGGTCGAGGTGACCGAGCTGGATCGTCGCGGCCAGACCGTCATCGAGCTGACCATGGCGCCCGGCGAACTGGGGCGCGTGATCGGCCGGCAGGGCCGGACGGCCGCGGCGATTCGCACGCTCGCGCAGGCCGCGGGCGAGCTCGATGGACGACGCGTCGCCGTGGACTTCCGCGACGACGACTGAGGCGGGAGCAGCGGTGCAGGCCGCAACGACGGGAGGCGCGACGCCCGTGACCGTCGGCCGGATCGTCCGGCCGCAGGGAAACCGTGGCCAGGTGGTCGTGGCGCCCGAGACAGACTTCGGCGCCGATCGCTTCGTCCCGGGCGCCGAGTTCGACGCGGTCGGGCCCGACGGCACGACGCGGCGGCTCGTCGTCACCGACAGCCGGCCGCACGACGCGCGGTGGGTCGTCGGGTTCGAGGGCGTCGCCAGCATCGACGATGCGGAGGCGCTGCGGAACCTGGAACTGCAGGTCCCCGAAGCGGACCTGACGCCGCTCGAGCCGGGTCGGTACTACGTGCACGACCTGGTCGGGTGCGAGGTCACGAGCCCTGGCGGGACGGTGGGCCGCGTGACGGGCGTGGACCTGGCGACCGGGACGCCGGTGCTCGAGGTGGCGCACGAACGGTACGGCGAGGTGCTCGTGCCCCTGGCCGAGGAGATTTGCCGGCGCATCGACGTGGCGGCACGACGGATTGAGATCGCGCCGCCGGCGGGGCTGGTGGAGTTGAACGCGACGCGGAGGGCGGGAGGCCGGACCGGTGAGGATCGACGTCGTCACCATCTTCCCGCGCATGGTCGAGGCCGCGCTGGCCGAGGGGGTTCTGGCCCGGGCGCGTGAGCGCGGGGTGATCGACCTGGGCGTGCACGACCTGCGCGACCAGGCCACCGACCGGCACCGGAGCGTGGACGACGTGCCGTACGGCGGCGGCCCCGGGATGGTCATGATGCCCGAGCCGCTCGCGGGCGCCGTCGAGGCGATTGCGGCGGCGCACGGCCCGGCGTCGGCCGTGGTGCTGATGACGCCGCAGGGGCGACGCTTCAGCCATGCCGAGGCGGAGCGGCTGAGCCGGATGGCGCGCCTCGTCGTGATGTGCGGGCGCTACGAGGGGATCGACGAGCGGTTCACCGAGGCGATGGTGACCGACGAGATCTCGATCGGTGACTACGTGCTGACGGGCGGGGAACTGCCGGCGCTCGTGGTCATCGACGCGGTGGCGCGGCTGGTGCCCGGCGTGGTGGGCGACCAGGCGTCGGTCGAAGGGGATTCGTTCGTGCGGGGACTGCTGGATCACCCGCACTACACGCGGCCCGCCGAGTGGCGGGGCCGTCGCGTGCCCGACGTGCTGCTGTCGGGGCACCACGCGGAGATCGAGCGGTGGCGGCACCGGGAAAGCCTGGCGCGGACGTGGGCGCGCCGGCCGGACCTGCTGGCCACCGCAGCGCTGGACGCCGCCGACCGGCGGCTGGTGGACGAGTGGCAGCGGGCCGCCGGAGGGCGCCCGCCCGAGGGGACAAAGGAGCGACGTGATGAAGGCGATTGAGACCATCGAGCAGCCCAACCTGCTCGAGCGGCCCGGCATGCGGACGGGTGACACCGTGCGCGTGCACGTCAAGGTGCGCGAGGGCGACAAGGAGCGCGTGCAGGTGTTCGAGGGAATGGTGATCGGGATGCACCGCGGCGGCGCGCGGGCCACGTTCACCGTCCGCAAGGTGTCGTTCGGCCAGGGCGTCGAGCGCATCTTCCCGCTCCACTCGCCGGTGATCGACAAGATCGAGATCGTCCGGAGTGCCCGCGTGCGCCGCGCGAAGCTGTACTTCCTGCGGAACCTGCGCGGCAAGGCCGCCCGCATGAAGGAAGAGCGCCGGCCAGACGCCCGCGCCCGGAACTGACCTCCGGTTCCCCGGGGCCGTCCGGCCCCGGGGGCCACGCGAGGAAGACGGCATGTCCCCACGGGCCCGGGCGTCGCGCGCGACGGAGAACGCCGTGCGGCGTGACGGGTTCGTGCGCGTCGCCGGCGCCGACGAGGTCGGCCGCGGCTGCCTGGCCGGCCCGGTCGTGGCCGGCGCCGTCATCCTCGACCCGGCCCGCCACATCGCCGGGCTCGCCGACTCCAAGCTGCTGACCGCCGCCGAGCGCGAGCGGCTGCACGATCGGATCGTCGCCCGCGCGCTGGCCTGGCGCGTCGCCATCATCGAACCGGCCGAGATCGACCGCGTCAACATCCATCGCGCCTCCCTCGAGGCGATGCGCGAGGCCGTGCTGGCCCTGGTGCCGTTGCCGTGCTTCGTGATCGTGGACGGGTTTCCGGTGCCACGGCTGCCCATGGCCCAGCGCGCCATCGTCGGCGGAGACCGGTCGTGCGCGGCCATCGCCGCCGCCTCGATCCTCGCCAAGGTCACGCGCGATCGGCTGATGGAAGATCTGCACCGGCAGGACCCGCGCTACGGGTTCGACCGACACAAGGGCTACGCGACCCGCGCCCACCTGGCGGCCGTCGGCCGATTCGGCTACTCGCCGGCGCATCGCCGCACGTTCAGGCCGCCATCGCTGTTTGATACGATGCCTGACTGAGCGAGGAGCCCGCCATTCACTTCGTGACCCGCCTGCTCGTGGCCGCCTATCTCGTCGAAACGGGTCTGGTGCTGATCGTCGCGCCCTGGACGGCCGTCTGGCAGCGCAACGTCTTCGGGATCTGGCTGCCGTGGCTCGGCGAGTGGATGAGCAGCGCCTACGTCCAGGGCGGCGTGACCGGGATCGGCATCGTCACCGTCCTGGCGGGCCTGCGCGACCTGACCGGCGCCTTCCTGACCAGGCCTGGCGGTCCGCCGCCAGAGACCGGGACACCGGACGGGCACCAGGCCGGCTCGTGACCGCGGCGCGGCCCGGCGGAATCTGGATGGTCACGGATCGCCATCGCGCGGTTCCGGACGCCCGGACGCCGGCCGAGACACTCACCGGCCTCGAGCGCGCGATCGATCACGCCCTCGACGCGGGCGTGGACGCCGTCCAGATTCGGGAGCCTGACGTCGCGGCCGCCGCGCTCCGGGCGCTGGCCGCCCGCCTCGTCGCCCGGACGGGTGGTCGCGCCGCCATCCTGGTCAACGATCGCGTGGACGTCGCCCTGGCGTCCGGGGCGCACGTCCACCTGCGGGCAGACGCGCCGGCCGAAGCGCGCGTGCGTCCGCTGCTGCCTCCGGGCGCCTGGATTTCGCGCGCGGTCCACGACTCCGCCGAGGCCGCGGGCCACGCCGGAGCCGACGCGCTGGTCTTCGGTCACGTCTTCCCGTCGGCCTCGAAGCCCGGGGTGCCCGCGGCCGGGGTCGCGGGGATCGCGGCGGTGCGGCGCGCGACGTCGCGCCCGGTCATCGCGATCGGCGGCGTCACCGTGGCGAACGCGGCGGCGTGCGCGGCGGCCGGCGCCGATGGCGTGGCCGCGATTGGCATG
The DNA here is from genome assembly GCA_041394725.1 of Vicinamibacterales bacterium. GTDB lineage: Bacteria > Acidobacteriota > Vicinamibacteria > Vicinamibacterales > SCN-69-37 > JAWKHR01. The sequence goes on along the minus strand of JAWKHR010000033.1, from coordinate 12,986 downwards.
TTTCTGCCCGCGATTGCGCAGGAATATCCCGGCGGCCTGCACGGAGTCGTGCGCGATTTGCGTGCGGCCCTCGAATCCGGGCGGAGAGGACGCTAGAGTAACGGGCAACCCATGGAACCGGTAGGCACGCGACTGCGGCAGGCGAGAGAGGCCAGGAAGCTGTCGCTGCGCGACGTCGCCGCCCGAACCAAGATCGCGACCAACGCCCTCGATGCCCTCGAGCGCAACGACTACGCCAGGCTGCCCGGCGGCATCTACGCGCGGTCGTTCGTCCGTTCGTACGCCGAGCTGGTCGAACTCGATCCCGACTCGACGGTCGAGGCCTTCGGCGAGGAGCTCGCCCGCCACGAGCGCGAGGCGGCGAGCCGCAAGGCGAAGCCGAAGGTGACCGCCGGCGACCGCGAGTTCCTCGCGCGGCAGGAGCGCGCGATGCACCTGCTGCGCGTCGGCGTCGTCGTCGGCGCCGTGGTCGTGGTGGCGCTCGTCGGCTGGCTCGCGTGGTGGTACTTCGGCCGCGACCACGGCGATCCGGAACCGGCGCCGGCCGCGCCCCCGGCGGAGGTCCGCCAGCCCGTCACGCCCCCGCCGCCGGCCGACCCGCTTCCGGCCGAGGTCCCGCCGCCGGCCGAGGCGCGCGAGCGGCTGACCGTGGCCTTCGAGGTGACCGCCGACTGCTGGGTGAACGTGACCGCCGACGGCCTGGTCGTCTTCGAGCGCGTGCTGTCGCCGGGCGAGCCGCAGTCGTTCTCGGCGGACCACGAGCTGGTGCTGGACGTCGGCAACGCGGGGGCCTTCACCTGGACGATCAACGGCCGCAAGGCGAAGGCGCTGGGCCGGGACGGCCAGCACCGGATGGCGCACGTGACGCGCGAGAACCTCGACACCTACCTGCAGTAGGGGGATCCGCGCGCGCTCCCGACCGGCGGGCTACTTGCTCCGGCGCGGCTTCTGCTTCCACTCGCCCTTCATCTGCGACAGGCCGTCCATGTAGACGGCCGCGCGCTCGCGCTCGTCCTCGCTCGGGAGGCCCTTGAGGAGCTCGACGGCGCGCCTGAGGTCGCGGTCGATGGTGGCGGGTGACGCCTTGAAGTAGAGCGCGCGGATCTGTTCGAGCGGTGTCATCGGCGTCTCCGTCACTGGCGTTCCACGACCAGGCCCTGGGCCTCGAAGGCGAAGGGCATGACGCGCGCGCCGGCGGCCTCGAGCGCGCCGGCCACGCGTTCGCGCCGTTCCGGCGTGGTCAGGCAGAACAGACACCCGCCACCCCCGGCGCCGCACACCTTGCCCGCCAGCGCGCCGGCGAGCCTGGCCTGCTCGAGCATGCCGTCGATTTCCGGCGTGGTCACGCCCGGGGCCAGGCGCTTGCGATGGGCCCACTCCTCGCCCAGGTGGCGCGCGACGCCCGGCCAGTCCTGCTCCTCGAGCGCGGCGCGCACGCCCGCGGCCGCGTCGCGGATGCCGTCGAACGCGGCGATGACCGCCGGATCGCCCTGAATCCGTCGCTGCATCGCGTCCCAGTTGTTGATGCCCGACTGCCGCGACGCCCCCGTGTAGGCGAGGACGATGCGCGAGCCGAGCGCCTCCAGGTCGACGGGGATGGGCGCGCGCCGGACGCCGGTCACGTCCAGGAGCACGGCCTGGATGCCGCCATGGAGCGCGGGCCGGTAGTCCTGCACCCCGGTCGGCACCCGGATGACCTGCGCCTCCACGTTCATCGCCAGCGTCAGCAGCGTCTCGTCGGTCAGCGTCCGGCCGGTCCACGCCGCGAGCGCGCCGATGAGCGCCACGTTCAGGGCCGACGATCCCGCGATGCCGGCGCCGACCGGCGACCCGGATCGCGTCCGCACCTCCACGCCGCGCGCGCCGAAGTGCCGGACGAGGCGCGCGACCAGCGGCAGGCGGTCGATGCCGAGCGCCTGCGGATCCGGCGCGTCGACCTCCTCGCCCGTGTCCTCGGACACGAGGCGGACGCCGTAGTCGCGCCGCGACGTGAGGGTGCACTGCGCGCGCAGGCTGATTGCGCCGTTGATGGTCTGCGCGTGGTCGTGGAACAGGTACAACGGCCAGATGTCGTAGGTGCCCCCGGCGAGATCGATCCGGGTCGGCGCGGAAGAGTCGATACGCACGCGCGCATTATAATGGCGCCTCAATGTCGCTTCGGACCTTGCGACGCCAGGCCGGCCGGCTGGCGATCGTCGGGTTTACCGGCCAGACCGTCCCCGTCGAGCTTCGCGACCTCGCGTCCACCTTCGACCTGGGCGGCGTCATCTACTTCGCCCGCAACGTCGTCGAGCCGCGCCAGGTCGCCGAGCTGTCGCGCGAGGTGGCGGACCTGGCGGGGGAGTGGCCGTTCTGGATCAGCGTGGACCAGGAAGGCGGCCGCGTGGCGCGGTTCCGGGCGCCGTTCACGACCTGGCCGCCGGCCATCACGCTCGGCCGGAGCGGCGACGACGCACTGGTGGCACGGTTCGGCGCGGCGCTGGCCGCCGAGGTGCGCGCGGTCGGCGTCAACCTGGACTACGTGCCGGTGCTGGACGTCAACAGCAACCCGGACAACCCGGTCATCGGCGACCGCGCGCTGTCCGAGCAGGCGGAGGACGTCGCACGGCTCGGCGCGATCCTGATCGAGGCGCTCCAGGGCGCCGGGGTGACGGCCTGCGGCAAACACTTCCCCGGACACGGCGACACCACGGTGGATTCCCACGAGGCGCTGCCCATCGTCGAACACGACCGTCGCCGCCTGGACGCGGTGGAGCTCGTGCCGTTCCGCCGGGCGATCGCGGCCGGCGTCGGCACGATCATGACCGCGCACGTCCTGGTGCCGCCCATCGACGAGGCGCATCCGGCCTCGCTCTCGCCCGCGATCGTGACCCGGCTGCTCAAGCAGGAGCTTGGCTTCGACGGCGTGGTGATCAGCGACGACCTTGGGATGAAGGCGGTGAGCGCGTCGATGCCCCTCGGCGAGGCGACGGTCGGCGCGATCGCGGCCGGGTGCGACGTGGTGCTGCTCTGCAACTCGACGACCGACGAGCAGGTCGCCGCGATCGAGGACGTCATCCGCGCCGCCGAGCAGGGCCGGATCACGCCGGCGCGGTTCGACGACGCCCTCGCGCGTCAGCACCGGGTCAAGTCGCGGCTGCTCGCGTCCGGGGGAGCGGCGGCGCCGGATCTCGGCGTCATCGGCTGCGAGGCGCACCAGGCCATCGCGCGCGAGATGGCCGCGTGGCAATGACGCCGCGGACCCGGGCGGGGCTCCGGAAGTACCGGCCGGCCGGGCCGGGCAGCCGCGTCGCGCTCGTGGCCCCGGCGAGCGGGTTCCGCCGCGACGACTTCGACCGCGGCGTCGCGGAACTGCGCCGGCTGGGGTTCGACCCGGTCTGGGACGAGTCGGTGTTCGACCGCCTGCCGATGACGGCCGGCACGCCCGAGGTGCGCGCCCGGGCCTTCATGCGCGCGATGCTCGAGATGGACGCCGACCTGGTGATGGCGGTCCGCGGCGGCTATGGATCGATCGAGATCCTGCCGCACCTCGACCTGATGCGCCTGCGGGACGCCCGCACCGCCTTCTGCGGCTACAGTGACGTCACCTCCCTCCATGCCGCCCTCGGCAGCCGCGGCGGCCTCGCCACGCTGCACGGCCCGATGATAGAGGGACGGGTCTCCGAGGGGCCGTCGGGCTACGATTCGGCCAGCTTTCTCCGGGCGCTTTCGACGAATGCACCGGGGGAAACCGGTACCGATGGCCTGGAGGTCCTGCGGTCGGGCGAGGCGACTGGCCCGCTCGTCGGCGGCACCCTGACGCAGCTCCTTTCGTCGTTCGAGACGCCGTTCGTCTTCGACCCGCCCGACGGTCACGTGCTCTTCCTGGACGAGGTCGCCGAGCGCCCCTACCGGCTGCACCGGATGCTGACCCAGTGGCGGCTGAGCGGGCGGTTCGTCCGCGCCCGTGCCGTCGTGTTCGGCCAGTTGCCCCGCTGTGACGAGCCCGGCGGCACTCTCAGCGCGCTCGATGCGATCCGCGACGCTCTGGCCGGGTTTCCGGGCCCGATCCTGGCCGGTCTCCCGTCTGGCCACACGACCTCGCGGCTGGTCAGCCTGCCCCTCGGCGCCGAGGTCCGGGTCGAGGCGTCGGCCTCCCCGCGCCTCGTCTGCGAGGAAGCGGCGGCGGGATAGGCGATGGCGCGCGTCCACTTCATCGGCGTCTGTGGCACCGCGATGGCCACCCTGGCCGCCATGCTCAAGGCGCGCGGCCACGACGTCCAGGGCTCCGATCACGGCGTCTATCCGCCGATGAGCGACTTCCTCGCGCGCGAGGGCATCCGCGTCCTCGACGGCTATCGGGCCGATCACATCACCGGCGACCTCGACCGGGTCATCGTCGGCAACGCGATCTCGCGCGGCAACCCGGAACTGGAAGAAGTGCTGGCCCGCAAGGTGCGCTTCCGTTCCATGCCGGAGGCGATTCGCGACGAGTTCCTCTGGAGCGCGCGGTCGCTGGTGATCGCCGGCACGCACGGCAAGACGACGACGACCGCGATGGCGGGGTGGCTGCTGACCGCGGGCGGCCGCGATCCCAGCCTGCTGGTGGGCGGCATCGCGCGCAATTTCGACGGCAGCTGGCGGCTCGGATCCGGGCGCGATTTCGTCATCGAGGGCGACGAGTACGACAGCGCCTTCTTCGACAAGACGGCGAAGTTCCTGAAATACCTGCCGGACGTCGCCGTCATCGGCAACCTCGAGTACGACCACGCCGACATCTACCCCGACCTGGCCTCGCTGCGGACCGCGTTCCGTCGGCTGGTGCAGCTCGTGCCGCGCAACGGCCGGCTGATCCTCGGCGCGGACTCGGCGGAGGTCGCCGCGCTCGCCGAGGGCGCCTGGGCGCCCGTCGAGACGTTCGGGTTCGCGCCCGAGGCGACGTGGCGGGCGGCGGCCGTCCACGCGCAGGAGGATCGCGTCCGGTTCGAGCTGACCGTGGACGGGGAACCGCGCGGCCACGTGGAGCTGCCGATGTTCGGCGCGCACAACGTCGCGAACGCCCTGGCGGCGATGGCCGTGGGGCGCGCCGCGGGTCTCGAGATCGAGGAGATGCAGCGGGCGCTGCGCGAGTTCCAGGGCGTCAAGCGCCGCCTGGAACGGCGGGGCGAGGCCGGCGGGGTGGCCGTGTACGACGACTTCGCGCACCACCCGACGGCCATCCGCGAGACGCTGCGCGCGGTGCGCGCCGGGTATCCCGACCGCCGCATCTGGGCGGTCTTCGAGCCGCGCTCGGCGACGGCCTGCCGCGCGATCTTCCAGGACGACTTCGCGCGGGCGTTCAGCGCGTCAGGCGCCGACGAGGTGCTGCTCGCGCCGGTCTTCCGGACGACGCTGCCCGAGGGGGATCGGCTGTCCATCGCGAAGCTCGTGCGCGACGTCGATCGATCGGACGCGCCGGTGCGGGCGCGCGGCCCGCTGCCCGTGTCGGAGATCGTCGAGACGATCGGGCGGGAGGCGCGCCCGGGCGACCTGGTCATCGCGATGTCGAACGGCGGATTCGAGGGCATCCACGACCGGCTGCTCGAGCGCCTCGGGACGGCGCCGGCCTGATGGATGGGCCGCGCTTCCTGGCGGCGTGCCGGACCCTCCTCGGGGAGGGACGCGTCGTGGCGAACGCGCCGCTCGCGCCGCTCACGACCTTTCGCGTCGGCGGCCCGGCGGACTGGCTCGTGGACGTCGAGACCGAGGCCGAGCTCGCCGGCGTGCTCGCGGCCGCGGCCGGCGCGGCCGTGCCGGTGACGCTGCTCGGCGGCGGGTCGAACGTCCTCGTCGCCGACGCCGGCGTGCGCGGCGCGGTCGTTCGTGCGCGCCTGCGCGGCATCGGCGCGCCGGACGCCACCACCGTGCGCGCCGAGGCCGGCGTGACGATGAACGGCCTGGTGCGCTGGACCATCGCGCACGGACTGGCCGCGCTCGAGGCGTGGGCCGGCACGCCCGGCACGGTCGGCGGCGCCATCTTCGGCAACGCGCACTTCCAGGGCCGCGACATCGGCGCGCTCGTCCAGCGGGCGCGCCTGCTCGCGCGCGACGGCGCCGTCGCCACGGTGCCGCGCGACGAGATGGGCTTCGCGTACGACACGAGCCGGCTGCAGGCGACGGGAGAGATCCTCGTGTGGGCGGAGTTCGCGGTCGCGCCCGGCGATCCCGACGCGCTGCGCCAGGTCGCGCGGGCGTCGCTGGCGTTCCGGAAGCGCACGCAGCCGCTTGCGCTCTCGAGCGCCGGCTGCATCTTCCAGAATCCCGACCGCGCGCGCGACGCGCTGCCCGCCGACGTGCCCGCCTCGGCGGGGGCCCTCGTGGACCGGGCGGGCCTGAAGCACGCGCGCCAGGGCGACGCGCGGATTTCGGGCGTCCACGCGAACTTCATCGTCAACGAGGGCGGCGCGACCGCGGCCGACGTGCGCGCCCTCATCGAGCGGGCGCGCGACGCCGTCGAGGCGGCGTTCGGCGTCCGCCTGCGCGACGAGGTCCGGTACATCGGCGACTGGCCGGGCGGGGGACGCTGAATGTCTGATCTGCTGATTCGCGGCGGGCGCGCGCTCTCGGGACGCCTCGAGGTCGAGGGCAACAAGAACGCGGCGCTGCCGCTGCTGGCCGCCTGCCTGCTGACGCCCGAGACCTGCGAGCTGCACAACGTGCCCCGCATCCGCGACGTTGCCGTGATGCTCGAGTTGCTGCGGTCGCTCGGCGCCACGGTCGAGGGCGAAGGCACGCCGACGCTGCGCGTGACGTGCACCCGGGTGACGTCCGCCGAACCCGACGCGCGGCTGGTCGGCCGGCTGCGCGGGTCCGTCCTGCTGATGGGCGCGCTCGTCGGCCGCCTCGGTCGCGCGGTGCTGGCCGCGCCCGGGGGCGACTTCCCGGCGCGCCGCACGATCACGACCCACCTCCAGGCGCTCGAGGCGCTCGGCGTGCGGGTCCAGGCCGATGGCGCCGTCCACGTGCTCGACGCGCCGGACGGCCTCCGTGGCGCGTCGATGTATCTGCTCGAGGCCTCGGTGACCGGCACCGAAACGGCGCTCCTCGCGGCCGTCGCGGCGCAGGGCCCCACCGAGATCCGGCACGCCGCCTGCGAGCCGCACGTCGCCGAGCTGTGCGAGTTCCTCGCCGCGATGGGCGCCGGGATCACCGGCATCGGATCCTCGACGATCCGTGTCGAGCCGCCGGCGCGGATCGGCGGCGCGTCGCACACGCTGCGCGGCGACTACATCGAGGCGGCGTCCTGGGCCGTCGTCGGCGCGATCACCGGCGGGGAAGTCGAAATCGCGGGCGCCCACAGGGAGGACCTGGAGCCGACGACCGCCGTGCTCGAGGCGATGGGGGTGGACCTGGATCTCGCGGACCAGCGCCTCGTCGTCCGGCCATCGAAGCTCGTGGGCGTCCGTCGCATCGCGACCGGACTCTGGCCCGGCTTCCCCAGTGACATCGTGAGTCTCGTGACGGTGCTGGCGACCCAGGCCGAGGGGCGCACGCTGGTGCACGACTGGATGTACGAGCTGCGGCTCTTCGCGCTCGAGCAGCTCAGCGCGATGCGCGCCGACCTCTTCCTCTGCGACTCCCACCGGATCATCGTCACCGGGCCGACACGCCTGCGCGGCCGGGCGCTGGACAGCCGCGACATCCGGTCGGGCATGGCGCTCATCGCGGCGGCGCTGGCCGCCGAGGGCGAGAGCCGGGTGCACGGGCTGGAAACGGTCGAGCGCGGCTACGCCGGGCTGCTGGACCGGCTGCGCGACCTCGGTGGCGACGTCGAGCGGGTGGAGTAGGCGCGCGGGCGGCGCCGGTCACGCCGCGCCCGTCATCGTCGGGCGCCGCGCGGGACGCGCGCGCTATTCGCAGCGCAGCGCCTCGATCGGGTCGAGCGCCGCGGCCTTCCGCGCCGGGTAGAAGCCGAAGAAGATCCCGACCCCCGCGGAGAACATCGTCGCGATGGCCACCGCGTTGGGGGGCACGACCGCCGGGACTTCCTGGTAGTAGCGGAGCCCTTCGGCCGACAGGTAGCCGAGTCCGATGCCGATGGCGCCGCCCACGACGCTCAGGACGACCGCCTCGATCAGGAACTGGAACAGCACGTCGGACCCGCGCGCCCCGATCGCCAGGCGCAGGCCGATCTCGCGCGTCCGCTCCGTGACCGAGACCAGCATGATGTTCATGATGCCGATCCCGCCGACGAGCAGCGAGACGCCGGCGATGCCGGCCAGCAGCGACGTCAGGGTGCGCGACGTCTCGGTGCGCGCCGCGACCATGTCGTCCTGGGTCTGCACCCGGAAGTCGAGGTCGTCCTCGCTCGTCAGCTCGTGCGCGACCATGAGCGTGGCGGTGATCTCGTCCGCCGCCGCCTTCATGCGGTCCGCCGAGCGCGCGCCGACCAGGATATAGGTCAGGAACTCGGTGCCCTGGATCCGCTTCATCACCGTGGTGTACGGCGCGAAGATCTGGTCGTCCTGGTTCTGGCCGCTCGACGACGCGCCCTTCGGCAGCATCACGCCGACGACGCGGAAGATCTGGTTGCGAATCCGGATCTGTTCCCCCGTCGGGTCCACGTCCTCGCCGAACAGCATGTTGGCGACGTTGACCCCGAGCGTGCACACCTTGGCGGTCGTGCGCACGTCGTAGTCGCTGAAGAACGCGCCGTATTTCATGTTCCAGGACTTGATGCCCTGGTAGTCGGGGTGCACGCCGACGATGTTGGTCTGCCAGTTGTTGCTGCCGTAGACGACCTGCTGGCGCGTCTGGACACCCTCCGAGACGTACTCGGCCTCGGGCAGGCCCCGCAGCGCCTCGGCGTCCTCGACCTTCAACCGGACCGACGACCCGCCGCCCTGGCGCACGCCGCCGACGTTGGCGCTGCCGGGGAAGATCGTCACCATGTTCGTGCCGGCGTTGCGGATCTGCTCCTCGATCGCGGCCTGCGCGCCGGTGCCGAGGCCGACCATCGTGATGACGGCGGCCACGCCGATGATCATGCCGAGCATGGTCAGGGCGGTGCGCATCTTGTTCCGGCCCAGCGCCTTGAACGCGATCACGAACGTCATCAGGAGCGACATGGCGCGACGTATCTCCGCCCCCCGGGGGAAAAGGGCCCCGGGGGCGCTCTATTCTTGATCAGTTCCGGACGCGTCCCGGCCAGGGCCGGACGAGCGGCCTCAGCGGCGGATGGCGGATCCCGGCGCGGCCCGCGGCGCGGTCAGCGGGGCGACCGGCAGCTGGCCGGCCAGCGTGGCCGGACCCACGGGGAAGGCCTGCGCCTCGACAGGCTCGGCGCGCGGCGCCTCGACAGGCTCGGCACGCGGCGCCTCGACAGGCTCGGCACGCGGCGCCTCGACAGGCTCGGCACGCGGCGCCTCGACAGGCTCGGCGCGCGGCGCCTCGACAGCGTCGGGCTCGCCGCCGCCACCGCCACCGCCGGCGCGGGGCGGCTGGGGCGGGGGCATGCCCGGGTCGTTGAGGATGGCGGCGCCTGAGCTCTCGCGTGGCAGCAGGTACGGCGTCAGGTCGGCCTCGCTCATCGTCAGGCCGCGGATGATGTGCGGCGTGAGCATGACGACGACGTCGGTCTGTTCGGCCTCGCGGCGGTTGCGGCCGAAGAGCTTGCCGAGGACGGGCACGGTCCCGAGGCCCGGCAGGTTCTCGCGGGCCGTCCGCTCGTCGTCGCGGATGAGGCCGGCGAGGATGTTGGTCTCGCCATCGCGCAGGCGCAGCGTGGTCGTCACGTGCCGGTTCCCGAACGAGGGCAGGCCGTTGTAGCCGGTGCCCGAGAGCGAGCTCAGCTCGACGTCGAGGGCCAGCGAGATGTCGTCGTTGGCGTGCGCGCGCGGCGTGATGGTCAGGTTCACGCCGATCGTCTCGTAGTTGTAGCTGGTCTGGGGCTGGATGTTGAGGCCGCCCTGGGTGATCGGCTGGATGACCGTGACCGGCACCGGCACCCGCTCGCCGAACTGCGCGGTGGCCTCCACGCCGTCGGTGACGCGGAGCGTCGAGTTCGCCAGCGTCTGCGTCCGCGAGTCGGTCTTGAGCAGCCGGTAGTAGAGCGCCGGGATGCCGCCGGTCAGGATGTCGGCGCGGCTCAGGCTGCGCAGGGACTCCAGGCTCAGGCCCTCGCGGTTCGCGTCGAGCGAGCCGTCGATGCCGGGCGATCCGGGCGAGGCGATCTGCGCGCCGTACTCGCGCAGCGTCTCGCGGTTCACCTCGAGCACCTCGACGTCGATCATCACCTCGGGGCGCGCCTTGTCGAAGGCGAGCACGAACCGGGAGGCCGCCGCGAGACGGTCCTCCGTGTCGCGCAGCACGAGCGCGTTGATGCCCGGGATCGGCGCGATGGCGCGCGCGTCGTTGACGATGCGGAGCGCGTCGATCGTCTGGGTCAGGTCGGCGTTCTGGACCGGGATCACCCGCTCGGCCTCGCGCATGTACTCGCGGCGCTTGCCGGCGGTGTCGTTGACGACCGTGATCGCGGCGGGCGCCGTGACCTCGATGAACGTGCCCGTGGCGCGCCCCACCACCGCCATCGCGTCGTCGAGCGGCATGTTCGCCTCGAGCGCGACCTCAGCGGGCGTCTCCCGGAACTGCGGGTCGAACGTCACGCTCAGGTTCATGAGCGCGCCGAGGGTCTGGTACAGCTCGCGGCTGGTCGTCTGCCGGCCGGTCGTGAGGGCGCCCGGCAGCGTCGCCGCGGGCAGCCGCGGGCCGGGCGCCCGCAGGTCGGGCGCGCGGGCGAGCAGGGCCTCGAGCGTGGTCTGGCCCTCGGGCGGCCGTGACAGCTCGTCGCGCATCGCCGCGCGGGCCAGCCGCAGGTCGCGCTCGACGTCCGGGCTCGTCGGGTTCGTCTCGTTCGCGATCTGCAGTTCGAGGATCGCTTCCTGGTAGCGCCGCTGGGCGTAGAGCTGGCGGCCGCGCTGGTGGTGGGCCTGCGAGGCCCGCAGGCGCGCGCGGTCCAGGCCGACCCGCGCCTCGTAGTCGTCCGGGTGCTGGCGGACCGCCTCGGTGTACTCGGCCACCGCCAGGTCGTAGTCGCGGAGCCGGTCGGCGGCCTGCGCCCGCTGCAGCGCGGACGTGGTGGCGCAGCCCGACAGGGCGGCCCCGGCCAGCAGGAGAGCGGCGAGCGACGGGTATCGGCGCATGGGTCCTCGGTCTGCGGGATCGGTCGGGCGGCGCGTCAGGGCTCCCGCTCGATGACGGTGCCGCGCGGGAAGGTGAAGTCGAAGTCCGACGCCGGGATGCCGCGGTTCTCGCGCAGTCCGGTGAACGTCACGACCGACCGGCCGCCGTCCTGATCGGTCCAGCCGAAGCCGCGGAGCTGCAGCGACTGGCGATCGACGAACAACGTGAGGGCCGTGAAGTCGGCCTGCGGCGTGCGCGGCCTGAGCGCCAGCGCCCACTGGTTCGGCGGCTGCGCGTCGGGCATCGACGCGGTGAAGTCCCGCGTGATGTCGCCGCGGCCCGCGATGAACAGCAGGGCCGTCGAGGCCTGGCCCGGCTCCGGGATGGGGTGCTCGCTGCCGAGGTGATCGGCCGGGAAGTAGCTGTAGAGCTTCTCGCCGTCGGCCACGAAGATCTTCTTCTCCGGCGACTTGTACTCCATGCGGAAGCGGAGGGGCTTGCTCAGTTTGAGCGAGCCGCGTTCGGGCTCCGGGCTGGAGAGCCCGAGGGCGCCGCTCTGGTAGGTCTGGGTGAAATCGGCGGTGAAGTCGCGGACGGTCTGGTACCGGGCCTGCAGCCGCGCCGCCAGGGCGTCGGCGGACGGCATGCCCTGGCCGGCCAGCACCGTCGCCGCTCCCGCGGCGACCGCGAGCGGAATCAGAAGCCACCGCATGCGTCCTCCCATCTTAGCAGCCGTGTTTCCGGGGGAGGGTTACGGCCAGGTTACAAAACCGGAAGCCCGGCCGGCCAGGCGGCCGGGCCCTTCGAAAAGCCTAGTTCAGGCTGCAGGAGCCCGGCCCACGCGGGTCGCCGCAGGTACCGCAGGGCGCCATCGCCGCGACGGGGCCGTCACCGCCCCTGGCCGACACGGCGAAGACCGACGGCTGCTTGTCCAGCGCCTGGCCCTGGCAGGTGGGGCACACCGCGGGACGCGACGCGGAGACGATCGCCTCGAAGCGATGATGACAGTCCCGGCAGATGTACTCAAAAATAGGCACGCTTCATTCTACCCGGAGGTTCCCGTGTCGCATGATCCCAACCCGCTGCTGGCCCTGAAGAACGCCTGGACCGGCGTCGTGGCCGCCTCGGACGCCGTCAGGGCGCTCGACCCGGCCGTGCAGGCCCTGGCGCCGGACGCCCGCCTGGCGGAGGTGGACCTCGAGGCGTATCACACCGCCACCATGGCGCAGGCCAACGCGGTGATGGCGTTGCGCGGCCTGGTCGAGCAGCTGCAGCGTCAGCGCGACGCGGACGAATCGTGATGCTGTCGTTCAACCGGATTCTCGTGGACATCGACGCGCTCGCGCCGCTGCACCCGGCGCTGTCGCAGGCCGTCGATCTCGCGCGCCGCGCCGACGCGGCGCTGACCGTCGTGGACGTCGTCGAGGACGTGCCGTCCGAGGCGCGGGCTTACGTGTCGCCGTCGATGGAGGCCGACATCCTCGGCAGCCGCACGCGGCGGCTCGAGGCGGCCGTGGAGAAGCACCGCGGCAAGTGTCCGTCCATCCAGGGCCGGATCCTGCGCGGCAAGCCGTCGGTGGCGCTCATCCAGGAAGTGCTGCGCGGCCGGCACGACCTGCTCGTGCGGTACCACGGGCGCGACCTCAAGGCGGAGCGGGGCTACGGCGCGGTGGACATGCAGCTCCTGCGCAAGTGCCCGTGTCCGGTGTGGCTGGTGGGCGTGGGCGAGAAGACCCGGCCGAAGCGCGTCATGGCGGCCGTGCATCCGGACCCGCAGCACCCGGAAGCGCGGGCGCTCAACCGGCGCATCATCCACGCCGCGGCGGAACTGGCGCGCCTCGAGAAGG
>JAWKHR010000032.1:0-75724 GCA_041394725.1 Vicinamibacterales bacterium | reverse complement strand
CAGGTAGCCGTAGCCGAACGGCCCCTTCGTGAGATCGTCGGGGTGCATGTCGGGGACGTGCGTCACCGCGGTCGTCATGCGCCGCACCCAGTCACGCGGGACGATCTGCCGTCCCTGCCACTGCCCGTCGCGCAGCATCAGGTAGCCCACGCGCGCCATGTCGCGGGTGGACAGGTAGAAGTGATACGCCGGATGGACCGAGACCTGGGGCCGGCGGCTCTTGCGCTGCGCGTCGAGCCGGTAGTCCTCGAGGCCGATCGGCGTGGCGATGTCGGCGCCGAAGGCGGCGTAGATGTCCTGCCCGGTCCGCTGCTCGAAGATCGTGCCGAGCGCGTTGAAGTCCCAGTTGTTGTAGAGGAAATACGTCCCGTGCGGCACCGTGCCGCGCGGGCCGGGGGGATCGCCCGCGGTACTGCCGCAGCCCGTGCACGCGGCGTTGGCGGCCTCGTGGTAGACGCCCGACCGCGCGCCGAGCAGGTCGGCGACCGTCGCCGCCTTCTCCGCCGGCAGCAGCCCGTCCACGTCGTCGATCCCGAGGTCCGCGAGCGTGGCGTCGAGCGTGATGGTGCCGTTCGCGACGTACTTGCCGTAGAGCATCGCGAGCAGGCTCTTGCGCACCGAGGCCAGGTAGCTGAGCTTCTCGACGTCGCCGTACGCCCAGAGCACGCGGCCGCCCGTGATCGCCATCGCGCCGGTGGTGGGCAGCGCGCGCGTCAGCTCGGTGGCGTGGTCGAGGCCGGCGCGGCAGGCCGCGGACAGCGACTCGGGCGGAATCGTCGCCCACGACGCGCCCGGAAAGACGGCGGCCTGGACGACTGGCGCGCGGGCGGCCGTCGCCGGGGCCGCGATCGTCGAGGCAGTCAGGGCCGACGCGGCGAGGGCTGACGCGGCGAGCGCCGACGCCGCGCCCAGGGTCACGACCGCGCAGGCGGCCGCGACCCTCGCGCGCCACGGCGCCCGGGACGTCACGGCAGCGAGCCCTTGAGCGTGACGTTACGGATGACGTCGCGCACGGCGAGCTTCTCGGCCACGTCGAGGCCGGAGATCACCTTGCCGAGCATCGCGAACTTGCCGTTCAGCGCGGGGTTCGGTCCCGTGAGGATGAAAATCTGGCTGTCGGCCGTCTCCGGCTTCAGGTTGGTCCGGTAGGCGAAGCCGACCGAGCCGCGGACGAACGGGCCCCTGGACAGCTCGGCCACGCCGATCGGCTTGCCCGACCCGCCGCGCCCCCACAGATCCACCTTCGTCATGTCGCGCGACTGCGGGTCGCCGAACTGGACGACGCCGGTCTGGACCCAGTGGACGCGCTGGCCGCGGTAGAAGTTCGTCTTCACCAGCTCGAGGATCCGCTCGACCGACTTCGGCGCACTGGCCGGGTCGAGCTCGATCTCGATGTTGCCCTTGGCCGTCTGCACGACGATGACGGGCTTGGCCTGGGCGCGGATGACCCGCGGCGCGGCGAAGGCGGCGACGAGGAGCACGGCGAGGGAAAGGATGAGAACCGGAGATCGTTTCATCAGGGCACCTCCAGGAACGGGGTAAGGATACCGGACCCGGACGGATTCGGGCACCCCGTCGTCGAGGCGGGCGCCCGCGGCCCGTCCCCGACGACCCGACGGCCGGATCCCTTGCCCGCTGCACCCGGCGCGGGGCCCGCCGCGCGGCCGCCGCCCGGGGCCCGGCGCTGTGGTAATCTTGCGTGATTGCAGTGTCGGCGGGCGCTCCTGCAGTGCCACCGATACCCCGCGACCCGCCAGGCCGGCGTAGCTCAGTTGGTAGAGCAGCTGATTCGTAATCAGCAGGTCATCGGTTCAAGTCCGATCGCCGGCTCCAAGATTCTCCAGGAAATCCACGAAATCACAGACCGGCTCGGCGTCGGTCAGCACGTTTGACGCCCGCGGTGACGCCCACGGGGTACCTGCCGGCCACAGCCTGAGACCAACTCGGTGTGTTCTGGGCTGCGGAAACGGTGCGCGTCCGCGTCTCACGCGGAGCGCAGCAGTAGCCTGGGATCCACCCTGCGCGCCCGGAAGACGGGCCAGCCCACGGCGAAGATCGCGACGCTCGCGATGATCACGGGCACGACGACGAAGACGAGCGGGTCCAGGGGGGCGATGCCGGGCAGCAGGCTGCCAAGGTACCGCGTCATGTAGGCCGCCGCGATGATGCCGACCAGGATCCCCACGAGCACGGGCCGCGCCCCTTGCCAGAGGAACAGGCTGGACACCTGCCGCGGGCGCGCGCCAAGCGCGAGACGAATGCCAACCTCATGCGTGCGCTGGACGACCGTGAACCAGCTGAGCCCGAACACGCCGACGGCCAGCACGACCATCGACATGACGGCGAACAGACCGAACAACCACGCCTGAGCCTCCGGAAGGTCCACGGACCCCCGCATGCGGTCCACAACGAGGCCGATACGGATCGACGCCTCCGTCGTCCGTGGAACGTACTGCTGGATCAGGGCGACGATTTCCTGTCGGCGCTGGCGTGGATCGGAGGTGCTCCTCACGACCAGGGCGCCTGAGCCGGCCGCGCGCTGGTAGGCCGAGAAGTACAGCCTCGGCGCCGGCGGCTCGGTCAGGACCCGCTCGCGCACGTCACCGACGACGCCGATCACTGTGCAGAACCGCTTGTCAGCCGTGACCGTGGCAATCGCTGTGCCCTGGCGCATGTACAGATCCAGCCGCCGGCCGATCGCCGAGTCGTCGGGCCAGAATGTGCGGGCCATCGTGTCGCTGACCACGACCTCACAGGGATCGGTCGTTCGGAGGTCCGCCCGAAAGTCCCGTCCACGCACGACCGGGACACCCATGACCCGGAAATAGTCTGCGCTGACGTTCTGAATCGCGACGTGGATCTCCTGCCAGCCCTCGCGCGTCTCGATCTCGAGGCGGGTGCCTTCGGTAATCCCGATGAAAGGCGGCCATGCCGTCAGCGCGGCGCCCTGCACGCCGCTGAGCGCATTCGCCGCTGCCACCAGTTGCTTGAGCGACGCCGCTTCGTTCCCCAGTGAGCCCGTCCGGTCGCGGCTGAAGTGGTAGTACTCCAGGCCGGTGGGCTCGAAGCCGGTGTCGGTCCGCAGCACGCCGATCAGGCTGTGCGCGAAGAGCCCTGCCCCGACGGCCAGCACGACCGACAGGCCCACCTGGCTCGCGATGACGACACCGGAGCCGCCATGTCTCTGGACCGACGCGGCCGTCGCCGCCTCCCTGACCACGCTCGGCTTCGGCAACCGCCAGGCCCGTCGGGCCTGGAGCCCGGCGATCAGCAGCACGACTCCCGCGGCCGTGGCGCAGACGACGGCCACCACGCCCGAAGACATCTCGATATGCTCGAGTCGCGGGACCGACGCCGGCCGCAGGGCTCGCGCCAGCGCGATCTCCAGCCAGGCCAGCCCAAGACCCGCGATCACACCAACCGAAGCCACCAGAGCCGCGTGTAGCAACGTGTCCTGCAGGAAGTCGCCGCGCCGCGCCCCCAGCGCCTTGCGGATCGCAACGTCCCGATCACGACTCCAGTCGCGAGCCAGGAGCAGCGACACGATGTTGGTACAGGCCGCGATGAGAAGGACGACCACGGCGCTCGCCATCAGGAAGAGCGTGCGGTCGAGATCGCCGACGACCAGGTCACGCAGCGGAACCACGGAAAACGTGGCGTCGCTCCCGGCCTCGATCCGTCCGCTCCTCAGGATGGCGTCGAGCTCGTGGGCGGCGTCCAACGGGCTGGTCCCGGCCAGAGCGCGCCCCACCACGACGCCGTCACGACCACCGTTCGGCGCGGCCGCGGTCGGCGGCTGGTACCTCCAGATCTGATTCGAGTAGTCGGGGACATCGAAGCCCTGAGGTGCCACCCCGACCACGACGCACGATTCCCCCGCCACGTCAACGAACCGGCCGATGGCCCGGCCGTCCCGGCCGAAGACGACTCGCCAGAGAGAGTCGCTGAGGACCACGCTGCACTGGTCCCGCTCGTTCTCGCCAAACCACCGACCGGCAACCGGCGTCGTGCCGAAGCTCTCGAAGAACCCCGTGGTGGTGCGGACGAGATGCGCCTCGACCGCCGGCGTACCGACCGAAACTGGAGACACGTTGCGTTGGTAGGCCCCGACGGCCGCCAGTCGTCCGGTGTGCTGCTGCAGCACGGCCACAGCCGACAGCGCCAAGTCCGAGCGAATCTTCGTCCCGGGCCGGGTGATGCCGATCGAGAGCACGCGATCCGGCTCAGGCCCTGGCACGGCGTGCACGACGAGGCACTCGAACGCGCCCCACGTCAGCCCGGCCGAGGAGAGTGTCAGGGCCAGCGTCCCGGCAATCGCCAGGTTCAGGACCGGTTGCAGCCGACAGGCCCGCAGGGCAATACGCAGCGCCGTCATCTTCGTGCACCCTCGATGAGTCGGAAACCCGCCTTGGCCAGATCATCGAGGGTCGCGTCGATCGCCTCCACGTGCCGGAAGCCGAGCTCGCCCAGCCGCTCCAGCGACTTCACGCAGACGTCGCTTGATGCCACGCTCGCGTAGTTCTTCTCGCACGTCGGACAGCGGCTGCACTGCACGAAGACGGTCTTCGCCTGATCAATCTCATGCACTGCCCGAATCCGGAGTTCGTCCCAGGGGATGTTCGCCGACCCGTCGAGGTGCCGCAGCCGGAACTGGTCCTGTGCCCGGATGTCCAGGATCACGTTTTCACCGGGCTTGGCGTACGCGGCTCTTAGGGCGCGCACGCTCGGCCGCTCGACCTCAGCCGCTTCGCCCGTCTGTGCCACAGCGGCCTTGGAGTCTGGCGCCACCGACTCCGGCGCGTTAGCGACGGGCGCCGCGGCTGGAGTCGGCAGCGTGATTCCGAGGGCCGCTGCCACCTCCCGCTGCTGGACCGCGGTCAGCGGGCCGTTCCAGCTCGCCTTGATCCCGCCCTGACCATCCACGAGCAGCAACGCCGGCACGTCGTCAACGCCGAGCGCCGCGTGGGGGATCGTCATCACCGTGGGCGCCGAAATGCCCAGGGCGCCAAGCCGGCGCTGTGCTTCTTCCCCGGGCTCGTCGAAGGTCGCGATGAGGTCGAACTTGCCCTCCGCGGCACTGGCCAGGTCGCGATAGAAGCCGGTGTTCTGCAGACAGGCCTGGCAACGTGTGGAGAGCGCGAGGACGACGGTCGGGCCGTCTTGACGCCAGGGGTACCGCGCGAACTGCGGCACCGACCTCAGACCACGGGCCGGCCCGAGATCGGCAAGCGGGCCAAGACCAAACAGGCCCGCGATGGCCACGACGAGCGCCACCAGGAACGCTCCCCAGAGGATCCGGGTTCGAGCGGTGCGACCGAGAGCACTCATCGTGGTCCCCCAGGAGGGAACGCCGACGCCACGGCAGGTCGCCGCTCGCGCTCCGGTGTCGCCAGCCTCTCCAGAATCGTGGTGCGCGGATGCCATTCGCTTGCCAGCGGCGCGTCGGCAGGCGCCAAGACGTGCCCCTCGCCCTCCCTGATCAGAAAGTAGAACGTGGCCTTCGATTCCATGTGCGGCGGCTTGACACCCTCGTAGAGCTTGATGGGCAGGGTCCACTGCTGCACGGCGGCGCGCAGCGCATCGGCCATTTCGGGGTCCGGGGCCTCGAGGACCTCGATCCACTCGACGGCCCCGCTCGGCGCGAATCGCATGGCAGCCACGGCGACGCCCTCGTGCCCCAGACGAAGCGACGCATCGGGAAACATCGGGGCCACCTGGTTGAGCGCGTAGACCCGGATGCCGACTTCAGTGATGGTCGCCAAGCTCTCGCCCTCGGGAATGCCCTTCGACGCCGCGAGGCTCTGCCCGGGAACCGCTAATGAATTAACGGACAGCGAAAAAAATAACATTACAACGGACGCCAAAGCAAGAGTGCTCTTGTTCAAGGTCATCGATGTCAGCGCCTTCCTTCGTGGTGCGACCCGTCCGTTCGCGACAGAGCTCCGGCTCGTTGCGCCAGGACGCGGGCTGGTTTGACTAGCGTTCTCTTCTAGCGTCGCGCGCGAAAGAAGTCAACCTCGATGCAAGGCCGCCGGCGCCTGCTCACCCCACAAGCAGCTCGTTCATCCGATCCGCCGCGTCGCGCTTCAAGACCGGGAGCACATGCGAATACGTGTTGAGCGTCAGGCTGATCTGGGAATGGCCCAGCGTTTCCATGATGGTTCTCGGGTCCACTCCTTGCGCCAGCAGCAGCGTGGCCGCCGTATGTCGCAGGTCGTGAAACCGGATCCGGGGCAGGCCGGCCCGTTTGAGCAGGTTCTGGAACGTCCTGGTCACGTTGCGCGACTCCAGGGGCGTTCCGGTCCGGGTGACGAACACCAGCCCCGTATCGCGCCACTTTTCGCCGGCCAGCAGGCGTTCCCGGAACTGTCTCGTCCGATGGGCCCTGAGGGCCTCGACCACGACATCGGGCATTGGGATGGACCGTCGGGACCGAGCGGACTTGGGCTCAACCAGTTGCCACTGCCGCTTCGTTCGCTGAAGCGCGGCTCGTACGTGCAACGCACGCCCGTCGAAGTCCACCGAATCCCATCGCAGCCCGAGCGCCTCCCCCTGGCGAAGTCCGAGGGCGACGGCCACAGTGAAGAGCGCCTGAAGCCTGTGTCCCTGGAGGCTGGCCAGCAGGGATCGCGCTTGGTCCGGATCGAGCGGCGCGATCTCCTGTCGGATGGCTCGCGGTGCATCGACCAGGGTGGCTACGTTGCGGGACACCAGGCCCCAGCGAAGCGCCGTAGAGAGCGATGCACGGAGGACGGCCCGGGCGTACAGGCACGTCCTGGCGCTCAGGCCGCCAGCCACGAGCTCGTTCATCCATGCCTGGACGTGCTGTGGCGCCAATCTCGACAGGGGGATGTGGCCAAGCCGAGGCCGAATGTGGAGCCTGACGACCTGCTCGTAGCTCGCGTAGGTCCTGACGCGCACCTTGGGCTTGACGCTCTCCTCGAGCCAGGACTCCAGGAACTGCCTCAGGGCCGTCCTGCCGGACGACACCACCATGCCCTGCTGCTGAGCCTCCAGCCGCTTCCTGAGGGCTTCCACGACCTCTGAGCGGGTCTTGCCGTAGACGCAGACGCGCCGCCGGCGCCCGTCGGGATGGCGGTCCGAAAGCCGCCCGACCCAGCGGCCATCGTCCCGTCGATAGATATTCCCTTCGCCGGCTCCCCGAGCCCGTCGCTTCCCTGCCACGAGGTACCTCCTTTCATCTCCGATGCCGCTAGGCTGCGGAGTTTGTTCGCCGAGCGATCCACTCTTGCAGCTGCTTCAGCGGCACTCGCAACGACCGGCCAATTCGGACGCTGGGTAGGACTCCCGAAGCCGCCAGCTCGTAGCAGCGCGACCGCGAGATAGCGAGAAGCTCTGCTGCCTCCGCAACCCGGAGAAGCAAGGGCTCGCGGTCCCTACTGGTTCCCCCGTTGCCCTCCGGGAACCCGAGGACCCTACAGGCCTCACCGCCGGCATCTCCGGTCGCGGGCTCGCCGCGTTCTTCGAAAAAGTGAGCCAAATCCCTCATCCATGCCTTCCCGGCTGGCGATCGCCCCCTGGCCCCATCCGGGAGCGAAGCCGACCGGCCGCGCTTATCGCCGCTGGCGTGGGACCATGTCAACAGGAATCTGCACGCTATTTCGATCTTTCGCTGTTGCCGTTCCTCCTCCGACGCTTCGTCACGCGATTAGACTGGGCACGACAGGAGGAACCCAGTGCCGCGACGAAGCGAAGGCCGTGCCAGCGCATCGGCTGCTGCTATCGGAAAGTCCATCGGCCGCCTTGCCGCCAAGGTGGACACGTTCAAGCGCCGCCGAGAGGCTGTCGCTGCCGAGCTCCTGCAGGCCGTTGAAGCGGCGCGAGGCATGCTCAAGGACCTGGGCACGGAGATCGTGCCGAAATCCGCCAGGCGAAAGACAGCACGTCGCACGAAGCCTCGCCGGAAGCGGACGCTCACTCCGGAAGGACGGGCGCGCATCGTGGCAGCACTCAAGCGCCGCTGGGCAAAGTCCAAGCGAGCCAAGAAGAGACGGTAGCGTCAACATTCGACTCGATTGAAGCTAACTCTCACCCTCGCGCGGCCTGAGGCGACTGAGGCCGTGTACTTGACCCCGGCCCGGCTTGCGGCGGCGGGAACTCCGCTGCTATCCCACGGGGTCGCGCGCTCCTCCCTGCTCGCAGCCCACTCTGTCCGCCAGAAACTATTTTCTGGCCACTGCCAGCCAGGAAAATCGAGCCTCCACTACCACTTCGTCGAGCACTGTGGGCAGCGACCGCCTAGCCCATTCGCTGCCAGCGGCTGGGGCTCGGACTTGGAACAGAGTCCGGAACCTCTTCCGGCTCCGGCACCGAATCCTGGTCCGCGGCGGCCTCCGGCTCTGGTGCATCCAGGTCCACAACGAGCTGGCGTGTCTTGACACCAAGCCCGGTGACGCCCATGAAGACCAATGGAAGGCCGATGACGGCACCGATAACGGTCAGGCTCAGTAGGACGCCGACCAGCAGCAACCCGGCGCGCTGCTTGTTCTCGACCGATGCCCGATCCAGATCCGCGCGGCAATGCGGGCAACGCGTCGCCCCGACGCTAACCGGCTCTCGGCAGGCGGCGCACAAGAGGTGGGGCATGGTCCGATCATAGCATAACTGCCTATGTTCGCCCTGCGCGGCCCCACGCAACATCTGCCGCGTGGAAGACCTCCGGAAGGCGTTCGGGGCTCGAGTGCGTTCTCTGCGTGAGGCTCAGGGGCTCTCGCAGGAGGCGATGGCCGAGCGCGGCGAATTCCACTGGACATACGTGTCCGACATCGAGCGAGGCCGCCGCGGGCCGTCTCTCGATGTGATCGGCCGGATTGCGCTGGCCCTTGGCGTCACGCCAGCGGAGCTGTTTTCGCCTCTCCGCGGCCGCTATCGGGCGTCGTTTCGGTCGAGCCACCGAAGGGTGCGCGGTTGACCATGCTTCTTCTCTTAGGCCGGCAAGGAATCGACGGCCAGAAAGACCGTGTTCAAGAGCGACTGCCGAAGCGCGCCGAAACTCTTGGACACAACAGCTCCACCCGACAGATGGTGTGCTCCACGGTTGCGGCACCCGTACGCAACCGCTAGGTCCTTCGCGGCGCCGCTCAACTGCTGACCGCTGGGAACGCGATACCGTCCCTCCAGGACAGCAGCCATTGTCGCGGCGAAATCCTCCCTGAATCCACCGTTGATAGCCTGCAGCCCTGCCCGATCCACTGCCAGCTGAGCCCTTGACGAAAGAGCCTCAGCCAGCTCGATAAACTGCCACTTGCCGGGGGCAAACGGGCGAAGCAGGTGGTCGATGACCAGAGTCAGGTCGAACAGGATGTTGAGACGCAACTGTGCTGCGAAGTCGCTGTCAGACCCGCCAGGCATGAGCGACTCGAGGCGCCGCAGGCGCGCGATGGAGTAGGAGAAGAGAAAGGTCGGCTCTACGAACTCAGGCTTGCCGAGAAACTTCGACCTCAGGTCCTTGAAACCGAACCGGCGAGAGCTCTCGCGCCGAAACGTCGCGAGGGCGGCTTCCAGGAACCTGGCCTTCTCCATTACCCAACCGCGGAATGCCTGATGGGTATTCTCCGCATCGATAGCCACCAGGGAGAGCGAAGGGGTTTGAGGCGTCGCGGATCGGTGGGTGAGGCGATCCTCTTCCAGTGCTCGATGCGCGTACAAGTAGCCTGCAACTAAGTCGCCCGCCAGGATTTCCGTCATGGCAGCGAAGTAAAACGCCGCCCCCTTGTGCAGGCGTCCTGATCGCTGTGTCTCCCAGGCCAAGGCAGGCCGCAGGGCCCACGTCCATACGTCTGAAGCGCGACCAAACTCACCGCGTCTGAGGCGCTCGTTCCAAAGCAGAGTGAAAGCCTCGAAGAACTGATCGACGGCGTCTGGATTCTCTCGCGCGTGATCGAAGTACCTGAGCGCTGCTTCGTCGAACGCCTCTGAGCTTGGCTCAACGCCATTGTAGGCGTCTTGGTAGAATTTCTGGAAGGCTCCTCTAAGCTCAGGCGACAGCGGGGGCAGCTGAATACTCACCTTGGCGTTGCCGGCCATTGCCAACTCCTTCCAGCGAAGCGCAACGGACCGGCGGATCCCATCCAGCCCGCTTCCGCCGACTACTCCCGCTCGAACCCGAATCCCTCGAACTTCAGGGTCCGCGCATTCTCGGTGACGGTCCGCACGGCCTGCTCCGGCGCCCCGCCCGGCAGGTGCGCCTCGATCTCAAGCGTCACTTGCACATCCGCTCCCACCAGGCCCGCCAGGTGCGCGATGACCTCCTCACCGATCCGGCCGGCGTCGCGGCCAATGCGGGCAGGGTCGAGGCTCACCGTTCCGTGGAACCGCGTCAGAAGTGCCGGGGCCGCAGCCGTCGGGCCAGCCGGCGACTGCTGGCCAGGTGGCACGTCGGGTGGCGAAACCGAGTCAGCCTGGAGGGCGCCGGCCGGCAGCTCGACATCCAGTTGCGCCCGTGCCACCGCTGGCTTGACGAGGACACCAGGGGTGTCGGCCGACACCTTGGCCGCCTGGCCGCCGCGCAGGCCCCGATACCGTCCTGCGGCCGCGTCGAAGCTCTCCGCGAAGCCGAATGTGTCGGTCGCCCACGTAAGCAACTCGAGGCCGCTCTCGATGGCGCGCACGAGCACTGCGCTGTCAGCCAGCCGCGGCAGGTAAGGATAGCGGGCAAAGTCCTCGATGAGCTGACGGACGGCGACGTGCTCACCCCTCCACAGGGGCACGTCGTCCAGGTACTTCCGCAGGACGGTGGCCCCGAGGCTGGTCAGCAGCAGTTCGTCCGACCGGAGCTTCTTCGAGGCCCGAACGGCCAGCGCGTCCTGCCCGGCCAGCCGAATCGGCTGCCACTGCATCGGCGCCTGCGGCGTGGACTGCGTCGGCACGAGCACCCATTGGTACGTCTCGGGAAGCCGTGCTGCGGCAGCGCCGTCGGCCCCCTTTCGCTGGGCCTCCGCCTGCTTGAGCTGCTGCTGGTCGAGGTTCAGGACCTCTTTCTCCGCGACAATAGAATCCCACGCGAGGTAACGGCAGATCGCCTCCTCGAGATCCTGAATCCGGACCTTGTCGGCCGCCAGAAAGGCCAGGGCATTCTGATTGAGGCGCGGCGAGTTGCCGCGCGTGCTGAGTATCGCCTGGGCCGCGGCCTCAGCCAGGCTTCCACCATTCCTGCTGTATGGCGCGTCGGTTCCCAGGACCACGAGCCGGACTTCCGGCTCGTCCGGCACATCGGCGCTGCTGCGAGGCAACGCGTGGACGGCTGCGAAGTCGCCACGCGACGTGACGTTCGCCAGCAGGCGCCGTTCCATCTCGGCCCAGGCCCTGTCCGGGTCCCGCTTGTACTGCTCCGCCCGGTCCTCGGCCAGCTTCTTGACTGTCGCCTTGGTCGCGTACCAGAAGCGCGAGCCGTCCTGGTAAAGATAGGTCGCCGCGGCGGCCAGACGTCGGAGGGCGTCGCCGAAGAGCGCGGGCGACTCCCCTGGCATGACGCACCCGAGCTTGACCCGACGGTCTTCAATGCCACGATGAGCCGCCGCCGTCGTCGGCGCCGACCCCATGTAGATGGTCCTGGCCACACGCCTCGCACCGTTCAGCCGGCCGATGTTCGTGACCTCGGCGTCGATCTTCGCTGGCAGCGAGTGCGGGCCATCGACGTCGCTCTCGATGATTGGAACCCAGTTGTCGGAGAGGTACCGCGTGAGCTCCACTCGCACCCGCTCGTCGTCTATTGGAATCATCGACGGCAGGATGAGCGGGTTCCGATCCCCTTTCTCCCACAGGCTGTGGATGACCGCCGCCATGAGCCTCAGCACGCCGCGCGTGCGCTGGAACTTCTCCAGCGTGGACCAGTCGGAGTAGAGGCGATCGAAAATCTCGGGGTGAATCGGATAGGCTGCCTGGATGCGGCGCTCGTACTCGACCTCCCGGCAGTCGGCGGGAAAGTCGCCTTCGTGCTTGCGGTAGAGGTCCGCAAACGCACGCGCCGTGACGTCGCGGTGTTTGAACCCGTCCGGGCCGGAGAGTGGCTCGAAGAGCCGGCGGCGCACGATCTCGAAGCTCTCCTCGGCGGTGGCCGGCCGCCAGGGCGATTCGACGCGACCGATGACGTTGCCCAGCCGATGCAGGGCCTCCCGGCCGCGCACACCGCCCACTTCCACGTCGTCCACCGTGTGCGGCGACGCACCGGTGTCAGACGCCGGCAGCGAGATGAGCAGCAGGCAGCGCCGTGCGGCCTTCGCGGCTTCCGTCAGGGCCTGGGCGAAGGTGAACTGCGTCTCGAACGTGCCGCCCGGCAGGTCGGGTTGGTCGTGAAGCTGGCGCGCATAGGCCACCCATTCGTCAATGAGAATCAGGCACGGCCCGTAGTCGTTGAACAGCTCACGTAGCACGTCGCCCGGACTGGTCGCCTTCTCGTCATCCGCGGCGACCCGTGCGAAGGCGCGCTTGGCCTCCTTCGCGCCACCGGCCTGGTTGCCGAGCTGCCAGGCCAGATCGCCCCAGAGCGTGCGGACGATTGTGCCGTCAGGCTTCGTGACCGGGTTGCCGGGCGAGATCCGGTTACCGACGAGGACCACGCGGTGAGCGGTCGGAAGCGCATCAATGCCTGCCTCGGCGAGCAGCGCATCGACGCCCGGCAGGTTCGCGGGTACCGCGCCCGAGAGCGCGTGGTACAGCGCGAGCATCGAGTGCGTCTTGCCGCCGCCGAAGTTCGTCTGAAGCTGAACGACCGGATCGCCGCCTTGACCGGACAGCCGACGGACGCCTCCGACGAGCAGGCGCTTCAGGCTCTCGGTCAGGTACGTGCGGCGGAAGAACTCCGCCGGGTCGCGGTACTCAGCGCCGCCCTCGCCGATGTGAACCTGCCAGAGGTCGGCGGCGAACTCCGCCTGCTGATACCGGCCGCTGGCCACGTCCTGATGGGGCGTTGTCACCTCGCGCCACGGTTTGAGCGACGTCGCGGCGTCAGTCTCGATCAGCGAGCCGCCGGCCTTGCGTCCTCCTGGCGCACCTCGCTCGTCGTAGATCAGCCGGCGCAGGTCCATCTTCATGCGGCCGACCTCGTCATCTGCGGCGCCGAGACAGCCGTCAGGAGGCGCGCCGCCGAATCGAAGCGCCGCCCGATCCGTGTCGTCGCTCGACAGGCGATCCCGGTGCGCCCAGCGGCCGCACGTCGCGAAGCTCCGACACCAGCGTGCGCTCCGCCTGTCCAAGGGTCCTTCTGAAGACCAGGTTCCACTGGTTCCAGAGAACGGCCAGAAGGGACGCGGCGTCCCACCGTGCGTCGTCCTCGCCCTTGAAGAGCTTCCGTGTCGGACCAACGGCGGACCGGACATGCTCGAGCCATCGCTGCGCGTGCTGCGCCTTCAATCCTCGCTCTACGAAGGGCGCAAGCCCTTCTTTGAGCAGGGTCGAGCATCTTGCCGAGGCGTTCCTGGTTGGTGATGGCCATTGGCTTGTCGAATCAGTCTCCTTGCGAGTCGGCGGCAAACCAAGTTCGTAGCAAATCCACCAAGCGAACAAACGCCCGGTCCGTACAATGCGTCAGGCTGACCTTCTGTGCAAGCGCACGGTAGATCGAAGACGAGAGGCGCCGCGCCTGAAAGAAGTTACCCATTCCACGGCTGCCTTTGATCGGCGGGCTTCCGTGACCTGGGGGCCCATGCTTTCCTCGCCTTCCAAGCGTGTCCGCATGGTGGTGAGAGAATCGGGCCATCCCAGTGCGGCTGGAACATGCGGCGAGTCCACGAAGACCCACGCTTCGAGCTCCGGCTCGATCAGCTGACCGCCCTAGCCCAATCTTCCGGGCCGACAGACTTCAGCGAGACTTCCAGCCTTCGCCTCCAGGTCAGCGGCAGATCCGCCGAACGCTCCGCCCAGTCGTGATCGAGCACGACAAGCGCGTGACGGGCCCTCTCGACATAGCCTCCAAGCAGCTCTCCGGCTTCGTGAAAGCACCCCGAATCGCGCCGAGGATGGACTACGGTCTCGAATGTAAACGGCGGAATACCAAGCGCCTGCGGTCTCCGGAGGATGCCGTCGATCGCGGCTTCTATGCTCTTGTCGGCCGTCAGGCACATGAGGTCAATCACGACAGCACTCCCGCCGCCAGCATAGTCCCGATGTCGATGCTGCCTTTCCAGCTCCGAAGCCGTGGATGCTCACTCCCGCGCACGATGTCCGTTGCCCCCTCGGCGGTACGCGCGAAGCACAGGACCTGCTCGAGTTCAGCCATGCTTGCCACGACCGGCGAGTGTGTCGCGAGAAGGACCTGCGCACCGTACACAGTGGACAGCGACTGGAAGATGGTTTCGACCGCCCGCGGATGAATCCCGTTCTCAGGCTCTTCGACCAGATAGAGTCCCGAGAGTTCCGGCACATACGCAAGGAGCGTCAGGGCCAGCAGTCGGAGGGTTCCGTCGGACACGAGCCAGGAAGGTGCCTGCAGTCCGTTTCTGTACGTCAGGACCAAGTAGCGGTGCCTGTCTTCGTCCCTCTCCTGCGTCTTAATGCCCTCAACGTCAGGTAACGCCTCTCGGACATGGCCAATCCACTGGGCAAAGCGGTCCGGATGGGTGGATTCAAGTCCATGCACGACGTGCGGCAGGTTGGAGCCGTCAGGCAGGTACCCCCGAGAGCGTCCTGGCGGACTCGGACGCCGCATGTCCTCGCTGGAAAGCACGAGTCTCTGAACACCCTCTCCAAGCAGCTTCCGAAACCAAGTCGCGACCGGGAAACGCTCCTCGTCTTCAGGCAAGCTGGCCAAGGCCGCCTTGTCGGCTTCAATCCGGAATGGGTTGTTCCAACCGGATGTTTCAGAGATAAACGTGACACGTTCCGGCTCATCACCACGCGAGACAATCTTCTTCCAGCCTTTCGGGGCCTGCTTCCTCGGGGCTCGAACGATCCCGTCGGGCGGTGCCGGAGGCTGGGGAAACAGTATCCTTTGCTTCGGCGGGGAGGGTACCGAAGTCGAGGTGCCTGGCTTGAGCCACAACGTCTCAGCCACAATGCGCAAGGGACCGGTGACGTCGATCGCCACCTCGTATCGGCACGCGTCGCTGCTGCCGTCCTTCAAGCCGGGCCGCCGTCCTGCCGGTATCGCCAGCTCGACGGCAACCTCGAAGCGATTACGGTTCCGCATCCAGGTCAACTGGCGGCCGTCGGGCGCCCGCATGGGGATCTGGAAGCGCGGATCGCCCTGCACGGCGGCTGCTACCCCGGCACGAACCATGTCACCGAGGAACGCAACTACGTCGAGAAACGTAGACTTGCCGCTGGCGTTGGGCCCCACGAGCACGTGAAATGGACTCAGACTCTGAGAGACGTAGCGTAGTGACCGGTATCCCAGAGCTTCGACCCGCGTCACGGTGCCGTCACTTCGACCTGGCTCGATAGGCTTCATTCTGTCACTCCGCTCCGAACAGTCCGACCTGCTCGGCTGTCGCCTTGCCCGTTTCGCGGGCAAGCCTGACGATCTCGGGGAAGCTCTGGACCAGGCCGTTGTAGGCGAGCGCCTCGGCCGCACGCTTCCTGCGCTCGCACAGGGTGTAGAGGCGGTAGGCGAGCTCGCGGGCGACTTCGGCCCTCGCGCCGAGCTTGGCGACGACATCGGCCGCCGCACGTTCGCCTCCCGATCCGAGGACGCGGACAAGATGGTGGACGGTCTCCCATGCCGTGAGGCGTCTGTCTGTGGCTGGGTCCCAGTTGGCGGTCAGCTCCCCTGGCTTCAGGAGCCGTACCCGGCCGCGTTTCGATTCGAGAATGCCCGCCTCGACCATGCCCGCGACGCTCGTGTTCTTGGCCTTGCTCAGCGTCTCGGCGATGCCGTACTCGCCTCCGTCGAAGCCGCTCTGATCGAACCACGCGAGCGCCCAGCGGCTGTCGGCATCGAAGTCCCCCTCTTGCTCGGCCAGTGCCTCGTCGAGCGTCTGGTTGATGAGCGCCAGCGCCTCGCGCACACTGAGCGGCTCGCCCTCGGCATCGAGCACTCTGGCGTAGCGGGTGTACACCGCCATGCCAGGGCCGATGGCTGCCTGCGCCAGATCCACCGGCGCGATGTTGCCGCGCTGGAGGTGCGCGAGCGCCTTCGGGAGCTCTGCCTTGAGCGCGGCGACAAACTCGCGGCGCGTGGCCGTGGGCGCTTCAGCAGCGCGCGGGCGGCAGACGAGGATAATGCTGGAGGCGAGGGCATTGGAAGCCATGCCGCGCATGCGGGTCTTGCCTTCTGTTCTCACGGGCCAAGTGCCGCTGACACCGAAGCCCGCACGGATTACTCCATCGAGGAATGTCTCCCAACCCGTGCTTGCGATCCCGGCGTTGGAATCGTTCTCCGACTGCTTGAAGGCGTAGTAGATCGTGACCGGAAAGCCCGGGTGGGCCTGGTCGGCGAGACGGTGCATCGCTTGCGTGATTCCTTCGAGGAAGAAGGCCGCGGCCTTTCTTGCGCCGCCGTGCCGATCCGGAGTGGCAACCAGCTCTTCAGCCTTGGGCACGGTCACGGTGGCGAACAGGTCCGGAAAAACTCGTCGGAGGGAACGCCGAAGCCATACGTAGAAGTAATCTGACAAGTCGGCGTAGCCAATATTGTCGTAGTAGGGTGGGTCCGTCGAAACAACGCGCGGCACATCCGACCATTCGTCGCGAGCATCCACCTGCGCGCTTGTGCCCCCCGGGTTGCTCGGCGAGTTCTGAAGCACATCGGCTGTTCCATCCGCCAGACCCCGTAGATCACCACCAGTCCCTGAAAACGGATTAGTCTCAGCGAAGTCCCAAGTGATTGGTACATCGTTCCTAGTGAACGCCCTACTCAGCTTCGTCTCGTCCGATCGCCAAGTAGCGAGAGTAGTAATGAATCGCGCAGCCTTGCTTGATAAGCCCGAGTGCATGCGAGAGCCTCAGGAATGGCAGTCGCACCGGTGCCTCCGGCGCGCAGGGGCGTAGTGTCATCGGTGAGGCGGGCATCGGGGCATCAAGGCGGATACGCAT
Organism: Vicinamibacterales bacterium; assembly: GCA_041394725.1. Classification (GTDB taxonomy): domain Bacteria; phylum Acidobacteriota; class Vicinamibacteria; order Vicinamibacterales; family SCN-69-37; genus JAWKHR01. Next base: position 58,735 of record JAWKHR010000032.1, on the reverse strand, counting down.
ACATCGCCTCGCCAACCAAGTCGCAGAAGGTCGTAGGCGCCACGAGCTGGCGGGCGGTAAAGAGGTCGCTCCACTTCGTCATACCGTAGTTGCCAACGCGGAACCCTAGCGCCTGCCAGAAGAACTCGACATCCGGCTTCCACTCCGGCGTCGCCTTCAGCGCCGCCGCCTCGTGCTTCCGGCGTCGGCCCGAGGAACACTCGCCCGCGGTCGCCGTTGGCGACGGTGCCATCAGCCGCGCGCCCGTAGCAGCGCTGCCCTCAGCCTTGATGTAATCGCCCGCGATCGGGGTCCGCGACATCACCTAAAGGAAGTTCGCGCCGCGACCGCTGGCCTTGGTGCCGTTCTTCGCCGCCGCCGCATCCTTCGGCTCTCCCACCTTCACGGTGAAACGGTAGCCGGCGCGCCGAGGAGCTTCGGAGGACGGACTTCCCTTTTCGATCACCGGCTCGACATATGCCTTCTTGCCCGCCTTGGTGGAAAGCACATGAAGGTCGAGGCGAAGCGGCGCGTCTATGTTGGCAAACGCCGGATTCGGGCTTTTCACCGTTCGTGCCCAGAGCCAGGCGATCGTGAGCCTGCGGCCGGCGTACGGCTCAGATCCGGCCGCGCCTTCCTCATCTCGGCGGTGACCTCGACCCTCGGGTAGGAGGTGGCCGATGCGCTTCTCAACCTCATCCGGCGCATCCACTGGCCGTAGTAACGCGTCCTCGGCAAGCCCCTGCGCACCCTGCCACTCCCGGTCCATCTGCTTGGCCTGGCGCTGCCCTTCCAGTTCACGGGCGTCCTGCCCGCAAACCGCGGCAGGATCTCGATCATCGCCTTGTTAATGAGCACCGCTACAGGGTTGAGGTCGCTGGCGTAGCTTTCGAGACCGAGCCGCTGCGCTCGAGCGGCAGCGCGCCTCCGCCCGCAGAGGGATCGTGGAACGCGGGAGCTTGTGGCGATCGAAGAGTGCCTTCGCGCGCGGATGACCGGCATTCTCGGCGCGTCCAGCGCCAGCTCTGCCAGATCTCCTCGCGCGCGGCCTTGGAAATCCGGTCTCGTTCGTCGTGTTCTCCCAGAGGACCAGATCCTCGATGATGCGAAACAGCCGCTGCCGCTCCGGGTCCGTCAGCACATCGTCCAACGTAGGAACCAGCCCCGGCTCTGGCGCGGGCGCGCGGAAGTGCCTCTCGGCTTCTCCGCCAGGTCGCGGGCCTGCTCCCAGACCTTCATGCGCGCTCTGAGCCCGGCCTCCGCCTTCCGCACGAGCTTCGGATCGCTCCGGAGGACGTCGAGATATTCCGACGGGTCATCGACCATCTGCGGGAAGATCACCGCCCGCGCAGCTGCCAGCGGCGCCGACGGGCCCACCAGAAGTGCAGGGTATCGGGTGGCCGTGGCGGATCGATTTTTCGCGGGCGGCTCGCGGCGTTGATGGCGTCGGGGCAAGGCGACCTCGATGAGCTTCTTCCGCCGGCGCAGGGTTTTCACGATGTGTTGCCTCCGGCGCCTCAGGCACGGCCGTAAATCTTCAGACCAGCCGTTCAGCCCTTCCTCTGGGGCCGCATTCCAGGGGCATCGCAGAACAGCGATCACGCGAACCCAACCAAGAACAATCCTTGCCATCGATGTTCTGCGCCGTCACCGCCCTCCTCCAGGAACCGAGAACCCGCATGACTCAGGGGCGATCCCGAGCGACCTTTCGATCCGCGTCGCTAAAGAGAGGTGCCACTTGGACTGAAGGATGAGGTTCTCCACCGCAAGATCGAGGCGCTTCAACTCCCAGAGCCTGGCAAACCCGTCAGACATCGTGGGGAGCAGGCGCCTGGCTGTCTCCAACTCCACCGTGCTCCTGCAACATCTGAAGGAAGCGCGTCGGGAACGTATCCGGCTTCGCTCTTGGCTCGCAGGTAGATTTGCATCATCGTCCTCGAAAGCCTGCTCCCGCGTCCTCGAATCGTCTGGCAAGGGCGCCTCCTTCAGCTCGGCTCATTTGCGCGCACGAGCAACGTCGCGAAATCATAGTTTACGCTCGCCGCACCGGAGTCCGGCTCGCGCTGGAATGGCCGGCGCAGGTAGTGGACGCGGTGGGTCTCGTCGTCCATGAACTCGACGATGGCCAGGATGAAGTCGTCCCGGGCTTGTTGAGCGAGAACAGGATCTCGTTCTTCGTCACCGTCACAGTTGCCGAACCGCTCACCCGTCCTTTCACCTCGAGGAACCGCAACCGTCCGGTCGCCCTGTCGCGGCTTTCGATGTCGTAGCCGAGCTTCTCGAATTCGCGGTCGGTTGGTTCGAAGCCGAGATTCATACCTCCATCACAATTGTTCGGGCACGGGCGGCCGCAGCCTGCGTGTCCGCGGGGGCGGCAGCGTCGGCCGGACGCCTCCATTGCGGCGAAGCCCAGCAGGTGCGACGACGAGGCCGCCCTGGACGACGGGCGGTCGCGCGGGCGGTGCGCCTCCTTGTCGAGTTCGGCCAGCCGCTTCGTCAGACGGCCCTGCAGGTCGTCGGCGCGACGTCGCGCTTCGCCCGAGTTGAGGCGCGCGCGCGGTCTTCCCGGCCTGCTCCTGCTCGCGAAGCCTGGCCGCGCGATTGTCCCAGTGGTTGATCTCCTTGGTCAGGCGATCCTTCACCTGCGCTCGCGTCTTGTCGATCCAGCCGAGCCGACGGGAGCGCACTTCGTCCAGGTGCTGGGGCACGACGTGTTCGACCGCGTAGCCGACAGCAGTCTGCTCGACATCACGCGTGATCCACGCGCACTCAGGACGGGCGAGGATCGGTGCCACCCCGGGCTCGTCAGGCCGAAGCGGCCGGTAGTCGAGGTAGGGGGCGTAGTGAATGTGACGCGCGTGTCCGTCCGCGTCGATCTCCACGTCAGCATCCGCCGCGAGACCGTCCGGTGCTCGCCGGACAGCGGGACGCTCGCATCCTGAATGGCGTGGTCGAGGTAGAAGAGCACGCGCGGACGCGTCCCTGGATCGCGGTCATCGACCAGCACCGTGCCGCGGCGCAGGAGCTCGCGGTACCGCTCCAGGGTCAAATCCAGCGTCGCGTCGAGCAGGGCGTGGCCCGGACAGACGAACGCGGCAAAAGGCTGGTCGTGCGGCGCGATCAAGTCCTTGGTGAACGTGACGCGCTCGTAGCGGCGGGCCAGCGGCTCGCCCATACCGATCAGGCGGTCCCTGTCGCGAACGGGTGCCGGGACGTTCGTGATCTCGTAGCGCCGCGGCTCTCGCTGGTGGACGGCGCCGCCAAGCTGCTTGAACGCCTCGACGAAGAACGACTCGATGTAGTGCGGTTGGAGCCGGCGCGCGTCGGCTCGCTCCATATCCTCGCGGACGCGGGCAACCCGGCTCGCGTCCATGGCGTCGTGGGCAAGCGCGCGCTCTTCAATCAGGTCCTGGAGGCGGGATCTGTCCACGGCCGTGGTCACGGCCAGGTTCAGCCGCTCCCGAACCTCGGGCTGTTCTCCGTAGCGGATGGCCTCAACCAACAGATCGCGGAGCGGGCGCCCCTCGAACTGGAGCTTGCCGAGCACGTCGAAGACTTGTCCGCCCAGCGCGTTGCGCGCTTCGTTCAACTTCTCCAGCAAGGTGCGGTAGACGTCGCCCTCGCGGGTCTCGTCGGCGACGAGGTTCCAGAGATGGCAGACCTCCGTCTGGCCGATGCGGTGAATCCGGCCGAATCGCTGCTCGATGCGGTTCGGGTTCCACGGTAGGTCGTAGTTGACCATCAAGTGGGCGCGCTGGAGGTTGATGCCCTCGCCTGCAGCATCGGTCGTCAGAAGCACCTGGACTTCTCGGTCGTGCAGGAATGTCTCCTGCGCATTGCGCCGCTCTTCTCGGCCCATTCCGCCGTGGATGACGACGACGGCGCCGGGCCGGCCGATGGAGCGCGAGATGCGGTCCTGAAGGTAGTTCAGGGTGTCGCGCTGTTCGGTGAAGATCACGAGCTTGCGCGGGCTTTCGGCCGACTGCGGCATCTCGTCGAGAAGACGGGCCAGTTCGTTCCACTTGCGATCCTCGCCGCCCTTGACGACCGCCAAGGCCTGCCCTTCCAGCAGGTTCAACGTCCCGATCTCGGCTCTCAGCTCCTCAATCGTCCGGGCGGCGGTGGCCTGGTCGAGGACCTCCTGTTCGGCCTCTTCGACTTCGTTCTCGGGCGCGTCCTCCAGGTCCTCGACATCTTCGGCGTCGAGCTCGGGGCTGTCGAAGGCCGGCGCCTGAGCCATCGCGGCTCGGTGCATGAGTTCGGTCTCTCGAAGCCGCCGTTCCAGCCGCTCGCGCCGACGGCGGAGCGATCGGTAGATTGCTTCGGGCGACGAGGCGAGGCGGCGCTGGAGGATCGTCAGGGCGAAGCCGACTGTGCCGGCCCGCTTGTCGTTCTGGAGCGCGTCAGCCCGATTGAACTCGGCGCGGACGTAGTCGGTCACGGCCTTGTAGAGGGCCGCCTCGGCGTCAGACAGCTTGTAGGGCACCGTGTAGGCGCGGCGCTCCGGGAAAAGCGGGCGGCCGTCGAACTTGAGTAGGCTCTCCTTGACCATCCGTCGCATCAGGTCCGACACATCCACCTGATGCACGCCGTCGCGGAAGCGGCCTTCGAAGCGGTCGCCGTCGAGGAGCGCCAGGAACAACTGGAAGTCCTCTTCCTTGCCGTTGTGCGGCGTCGCGGTCATCAGCAGGAAGTGGCGGGTCAGCGTCGAGAGAAGCTGCCCGAGCCTGTACCGCTTGGTGTACTTGACCTCGCCGCCGAAGAACGTGGCCGACATTTTGTGGGCCTCATCGCAAACGATGAGGTCCCAACCGCCGTCGGGTGCGCGGAGCTTGTCCTGGACGTCCTCGTTGCGCGAGAGCTTATCGAGCCGGGCGATCGCCAGATCGTGTTCGAGGAACCAGTTACCGGTACGCGCCGCTTCGAGACCATCGTTCGTCAGGATGTCGAACGGCAGATGAAAACGGCGGAACAGCTCGTCCTGCCACTGCTCCGCCAGGCTGCCGGGACACACGATGAGGCATCGCTTCAGGTCGCCCCTGGCAATCAGCTCCTTGATGAGCAGGCCGGCCATGATGGTCTTCCCGGCGCCGGGATCATCGGCGAGCAGGAATCGGAGCGGCTGCCTCGGGAGCATCGCCTCATAGACGGCGGTGATCTGATGTGGCAGCGGTTCGACGAGGGAGGTGTGAACGGCGAGCACCGGGTCGAACAGGTGGGCCAGCCGGATCCGCTGCGCCTCGGACACCAAGCGGAACAGCGCGCCGTCGCCGTCGAAACTCCACGGACGGCCCGCCTCCACCAGCTCGAGCCGGGCCTCGTCATGCCGCGCCAGGAGCTGGTTGGCAACCCGGCCGTCCGGGGTCTTGAACGTCAGCTCTACCGCGTCCGCACCGTACCACTGCACCGAGACCACGGTGACGGCCGTGTCGGGCAACAAGCCGCGGACGCTCGTGTTGGGGGTCAGTTGCTCCAGGGTCATCGGATTCTGGCTCGTCGCGGCACCTCGGGCCGTTCGCCGGTCCCGGTCGCCCGGCCCATTGTGGGCCGACTGCGCGCACCGGTGCCAGACCTTCCTGCCGAGTATCGGGCCCGGATCGGACAACAGTAGCGGGCGGGCAAGCCCCACGAACAGCGGTCATGACCAGGGGTGTGTTGCACAGAGATCTGGGCGCAATGACAGTCTCTACTTGACGGTGTACCCCGGCGCGCCATAGGCTCCCGCGCCGTGGCAAACGACTTCCTCGTGAATCCAGGGGCCGACTACTCGACTCCCCACCATGAACAGTATGAGCGGCTGGCCCTTCAGCTCATCACAGAGTTCCCTGAAGACTGCGCTGAGACCTTCTTCCAGGCCGGTTTCAAACCTGCGCTCTTCTTCAGACGTGACCACCGCCTGCTGGCAGAAATCGTCTGCGACCTCCACGCGCGGCAGGCCCTGCCAATGTGGCCGCTGGTGTGCAATGAGCTCAGCGTCCGCGAAGAATCCTTCGACAATCCGTTGGATTTCGAACACTTCACAAACGGAACCCCGCGGCCCAAGTCAGATCTCGTCCGCTTTGTCGCCCGGACTCTGAACGAGTTCGACGTGCGCCGACGGATGGCACTTAGGGCCATGACACTCTGCATGGACCTGTCGCGCGGCAAGGTGGGAACAACGCGCGAGACGACCAACCGCTTCATCGAGGACCTCACTGCGATCTCGCCTGGCTGCAGCGCCGACGAACCCATCGCGCTTGGAGCCAATGCGCTCATACAGCAGAGCCCTGCGAGAATCGACTGGCTAATCCCGGGGTTCCTTGCGCGCGGCGCTATCACGGAGTTGAACGGTAAACCCAAACTTGCGGGAAAGACGACCTTGGCGCTCGACTGGATTCGAACAGTGGTAACAGGGGACGGCGGCTGGGATTCCGAGGCGCCGCCCAGCCCGGTTGTGCTGCTGACAGAACAAACGGAGACAACGCTTATTCCGATGCTCAAGCGAGCCGGTGTAGCGTCGGCCGAGTTACGTGTCGTACTGCATTCCATGGTGCACGGCCTAGGCTGGCAAGCGACAGTAGACAGGACAGCCGCCGAAGCCGCTCGCGCTCGGGCGCGGCTTGTCGTGGTGGATACGCTGGCACAGTTTGCCGGCCTCAGGGGCGACAGCGAGAACAACGCCGGCGACGCACTTGCGGCGCTGGCGCCCCTCAAAGCCCTCGCGGCATCCGGCCTTGCGATCCTGCTCATTCGGCACGAACGCAAAGGCGCAAGCGAAATCGGCGAATCGGGCCGAGGCAGTTCGGCGTTCACCGGTGGCGTGGACGTTGTACTGAGACTCTCCAGGCCCGATGGACGACAACAGCCGGCGGTCCGGAAACTCGAGGGTCTGTCACGCTTCGAAGAGACGCCTCGGCTCACGCTGATCGAACGAGTATCTGCTCACTGTGGCTCCTCTGGGGTGGAGGATGGAGCACCTTTCCGTTTTGTCCGCCTCGATGCGACCCGCGGTGAAGCGGTAACCGCTGCAACCGTCTCTGCGGCCCTCCTCGATGCACTCGGGAAATCCGATGGCCCCCTGACCCTCGCCCAGCTCATGACTGAGACAGGAGCAACTCGCGCAACGGCCCAGCGTGAACTGGCCCACCTGGAGGATGGGGGCAAGGTCGAGAGGCTTGGCGACGGCAAGCGTGGCTCCCCTCACCGGTACAGGCTTATTCTTTCCGCCCAAACCATCACACCATTGGCCGCGCCTGACGAGCGCCAAGCGGCGTAAATACCAGCCGACCTCCGAGCCCTTGCACCCCACCGAAGGTGCCATGTCTGGCGTCGGCCGTTAGCCGCGCTCGGGTGCGGGAATTGATTCCTCCGGGCCCTCGTTCCTTTGTCGATTCGTCGGTCTGGGCCGACGACACCGGCCGGGATGACCTCGTGCGCCAGAGGTTCGGATCACCTCGACCGGCGGCTCAGCAACTCTCTCAGCCGGTGCTCGTAGGCGCCCTCAAATGCGAACAACCCCTCCCGGCCCTCGTCGTATAGCCGCTGCCGGCCCAACCGGTCCGGAACGGGCGGGTCGGCTTCGCTCCTCATCTTTGCCACTGTCCTTCGCGCCAGTGTCCCCGCTCGGTCCGCCAGCACGCGATCGGATAGCGCCGTGCGCATCCGACGCTCGTCCACCAGTTGCCGATTCAGCAGATGGATGTTCCGAAACCGCACCACCTGGGTTCTGGGCGGCATGAGCACACGGACTGGAATGACGACTGCTCCATCCTCGCGAGCGACTTCGACCGTGCGTCCCTGCAACATGCGCGAGTAGGTGCTTTCGGAGTGCGGCAGGCCAAGACGAAGCAGTTCGGCAATGGGAGCAGGGTTCAAGCGAAGCACGTCCAGCGAACTCAGGAATTCGCTCTGCACCTGCGCAACGGCCGTGTAGACCTCAAGCAGCGCTCGGGCAAGCCAGTTCCGCAGGGCGATCGCCTCTCGCAGGACGTTCCGCGGACGGCCACTCAAGTCTGCTGGAATCTTGACATCACGGGGCAGACAGTGGGGATAAGGGCTGACCGTCGCCTCGGTTCGACCTCGCCCTGCAACGATCTGGACGTCCGGGGCATGGCACGGCCGGCCACCTACCGCTTCGAGCAGGCCAGCCTCGAGAATCGGACCAGTTCCCCTGCCGGCGACGCTCGATACAGGCGTTGGCCGAATTGCCGCCTGGAGTGAGAACGACGCTGTCCCGGACCGCTCCCGGCTCGTGGCCAGAGCCTCGAGGAGCTCCGGCTCTTTTGCCAAGAGGTCATCGATGAGATCGTCCACCGCGAGGACCGGAACCGACAGCAGTCTGACATCCTGCGCCGCCAAGAGCGCTTGGATCTGAAGACGGGAATTGGACTGGTTGTAGGAGGACTCGTCGGTCACCGGTTCTATGCTAGCTGGCGCGCGCCAAAGCGAGGCAAGCGACGAGGCCCTCGACCAATTCGGACGCCCCCCGGAAGGATCAAGCCCTGGTCGTGAGGGTGCGGCATGCCACGGTCTACCTGCACCCTTCGGGGTGCGCCCTGACCGGAAAAGTCGCCGCAATGCACGGATGCCGGTTCTTTCCGATTCGTCGCCCCGTCTGCTCCACGATTGGACTAGCGCAGTTCCTTCATCAGCACACCGAAGCGGACGAGGTCCTTGCCGCGCGCGCTGAGACTGTTACTGACACCAAGCGTCAACAGCGAGCTGTTGGTGTCCATCCCGCAGAGGTCGTCGTATTGAAGCAGCACCTCGAGCGCCTCTGAGGCCGCAATCCCGGCCGCTCGAAGGGTGGTTTGGCCGGGACGAACTACGAAGGAATTGCCGGAATGGTAGCCCGCAGATGCAGTGACCTGGTGCGTGCCCAGCCCACCATTGATGTCCGCTGGCTCCGCCGGGTCGTTCGTCCAACGGATTTCCGCGAGCTGAAGGCCATCGACCACCCAAGCGTCATTCAGCCAGTCCAGTCCCAGGACGATGTCGGAAGGACTCCCATCGACGACAATGAAGTCCGCTACGGTGTTGTTCGAGGTGGTCAACGGTCGAGCCGTGGCATAGCGCGGCAACGGATTCGGGCCATTGAGAAGGAAGCCTGGTGTATTCGCCGCGCACACGTAGTCGGCGCCGTTCGACGAATTCATCAGCCACAGAGCAGCCGGCTGCTCCGTTGGCAACATGTAGGCGGAACCGGCGAGTGACGCTACCAGCCGACGTCCCAGAAGCCCATCGGCTGCGCTTTCACGAACAACGAAGAAGTCCGGATTGACGTTGTCCAGCACCAGTCCATGGATGGCCGCCAGGGCCCTGGGGTTGATTTCGATCGGAATCCCCTCGAAGGCAGGCAACTCGATGGTCCCGAGATTCCGGCCGTCGCTTGACCGACCATGGAGGACTTGGGTAATAGCTCGAGGAGGAGACGGCGCTGAAGGAGACGGCAGCCCTGCATTGGGAGGCTGCCCGCAAGCCGAGCCGCCAGCCACGGCCAGCACAAAGACGAGACCACGCACCCATCCGGCGGTGCCCATGAGCCCCTGGATAGTGCCATCCATGATCGCCGCGGCCGAATTCTCGCTTCCCGGCACTCACGCTCGAGTCTAACCGCGCCTGGAGGCCCACGTCAGGAGCGCGGGAAACATGTAGTGGCCAGCGCCTTGGACGATTCCCGGCCAACGAGTCAGACCCCGGAATGCCTCCGCGGCACCTGTTCCGATCGCGTCAACGGAGCCACGCCGGACGCGGGCCCGACTGCCAGCGCCATCTGCGAATCACCACTACCGAACGGGGCCGGTACGCGGGACATAGGTGACACCGTGACCCAGAAGCGTCAACTTCTTGTCATGCGGCAACAGCCCACGGTCCCCCTTGAGACACTGCCGCCCTGGGGTACCGGGTGCGTTCACAGGGGGAGCCCTTGCCGGGTTGGTCCCCCTTGAGTAGAAGCCATGGCTTGACCGACAGAGAACCACGTAGGGCTCCATTTGCGGCCCCTGTGCTGCGTGAAACCTCGACAGGGCACATCGGCAGTGGCCGCCTTCCACTCGCATCACGTCCGAGGAAATCCCAGCGGGCAGTCTGACGCCCGCCGTGACGCCCAAGGGAAACGAACGCAGCGGATCTCGCCGGATCCAGGCGGACGAAGATCGCAGGATTTCAGAGGGAACAGGACACGCCGGACGCCCGTGGACGCAGGGCCCAGGGATTCGTAATCAGCAGGTCATCGGTTCAAGTCCGATCGCCGGCTCCAAGATTGATCTGGGGGCTTCGCCCCCAGACCCCCGACACGCGCACTCGCTCGGCGCTTCGTCGCCTCGCTCCGTGCGCGGGGCTCGGGCGCTGGCCGCGCCCTCGCTTCAGTCGTGGGGCTTCGCTCCTCGCCCCCCGTCGCACCGCACCGTCCCCACCGGCTGGAGTCTTCGGCCCGGATCGGGTATGTAGGCTGGACACCGTGAGTTCACGTCCGATCTCGAATGCCGCACTGGCCGGCCTGACGGCCCTGTTCGCCACCAGTCTGCTCGCGGCCGCGCAGTCGCCTTCTGCCGTCGAGCGCCTGCCGCGCGACGTGCTCGACGTCGCCCCGCCGTCCTCCCGCGTCATCGGCCAGCCGGGGGCGATGCATCTCGCCGAAAGCGGGTGCCGCGTGCCGGCGGCGCCGCTCGACGCCGCGCTCCGCCAGCGCATCGTGGACGTTGCCGTGCAGGAGTGGGCGTACTTCGGCTTCGGAATCGTCGATCAGTCCACCGTCGAACCCGCGCCGGCGCGCGGCGCCGCGGCATCACCGCGGAGCACGACGCCCCGCGACCGATCGCGACGCGGCCGGCCCGGACGTCTGCCGGCGGCCGAAGCGGCGCGCGTGGCCGCCTCCATTGCCGGCTACTGGACGACGACGCCGGAAGGCGCGTGGATCATCGACCAGCAGAACGGCGTGTGGGGCGGCCCGGCAGGGATCGCCGCGCGCTGGGAGAGCCCGTGGTCGGCCGCCTTCATCTCCTGGGTGATGTGCGCGAGCGGCCTGAGCGACCCGGACGTGTTCCTGCGCGCGGTCGCGCACCACCGCTACATCGACCAGGCCATCCGCGCCCGCGACGGCCGCGCGCCCGGCTCGGCCTTCGTCGCCTACGACGCCGGCGAGCAGCCGATCGGGCCGGGCGACCTGCTGTGTTCAGGGCGGCGTCCCGCCTACCTCAGCCTCGCCGAACGCCGACGGCAGATGGGCCAGGGCGCCACCGCCCACTGCGACATCGTCGTGCGGGTGGACGAGGCGCGGTCGCGGATCCTGGCCATCGGCGGCAACGTCCGCAGCGCGGTGAGCATGAAAGTGCTGCCGGCCGAGCGCGACGCGGATGGCGGATTACGTCCCTTCGACTTCTCCGAGATCGAGCTGGACGACAATCCCTACCGGGGTGCAAGACCGGTGTTCGCTCACCTGAAGCTGCGCGCGCCAGCCATCGCCGCCGACGCGCTCGGCGCCAGCCCCACCTTGGCGGCGCTCGGCTGCTCTGCCGCCGGCGCACCGCCCGCCCGTCGCGCGGCGCTCGAAGCGCTGGTTGGATCCGCGACCTGCGGCAGCTGATCCCGCACCGCCACGCACACCGGCGGGCGCCATCATGCGCCCGAGCCCGGCGCCGCCATTCGCCCGAGCCCCCTCAGATCGACAGCCCGGGATCGCCCTCGAGGACCTGCTGGCGCAGCACCGGCCGCTCGCCTGGTTTCCAGAGCGAGGCCGTGTGGACGACCCGATAGCGAAGCGGACCGCCATCGGGACGACCGCTGCGCGTGATCGGACGCGGGATGCAGACGAACTCGGTCCGCATCTCGTCGCCGGTCAGCCGCACCGTCGCATAGCCGTGGCCCCCCATGTCCACGAACTCCAGGTGCGGGGACAGCTGCGGATTGGACGCGGCGTGCGCGCGCTTCAGATCGAAACTCCTGGCGTATTCGAGGCACGAGCGGACGCCGTGCTTGAGGAGCATGTTGTAGGTCCAGTCGGGCCCGGCCTCGTGCGCGCCGGGGCTCGCGGCGCCGCCGGCGGGCCGATCCGCCAGGTACAGCGCGCGAAGCGGATGGTCCCTGGGGAGATTGTGCTCGAGCGCCTCCATCGCCCCGGGGCTGGCCAGCGAGGCGCCGACGAAGCTGATCCCGACCGGCTCGAACGTCCCGGGCGGCAGGCGCGAGGCCGCATAGCCGGCCCAGAAGCTGTGACGGTCGCCCGAGACGATCGCGAACCCGGTGATCTTCGCCTCGCGGACGAGGTCATAGATTTCCCCACGCTCGTGGTACGCACTGCCGAAATCGCCGCTGCCGATCTGCGCGAAGGTGTCGGCCGGCCACGTCCGCGTGGTCAACCCATCCGGAAGGTTCTGCGGGTCGGCCCGGAGATCGAGGGTCCCCAGCGAGTTGCCCCAGATCTTCCAGGTGGCCCCGGACCGGCGGAGCTGGTCCATGAACCACCGCTTCTGACGCGCCCCGAGGATCGTGCGCGGCGCCGAATCCTTTCGTGGATTGGGGATGCTGACGTCGCCGAAGCGGAGTTCGGCGGGCGGCTTGCCGCCGTCGAAGGCGCGGCCGGCATCGAGCGCGATCATCGCCGGTTCCGAGAACATCCCGTTGAACGCCGGATCGTAGATCCGGCCAACGCCCTCCGCGTCGGTCGGGTCGTCGCCACGGAAGCTGTGCTGGTCGGTGAGGATGAGATCGAGGTGCCGGCCGTAGCGCAGGGTGCGATAGGCGATCAGGCTGTCGATGGCCTTCAGGTTGTTGGGTTCCATCCCGAGGCCGTCGTCGTCCCACTTCTCGATCGGCACGTTCTCCACCGCCACGCCGCCGAACGTGTCGAGCGATCCACTCGGCGCGGTGACGCGCGCGGGGATGTACTCGAACCAGGCCTGGTTGGCCGCCACCTTGACCGTCTGGCCCGGCTGCGGAGGCCCCCCGGCCTGGACCAGGCTCTGCCGGCCCTGCCAGGAGAACTCGTGGTTGTCCCAGATGGCGACGAAGGGCCAGCGCGCGCGCGCGTCCTGCAGGTCGGGGTCGGCGAGGTAGCCCCGGTAGACGACGCGATAGCCCTCCAGCGTGAGCGGATAGTGGAAGTTGCTGGCTTTCCCGCCGTCGGGAATCCGACCAACGTCGTAGATCGTGCGGTCGTACCGCGTCGCCACCTCGTCGGGATACTCGACGACCTCATAGATGAAGTCCCCGAGGTGGAGCACGAACCCGAGTTGCGCATCGCCGATGACGCCCGGGCTGCCGCCGGGGCCGGGGGGCGCGGCGCGCTCGTCCTCGAAGATCATCCGGCGGTAGCCGTTGAGCCGGCCTTCATTGACGCTCTGGCAGCTGACGAAGGCGAAGTTGACCGGCCGTGGGTCGGTCGCGAGCGGCGCGGTGATCGTCCGGCCCACGCGGCTGCCGTGACCGTCGTCATCGGTGAAGCGGTACCAGTAGACGCGTGCGGGTTCGAGCCGGCCCACCAGCACGCGCGTCGTCCAGTCCGATTCCGCCGAGACCGGCGCCGACGAGGTGGCGACGACCCGCCGGAACGCCTCGTCCTCGGCCACCTCCAGCGTGAGCAGACGCCGGCCGCCCGACTCGAACGGCCGCCGGGTCCAGAGGATCACGCTCGTCGGATCGGGATCGCCGGACGCAACCCCCTCCGGATAGAGATCGCGCCGCTCCTGCCAGCCGGTGGTCGAGGCCCGAGCCGGGCCGCCCCAGGCCAGCGAGGCTCCCATCGCGGCGGCCAACTGCACGAACTCGCGTCGACTGAGCGCCATCGTCCGTTCCCTTCCCCAGCTCTCGGCATGCCATGCCACGTAGCCGCCCCTGCAGGTCGAGATGAGAATGCCATGGTCGTCCCCTGCCCGGTTGGCGCAGTGACAAGCCGATGCCCCGGCGGGACGCACGGCGCTTCCGGCGATTCGGGCGTCGCCGGCGGTCGTCGTTCCGACCGGTCTCGGACGACGGTGACCGGCGGTCCCATGCGAGAATGCGGCCCCATGCCTGCCGCCCAGTCCGCACCGCGCGCCCACTGGTGTGCCGCGCTCGTCCGCCGCGCCGCAACCACCGCCGCCCTGGCGTGCCTGGCCGGCTGCTACCCGGCGATGAAGCTCACGCAGAATGACGCGGCGGTCGTCATGGCCCACCGGACGCTCGACGCGCCGGACCCGACGGCGCGCGGCCCGCACCAGGTCCAGCGGCTCTTCTACGGCAGCGGCACCGACCGGCGGCGGCGGGAATACCGGGAGCTGGTCGCGATCAAGACGCCGACGGTGGACGCCTCGAAGCTCGTGGACCTCGGCACGTCGGCGAAGTCGCGCAATGCGTACTGGGGCTTCACGCCGAAGAAGATGCCGCTCAACGCCCGTGTCTGGTACCCGGACGGCGACGGCCCGTTCCCGCTGCTGCTCATCGCGCACGGGAATCACAACATGAAGGAATTCTCGGATCCCGGTTACGAGTACCTGGGCGACCTGCTCGCCAGCCGGGGCTACATCGTGGCGTCGCTCGACATGAACTTCATCAACGGCGGCATCCGCAACGAGAACGACGCGCGCGGCTGGTTCTTCCTGAAACACCTCGAGCTCTGGCGGACGTGGAACGCCGAACCCGGCAACCCGTTCTTCGGGCGTGTGGACATGGACCGCATCGCCCTCGCCGGACACTCGCGGGGCGGCGAGGCCGTGGGCCAGGCCGCCGCGTTCAACCGCCTGCGCCGCTACCCGGACGACGCGAACGTCGAGTTCGATTTCGGCTTCCACATCCGCTCGATCATCGCCATCGCCCCGGTCGACGGCCAGTACAAGCCGGCCGACCGCCTCGTGCCGGTCGAGAACGTGGACTACCTCGTCTTCCACGGCTCGCACGACGGCGACGTCACGAGCTTCATGGGCCTGCGCCAGTACCAGCGCGTGCAGTTCACCGACGGCCGGCCGCACTTCAAGGCGGCGCTGTTCGTCTATCGCGCGAATCACGGGCAGTGGAACACGGTCTGGGGCGCGAAGGACGGCGGCCCGCGCAGCGCCCGTACGCTCGACCTGCGCGCGCTGCTCCCGCCAGAGGAGCAGCGCCAGGTCGCGAAGCTCTACATCTCCGCCTTCCTCGAAGCCACGCTCCGGGACGACCCGCGGTACCTGCCGCTCTTCCGCGACTACCGCGTCGCCGGCGACTGGCTGCCGCCCACCATGTACGTCAACCGGTTCGAGGACAGCACGTTCCGCCCCGTGGCGACGTTCGAGGAGGACGTGGACGTCACGACCGGCACCGGGCGCGGCGTCGGGATCGACGGTGAGCACCTGTCGACGTGGAAGGAGAACCTCGCCACCCTGCGCGGCGGCACGGCCGGCTCCGAAGCCGCGTCGATGTTCAACAACGTGGTGACGCTCGGCTGGAACAACGAGCTGGCCAACACCGATCCGCCGGAGACCGGCCCGCCGGCGACGTTCACGATCACCCTCGCCTCCGGCCCCGACGCGCCCGCCCTCGGCACGGGATCGGCGCTGCAGTTCCTGCTGATGCCGACCGACGCCGTCCCGGGCCCGCGCAAGCCACCCGCGCCGGCAGGCACCGAGGACGCCGCGTCGAAGCCCGAGGGCCCCGACCGCCCGAAGCCCCGCCCCGCACCGGCGAAAAAGAAGGAGAACAAGGACGAGGAGAAGCCGCCCGTGGACCTGAGCGTCGCGCTGGTGGACGCCCGGGGACAGCTGGCGTCGGTCCGCCTCGGCGACTACGGCGTGATCCGGCGTCCGCTGGAGGCCTGGGTCCTGCGACGCCGGGATCTCGACACGACCCGGTTCCGCGCGCACGGCGAGAGCGTCATGCAGACGTTCCGGATTCCGCTTGCCGACTTCCAGGCGGCAAACCCGTCGCTCGATGTCTCGTCCGTCACCGCGATCCGCTTCATGTTCGACCGGGCGAAAGCGGGGACGGTCATCCTCGACGACGTCGGGTTCAGCTCAACGGATGCGCAGGCCGAACCGGTGCGTGGCGCCGGCGGCGTCCACCGCCTGCCATGAGTAGTCGAGGCTGATCCGGTCGCCCGCGAAGCCGGCGCCGAGCGTGAGCGGACGGAGCGCCGAGTCCTCGAGGTGGCGGTAGCCGATCCGGAACGTGAACGTGCGGCCGGCCACCGGCCAGTAGGAGATCTCGGCGCCGCCGCCGGCCGTGACACCCGCGTCGCGGCGCCATGAGGCCTGGCCAGCCAGGGCGACGTCGAGCGGGCCGAGCGTGCGGCTGCGGGTCGCGGCGCCGGCGGTGAAGATCCGCGGACGCCGGGCGGCGTCGATCCCGTCTGCCGCGCTGGTCGCCCCGGTGCGGGCGGTCCCGGCGTCGCCGAACGCGGATGCACCTCCCAGGTTCTGCGCGGCGCCGGCCAGGAACAGCCAGCCGAAGTTGCGCGCGACGCCCACGTCGGCGACGACCGACGTATCGTGCAGGCCTTCGGCGCGCAGGTCGATCACCTTCGCCGCCCCGCCCACGCGAAAGCCGAACACCCGCCGGGCATAGGAAACCGTGAAGAGCTGCTCGGAGACGTCGATGGGACCCGCCGACGCGATACCCGCCTCGCCCGCCGCGAAGGCGCCGAGCGCCGAGGGCACCGGCGCGTCTGAGGCATCAGGCCGGCCCGCGAATGGCACCGCGCCGAACGACAGCGCGCGCGCACCCACGCCCAGTCCGCCGTGCCACCAGGCGAACCCGCCGGCCGCCGAGACCTCCAGGCCGTTCCCGCCGAACCGCGCGAACGCGCCCGCGACGCCGCGGTCGCCATCCATGAGCGCGGGATGCTGGAACACCGCGTCGGCGTCCGGGCTGGCGAGCGGATACGCGCCGCCGAGCGACGCCGCGCGCGCGCCCGCCGGCAGCGTCAGGACCAGCGGCAACGCGCCGGGACGCGTCTCGTCCCGGCCAGACGAGGTCTGCGCGCGGGCCGGCGCGGCGGCGACGAGGCAGACCAGCACGAGCAGGGCGCGGATCATCGGCCGGGCATTCTAACGCGAAGTCGCCGCCGGGAACCCGGGACGATGCTCGGCGGCCCGGCGCGCGCGGCGGTTCACTCGCCCCGCATCGCCGCCCGTCGATATGCTATTTCCTTGTATGATATGTTTCTATATCATATGCCCATGCCGACGGAAGCGCCGGAACTGAAGCGCGCCTGGCTGCACATCCTCATCGCGCTGGGCTCGGGCGACCAGCACGGCTACGGCATCGTCCGCGACGTGCTCGCGCAGACCGACGGCGGCCTCAGGCTCTGGCCCGTCACCTTGTACAGCGCGCTGGACGAGATGGTCGCCGCGGGCCTCATCCGCGAGTGTTCGCGCCGGGAAGTGCCGCCCGGCACGAGCGCCCGGCGGCGCTACTACAGCATCACCGACCGCGGGCGGAGGGCACTGAAGGCGGAAGCCCGCCGGCTCGCGTCGCTGGCCGAACTCGCGATGGACCGGAGCCACCGGAGCTGAGATGACGCGGTCCCTGCTGGCGATCCTGATGTGGCTGCTGCCGCGCGCCTTTCGCCGGCGCCACGGCGCGGACCTGCGACAGCTGCACGAGGACCTGCTCGCCGGCGCGACCCCTGCGGCACGCGTCCGCCTCGCGCTCGGCCTCGCGTGGGACGTCGTCGCGCAGGCGGTGAGGCTCCGATGGCGTGGTGTCCCGCATGAACCGGCGGGCGAACGCGCGGGTCGCCAGGCTCGCGGCGTGGAGGCCTGGATCGACGGACTCCGGCAGGACGCCCTGTTCGCCGCGCGCTCGCTGATCCGTCGTCCAGGGTTCACCGGCGCGGCAACGCTGGTGCTGGCGCTCGGGATCGGGTCCACGACGGCGGTGTTCTCGGTGGTGAACGGCGTGCTGCTCCGGCCGCTGCCCTACGAAGCCTCCAGCCGGATCGGGGTCATCTGGCACGACTTTCACACGGGCGCGCAATCGCTGCCGCTGCTCAACCCGCTCGACCTGTACGACTATCGGGCCTGGAGCCGCACGATGGCCCGGTTCACCTTCGGCGCCGGCTACGAGCGGCTGGTGACGGACGAGGCGTCCGGCCGGCCCACCATCATGGACGTCACGGCCGTCGAGGCCGGCTTCTTCGACTTCTTCGGCATCGCGCCGCTGCATGGCCGCGCCTTCGGGCCGGAGGACGACCAGCCCGGCGCCCCGCGCGTGGCGCTGATGACCCATCGCCTCTGGCGCACCCGGTACGGCGGCAGCCTCGACGTCGTGGGGCGTCCCGTCTACGTGGACGGCGTCCCTCACGAGATCGTCGGGATCCTCCCCGAGGACTTCCAGCTTCACCTCCCCGCCGAGACCATCTTCCTTCGTGACGCCGACCTCTGGCGACCGGCGCAGATCGACCCGGCGCAGCTCGGCAGTCGGACGGCCACGATGTACACGGCCTTCGCGCGGCTGGCCGACGGCGTGTCGTTCAGCGCCGCGCAGGAGGAACTGGACACCCTGGCCGCGCGCCTGCGCGACCGGTATCCCGCGCATGCGGCCGCCGAGACACGCGCGCGCATCGTCGCGATGAAGGACGACGTGGTGAAGGCCGCGCGGCCGGCCCTGAATGCCGCCTTCGCGGCGGTCGGCCTGGTCCTGCTCGTGGCCTGCGCGAATGCCGCGAACCTGCTGCTGATCCGCGTGCGCGGCCGCGAGACCGAGCTGGCCATCCGCACGGCGCTCGGCGCCGGCCGGCGGCGGGTCGTGCGGCTCGTGATGCTCGAGAGCCTCTTCGTCGCGGCGATCGGCGGGCTCGTCGGGCTGGTGCTCGCGCGGCTCGGCCTGCGGGCCGTGCAGTGGCTGGGACGTGACACCCTGCCTCGCGTCGACGCGCGGGCGAGGGCCTCCTCGGCGCTGTGGGTAGCCGCGGGAACGGCGGCGCTTGCCGCGGGCGCGGCCGGCCTGTTTCCGGCCCGCGGTGCCGCGCGGTCCGGAGGCGGCCACGTGCCGGCCAGCGGCCGCGTCAGCGCCTCCCGATCCAGCGCGCGGGCCCGGGACGGCCTGATCGTGGTCGAGGTCGCGCTGAGCCTGATGCTCGTGATCGGCACCGGCCTCCTGCTGCAGACCCTTCACGCGCTTCAGCGCGTCGAGCCCGGGTACGCGACCGACGGCGTCGTGACGTTGAGGGTCGCGCTCCCCGAGAGCGCCACCTCGACGCCGCTGGACCAGATCGCCCTGCTGCGCGACCTCGAAGGCCGGCTGCGACGCCGCCCCGACGTCGCGGCCGTCGCCGCGACGACCCAGATCCC
Source organism: Vicinamibacterales bacterium (assembly GCA_041394725.1). Lineage (GTDB taxonomy): Bacteria > Acidobacteriota > Vicinamibacteria > Vicinamibacterales > SCN-69-37 > JAWKHR01. The sequence goes on along the minus strand of JAWKHR010000032.1, from coordinate 39,539 downwards.
GCTCACCGGGCCCGGCTACCTGCAGCCCTACGCCTTCGACGAGGCGTCCGCCAGCCAGTGGGAATCGACGACCTCCGATCGGCGGTGGGTCACGCCCGGATATTTCGAGGCCATGGGCGCCGTGCTCCTGGCCGGCCGCGACTACACGTGGGACGACCTCACCCGCCCGGCGCGCGTCCTGATCGTGGACGAACGCCTGGCGTCGCACGCCTTTCCGGACGGGAAGGCGGTCGGCGGCCAGATCCGCCTGAGCCCGAACGGGCCGCCGTGGTCGGTCATCGGCGTGGCCGCGCACCAGCGACTGCACGAGATCACGCGTCCGGGTCACCCGCAGATCTACTCGGCGATGCGGCCATCCTCCCTCTTCTCCGGCCGCGGCCTCTTCACGCTCGTCGTGCGCACCCCGGCCCCCGCGGAGGTCATCATGCCGGTCGTGATCCGCGAACTGGACGCCCTCGCGCCGGGGACCGCGGTCGGCGAGGCCCGGACGATGGCGGACCTCGTCACGCGCGCCACGGCGCCGACGCGGGCGCTGCTCGTGATGATGACGGCCTTCGGCGTGATCGCGGCGGCGCTGGCCAGCATCGGCCTCTATGCCGTCATCACGTTCTCCGTCCGCCAGCGGACCCGCGAGATCGGCATCCGGATGATGCTCGGTCAGAGTCCGGCCGGAGTCCGCCGGCTGGTGTTCGGGCACGGGATGCGGCTCATCGGCTTGGCGGCCGTCATCGGGCTGGCCGCCTCGGCGGTCGAGGGACGGCTGGCCGCCGGGTTGCTCTACGGCGTCGCGCCCATCGACGTGCCGACGTACGTCGGGGCGACGGGCCTGCTGGCGGCGTGTGGCCTGCTGGCCACCTGGCTGCCGGCTCGGCGGGCGACGCGCACGGATCCGGTCAGGGCGCTGCGGGCGGACTAGCCGCGCATTCCGACCGGACTGCGACTACGATGGGCGCCGTGCCCACCGCCGTCGCCCCCGCCTGGCCGGCCCGGTTGACGAGCGATCTGCTGGCGTCCGACCGGCGCGCCCGCGAGATCGCCGGGGGCCTGACCTTCGCCCAGCTCACGTGGAAGCCCCGCCCCGACGCGTGGAGCGTCGGACAGTGCCTCCAGCACCTGCGCATCGCGACCGACGTGTACCTGCCGCCGATCGCCCTGGCCCTTGAAGGCCGACCGCACGCGCCCGTCCATGAGATCACGCCGGGCTGGTTCGCCCGGTGGTTCATCCGCAGCTACGTCGCCGCGTCCGACCAGCAGAAGAAGGCGCCCGCGCCGCGCAAGATCGACCCGGGCCCGCACGTCGCGCCCGACGTGCTCGAGGCCTTCCTGCGGAGCAACGAGACCGCACGGCGCGCGATCGAGCGGGCGGCGCCGTACGACGTCAACGGGATCCGCTTCGTGAACCCGTTCGTGCCGCTTCTGCGCTTCACCGTGGGCACCGGCCTCGAGATCATCGCGCGCCACGAGGATCGCCACCTGCTGCAGGCCGAGCGGGTCAGGGCGCAGCCGGGGTTCCCGGCCGCCTGAGGCTCAGGTCCGGGCGCCGCGCCGCAGCAGCAGCACCGCGCCCGCGATCGCCACGCCCATCGCCGCGAAGTGCGCCACCGTGAGCCCGAGCGCGACCCGCGTGTTGACGCGGATGAACTCGATCAGGAACCGGATCGTGCCCGTCATCACGAGGTAGGCGCCGAGCACGCGGCGGTCGGACACCCCACGCCGACGCCAGCGGATCAGCAGCCACGCGACGGGCACGAGCGCCAGCGCCTCGTAGATCTGCGTCGGATGCACCGGCACGTCGATCGGCGGCGCCCCTTCCGGAAACGCCACCGCCCAGGGCAGCGCGCTCGGGCGGCCGTAGTCGTCGCCCACGAGAAAGCAGCCAATCCGCCCGATCGCGTGGCCGATGGCCAGGGCCGGCGTGGCCGCGGCCAGCACCGCCATCACCGGCCAGCCCTTCCGGCGGATCAGCCAGAGCGCCGTGCCCACGCCGCCGACGAAGCCGCCGAACCAGCTGAGCCCGGCCCGGCTGAACAACAGGCGCGTCACGGGCTCCTCGCCGAGGTGCTCGGCGACCCACAGCAGCTTGGCGCCCACCATCCCCGCAATCACGCCGGCCAGCGCGGCGTCCACGGCGCCCACCGGCAGCCGGCTCCGCTCGAGCTCCCGCCGGAAGACCCACAGGCCGACCAGCGCGCCGATGGCGACGAGGACGCCGAAACTCGAGATCTCGAACGAGCCGACCCGAAACAGCACCGGATACATCCGTTTCAGGGTAGACCAGGGCAGGCCGACGCCGACGAGCGACCGTCGAAAAATCCCCCGGCCCACGTGAAGGCCCGCGGCGGCAGCGCCGGTTCACGGCCGGGCCTTCCCCCCGAACGCCCCGGTCCCGGTGGCCGTGCTGGAACGGGATGTGCAAAACTACCGAGGGTCGAGATGACTCGCCTGACTGCCGCGCTCATCGTCTCTGTGCTCTGGGCCGGGCCGGCCCTCGCGGCCCTGCCGTCGGGGACGATGTCGCACTGCCCGGCAATGGCGATGCCGTGCCACGACCACCAGGCCGTCACGTGCTGCTCGGCCAGTCCCGCGGAGCCGGCGGTCCCGGCCGTGACGACCACGGCCGGCACGCTGCCGTCCGGCCCCGTGACGCCCGTCATCGCGATCGTGGTGACGAAGACGCTGCCGGGACCGACCCCCGTCCAGGCTTCCCCGCCCCACGGCCATCAGCCCGGCGATCTGCTGCTGCGGCTGTCCACGCTGCTGATCTGACGCTCACCGCCTGACAGCTTCCGGATGTGGTGCGGGCCCGAGCCGCCCGCGCCCGCTGGCGCCTGCGCCCGCGCGTCTCGCGGCGTGGCAGGCCCCCGTTCCGTCAGTGGTGAGGAGCACGAACACCCATGAAATCTCTCTCGCGGTATTGCATCGCGGCCGTCGTCGTCCTGTCGGCGCTCGCCGTGCGCGTGGAGGCCCGACAGGCCGGCGCGCCCGCGGATGGTCCGCCGCTCTTCGACGCCGACCCGGTGCTGCGCGGCTACGTGGCCCGCGCGCTGGCCCGGTACCCGGCCCTCGAGGAGGCCCGACTGCGGCACGAGGCCGCGCTCGAACAGGTGCCGCAGGCCCGCGCGCTGCCCGAGCCGGTCCTGGCCTACACGCAGGCGATCCAGCCGGTCGAGACGCGCGTGGGCCCGCAGTTCAACTCGTTCGGCATCACGCAGATGCTTCCCTGGTTCGGCGTGCGCGATCGCCGCGCCGGCGTCGCGCAGGCCGACGCGGACACGGCCGCCGAGGCGGTCACGCTCCGCCAGCGCGACGTCATCCTCGCGATCAAGCAGGCGTACTACGAGCTGGCCTACGTGGACGAGGCGATCCGGACGACGAACGAGGAGCGGCTGCTGCTCGAACAGTACGAACGGCTCGCGACCAGCCGCTACGCGTCGGGACAGGGACTGCAGCAGGCCGTGGTCAAGCTGCAGGCGGAGATCACGCGCGTGCTCACGCGGCGGGAAGACCTGTCCGGCCAGCGCCTGGCGCTGGCGGCGCGCCTGAACACGCTGATGGACGAGCCACCAGGCACGCCGGTCCCGGAGATCGCCGCGCTCGCGGTCCCGCCGTCGCTGCCCGACCGCGACGCGTTGATCGCGCTCGGGCGGCTGCACCGGCCGGAGCTGCTCGTGATCGCGGCGACCGAGACGAAGCGCGAGCGCGCGCTCGACCTCGCCGGCACCCTGTCGCTGCCGACGTTCACGATCGGCGCGAGCTACGTGAACGTCATGCGACGGCGCGACGCCGCCGGCCTGGCCCAGCCGCCGCCGGACGACGGGAAGAACCCGCTGGCGGTGTCGGTGGCCGTGACGCTTCCGATCCGCGAGTCGAAGTACGACGCCGCCGTGCAGCAGGCCAGCCGCGAGGTCGCCGCCGAGCGGACCCGGTACCGCGGCGAGGAGAACGCCCTCGCGCTGGACGTCGAGGACCAGCTCGCCCGCCTGCGGTCGCTCGCCGAACAGACCGCCCTCTTCGAGCGCGCGCTGGTGCCGCAGGCCGAGGAGGCGCTGCGGTCGGCGGAGGCGAGCTACGCGACCGGCCAGGTGAGCGTGCTCGACCTGCTCGACAGCGAGCGCGTGCTGCTCCAGGTGCGGCTCGTCCTGGCGCGCCAGCGATCGGACCGGCTGATCGCGCGCGCGAAGCTCGAACGCGCGATCGGCACCGTGCTGCCCGACCCGCCCTCGCGAGGAGACCGATCATGAAGAAGCTACTGCTGTTCGGCGCCGTGGGATTCGCCGTGGGCGCCGGCTCGCTCGCCCTCGCGTGGAGCAACCCCTTCGGCTGGTCCTGGCTGCCGGGTGCCCCGGCGGCCGGACACGACAGGGCCGCGATGGGCGCGACGGCGGCGTCGCCGTCCGCCACGGCCGGGGAACGCCGGATCAAGTACTGGCGCGCGCCGATGGATCCGACGTTCATCCGCGACAAGCCCGGCAAGTCGCCGATGGGCATGGACCTGATCCCCGTCTACGAGGACGAGGCCGACACGGCGCCGGGCCTGGTGCGAATCGACCCCGGCTTCGCGCAGAACATCGGCGTCCAGACGGCGCCGGTCGTCCGGCGCGACATCCCGGTCACGATCCGCACCGTCGCCACGCTGGTGCACGACGACAGCCAGGTGGCGCTGGTGACCACGAAGTACGCGGGCTGGATCGAGCGGGCGTACGTCAACTTCGTCGGCCAGCCCGTGAAGGCGGGCGAGCCGCTCTTCGACATCTACAGCCCGGAGCTGGTCGCGGCGCAGGAGGAGTACCTGAACGCGCTCGACTACGCCGCGCGGATGCGCGACAGCGGGATTCCGGAGATGGCGCAGCGGGCCGGGTCGATGCTCGACGCCGCGCGGCGCCGGCTCGGCTACTGGGACGTGTCCGACGCGCAGATTGCCGACCTGGAACGCTCGCGGCAGCCGCGCCGCACGCTGCCCGTCGTCGCCGCCCGCGACGGCGTCGTGGTCTGGAAGATGGACCAGGCGCTGGAGGGCATGCACGTCACGAGCGGGATGAACCTCTACCGCATCGCCGATCTCCGGACGATCTGGGCCGAGGCCGAGGTCTTCGAGAGCCAGATGCCGTGGATCCGGCCCGGTTCGCGCGCGACCATCGAGGTGCCCTACGAGCCCGGACGGCCGCTCACCGCCACGGTCCGGTACCTCTACCCGCACCTCTCGGAGCAGACGCGCGCGCTCAAGGTCTCGCTGGAGCTGCCGAATCCCGGCGGCCGCCTCCGCGCCGGCATGTACGTGAACGTCACCTTCGACGTCCCCGCCGCCCGGCAGGTGCTGGCCGTGCCCGAGGAAGCGGTGATCTTCAGCGGCACGCGCCGGCTGGTCGTGCTCGACCTCGGGAGCGGCACGTTCCAGGTCCGCGAGGTCCAGCTGGGCCTGAACGGCGACGGCGTCTGGGAGATCACGTCCGGCGTCGACGAGGGCAACCGGGTCGTGGTCTCGGCGCAGTTCCTGATCGACTCGGAGAGCAACCTCCGCGAGGCGATCCGCAAGCTGACCGCCGAGGGCGCCCGCGGGACCGCCGGCGGCGGCGGCTCCGACATGCCCGACATGCCGGGCATGTCGAAACCGTCCGAGGCGCCCTCCATGCCGAACATGCCGAACATGCCGGCGACTTCCGGACGCGGCGGTGGCTCGGAGTCACCGACCTCGCAGCAGCGGTAGGCGGAGGCGCATCATGCTCGAACGCATCATCGACTGGTCGCTGCGCAACCGCTTCCTCGTCGTGCTCGCCACGGGCCTCGTCAGCCTGGGCGGCATCTACGCGCTGCGGAGCACGCCGCTCGACGCCATCCCGGACCTCTCCGACGTCCAGGTCATCGTCTACACCGACTACGCGGGCCAGGCGCCGCAGATCGTCGAGGACCAGGTCACCTACCCGATTACGACCCAGATGCTGGCCGTCCCGTACGCCAGGGTCGTGCGCGGCTACTCGTTCTTCGGCGTGTCGTTCGTCTACGTCATCTTCGAGGACGGCACGGATCTCTACTGGGCCCGCAGTCGGGTGCTCGAGTACCTCAACTACGTCAGCGGCCGGCTCCCGCGCGGGGTGACGCCGACGCTCGGCCCCGACGCGACCGGCGTCGGCTGGGCCTACATGTACGCGCTGAAGTCGAACCGGCGCGATCTCGCCGAGTTGCGCAGCTTGCAGGACTGGTTCCTCAAGTACGAGCTGACGGCCGTGCCCGGCGTCTCGGAGGTCGCGAGCATCGGCGGGTTCGTCAAGCAGTACCAGGTGACGCTCGATCCGAACAAGCTGCGCGCCTACAACATCCCGATCTCGCGGATCCGCACCGCCGTGCAGCGCAGCAACAGCGAGGTGGGCGGCCGGCTGATCGAGATGGCCGAGACCGAGTTCATGGTACGCGGCGAGGGCTACGTGAAGGGGCTCGACGACCTGCGGCAGGTGGCGCTCGGGGTGGATCGATCGGGCACGCCGATCCGGCTCGGCGACGTCGGCACGCTGCAGGTCGGGCCGGACATCCGGCGCGGCCTCGTCGAGCTGGACGGCGAGGGCGAGGCGGTCGGCGGCATCGTGATCGTCCGGGCGGGCGCGAACGCGTACGAGACGATCGCGCGGGTCAAGTCCCGGCTCGCGGAGCTCCGCGCGGGCCTGCCCGATGACATCGAGATCGTGCCGACCTACGACCGCTCCGGCCTCATCGAGCGTTCGGTGGACACGCTCCGCCAGAAGCTGATCGAGGAGAGTCTCGTCGTCGCCCTGGTCTGCCTCGTCTTCCTGCTGCACGTGAGGTCCGGCCTCGTCGCGATCCTGACGCTGCCCGTCGCGATCCTGATGGCGTTCGTCGTGATGCGCGTGCAGGGCATCAACGCCAACGTCATGTCGCTCGGCGGCATCGCGATCGCGATCGGCGCGATGGTGGACGCGGCCGTGATCATGATCGAGAACGCCCACAAGCACCTCGAGCGGCACGCGGGCACGCGTGACCACTGGCGCATCATCGGCGACGCCGCGAAGGAAGTCGGGCCGACGGCCTTCTACGCGCTGCTGGTGATCACGGTCTCGTTCGCGCCGGTCTTCACGCTCGAGGCCCAGGAAGGCCGCCTCTTCAAGCCGCTGGCCTTCACGAAGACGTACGCGATGGCCGCGGCGGCGCTGCTCTCGGTCACGGTCGTGCCCGTGCTCATGGGCTACTGGATCCGCGGCCGCATCCGGCCCGAGCGCCAGAACCCGATCAGCCGGTTCCTGATCTTCCTCTACCGGCCCGTCCTGCACGTCGTCCTGCGCGGCCGGTGGCTGGCGGTCGCCGCCGCCGTGCTGCTCGTCGGGCTCACCGTCGTGCCGTACTCGCGGCTGGGGTCCGAGTTCATGCCGCCGCTCTGGGAAGGCGACCTGCTCTACATGCCGACGACGCTGCCGGGCGTCTCGGTGACGAAGGCGCGGGAGATCCTGCAGCAGACCGACCGGATCATCCGGACGTTCCCGGAAGTGGACCGCGTGTTCGGCAAGGTGGGCCGGGCCGACACGGCCACCGACCCGGCGCCGCTCAGCATGATCGAGACCACGATCACGCTGAAGCCCCGCGACCAGTGGCGACCCGGCGTGACGCCGGCGTCGTTGACCGCGGACATGAACCGCGCGATCCAGTTTCCCGGCGTGACCAACGCGTGGACGATGCCGATCAAGACGCGGATCGACATGCTCTCGACCGGCATCAAGACGCCGGTCGGAATCAAGATTGCGGGGCCCGACCTCGCGGTGCTGCAGGACCTCGGCGAGCAGATCGAGGCGGTGCTCCGCCCGGTGCCGGGGACGCTGTCGGTGTACGCGGAGCGGGCGACCGGCGGCAACTACCTGAACTTCGAGATCGACCGCGCGGCGATCGCCCGGTATGCCCTGACCGTCGGCGACGTGCAGGACGTCATCCAGTCGGCGGTCGGCGGGATGCAGGTCACGTCCACGGTCGAGGGCCTGGAGCGGTACCCGGTCAACCTGCGCTACTCGCGCGAGCTGCGCGACAGCCTGCCGGCGCTCGGCGGCATCCTGGTCCCGACGCCGCTCGGCGCCCAGATCCCGATGCGCCAGCTCGCGCGCCTCTCGGTCGTCAAGGGCCCGCCGGTCATCAAGAGCGAGAACAGCCGGACCAACGCGTGGGTGTACGTGGACATCGAAGGTGTCGACGTCGGCACCTACGTCCGGCGCGCGCAGGCGGCGGTGGCCGCGGGCGTGACGCTGCCGCCGGGCTACAGCCTGCGCTGGAGCGGGCAGTACGAGTACATGCTCCGGGCCCAGCAGCGGCTGATGCTGGTGGTGCCGCTCACGCTGCTCATCATCTTCGTGATCCTGTACCTGAACACCCGGTCGATCCTCGAGACGCTGCTCGTGCTGCTGTCGGTGCCGTTCGCCGCGGTCGGTGCGTTCTGGCTGCTCTATTGGCTCGGCTACAACCTGAGCATCGCCGTCTGGGTCGGCGTGATCGCGCTGGCCGGCGTCAGCGCCGAGACGGGCGTCGTCATGCTGCTCTACCTGGACGGCGCGTATGCCGAGGCGGTCCGGGAGGGCCGGATGCGGGACCGCCGCGACCTCGAGGCGGCGGTCCATGACGGCGCGGTCAAGCGCGTGCGGCCGATGGTGATGACGGCGAGCGTGATCCTGGCCGGCCTGCTGCCGATCATGTGGAGCCAGGGCACGGGCGCCGACGTGATGAAGCGCATCGCGGCGCCGATGGTGGGCGGCATGGTGACCGCGGTCGTCGTGACGTTGCTCGTCTACCCCGCCCTGTTCTACATCTGGAAGGGCTGGCGGCTGCCTCCGGGCGGGCCGCCTACGCCGGAGGTCCCGCGGGCGCCGGACCAGTGATCCGCGCGTGGCGCAGCCGTCGCAGGCGCGCCACGCCCTCCTCGGCGAGCGAGTAGCTGACCGGCACGAGCAGCAGCGTGAGGAACAGGCACAGCGTCTGGCCACCCACGATCGTCACGGCGATGTCCGCGCGCTGCGTGGCGCCGGCGCCGACGCCGAGCGTCGTCGGGATCAGCCCCGCGACGATGGCCGCGGTCGTCATGAGGATGGGCCGCAGCCGCGTCTCGGAGGCCTGGACGAGCGCCTCGCGGAGCGGCAGCCCCTGGCGCCGCAGCACGTTCGTGTAGTCCACCTGGAGAATCGAGTTCTTCTTGACGATCCCGAGCAGCAGCAGGACGCCGAGCGCGCTCCACAGGTTGAGCACGCGGCCCGTGAGCCAGAGCGTCAGCAGCGCGAACGGCACCGACAGCGGCAGCGCGGTCATGATGACGAGCGGCTGGACGAAGCTCTCGAACTGCATGGCGAGCACGATGTAGATGAAGATGCTCGCCAGCAGCAGGGCCAGCATCATGTTGCGGGTGGTCTCGTCGAGCAGCTTCGACTGTCCGGCGAACTTGTAGCCGAAGCCGGCGGGCAGGCCGAGCGCGGCCGCGCGTGTCCCGATCTGCCGGAGCGCGCCGTCGAGCGGCTGGCCGGGCGTGAGGTCGGCGAAGATCGACATCGAGAACTGCCGGTTGTAGCGCTGGATGATCGTCGGGCCGAAGCCGCGCTCGACCGTCGCGACGTTGTCCACCCGCACCGGCGCGCCCGTGCGCGACGGCACCATCAGGCCGCCGATCGTCTGCATGTCCGACCGCTGGTCCTCGCGGACGCGCATCGTCACCGGGTAGCGCTCGCCCGCCTCGCGGTAGCTCGAAATCTCGTCCTGGCCGCTGACCATCAGGCGCAGCGCGCTGCCCAGGTCGGCGATGCGCACGCCGAGGTCGGCGGCGCGCTGCCGGTCCACCGACACGCGCAGTTCCGGGTTGGACAGGTTGACGACCGCCTTCGAGTCGCTGATGAACGGCATCGCCTGGACGTCGGCGAGCAGGCGCAGCGCGTAGCCCGACAGCTCGCGCAGGTCGGGGCCGGTCAGGTTGATCTGGATGGGATACGCGCTCGTCTCGCCGCCGCCGATCGGCGAGCGCATGACGATGGTCGGCTTGAAGCTCGGGTAGGCGGCCATCACGCGCCGGACGCCCGCGGCCACCACCTCCTGCGACTCGCGCTGCGCGAGCGGCGCGAGCTGGATCTGGATGTGCGAGTGGTTCACGCGCTCGAAGATCGTCGGCATCACGTGGGCGACGCCCGGCACGGCCAGGATCTTGTCCGTCAGCTCGAGCACGGTCTTCTCCGTGCCCTGCAGCGACGTGCCCTCGGGCGTGTCGATGACGAGCTGGAACTCGCCCATGTCCTCGTTGGGCAGGAACGACCGCCCGACCATCCGGCTCAGCAGGAACGTGGACGCGAAGACGAGCAGGCTGGCCGCGACCACCAGCCCGCGATGGTCGAGCGCCCACTCGAGCGAACGCCGGTAGAACCGGTCCACGCGGCCGAAGACGCCCTCGCCGTGCCGGTGGATCCGCCCGTCGGTCCGCACGACCCGCGCGCTCAGCATGGGCGTGAGCGTGAGCGAGACGAGCAGCGAGACCATGACGGCGAACGCCATCGTCAGCCCGAAGGGGTAGATGAAGCGCTGGGTGTAGCCCGTCATGAAGGCGACCGGGAGGAAGATCACGACGAGCGACACCGACGTCGCGATCACCGCGAGCGTGACCTCGCTCGTGCCGGCGATGGCGGCCTGGAACGGCGCCGCGCCCTCCTCCTCCATGTGCCGGAAGATGTTCTCCAGCACCACGATCGCGTCGTCGATGACGATGCCCACCGCGAGCGTGAGGCCGAGGAGCGTCATGCTGTTGAGCGTGAAGCCGGCGGCGCGGACGAGCGCGAAGCTCGCGACGATCGACGCCGGGATCGCGAGCGACGCGACGAAGACGACCCGCAGGTTCCGGATGAAGATCAGGACGACGAGGCTCGCGAGCAGGCTGCCCGCGACGAGGTGTTCCTCGAGCGACCGGATCGACGCCTGGATGAACTCCGAGTCGTCGTGCGTCACCGTGACGTCCACGCCGGGCGGCAGCCCGCGCCGGACCGCCGCCATCTTCGCCTGGACGGCCTCGATGACCGCGACGGTGTTCTGGCCGGACTGCCGGCGCACGTCCATGATGAGCGTGCGGTGCCCGTCGAAGAACGCGCCCGTCCGCGCCTCCTCGGTCGTGTCCTCCACGGTGGCGACGTCGCGCAGCCGGATCGGCGTCCGCCCGGCGTTGGCCACGACGATGTTCTCGAACTGCGCGGTGGACTCGAGCCGGCCGAGCGTGCGCAGCATCAGCTCCGCGTCGCCCTGGTCGATGTAGCCGCCGGGAATCTCGACGTTCTCGGCGACGATCGTGTCGCGCACCGCGTCCACGGTCAGGCCGTGCGCGTTGAGCTTCTCGACGTCGAGGACGATGTGGATCTGGCGGGCGCGCCCGCCGGAGAGCGTCACCTCGCCGACGCCGTCGGCCGTCTCGATCGCGCGCCGGATCTGCTTGTCGGCGATCTCGGTGAGCACGCGGATCGGCAGCGTCCCGGACACCGCGTAGGAGATCACCGGCGCCGAGTCCGGGTCCACCTTCGTGATGACCGGCGGCAGCAGCTCCGGCGGCAGGGCCCGGGTCGCCTGCGCGATCTTCTCGCGGACGTCCTGGGCGGCGTCGTCGATGTCGCGCTCGAGGACGAACTTCAGCGTGATCCGCGCATTGCCCTCGCGAATCACCGTGTTCATCTCGTCGATGCCGGCGATGCTGCTGAGCACCTGCTCGGCCGGCTCGGCGACGGCGCTGTTCAGCTCGTCCGGGCTCGCGCCCGGCAGGTAGAGCGTGACCGCGACCGTGGCCGGATCGGCCTTCGGCAGCAGGTCCACGCTGAGGTCGCGGAACGAGAAGATCCCCGTCACCACGAGCAGCACGACGAGCATCGTCGTGAAGACGGGACGCCGGACGCAGAAGTCAGCGAGCAAGGGCCACCTTCATGCCGTCGGTGAGCGGCTCGACGTCGGCCGCGACGACGGCGGCGCCGGCGTCGAGCCCCTCGGTCACCTCCACGCGGTCCCCGAGCCGGTCGCCGAGCACCACCTCGTGGCCCTCGAGCACGCCGTCGCGGACGAAGAACACGCGGTTCGTGCCGTAGCGGCTCTGCACCGCGGTCAGCGGAATCGTGATCGCGCGATCGACGTGATCGGTCGTGATCGCCAGCCGCGCGAACGTCCCCGGCTTCAGCCGCCCGTCGGGATTCGGCACCTCGCCCTCGACCGCGAACGCGCGCGACCGCAGGTTCACCGAGGGGCTGACGCGCACGATCCGCCCCGTGAAGGTCTCCGACGGGAACGCATCGACGCGCACCGACACCTCGCGCCCGCGCTCGATCCACGGCGCGAACTTCTCGGGGATCTCGGCCGTGACCTTCAGCGGGTGGAGCTGCACGAGGCGCATGATCGGCGTCTGCGCCTGGACGTACTGGCCGACCGAGACGAGGCGCTCGGCGACGAAGCCGCGGAAGGGCGCCCGGATCTCCGTGTCGCGCAGCCCGCGCTCGGCCAGGCGCAGCGCGGAGGTCTTGGCCTCGATGTCGGCGCGCAGTTCGCGCGCCGAGGCCAGGGCTTCCTGATGACTCGCCACCGCCGTGTCGTAGCGCGTCTGGGCGGTCTCGAGATCGGAGTCGGAGATGAGGTGGCCGGCCGCCAGGCTCTTCGCGCGCTCGAGGCGCTGGCGCGCGTCGGCGAGCTGCGCCGCCGCGCTGACGACGGCCGGTACGTGGTCGAGCGGCGGCAGGTCGCCCGCGTCCGGCGCGCCGTACTTCGCGCGCGCCTGGGCGAGCCCGGCGCGCTGGGCCTCGACGCCGTAGCGCGCCTTCTCCGGGTCGAGCGCGACGAGCACGTCGCCCGGATCGACCCGATCGCCCAGGTCGCGCTCGAGCGTGATCACCCGGCCGGCGGTTTCGGCGCTGACGACCACCTCGTCCCGGGCGGCCAGCGTGCCAACCACGTCCACGGCGCGCCGGAGGTCGCGGATGTCGACCGTCTCGACACGCACCTGCCGGACGTCGGAGTCCGTCGAGGCCGCGGGGTCACGAGCCGTGGCGCAGCCGGTCGAGATCACCAGCACCAGTGGAACGACCAGACGTGCCCGCACGCGCGACCCCCTTGTGCCCTGCCGGGCGCGGACACATCATACCCGGCCGCTTGGGATTCGGGCCGTCAGGCGCTAAGGTGACCGGAAGGCCCTTCCCGACGGCGCCATCGGTCGCCCCACTCGGCGCGGCTCTTCCGGGCGACCGACGGAGGCGAGCGTGATGGCCACGGTGACTCAATCGAAGCAGCTGGTCCCCGGATACTGCGCGCTGTGCGTCTCGAAGTGCGGCACCATCGCCGTCGTCGAAGACGGACGATTCCTCGAGCTCCGGCCGGACCCGTCTCACCCCACGGGACGGGCGATCTGTGCCAAGGGCCGGGCGGCGCCTGAGCTCGTGTACCACCAGGACCGCCTCCTCTACCCGCTGAAGCGGACACGGCCCAAGGGCGACCCCGACCCCGGCTGGGCGCGGATCAGCTGGGAGGAGGCGCTCGACACCACGGCCGCCGCGCTCCGCGACATCGCGGCCGAGTCGGGCCCGGAGAGCGTCGTGTTCAGCATCGCGTCACCGTCCACGTCGGCGTCCGACGACGCGCTCGCGTGGATCGTGCGGCTCATGAACGCCTACGGCAGCCCCAACGTCTGCGCATCGATGGAGCTCTGCGGCTGGGGCCGGTATCTCGCCACCACCTATACGTTCGGCGCGGGCGTTCCCGGCACCTACATGCCGGACCTCGCGCAGGCCGGCTGCATCCTCTACTGGGGCTACAACCCCAACCTGGCGCGGCTGGCCCACGCCACCGCCACCGCCGACGCCCTCCGGCGCGGCGCGCGCCTCATCGTCGTCGATCCGCGCAAAGCCGGGCCCGCGAACCGGGCCGACCTCTGGCTCCGCGTGCGCCCCGGCACCGACGCGGCGCTGGCCCTGGGCATCGCGAACGTCATGATCGCGCGTGGGTGGTTCGACCGCGAGTTCGTCCGCGACTGGACCAACGGGCCGCTCCTGGTGCGCACCGACAACGGCCGCTTCCTGACCCAGGCCGACCTGGCGGTCGACGGCTCGGCCCGGCGGTTCGTGGCCTGGCGCGCGCGCGACGGCCGGCCCGTCATCTACGACCCGGAGCGCCGGCAGTACGACGGGGGAGCCGAACCGGCGCTCCTGGGCCACGACACCGTCTCGACGGTGAAGGGCGCGGTGGCCTGCAAGACGGTGTTCCAGCTGACGGCCGAGCACTGCGCGCGCTACCCGGCCGACGAGGTCGAAGCGATCTCGGGGGTCGAGGCCTTGCGGGTCGAGCAGGCCGCGCGCCTGCTGTGGGAGGCGCGCCCGCTCGCCTACTACGCGTGGAGCGGTGTCGAGATGCAGACCAACGCCACGCAGATCGCGCGTGCCATCGCCCAGCTCTGCGTGCTGACGGGCGGCTTCGACGCCCCGGGCGGCAACGTCCTCTTCCCGTCCGTGCCGCAGAACAACGTCATGGGCCTGGAGCTGATGGCGCCCGGACAGCGGCAGAAGACGCTCGGCCGGCGCGAACGCCCGCTGGGGCCCGCCCGGTGGGGGTTCGTCACGTCGGATGACCTCTACCGGGGCATTCTCGAGCGCCAGCCGTACGCCGTCCGCGGACTCGTCGGGTTCGGCGCCAATCTGCTCATGGCCCACGCCGACCCGCGTCGCGGGCGCGAAGCGCTGAAGGCGCTGTCGTTCTACGTCCACGCCGACCTGTTCATGAACCCCACGGCCGAACTGGCCGACATCGTGCTGCCCGTCGCGAGCCCCTTCGAGCGCGAGGCCCTGAAGCTGGGTTTCGAGATCAGCCCCGAGGCCCAGACCACGGTGCAGCTCCGCCCGAAGGTCGTCGAGCCCGTGGGTGAGGCGCGCGCCGATACGGAAATCGTCTTCGAGCTGGCGAGGCGGCTCGGACTGGGCGGCCATTTCTGGAACGGCGACATCGAGGCGGCGATGCGGCACCAGCTTGCACCGTCCGGCCTCGCGCTGGAGGACCTGCGCCAGCGGCCGGAGGGCATCCGCGTGAACGCGGCGACGCGCTACCGGAAGTTCGCCGATGACGTGGACGGCGTGCCCCGCGGCGTCGCCACGCCGTCGGGGAAGATCGAACTCTATTCGCAGACGCTGCTGGACGGCGGCGTCCCGCCGCTGCCCGAGTTCGAGGAGCCGCGCGTCAGTCCGGCGTCACAACCCACGCTGGCCCGCCGATTCCCCCTCCTGTTGACCTGCGCCAAGAACACGCTCTACTGCGAAACGCAGCAACGCGGCCTCCCGAGCCTCCGGCGCAAGTCCATGGACCCCGAGGTCGAGCTGCACTCGCGGACCGCCGCCGCGCGCGGCATCCGACAGGGTGACTGGGTGCGCGTCGAAACGCCGGAAGGCGGCGTGCGCGCCCGCGCCCGGTTCAACGACGCCCTCGAGCCACGCGTCGTCTGCGGCCAGCACGGGTGGTGGCAGGCGTGCGCCGCGCTCGACGCCCCCGCCTACGACCCGTTCAGCGCCGACGGCGCCAACTTCAACCTGCTCATCGGCAACGCCGCGGTCGATCCGGCCAGCGGCTCGGTCCCTCATCGTGCCTACGTCTGCGAGGTCCGCCTGATCGACTAGCGTCGTCCCGGTGCCCGCGGGTCCGGGGAGCGCTCCGGCCCGGTGCCGCGGAACGGCCGGCCGGGCGTTCGCCACGCGGATCGCCCCCGATCGCGGATACACTGCCCGGAGCTTCTTCATTCCTTCTGCTTCCCGTTTCAAGGGGGGACATCTTGAGGCACACGAACTACCGACACTGGCTCCTGGGCGCGGGCGCCCTGGCGCTGATCCTCGCGCCGGCCATGGCGCAGGTCCGGGTCCGGGCCCAGGCCACCGGCGCGCCCGGTTCGACCTTCGGCGAGATGCGCTGGCGCTCGATCGGCCCCACGCGCGCGGGCCGCGCGCGGGCGGTGGACGGCGTCGCCAGCCAGCCGAACGTGTTCTACGCCGGGTTCGACAACGGCGGCGTCTGGCGGACGTCCGACTACGGGTCGACGTGGGTGCCGCTCTTCGACGACCAGCCGACGGGATCGATCGGCGCCATCGCCGTCGCGCCGTCGAATCCCGACGTCATCTACGTGGGCTCGGGCGCCGGCATCATCCGGCCGGACCTCGCGACCGGCGACGGGATGTACAAGTCCACCGACGCCGGCAAGACCTGGACGCACCAGGGCCTGCGCGACACGCAGATGATCGCGAACGTCGTCGTGGACCCGCGGAACCCGGACCGGCTGTTCGTCGCCGCGCTGGGGCACCCGTACGGGCCGAACGCCGAACGCGGCATCTTCCGGTCGACCGACGGCGGCCGAACCTACGAGAAGGTCCTCTTCGCCGACGAGTACACGAGTGGCAGCGACGTGCGGCTGGACCCGAGCAATCCGAACGTGGTCTACGCGTCGCTCTGGCAGCAGCAGCAGGGCTTCTCGGAGAACGGCGCGTTCGGGGGCAACGCGACCTCGAACAGCGGCGGCATCTTCAAGTCCGTGGACGGCGGCTCGACGTGGCGCCAGTTGACCGGCGGCCTGCCCGTCGTGCTCCAGGCCAACCTCGCGATCGCGCCCAGCAACCCGCAGGTGCTCTACGCGACCGTCGCGTGCCTCGGCCCGTGCGCCGAGGCCGTGGCCGGTGGCGGCGGCGCGGGCGCGGCGGGCGGCCGGGGCGGTGGCGGGCGTGGCGGCGGCCGGGGCGGCGGAGGCGGCACGATCGGGTTCTTCAAGACGACCGACGGCGGCGAGCACTGGTTCCTGTCCACGCGCGACCCGCGCGTCGCGGAGACCGATCAGCTCGCCACGCCGCAGGATCCGCGCCCGCTCGGCCGGATCGGCGGCGGCGACCTGCCGACGCTCACCGTGGATCCGAAGGACGAGAACGTCGTCTACAGCTGCTCGACCGTCTTCTGGCGCACCGAGAACGGCGGTCTCACCTGGGCCGCCGTGCGCGGCGCGCCCGGCGGCGACGACTACCAGAAGGCCTGGATCAACCCGAACGACACGAACCTCATCGTCGTGGTCGCCGACCAGGGCGCCGTCGTCTCCGGCAACCGCGGCGCGTCGTGGAGCAACTGGTACACGCAGCCCACGGCCGCGATGTACCACGTGACGGCCGACGACGCGTTCCCGTACCGGCTGTGCGGCGGGCAGCAGGACTCCGGATCGGCTTGCGTGCAGAGCCGCGGCAACGACGGCGAGATCACGTTCAACGACTGGCATCCCGTGATGATCCAGGAGTACGGCATGGCCGCGCCGGATCCGAAGGACCCGGACCTCGTGTTCGGCAGCTCGCGCACCAACGTCTCGCTGTACGACCGGCGGACCGGGCAGTCCACCAACGTCGGGCCGTCGGCCGCCGACCGCGCGGAATTCGGCCGCAACGTGCGCACGATGCCGCTCGTCTGGTCGCCGGTCGATCACAACGTCCTCTTCTACGCCTCGAACGCGGTCTTCAAGACCGTGGACCAGGGTCACAGCTGGACGCGCATCAGCGGCGACCTCGCGCGCCAGACGTGGGAGGTACCGGCCAACGCCGGCAAGTACGCGAGCGGCGTGACGCCCGGTCCCCAGGGCACGATCACCGCCCTCGCGCCCTCGCCGCGCAGCGTCGCCGTGCTGTGGGCCGGGACCGACGACGGCCAGATCCAGGTCACGACCAACGGCGGCACGAGCTGGACCAACGTCACGCCGCCCGGGATCAAGCCGTGGACGCGCATCTTCAACATGGATGCCGGGCACTTCGACGCGCAGACCGCCTACGCGGCGGCCAACACCCTGCGCCTCGACGACATGAACCCGCACTTCTGGCGCACGCACGACGGCGGAAAGACCTGGACCGAAATCAACACCGGTATCGCCCCGGGCGCCGTCGCCAACTCGATTCGCGAGGACCCGCGGGTGCGCGGCCTGCTCTACGCCGCCACCGACACGCAGGTCTGGGTGTCGTTCGACGACGGCGATCACTGGCAGTCGCTGCGCCAGAACATGCCGGCGATCTCCGTGCGCGACATCGCGGTGAAGGACGACGACAGCTGCCAGTGCTCGGATCTGGTGGCCGGCACGCACGGGCGGGGCTTCTGGATCCTCGACGACGTGACGCCGCTGCGCCAGCAGGCGGAGCTGCGCGCGGCCAACGGGCCGTTCCTCTACAAGCCGGCCGTCGGCCTGCGCGTGCGGTTCGCGATGAACGACCCGACGCCGTGGCCGCCGGAGGTGCCCGCGGGCGAGAACCCGCCACCGGGCGCGCTCGTGGACTACTACCTGCCGCGGGCGACCGCGGGCGAGGTGAAGCTCGAGGTGCTCGACAACGCCGGCCACGTACTCCGGTCCTACTCGAGCAACGATCCGGTGCGGTCGCCCGATCCGGCGCTCGATCCCGAGGCCTACACGCGGCTCTGCCAGACCACGCCGGGCACGCCCGACTGCAACGTGCCGCTCTACTGGCCCGCGCCGCAGCAGGTGCTCGGGACGTCGGCCGGGCACCATCGCTTCTCGTGGGATCTGCACTACGACCCGCTGCCCGGCAGCGGCGGCGGCCGCGGCGGCAACGCCGTGCCGCACCGGACCTACCCGACCCCGAACGCGCCGTGGGTGCCGCCGGGCACGTACTCGGTGCGATTGACGGTGGACGGCCGGAGCCAGACGCAGCCGATCATTGTGCGGATCGACCCGCGCGTCCGACAGACGCCGGCGATCCAGCAGATCTTCACGCTGACGACGCAACTGGTGGACGGCGCGCGCGCGACGCAGGCGGCGTATGCCGAGGCGCGCGCCTCGGTGGACACCCTGCGCGCGAAGCCCGCGTCGGCCGCGACCACGGCCCTGATCGAAGAGCTCGACGCGATCGCCCCGCCGCCGAGCGCGGCACCGGCGGGTGGCGGACGCGGCGGGTTCGGCGGGCGCGGCGGCGGCCGCGGTGGACGCGGCGGCGGCGTCCCGGCCGCACCGGCGACGCTCGCGACCATGGCCGGCAGCCTGGTCGGTGCCGCGATGCCGATGCAGGACGCGGAGATGCCGCCCACCGCGGCCCAGCTCGACGCGTGCCGCGCCGAGCTGGCCGAGTACAACCGCCTGATGACGCGGTGGAACGCGCTCAAGGCGCGGGTCAAGGCGGCGGGCGGGTAGCGCAAACACGGACCGGGGCGGTGGTGGGATCAATCCAGCGGCGCGGTGAGCACCGTGCCCGCGACGACCACCCCGCCCCGGTGCCCCACCTCGAGGGAGCCGTAGCGCTCGGCGAAGCACGGCGGGAGTTCGCGATCGCCATCGGGCGAGAGCCACAGCCGGAGCAGGTGCCGCCGCCGGGCCGGTTCGGGCCAGTCCACGAAGGCCGTGCGGTCGTGCAGCTGCGAGTGGTTGTAGACGAACTGCAGGTCGCCCGGCCGGAGCTGCATCACGACGTGCATGTCCGGGTCGTTCGCGATCGCGTCGAAGCGATCGAGCGCGGCGACGTGATCCGGCGTCAGCCGCATCGCGTCGGGAAAGCGCTGCGCGCTGTCGATGTACTGGCGCTGGTAGAAGACCGTCAGCCGGCCCGCGTGCCAGTTCAGGGGCGGGATCTCCAGGTACGGCTTCGCGCCCGGCGGGACCTCGCCGCGCCGGTCGGTGGCGATCGGGTCGAACAGCCGCACGAGCAGGTCGGGCGACTCGGCACGCATCCGGTTGTAGATCGCCTCCGCGCTGACCAGGAGTGACTGCCCGCCCTCCCGCGCGTCCCGCAGGCAGAGCAATCCCACCAGGTCCGCGCTGTCGGTGTGGAAGCTCTGGCGCTCGGCCGTCTGGTAGATGCGGACGTTGGGGTCACGCGAGCTGACGCCGGTGTCGCGCACGTGGCCGAGTACGTGCCCCTGCGCGTTCTGCGATCGCGCGCGACCCAGGTGCGCGCCGATGCCGCAGAAGACCGTCGCCGCCGTCCGGCGGTCCCAGCGATCGACCGGCAGGCCGCGCAGCACCTCGAAACCGACGCCGTGGAGGAGGCGCGCCTTCAGGCGCTCGAGGGACGCGCCGACGTCCCCGAGGGGGAAGTCGGCCGCCGTGATCTGCCCGACGTCGCGCCCGAGCGCGAGGTAATGTCGCGCGGCGCCCTCGAGCTCGGCGATGGCGGCCGGCGGAAGATCGACGAGCCACTCGCCGGCTCGCGCCTGCATCTCGCGCCCGACCCACGCCGACGGGCCGGACAGACGTTCGGGGAGGGCGCCGAGGCTGATCATGGGGACGGTGCCCTTCACGATACCGCCGGCCGCGGGCGGCGATCCAACCCGCGGGCCGCGGAGCAATCCCCGCTCCTCCTTCCCTGAGAGAGTCGCGCAGCCGCCGCCCCCTCGAACTGACGGCTGGCACGGGTTCTGCTCCGCCCTTTTCCGGGCGTCCGGCGGATCCACCGCGAGCAAGGAGGTCGACATGATGTCCCCGACCACGATCGCGCTCTTTGGCGTCGTCTCGCTGCTGCTGCTGGCGGCGATGGTCTACATTTCGCGGCGCGAGATTCGACGACGCCGCCTGGCATGACGCCGTTCCGCGGGCTCCTGCCGGTGAGCGAGCACCTCGCCGGATCTCGAACGGCCGGCGCCGGTCCAGCCGCGGATCCTGCTCGCCACGGACGGGTCGCCGTGCAGCGATCGCGATCCAGAGCGTCGCCGGTCAGCCGTGGCCGGCAGGCACCAGTTCGAGGTCGTCTCGGTCGCGCATGCGGACGTCCCGGGTGTGGCGGATCCCGAACTGATGCTCGGCGCCGCCCACGCCGACGCGCGACGCGGCGCTGGCGGAGGTCTCGGTGCACGCCGAACGCGCCGCGCACCTGCTGGCGTTGATGGGCATGCCCGTGGCGACGAAGGTGCTCGACGGTCGCCGCAGGACGCCATCCTCGAGGAAGCCCGGAACTGGCACGCCGACCTGGTGGTCGTCGGATCCCATGGCCGGGGCCCCGTGGCGCGCCGGCTGCTGGGAGCGTCTCGCAGCACGTCGCCCTGCATGCGCCCTGCTCGGTGGAGATCGTCCGGTGCCCTGAGGCGACGGCCGCCGCGGGATCGCCGGCCGCGGAGGCGCCCGGCGCCCGCGTGGCCACGCGCTGAAGGCGCCCGGCGGTCACGCGGCCACGCCCTGAACGGCCCGGACGCTGTCGCGGCGTCGCGGACGCCCGCCGCGCTTGCGTCCGCGACGGCCGACGTGTTACATCTCGTCACATGACAGGCCGTCACGGTACCGTCCGGCCGCTGACCCCGCTCCAGCGCGCCATCCTCGACCGCCTCTGGCGTGGCGGCCCGGCCACGGCCGAGCAGGTCCGCGAGGCGCTCGTCCCGCGCCATCGCCTGAAGGACGCGAGCGTCCGCACACTGCTGCGACGCCTCGAGTCCCGCGGCCTCGTGCGGCATCGCGTGGACGGCAAGGTGTTCGTCTACCAGGCCTGCGCCGGCTCGACGACCGTCGCCGCGCGGACCGTGCGCCAGATCATCCGCCAGTACTGGGCGGGCTCCGTCGAGCAGTTCCTCGCCGGCATCGTCGACGAGGACGTCGTCACAGCCGAGGAACTCGAGCGGCTCGCGAAGAAGGTCCGGAGCGCGTCCGGATCCCGGAAACCCTCCGAGAGCTGAGGAGACGAGATGAGCGCGCACCTGCTCGGCCTGCTGGTGGAGGCCTCCCTCCGCAGCCTCCTCGTCGCCGCCCTCGTCGCGGTGGCGCTCCGGCTGCTCCGGGTCCGCGCCGGCGCGGTCCTGCACGGCGCGTGGACGGCCGTCCTCGTCGCGATGCTC
This sequence comes from Vicinamibacterales bacterium, assembly GCA_041394725.1. GTDB lineage: Bacteria > Acidobacteriota > Vicinamibacteria > Vicinamibacterales > SCN-69-37 > JAWKHR01. The sequence continues at coordinate 17,756 of JAWKHR010000032.1, read as the reverse complement.
GCAATGCCCGTCCTGCCGTCGATCGTGCCGGACCTGCGGATCGCCATGCCGGGTTCCGTCCAGGCCGCCTCGACCTGGCTGACGGCCGTCGTCGACGACGCGCTGCGGCCGACGGTCGCCGCCCGCCGAGGGCCGGCGCCGCAGCGGACGCAGCGTGCCTCGCGCGCGCCGCCGGGCCGTTGTCCGACCGCAGTGGGGCCACGCCGAGCGGCGCGCCGCCACTGCGCGCCGCCGTCGCCCCCGTCGCGCCCCGATGGCCCACGGTGCTGGCGAGCCTGTACATCCTCGGTGCCGTCGGCCTGGCCATCGGCGCGGGCCGCGGCTGGTACCGCGCCAGATGCCTCTGCGCGCGCGCCCGCCTCGTGCCCGACTGGGAGATCGCGCTTGCACCGGCCGGCCTCGTGGCGGAGTCCGCGGAGGTGCGCGTGCCGCTGACCATCGGCACGCTGGCGCCGCGCATCATCCTGCCGGCCGGCTGGCGGCAGTGGCCGACCGGGACGCTCGCCGCGGTCATCGCACACGAGCGGGCCCACGCCGATCGGCGGGATCTGCTGGTGTCCTTCGCGGCCCGGCTGAACGTGTGCCTCTTCTGGTTCCATCCGCTGTCGTGGTGGCTGGAACGCCGGATCGCCTCCACCGCGGAACAGGCCGCCGACGATGGCGCGCTGCGCGCGGGGGGACACGGCGCGGACTACGCGCGGGTGCTGCTCGACATGGCCGACGCCGTGCGCCAGGCCGGCGGACGCGTGGCGTGGCCGGGCCTCGGCATGGGCGCGGCGCGGCTCGACCACCGGATCGACCGCGTGCTCGATCGGGCGTCGCGGCGGTCCACGCGATTCCAGCGTGGCCTGGTCGCAGGCGCCTGCGGGCTCGCCGTCGCGATCGGGTCGGCGTGCAGCCTCGCGGATGACACGTTGCCCGATTCGCTGACGCCGCGGGATATCGTGGTGACACCCGGCTCACGCTCCGCGTCCCTGCGGATCCGCAGCGAGGCGATGAACATGTCCGAGGCTGGCGCGCGGGCGCTCCAGGAGCAGTGGCGCCGCCAGCCGGCCGATCTCGTGGCGGCCGAGACGCTGCTCGCCTACTACCAGCCCCTCCACAACAGCTTCTTCGTCGCCGGCGCACCGGACTGGATCGAGCGGCGACGTGAGGTGGCCCTCTGGGTCATCGAGCATCGCCCGGCGTCGCCACTCGCGACCCAGGCGAACCTCGCGTTCTCGAACCGGGGGTTCGCGCGCCTGGCCGACCCGGAGGGCGTCGCCCGCGCGGCCGCACTCTGGCGCGCACGCATCGACGACGCGGACGCCGACGCGCGCGCGCTGAAGAACGCCGCGATGTTCTTCGTGCAGATCCAGGATGACCCGCGAGCCGCCGAGCGCGCGCTCCTGCGCGGCCGCACGCTCGATCCGCGCCTCGACGGGCGGACGGTGGGTGGCGTCAGGTACGACGCCTGGACCGCGAACATCCCGGGCCTCGGGTCGCTCTACGCGGACGTGCTGACCCGGCGCCCAGACGCGAGCGAGAGCGAGCGTCGCTCGCGCGGCGATGCCGACGAGGCGTTCGCCCGCGAGATCCGCGCGAAGCTCGAGGCGACGACGGATGCGGCGCTCCTCGCCGAGACCGGCCGGGCGCTGATTCGCTACCAGCGCTGGCCGCCTCCCCTGCCGGTGGACCCGGTCGCCCTGGGCCGCTCGTACCTGCAGCGCGCCATCGCGCTCGATCCCGCCATCGCGCGCGCGCACCGGGCGCAGCGCTCGCTGGACGAGAGCGGCAACACCGGCGGCTGAGCCGCCACGGCACCGCCAGCCGCACACCGCCCCGCCTGGCGGCGCCGGCCACGAGCGGGCTGAACCCGACCAGGACGCCTGCGACACCTCTGCGTCGATCGCGCCCGGTGCTACGATCCGGCGCCATGGCCCGACTGCCGCGTCGCCTCACCCTGCTCCTCACGCTCGTCCTGTTCCTCTCGGGCATGGCCGGATCGGCCCGCCAGCAGCCGCGCCTCTACTGGGGCGACGACGTCCCCGCGGGATGGAACGGCACGTGGTCGGACGACCTGCTGACCGTGCCCGAGCGGACGCGGTTCACGCGGACGATGTCCACGGTCCAGCTCCACGAGTGGATCGCGGCGCTGAAGATGCACGGCGAGTTCCTGCACGTCATCAGCCTGTTCACGAGCCCGATGCGCAAGGTCGCGCCGGCGATGGTGATCGCGAACCCGCGCGTCCGGTCGCCGCAGGAGGCGCGGCAGTCGGGCAAGCCGGTGGTCTTCCTGATGGGCAACATCCACCCGCCCGAGCCCGAGGCGGCCGAGGCGCTGATGATGGTGGCCCGCGACCTGGCCACGGGCCGGCGGCCCGACATCACCGACCGCCTGGTCGTGATGATTGCGCCCATCTACAACGTGGACGGCACAGACACGTTCGTCACGCAGAACGGCGGGCTCGGCAGCGAGACGCCGGTCCTCCTCGGGGTGCGCGAGAACTCCCAGGGCCTGGACCTGAACCGCGACGGCGTGAAGCTCGAGACCGTCGAGGGCAACGGCCTGTACCGCGCGTTCAACCAGTGGGATCCCCTGCTCTTCCTCGACGGCCACCTGATGAGCCGGGTGAGCCACGGCTACGCGAACACCTACGGCGGCACGACGGTGCCCGCCGCCGCGCCGGGACCGCGCGACTATCAGCAGGAGACGCTCTTCCCCGCCGTGCGCGAGATGGTGCGGAACGAGTTCGGCCTCGAGGTCTTCTCGCACGCGCTGCCGACCCCGCGGAGCTGGCCGCCGCAGGCCTGGAGCCACGACGCCGCCGCGTGGACCGTCGAGGCCAAGTTCGTCGTCAATGACTTCGGCCTCCGGAACCGCTTCGCGATCATCACCGAGACGCCGGGGCAGCCCACGTTCGAACGGCGGATCTACGCGCAGTACGCCTACATCACGGCGCTCCTCGAGTACACCGCCGCGCACGCCGGCGAGATGCAGGCGGTCGTGCGTGCCGCCGACGAGAAGACCGTCGCCGACGTCCTCGCCGGCGCCGAGGCCGGCACGCTGACGAACTTCCTCGACGGCCGCTACGAGTCGGCCGGAACGATCGACCTGCTCGCGTACCGCACGAACGAGGCCGAGTATCGGCCCGGCACGAGCGTCCTGGGCACGAAGCCCGGCACCGCGTCCGGCGAACCGGAGGTCGTGCACGGCGTGGACGACCTGACGAAGCCGGTCGGCACCCGCACGGCGAAGGTGCCGCGCGGCTACCTGTTCCCCGCGTCGATGACGGACCTGGCCCAGAAGCTGCGCGCCCACAACATCCGCGTGACCGCGCTCGACCAGGCCGTGCGCGCCGACGGCGAGGAGTTCCGCATCACCGCCCTCACGGCGACGCGCCGATCGGGCTACGACATGACGACGCTCGAGGGCACGTTCGCCCCGATCACGGGCCGCGCCTTTCCGGCGGGCACCTTCCACGTGGACATGGCGCAGCCGATGGCCAACGCCGCGTTCTACTACCTGGAGCCGCAGGCGCGCGACGGCTTCGTCGGCTGGCACGTGCTCGACGACGCGCTGCACGCCGCCGGCGCGGACCGGGGGCCGGCGGTCTATCCGATCTTCAAGCTGCGGACGATGCGCTGACGGCCCGGCTGGCCGGCCTGTCCAGCCGCCGACGCCGTCCCGCGGGCGGGTCGCTGCCGCCGCGCCATCCCGCCGCCACGTCCGCCACCCGCGTCCGAGTGCGCCAGGAATCGCGCGAAATGGCCGCGCTGCGCGGCGGTGGCGTCGGGCCGCACCTCGAGCGTCCACGCCGTGGCGGGATCGGGCTCGGCGCCGGGCGCCGGCGGCGCGAAGCGCAGGCCGAACCAGTCGAGCATCTCCTGGTAGTCCACTTCCTCGGTGGTCGCGACGAGCGTGTGCAGCAGCGGCTTCAGGTCGAACCCGGCGGCATCCGATGCGGTCTGCGCGAAGTCGGCCGCCGTGTAGCCACGGGCGCCCGACCACCGCTGATACTCCAGCCGCATCACGTCGTCCAGGCTCCGCGCGCCGTTCGTCCGGCGCCGGATGTGCGCGTCGAGCACCAGCCCGACGACCGGTCCCTTCACGTAGTAATCCACGCGCTGGTCGGCAGGCAGCCGCTCGAACATCTGCGCCGATGCCTGCTCGAGCGTCTGCACGAGCCGGCCCGGCTGCCGCACCTGCAGGTCGGTGATGTGGCGCGAGGTCGTCGCCAGGTAGTCCGCCGCCGATCCCATCCCGGCGCGCGCGGCCAGCAGGTCGCCGAAGTACGACGTCAGGCCCTCGGCCACCCACAGGCCGGTCGTCACCGGCGCGTGCTCGTAGTCGAACGGCCCGAGCTCGACCGGCCGCAGGCGCTTCACGTTCATCGCGTGGAAGTACTCGTGGCTGAGGAACGCCGCGTTGCGGAACCGCGCCGCCTGGTCGGCCGGCTCCCGTCCGCCGCCGGTGATCGCCACCGAGTTCAGGTGCTCGACACCCGACCCGCCGCGCCCGCTCGTGACGATGTTGAGGAACGCGTAGTGGGTGATCGGCAAACGGCCCCAGAACCGGACGTGTTCCTCGATCAGCGGCGTGATGGCGGCGGCGGCCTTCGCGCCGTCCCATTCCGCCGGGCCGAGCCAGACCCATTCGTGCGGGATGCCGCCGGCCGTGAACCGGGTGACCGACAGGTCGACGCCCGCGAGGATCGGCGCGTCGGCGAGGGTGTCGTAGTCGGGCGCGACGTAGTGATTCGGTAGGCCGTCCGGGGCCGGGTCGAGCGAGGTGGCCGATCCCTTCCACCCGGCCGGGAGGTCCAGGTTGACGAGCGCGCGGCGGTGCGCCTGCTCGACGAGCGTGACGTAGGTGGACGGGCCGATGATGACCGCCGACGTCTCCGTCACGCCGTTCGAGAGATTGCTGCCGCGGGGCGCCGCGAGCGTGTAGGTCACGCGGAATGACGACCGTCCGCCGGTCGCCACCGACCATCGGCTGTCGGTGACCGGCGTGACCTCGAGCGCGGCGCCGTCGAGCGTCGTCGCCCGAAACCCACTCAGTTGCCGCGCGTAGTTCTGGATCCCGTAGAAGCCAGGAGACCAGATCGCCATCATCAGGTCCACGGTCGCGCGCCCGTCGGTCGGCACGACCATCTCGACGTCGAACGTCTTCGAGGCCGGGTCCGGGAACCGCAGGGTGTAGACGATGGGCTCTGGCGCCGCGGATTGCCGCGCCAGCAGGACGGGCGCCGCGCCGCGACGGCTGCGCCGTGACGTGGCGCCGGCGCCGCGGACGGCTGCGCCGTGACGATGGGCGCCGGCGCCGACGCCGCGCCTGCAGGAGGGCAGAGCGCCGCGAACGCCACGGCGAAGGAGAGGCGGGCCGTCCCATTCCGCCGAGCCGAGCCAGACCCATTCGTGCGGGATGCCGCCGGCCGTGAACCGGGTGACCGACAGGTCCACGCCCGCGAGGATCGGCGCGTCGGCGAGGGTGTCGTAGTCGGGCGCGACGCGGAATCCCTATTGACCGACCAGATAGGTCCGATTTATCCTCCGTGTTGAGATGAGTCGCAATAAGGCCGACGTGCCGCCCACGCCCGCCCGTCGGTTCCTGCGCCGCGCGGGCCTGGTGGCCACCCTCTTCTTCCTGCTGAAGGGCCTGCTGTGGATCGCGGTGCCGACCACACTCTTCCTCAGCCAGTGCGGCGCGCCGCCGGCCGCGACGGAGACCCACGAGCCATGACGTCCCAGCCCTCCCTCGCCCGCGATCTCCGCGACCGCACCGCCGACGACCACCGTCAGGCCGAGCACGGGCCGTTTCAGCGCCGCATGGCCGGCGCCCGGATCACCCGCGACGAGTACCGCCGCTGGCTGGAACAGATGCGGCTGATCCATGCGGCCGTCGAAGCGGCCGCGCCGGCGCTCGCTGCCGTCGGCAGCGGCAATGCGATGGCCGCCGTCGGCAGCGGCAAAGCGATGGCCGCCGGCGGCAGCGGCACGGCGATGGCCACCGTCGCGCGGGCGGCCGAGGGGAAGACCGCGCGGATCCGCAACGACATCGCCGCGCTCGGCGGCACGCCGGAGGCCGCCGCGCCGCTCCCGGCGACGCGCGCCTTCGTCGAACGGATCGCGCGAACGGCCAGCGCGGACCCGACGGCCCTGGTCGGGGCGATCTACGTCCTCGAAGGCAGCACGAACGGCAACCGCTTCATCGCGCCGCGCCTGGCCGACCGACTCGGCCTCGGCCCGGACGGCTGCGCCTACCTCCTGCCCTACGGCGAGGACCAGCCCCGCCACTGGGCGGCGTTCAAGGTCGCCCTCGACGGCATCGACGCCTCCGGCGCCCCGCGCGAAGCGATCGTCCGGCTTGCCCGCGAGACCTTCGACGCCATCCGCCTCATGGGCGAGCAGCTCCTGGAGCCGGCACCCGCGGCGAACGGCCCCGAACCGATGACCGGAATCGGTCGCGATCCCGCCAGTCCCACGGGCCAGACGCGCGGCACATAGCGCCATCCGTCCGCCCGGCGCAGTTTGACGCTCGCCCCCGTGGGCCCGATCGGCTAAGACCGTCGGGCAAGGTGTTGAGTCAACCGACGGCCTGGGGCATCCGGATCTGCCCCACCTGCAGACAGGAGGGCGGACGCCCGCTCGTCTGCGCGAACTGCCGGCAAGTCTGCTGTGAATCCTGCGCCAGGCGGCTGCTGACGCTCCAGTGCCCCACCTGCGGCAGCTCCGAGCTGGGCAGCGCCTGACGCCGCGGGTACGGCACACGCCGCCCGCCCCCGGGCCTATGCCCCCGCGGTGCCCGGCGGGACGCCGCTCGCGCGCCCGTCCGGCGGATCCCGCTTCTCGACGCGCACATCCAGCGGATCCAGCGTTTCGACGCGCACGTCGAGCGGAGCCAGCTTCTCGACGTTGATCGTCGCCGCCGCGATGCCGACGCGGTCGGCGTGCGCGTCGATGGCGTCGAGGATGCCGGCGAACAGCCGGTCGCGCGTGGACCGCCTCGCCTTGTAGTCGACGACGTAGCGGGCCGTGAACTCGATCGCGTTCGTCGTCGCGACCATCGTCACCATCGGCTGCACGGACGCGCGCTCGATCACGTAGCGGCGCGTGATCGGCCCCCATGCCTGCTCGGCCCCGCGGGCGTAGTCCCCCACGACCTCGGTCGCCACGCGCGTGATGAGATCGCGCGCCAGCCGGTGATCGCTGCCGTACTTGATCGGGATGAGGATCTCGTCCCAGAGGAACGGGAACTCCCCCGAATAGTTGAACACGGGCGCCTTGAACACGAAGCTGTTCGCGACCCGCACGATGCGGCCGTTGTACTGGTCGGCGTTCACCCACTCGCCCACCTGCATGAGCGTGGTCCGCAGGAGGCCGATGTCGATCACGTCGCCGCGGATCCCGCCGAGTTCCACGCGATCGCCGACGCGATAGAACCCGCCGAACGCCACGGCCACCCAGCCGGCAATGCTGGCGATGACCTCCTGCAGGGCGAACGCCACGCCCGCGCCGGCCACCCCGAACGCCACCGTGAGCCCGCCGAGCGCGTCGCTGAAGACGAGCGCGACGACCAGCACGGCCGCGAGGTAGCCGAAGAAGGTGACGATCTTCCGCGCCTGGTACCGCGTGGTGCTCTCACGCAGGTAGCGGCCGACGATGCGGGCGAGCAGCCGCGTGGCCACGAAGACCGCGACCAGGGCCGCCAGCGCGACCGCGAGGCGGACGACGACCGGGTTCTCGAGCCAGGCCTCGAGCGTACGCAGCAGGTCGGATCGGGATGGCACGAACGAGTCCTGGCGGCCTCTCCGGTTACCGCTCGGCGTGCTTCGCGGAGGTGCGCAGCGCGTGGTTCAGCCGGTGGTACTCGCGGCGGATCTGCCTGAGCGCGTCGTGATCTCCCGTCCCGCGCGCCTCGGCCCGCTTCGCGCGCAGATCACGCATCCGCGTCTTGATCCCGGCCTTCTCGGCCAGCGCCGCGGCGTGATGCTCGTGCGCCTCGATGCCCAGCGCCGCGCAGAGCGCCGGCAGCAGCTGGTCCTTCTTCATCTGCGTGTAGCCCTGCACGGCCTCGTGGTCGAGGCCCTTCGCGAGGCCGCGCAGCTGCGCGATCGTCATCTTCCTGAGGCTTTCGTAGGTGTGCGCCATGGACTCCTCCCTCGTCGCGCCGGAACACCCGAATTCGGATGCTACCGCCGCTGCCATGGAGCCGCAAGGCGCGGAAGCGCGCGTCTGGAGCCGAGCGGCGCGGGGACGGCGGGGGGCCGCACAGCCTGGGCCCGCGCAGCCGGTCAGAACGCCGCCGGCCTGCCGTCGATCGACGCGTAGAGGGCCGCGACGACCACGAGGCCCGCCGCGTCCGTCGCGATCCGGCCGAGCAGCACGGGCACGCCCGCGATCGTGGCGGATCCCGACACGTCGAGCGCGACCGCGCCGGCCACGCCGGCCAGCCACGTCACGACCATCGTCACCGCGCTGAACGCGAGCCAGACGAGGAGGATCGTCGTCTTGCGCCCGTCGGTCCACACGGCGCTGTCGCCCGCCGCCTCGAACCACCGCGCCTCGCCGTCGAGGATCAGCATCGTCGCCTGCGACCAGCGGAGCGCGAGCCAGAGCCCCGGCACGATCAGGAAGACGAGCAGCGCGAGGACGGGCACGGCCAGGGCGAGCGCGACGACGCCCGCCTCGAAGGCGACGGGCAGCGGCACCCAGTGCACGGGCCGCGGCCGGAAGTCGGCCCGGATGACGTCGAGGGCCGTGCGCGTCACCGAGAGCCCGAGCCAGCCCCAGGCGCAGAGGGCCAGCGCCACCCAGGGCATCGTCGAGGTGGGCAGCATCCAGAATTCGGCGTCGGCGGCGAGCTGGCGGTACGCGAGGTGCACTCCGACGGTCCCCGCGGCCGACAGGCCCAGGATCGACGGCCGGCGGACGGCGCGCCAGGTGAATTCCACGACCCTGATGAACACGTCGCGATGCCTCAGCGCGCGAGCAGAATGGTGTCCCGGTGGCCGCCGCGGGTTCGCCGCCGCTTCACGCGCTCAATCTCGACGTGGAACCCGGCCTGCCTGAGGCGGCGGGCGTACGGGCGATCGTCCTCTGTGGACCAGACGCCGACGACGCCGCCCGGCCTGAGCGCGGCCCGCGTGACGGCCACGCCCGCTGGACCGTAGAGCCAGGCATTCGGCGCGGCCGTGAATGCCACCGGGCCGTTGTCGACGTCGAGCAGCACCGCGTCGAAGCCTCCGGGGCACGCCCGCAGGACCGCCGCGACGTCCGCGACCTCGACCGTGACGCGCGGGTCGTCGAGCGGGAGTCCCGCGAGCGGCCCGAGGGGCCCGCGGTTCCACGCGACGACTTCAGGGACCAGCTCGGCGACCACGACACGCGCGTCCGCCGGCAGGGTGTCGAGCGCGGCGCGCAGGGTGAAGCCCATGCCGAGCCCGCCGATGAGGACGACCGGATGCGGCCGCTCCCTGACGAGCCGGCAACCGAGCGTGCCGAGCGCGTCCTCCGTCTGGTGGACGCGGCTCGTCATCAGGCTCTCGCCGCCGGCGAGCAGCACGAACTCGCTGGGATGCCGCGCGAGCGCCAGCTCGGTGCCGTCCGGCGTGCGTGCGCGTGCGATGATCTCCCAGGGCTTCACGGGACCAGCCGCGGCCGCGCGCCTGCGGGTTGGCGCATGACGCCGCCTAGGCGTTCGGATCGGGCTTCGGCGCGCCCGGTCTGCGGACGAGCGTGGGCGTCAGGTCCCGCCGGCCGGGACGCGGATGCGCCGAGGCGATGTGCGTCGAGAGGCGATGGGTGGGCACGTGCTCTCCGCAGAACCGGCAGAGGGCTTTCCCGGCGGAGAGGTAGACGTTCTGCATGCCCTTCCAGCATGCGGGTCCGCAGGACGGGCGTCAAGCCGGGATCCGGGCGGCGGGTGGTGTACGCTGCCGGAAGCCGTGGCGCGGTCGCCCGGCCCGCGCCCATGCCGACAGCCTCCCGTCTCCTCACGCCCCGGCAGGACGAGCTCGTCCGGCACGTGCGCCGTGCGCTCGACGACCTCCGCGCGGCGCTCGTCCGCGCCGGCGCCCGGGCCGAGGACGAACGCACGGTGCGCGCCTCGTCCGCCCAGCTCGACGACTTCTTCCTGCTCGTCGTCGTCGGCGAGTTCAACGCCGGCAAGAGCGCGCTGGTCAACGCGCTCGTCGGTGCCCCGGTGCTGGCCGAGGGCGTCACGCCGACGACCACGCACGTCCAGGTCCTGCGCCACACCAGCCAGGCCGACGCGGCGGCCGCGGAGGGATTGGCGGCCGGCGATCCCGAGGTGCGGTCGGTCTCGGCCGACGCGCCGCTCCTGCTCGACATGCACGTGGTGGACACGCCCGGCACGAACGCGATCGTGCGCGAGCACGAGGTGCTGACGCGGCGGTTCATCCCCCGGGCCGATCTCATCCTGTTCGTGGCCTCCGCGGATCGCCCGCTGACCGAGAGCGAGCGGCAGTTCCTCCAGCAGATCCGCGAGTGGGGCAAGAAGATCGTCATCGCGGTCAACAAGGCCGACCTGCTGGCGACGCCAGGCGACCTGGAGGCGGTGTGCACGTTCGTGCGCGACAACGTCCGCGCGCTGCTGGGCTTCGCGCCCGAGCTCTTCGCGGTCTCCGCGCGCCAGGCGCTCGCCGCGAAGGCCGCCGGCGACGCCGAGGCGCTGCAGCGCTCGCAGTTCCCGGCGCTCGAGTCCTACGTCCGCACCACGCTCCACGCCGGCGAGCGGTTCCGGCTGAAGCTGATGAACCCGATCGGCGTCGGCCGCCGCCTCGCGGGCGAGTACCGGACGCTCGTCGGCTCGCGCCTGGCGCTCCTCGACGAGGACACGGCGACCGTCGCCGAGATCCGGTCCGGCCTCGACGGATTCCGCCGCGAGATGACGCGCGGCTTCGAGCTGCGGCTCGCCGAGGTGGACAACCTGCTGCGCCAGTTCGAGCAGCGGGGCGACGCCTTCTTCGAGGACACGGTGCGCGTCGGGCGGATCTTCGACCTGATGAACAGGAGCCGCATCCAGCTCGAGTTCGAGCGCACGGTCATCGGCGACCTGCCGAAGCACATCGAGGAACGCGTGGCCGGGTTCATCGACTGGCTGGTGGCGAGCGACCTGCAGCAGTGGGCCGAGGTGCGCGATCGACTCGCGCGCCGGCGATCGGAGCACGCCGAACGCGTGGCGGGCCGGCTGGCGGGCGGCTTCGACTACGACCGCGCGCGGCTGCTCGACACGGTCGGCAAGGCCGCCCAGGACACGCTCGACGCGCACGACCAGCGCGCCGAAGCGGCGCGGATGGCGCAGTCGGTCCAGATGGCGGTCGCCAACGCAGCGCTGCTGCAGGCTGGCGCGGTCGGGCTCGGCACCGCGGTGTCGCTCATCGCCACGTCCACCGCGGCCGACGTCACCGGCCTGCTCGCGGCCGGCGTCCTCGCGACCGTCGGCTTCATCGTGATCCCGTACCGGCGCAAGACGGCGCGCCGCGAACTGCACGCCCGCCTCGCACGGCTGCGCGAGCAGCTCATGGGCGCGCTGACCACGCAGTTCCACAAGGAAATCGAGCGCAGCATCCGGCGCGTCGAGGACGGCATCGCGCCCTACGTCCAGTTCGTCGAGGGCGAACGCGCCTCGCTCGCCGCGCGGCAGGAAGAGCTCGCCGCAATCGACGGCCGGCTCGCGCGCCTCGCCACAGACGTGGAGGCGGCGTGACGCGCCACGCCCCGAGGCGCCGCGAAACCTCGGCGCCATCCGCGAGCGGAGGATCGGCATGACGGACTCGGGCCCCCGGTTCGGCGCCCAGGCCCTTTCGTGGCTGGCCGCCTTCACCATCCTGGCCGCGACCATCGTCCTGGCCGTGCTCTTCTGGCAGCGCACCGGCTGGACGCCGCCACCGCGCGACCTGACGACGGCGTGGCAGACCCGGCCGCCGGTGGTCGAGGCCACCCCGGGCGGCCTGCTCGAGGTGGCGACCGTGCGCATGACCGAGGACTTCTACCGGTCGGACAGCCGGACCTGGTGGGGCATCTACCTCGGCAGCACCGTGTCGCAGATCCAGGCCTCGGCCGTCTACCGCTACGGCGTCCCGCTCTCGGATCCGGCCTGGCAGATTGCCGCGCGCGGCCAGACGGCCGTGGTCGTCGCCCCGGACCTGCGCCCCAGCCTGCCCGTGGCCATCGACACGGCGACGCTGCGCGAGAAGACCGAGAACGGCTGGGCGCGCTTCGACAAGCAGGAACAGCTCGACGCGCTGCGCCGCAGCCTCTCGACCGAACTCGAGACCCGCGCGAACGATCCGGCGCGCATGGTGCTCGCGCGCGACACGGCGCGCCGCACCATCGGCGAATTCGTCGATCGCTGGCTGCTCGCGCAGGACGAGTGGACCGCCGACGTCTTCAACACCGTGAAGGTCTTCTTCGCGGACGAGGTGGACGACGCCCTCCGCCGGCAGCTGCGCGGGCGCTGAGTCCGCGCGATACACTGGACGAACACGCCGTCACCCCAGTCCAATCCGGCGCAGGCCCCTCCCCCGGTGCGCCATCGTCCCGCCTGTGCCCAGCCAGGAGGTGCGATGTTCGCCATCAACCACGCCGCGACGGCCCTGCTGCTCCGGCGCAAGTTCCCCGACGTGTCCCTCGTCCTGCTGCTGCTCTCGGTCCAGGTGATGGAACTCGCGTGGGTCGCCTTGAACTACGTCGGCCTCGAACGCACGACGACCGAGCCGGCGGTGCGCTTCGTGGGCGACATCCACCTCGCCTTCATGCCGTACTCGCACTCGATCGCGACGATGGCGGGCGCGGGTGTGCTGGCGGTGATCGCAGGCGTGGTGGCGAGTCGGCCGCGCGTCGGGCTCGCGGTCGGCCTGGGGATCGTCTCGCACCTCGTGCTCGATCTCGCGACGCACGACGGCGACATCGCGCTGGCGCCGGGCATGACCGGCCACGCGTACGGGACGTTTCTCTACGCGAAGGCCCCGGCGCTCGCCTTCGCGGTCGAGCTGGGCTTCGGCCTGCTGTGCTGGCGGGTGTTCCGCGGCGGCGCCGCCCTGCTCGCCGTGATCGTCGGGTTCAACCTCGCCAACCTCTCGCTGTTCTTCGCGTCGGTGCCCGGCCCCGAGCGCTGGATGGCCGGCCGGCCCGGCCTCATCGTCTCGGTCATCCTCGTCCAGATCGTGGTCACGCTCTGGGCGGTCGGGTGGGGCGCGCGCCGGGCCAAACCCGGACGGGCCGACGGGCGTCAAAGGCGTCATGCGTGAGGACCTGAAGGCGGCCATCCGCGCCCTGCGCGCCTCGAAGACCTTCACCATCGTCGCCCTCGTCGTCCTCACCCTGGGGATCGGGGCGAGCACGGCGGTCTTTTCCGTCGTGGACGCCGTGGTGCTGCGCGGGCTGCCGTTCGACGAGCACGACCGGCTCGTCGCGGTCGGCGAGCGCCGCCCGCCCAACCCGGACTTCCCGAGGCCGAATGCCGACCCGGACTCGGTCTCGAGCATCGCGCCGCAGAACTACGTGGACTGGGCGGCCCAACAGCAGGTGTTCTCGGCGATGGCCGCCATTGCCGGCGGCGCCTTCACGCTGCAGGAGCCCGGCGCCGAACCCGAGGAGCTGCGGGTCCAGCGCGTGACCGCGCCGTTCTTCGACGTGCTGCGGACCTACCCGGCGCTGGGCGCGCCGTTCACGGGTGACAACGAGGTCGAGGGCCAGCACCGCGTCGCGGTCCTCAGCGACGGGCTCTGGCGCCGGCGTTTCGGCGCGGACCCGGACATCGTCGGCCGGACGATCCCGATCGAGGGCGGCGGCTACCAGGTCGTCGGCGTCATGCCGCCGGGCTTCGAGTACCCGATCGGGGCGGCGCGGGCGACGGAGCTGTGGGTGCCGTACGTGGTGCCGCCGGACGAACGCGTGCGCGACCCGCGGCGGCGCAGCGTCTACCTGCAGGCGATCGCGCGCCTGAAGCCCGGCGTGACGATGGCGGCCGCGCAGGCGAATGTGGACCAGATTGCGCTCGCCCTCCAGGCCGCCCACCCGGACTGGAACAAGGACAGCCTCATCGGCGTGCGGCCGCTGCGCGACCACATCGTCGGCGCGCGCACGCAGCAGTGGATGCTCCTGCTGCTCGGCGCGGTCGGGCTCGTGCTGCTCATCGCGTGCGCGAACGTCGCCAACCTGCTGCTCGCGCGCGCCACCGGGCGCGAACGGGAGGTCGGCATCCGCGCGGCGATGGGCGCGGGCCGGTGGCGGCTCATCCGGCAGTTCCTCGTCGAGAGCGTCGTGCTCTCGGCGATCGGCACGGCGCTCGCGGTCGCGCTCGCGTGGTGGGCCGTCCAGGTGCTCAAGGCGGCGATGCCCGAGGGCGTGCCGCGCCTGGCGACGATCGCGCTCGACCTGCGCGTCCTCGGCGCCGCCGCGGGCCTCGCGCTGCTCACCGGGCTCCTGTTCGGCCTGGTCCCGGCCCTCCAGCTCTCCCGCCCCGACCTGACGCACGCGCTCAAGGAGGGCGCGCGCGGCGCGAGCACCGGCGGCGCGGCCCGGCGCCTGCGCCACGTGCTGGTCGTGGCCGAGGTCGCGATCGCGGTCATCCTCGTGGTGGGCGCCACGTTGTTCATCGGCAGCTTCCGCGTCCTGATGCGGATCGACCCGGGCTTCGATCCGGCGCGCGTCCTGACGGCGGCCATCTCGCCGCGGTTCGAGCCGACCGCCCCGAACCAGACCCCGCGCGATTACACGCGCGAGATGGACGAGATCGTCGGCCGCGTCGCGGGCCTGCCGGGCGTCGCGGCCGCCTCGGCCATCTCGGGCGGCATGCCGATGGGCGGCAGCATGAGCATCACGACCGTCTCCATCCCGGGCCGCGAGCTGGATCGCAGCGACCGGGGCGTGAGCATCCGCCAGGTCACGGCCGACTACCACCGCGCGATCGGCATCCCGCTCCGCGCCGGGCGCCTGTTCACCGCGACCGACCGCGCGGGGTCGCAGCCGGTCGTCATCCTGAACGAGTCGGCGGCCAGGAAGTACTTCCCGGACGAGGAGGCCGTCGGCCGGACGATCGGCATCAACGGCGATCGGACGATCGTGGGCGTCGTGGGCGACGTCTACCAGAGCAACCTCGAGACGGAGCCGCGCACCGAGGCCTACGTGCCGATCGGCCAGGGCCCGACCTTTTTCAGTGAACTCGTCGTCAAGACGACGGGCGATCCGTACGACGTGCTGCCGGCCGTCCGGTCCGCCGTGCTCTCGGTGCTCCCGGACGTCCCGCTGCGCAACGTGCGCACGATGGAGGAGGTGCTGGCCCGGCAGGTGGCGCAGCGGCGGTTCAACATGCTGCTGCTCGGCCTGTTCGGCGTCCTGGGCCTCGTCATCGCCGCGGCCGGCATCTACGGCGTGATGGCCTACACGGTCTCGCAACGCGAGCGGGAGATCGGCGTCCGGATGGCGCTCGGCGCGACGCGCCGCAGCGTGGTCGGGATGGTGCTCGGGCAGGCCTCGCTGCTCGTCGCGGGCGGGCTCGTCATCGGCGGCGTCGGCGCGTTCCTGCTCGGCGACCAGGTGCAGCGCTTCCTGTTCCGGATGGACACCGGCGACTGGCGCGTGTTCGCCACCGCCATCGGCGTGCTGGCGCTGTCGGCGCTGGTCGCGAGCCTGCTGCCCGCGCGACGCGCGGCCGGCGTGGACCCGATGATCGCGCTGCGCAACGAGTAGCGCCCGTCTCCGCACAGGGCGACGTCGGCGCGCGGCGGTTTCCGTCCGCGTGCCGTTCGACGCGGGACGGTCACATCGGCGCCACGGGTTCGTCCACTTCCGCGGCCCGGTACGGCAGGTAGCCCGGCTCCCAGATCCCGGCCTCCACGCGACGGTCGATCGCGTCCGGCGCGATCGGCGGCGCCGCGCCGGCGGCGACCAGGGCGCGACCGACCGCGCCGGCCACGGCGCGCGAGACCTCCCGCAGCCGGTGGAGCGGCGGATAGATGGGCCCCTCGGGCGCCCCGCCCGCGGCCGTGACCTGCACGAGCGCGCGCGACGCGGCGGCGAACGCCTCGTCGGGGAGCCAGGTCGCCTCCACGGCGGTCGCCCCGAGGCCCACACCCGGAAAGATCAACGCGTTGTTCCCCTGCCCGATGACGTGCGTCCGGCCGGCGTGCGTCACGGGCGCGAACGGGCTGCCCGTCCCCACGATCGCCGCGCCATTGGTCCATCGGATCAGCTCGGCGGGCAGCACCTCGGTCCGGCTGTCGGGGTTCGACAGCGCGAGCACGATGGGCCGCCGGCAACCGGTGAGCATGTCGGCGATGACGGACTGCGAGAACGCACCTGGCTGGCCCGACGCACCGACGAGCACGGTCGGGCGGAATCCGCGGACCACCTCCGGGAGGTGGAACGTGCCGTCGGCGGCGCGCGGCCAGTCGGCGGCCAGCGCCGGATCGGCCGCGATCTCGTGCTTGGCGCCGGCCAGGCCGGGCCGGTCGCGGAGGATCAGCCCCTTCGAGTCGAGCGCGATCACCTGCCGGCCGATGTCGAACGCCGGGACGCCCGCGGCCCGCATCGCCGCCCGCACGGCCAGCGCCGACCCGGCGCCCGACGCGCCCGCGCCGTAGAACAGTACCCGCTCGTCCTCGAGCCGGCGCCCCACGCGTTCGAGCGCGCTCAGGATGCCCGCGACCACGACGGCGCCCGTGCCCTGGATGTCGTCGTTGAACGACAGCACGCGGCGTCGGTACCGCGCCAGCACGTCGAACGCGTTCGCGTTCGCGAAGTCCTCCCACTGCACCAGCGCGCGGGGATAGATGCGGCCGAGGCTCTCGACCAGCTCGTCGAGCAGCCCGAAGTACGCGTCGCCGCGGAGCCGGCGTTCGCGCACGCCGAGGTAGAGCGGATCGGCCAGCCGCGCCGGGTTGTTGGTGCCGACGTCGAGGTCGATCGGCAGGGTGCGCGCCGGGTGAATGCCGGCGCCGACCGTGTAGAGCGCCAGCTTGCCGATGGCAATGGGCATCCCGCCCACGCCCTGGTCGCCGATGCCGAGGATCGCCTCGTTGTCGGTGACGACGATGACGCGGGGCGCCTCGGGCACGGCGTTGCGGAGCACCTCGTCGAGCCGGCCCCGGTGCCGCGCCGCGACGTAGAGCCCGCGCGGGCGCCGGTAGATGTGGCTGTACTCCTCGCACGCGCGGCCGACCGTCGGCGTGTAGATGATCGGCACCATCTCCTCGAGGTGATCGAGGACGAGCCGGCAGAACAGCGACTCGTTCCGGTCCTGGAGCGCCGCCAGGAACACATACTTCCGCACGTCGTCGCCGGCCTTCAGGTAGTTCTCGTAGGCGCGCGCCAGCTGCTCGTCGGGCGTCTGGATCGCGGGCGGGAGCAGCCCGGCCAGGCCGAGCTGCTCCCGCTCCTCCAGCGTGAAGCACGTGCCCTTGTTGAGCAGCCGGTCGTCCTGGACGGCCGCCCCCCGCACGAACACCGCGAGGTACGGCGCCCCGGTGACCGGGTCGATGCGCCGCTCGCTGTGCCTGTCCCCCGTCGCGTGCACCGCGTCGCCCTCCCTGCGGCCCGGCGAGATCCGTCAGCGCCCTTCGAGCGGCACGTACGGTCGGCGGGTCGCGCCGGTGTAGACCTGGCGCGGCCGCGCGATGCGGCCGTCCGGATCCTGCCGGCTCTCGATCCACTGGGCGATCCACCCCGGCATCCGGCCGATCGCGAACATCACGGTGAACATGTTCACGGGGATGCCCAGCGCGCGGTAGATGATGCCCGAGTAGAAG
>JAWKHR010000031.1:0-76680 GCA_041394725.1 Vicinamibacterales bacterium | reverse complement strand
AGCGCCGAATACGAAGCGTCTTCCCTCCTGAGCGTTCGCATGCCCATCGTGTCGAGAAGCGCCGAGCGATCGAGCCGTCCTTCTGGACTTCTACATCCAGGGACACGCTGATTGAGTCGCCATCGTCTTGGAGCGGACCGACGTCGATGACGGCCCGTTCGACGCGCCCATTGGCGTCATACGAGACGCGCTCGTATCGGTGCCTTGCAGGACCGAGAGCAACATGGCCTCGGGCGCGACCGGCCTCTGCTGAACTGCCGACGCCATCGCAGCGCCGCCCGCCGCCACCACAAGGCCGAGCGCGAAGATTCCAAGCAAACCGCCACTCTGGTTCCGCAGCCTCTGTGGACTCGTCAACGTGTCCCTACGCTCCATCGGGCCGGTGCACACTCCTCCGGCCGACCGGCGTTCACCGTTGACCGAGCTGGCCGGAGTGACCGCTCTCGGCGTAGCGCAGAGGATCCTGCAGGAACTTCGTCTTGCAGCTCTCGCTGCAGAAGTAGTACGTCCGGCCCTGATGGACGATACTCGCGGCTGCCTTGCTCTCTTCGATTGACATTCCGCACACGGGATCCTTGGTCATCGTCGGCATCCTCCGGCGGCATCGTTCCGTCGTGCCGCCCTTGAGTGAAGATAACGGCCGTCGCCGCGCCGTGACCAGGCTGATCTTGATTAATTCTCTTTAACCGTAACTGCCGCGCCGCAGGATTTTTCCAGTCGATCGCGGGGTTATCCTCACCACGAACTGTGGCATTCGGAATCCGCTGACTGCGCCTGAAGCGCCGCTGCCTGCGACCTCTGGCACGGAGCGTGCGTCCTTGTGGATGCCGGAGACTTGACTCATGACCAACAAGACGAGAATCCTCAGCGGAACGCTCATCGTCCTTCTCGCCGGAGGCGCCGCAAGCATGGGCGGTGTGCGGGCTCAGCGTCCCGAGCCGTCCGCTTCGCCCGCGCCTACTGGATCGCCGATCGTGCACCGGGCCACCCAGACAGCGGCGGCGGACGACCGTGAAGCGACGGCGTGCCGCGAGATGGCCGCCGCCGTGCAGGCGTCCGACGTACGTCTCGAAAGCCTGGCCGCGAAGCTGAACGCCGCGACGGGCGACGCGAGAGTCCCGATCATGGCGGAACTGCTCGTGGCCTTGGTGGAAGACCGCCTGCTGATGCCTCATCCGATGCGGTCCTGGGACGTGGAGCCCGGATCAACAACCGATCACCACATGACGACGCCGAGCCGCGCCCAGGGCGCTGGCCTCGTTGCCAGTGGCCAAATGAAACATCTGATGGACAGCATGGCGTCGGCGATGGGCGGGCAGCCCATCGACATGATGCAGATGATGTCGCGGTGTTCGTCGCTGATTCGGCGCGAGGGCGGAGAGCGTCGGTGACCATCCGCCTGATGGGTACGACGTGAACGGCAACTCCCGGGTGTCGCAAATCTGATGGGTCGTCGTGCTGACTAATCGATTGGTGGGTCTCGGTCAGGCCTGCCCGATCCGAGATTGGGGAGTGGTAGTGCGGGATGCATGCGTGGCCGTGTCATTGGATCAAGAGAGGTTGGTTTGCCATGAAGAAGGTTCAGATGGGCAGTCTGGCGGTGGGTGTGCTAGTAACGGTCGCGACTGCCACCAGCGTTGCGGCGCAGTCACCGCCATCGCCCACTCTCAACACGCTAGAAGTTGAACGGCTGGCTTCGTCGAACACACCGGAGGCGCACGCCCGGCTCGGTGCGCACTTCGCAGCGCTCGCGGAGCAGTACGCATCTCAGGCCAGACGGCATACGTCGATGTCCAAGCGCTTCCTCGGGAACCCGAGCCGCAACCTGGGCGCCGGGACGAGTGCGCACTGCCGCCGCCTCGCGGAGCTCAACACCCGGTCGGCGGAGACGCTCGGGAAGCTCGCTGCGCACCACAACGCGCTAGCCGCCGGCGCGCCGTCGGTTTCACCACCGGACAGCGCCAGGTTCGAGATGGGCGCTGGCGCGCCGGCGCCGACCGAGGAGCAACTGGATGCGCTCGCGGCCACTGCAGGCACGCCCGCCGAGCACGGAAGGTTGGCCAGGTACTTCCTCGACGCTCGCCAACCGCTATTCCAGCGAAGGGACAGCCACGCCCGGATGGCGCGGGCCTATCGGGCGCTGCCGCGCGGCGCCTCGGCGGCTGCCCCGCACTGCGACCGTCTGGTCTCCCGGCTTCGTGAAGCCGCGAAGGAAGCAAGCGGAGCCGCAGCCCTGCACAGGGCACTCGCGGACACCGTCCGGTGAGGGACCCGGCTTCAGGTATTCGCGGCTTGTCGGTCGGAACGTACCCAGCGCTGCTCGACAGCAGGACGTCGCCGCGACAAGGCGTTTCACGGTGAGCGGGGGTAATGCCTCATGGAAATGACCTCGTCCACAGCGGGCGGCAACGACAGGCACGGCGTGCTCTACAGCCTCTGGTTCATGACCGCGCTTAGCGTCGTGGCGGCAACGGCTGTCTCCACCGCCTATGTGACCATGCGAAGCCGCCAGCAGGCCAACGAGCTGCTCGCCCGGCAGAGGGTGTACTCCTCGCGGCAGGACTGATCGCCGACGGCGAGCGTGTCACCCGCGAAACCGTTCGCCATCACTTCGAGCCGATCGAGCTGGCGGTCGTCGACCTTCGAACGGGGGAAGAGGCTCCAGACGTCGACCCGTACACCTACGACCAACGGACGTCCGCGCAGGCAGCTGGCACCAGTCATCAGGTTCCCGGAAACCTGGCCCGCCTGCCGCGGCTGCCCCACTATGCCCTCGTCTACAAGCTGATGGCGCCGGACGGACAGCTACAAGCCATCATCCTGCCGGTCGAGGGCAAGGGACTGTGGTCGACGTTGTATGGCTTTCTGGCACTCGAATCGGACCTGGCCACGGTTCGGGGCCTCACGTTCTACCAGCACGGCGAGACGCCGGGGCTTGGCGGCGAAGTGGACAACCCCCGGTGGAAAGCGCTCTGGCGAGGCAGGAGCGCCTTCGACCAGGCCGGCAGACCGGCTGTTCAGGTGATCCGTGGGAAGGCCGGGTCGGCGACCGAAGACCCCTACCGGGTCGACGGCATCTCTGGCGCGACGCTGACGAGCAACGGCGTGAGCAATCTGATCCGGTTCTGGCTCGGCGACGACGGGTTCGGCCCATACCTCGAACGGCTGCGCGGCCAGAGATTACGTATCGAGGATGGCCGTGCGTCGGCGGATGCGAGCAATAGCGACGTCAGGAACGCCGCTCGAGCCCGTCGGCGTCCAGCCGAAGGAGAGGCGCCATGAGCTTGTGGCTCGCTACAGTCGCCATCGTCGCGGCGGCCATGCTGTTGATGGCCGTCGGGCTCCTGTTCAAACACGGATGTCTGACAGCATCCTGTGGGGGTCTGGCGCTCTTCGAAACCACGTCCGGGGAGGTGCGGTGTCCCTGGTGTCCCCTGCGTCCCCGTGAGAAGTGAGGGCCCCGCGAGACAGCGCGGGCATGGAGAAGGCCGGTGAGGTATGCGACCTGGCGCATCGATCGCCTGAATGGGCGCTCCTCCTATGGGCCCTGCCGCTCAATGCCGCGTGGGAATTCGCGCAGTCGCCCCTCTACGCCGACTGGAACCGGGACTGGCCGTATTTGATCTGGACGCGCCTGCACTGCACGGCCGGCGACGGCTTCATCCTGCTCGGCGCCTTCTGGTTCACATCCCTGGCATTTCGGACAAGGCACTGGATCGGCACGCGCCGGGGAGCGGACGCGCTCTTCATCGCCGCGGGCTTCGGCTATACGCTGTGGAGCGAGTGGTACAACACGAGTGTTCGAGCGTCGTGGGGCTATTCCGCGAACATGCCCCTGATTATTGGCATCGGATTGGCCCCGATCCTTCAATGGACCCTGCTCCCGCCGTTGGCGTTGCGGCTTCTGCGAAGGAGTGAGTCCCGCCGAGCGCCCCGTGACGGCGCGCCTGCGTGAGAGAACAGATGAATCATCACCACGCCGCGGCGGGCACGAGTGGAATCGCCCGTGATCCGTTCACGGGCGTCCAGATCAGAATCGGCGTCATGGGCTCCGCTGGCGGCCAACTGGACCCCGCCGTGGCGGAGACGTGTCGCCGGCTCGGCCTCGCCATCGCGGCCAGCGGCGCGTGTCTGCTGACGGGCGCCTGCCCGGGCCTGCCACACGAGGTCGTCGTCGCGGCCAAGGCCGCCGGCGGCCACATCGTCGGCATCTCGCCCGCGTTCACCCTGAAAGAGCACGTCGAAACGTTCGGCTCTCCGTTTCGGGAATACGACGTCCTGATCTTCACCGGGCTTGGCCTGATGGGACGCGAGCTCGTGAACATTCACAGCAGCGACATCGTCATCGTGGCTGGCGGTCGATCGGGCACGCTCGGCGAGTTCGCCATCGCGTACGAGCAAGGTAAGTTGATCGGCGTGTTGGAGGGCACGGGCGGTATCACCAGCGCGCTGCCGGCCCTGGAGACCAGCCTGAACAAGCAGACGGGATCCGAAGTGCTGTACGACTCGGATCCGGAGTCCCTCGTCACTCGACTGATCGAGCGCTACAGATCAGCCGACTACGTGTGCCCGTGTTATCCCGCGTCTGCAAGAGAGCGTCCGATCGAACCCTGAGACAGCCCGAAACCCTACGATTCCTTCTTGCGCGCGATCTGGACCGAACACTTCGCGTGCATGGCCACGGCCTGAGCCACGGACCCGATGAAGAACCGCTCGATCCGGCCATGGCCGCAGGCTCCGACGACAATCAAGTCGGCTCCGAGCTGCTCCGCTTCCGCAAGGATGGACTGCTTGGGTGCGCCGGAGACCACCTTCGTCGTGACCGTGATCTGATTCTTGACGGCACCAGCCTCCAGTATCTCTCTCGCGCGGGCGACGGCTACGTTCCCTCGTTCGCGCTGGGCGGCTTCGAGTTCGGTCAAGTTCAACGGCACGGGGTACGGAGAGGTCGTGACTCCGTACTGTGGCGTCTCAGCGACGAACACGACACTGACCTGGGTGCCGGCCGGGAGACCCAGACGGGCCATCTCCAGAGCGGCAGCTTCGCTGTACTCAGAACCATCGGTTGCCAGAAGCACTCGCATGATAGGACCTCACGATATGGGCGGCAGAGTCTGGATGTCGAGATGGGTCGCGCGACGGTTGCGCCGCACGCGACAGGCGGACCCCGCGTCCGTGGGAGCCGCAGCAAGGAGAGGATAGCCGTCACCAATGGGGAGTGGCATGAGTTCTCGATTAAACCTTCTTAATCAATTGTTCGCCATCCGGGCAGGACCTGAGCTGATGGCTCTCAGAACGCCAGCGGCAAGACCAGGTGGAAGCCAATCAGCATCAGGACCATGCCCAAGCCAGAGACGAGTCCACCCGCCTGCACCATGGCAGGCCGTGGGATCTCTCCCGTGGCATAGGCCAACGCGTTCGGTGGCGTGGACACCGGCATCGCCATGGCAAACGAACACGCGAATGCGGCCAGCATCGCGAATTCCTCCCGCCCTGGGATGGACACCGCCAGCGCCATGGGCACAAGGAGGGCGGCCGCGGCCGTGTTGCTCATGAACGTGCTGAGCCCCACGCCGGCGAGCGCGATGACCGCTCCCACGCTCCAGATACCGCCCGGTAGCGCGGACAGATCCGTGCCGGCAAGGTAGGCGCCGAGCCCGGATCGCTCCACGGCCACACCGAGCGACAGGGCGCCCCACATGAGAATCAGCACCCTCCAGTCGACGGTGTCCATGTCCGCGGAGGTGATCACGCCGGCCACCAGGAGGGTTGCGGCGGCAAGAAGCGCCACGGTGCCGGGGCCGAGTCCGTGCCAGCCGCCTGTCATCCACAACAGGATGGCGGCGACCAGAACGATGAGCGTCACGGCGCCACGAGTCGGCAAAGGCCCTGAGGCAGACGGAAGGGCTAGCCGCAGACCAGGCTCGGGCCTGAAGCGGGAGTGCAGGAGGACGCCGGCGCCCGCAAGCAGCAGCACTTCCAGAGGGACCGCGATCGCCATCCATCGGAGAAAGCTGATCTCGTAGCCGGCGCTGTTGAGCGCCCCGAACGCGATGGCGTTCGGCGGCGTCCCGATGGGCGTGCCGATGCCGCCGATGTTCGCGCCGAATGCGATGGCCAACACCAAGGCCATGCGAAATCGATGACCGGGCGGCAACTGGTCGCGGATCGGTCCGGACAGGGCGATCATCATCGCAGCGGTCGCGGTGTTGCTCATCCACATGCTGAGGAACGCGGAGAGCCCGGCGAGACCGTACATCAGGGCCAGCGGCGATCGCGTGAACGGCTGGAGGAGGCGCCGCGCCAATACACGGTCGACGCCGTGACGGGTGACCGCCGCCGCCATCAGAAAGCCCCCGAGAAAGAGCATGATGATGTCGCTCGCGAACGGGCTCAGGAACGCGCCGGCGGGAATGGACGTGCGGCCGGCCCCTGCCTCGTCGGCGGGACCGGCCAGACTGAGGAGGTACGTGACCTCGTCTGCCAATCCACCGTCTCCTGCCAGGAGCAGGACCTCCAGCGACACGACGATCAGGGCCGTGGCGAACAATGGAAGCGCCTCGGCTGCCCAGAGAACGGCTGCGAGGACGAAGATCGCGATCGCCCGCGCGGCCATATCGTCCGTCGCCGCACGGCCGAACCAGTAGCTTCCCACCGCCGCGACGACGGCTCCTGCCATCACAGCATTTCGCGGTACAGTTGCGCTCATGACTGCTTCCTGCCGCCCCTGTCTGGATCCGTGAGACCGGCGGCAAGGATCGAACGCAGATCGCTCGCCACGACCAGTCCCACCGCGACCAGTCCAGCCGTCAGCAGGAACGACACGCCAGACACGCCGCCGACATTGAACAGCAGCCCGCCGGCCGCCGATCCCGCGGTCATCCCCAGACTCGCCGCCGCAGTCTGCTTGCCAAGTTGCCAGCCTTGTGCCGGACCGGCCTTCGTCGAGATCCAGTAGGTGAAGATCGGCGACGCCACGCCGGCACCGGCCGCGACGCCGCCGACCACGGTCAGCATCAGGACGAAGTCGGAGGCCCATGGGACGAAGAGCAATCCGACCAGCAGCACCGTGAGGGCAGGCGTGATGAACCGGCTCGTCGCTTCAGGCTTGATCCAGGGAGAAAACACGGCGGCCTGCGCCGCGAACATGACGAGGCTGCACTCGGTGAACATCAGGGCGATCTGATACGGCGTCAGCAGGAGTTCCTGCGTGCCGCGGAGCGCCAGTCCCACCTCGAACACGCCGATAGCCGACGACACGATGAACGTCAGCGCCAGAAGCCTCACGATCGCGCGGGTCGCCGCAGGCGGCGGGCCGGTAGGACGCGGTTCTCGTGGTCCAGGCGCACCGGGATTGTTCGGGACCGCAACCGCCACGACCACGCTGACGAACGCGCCGAGGACGGCCATGGATGCCAGCGGGATGGTGATGGATCCCGGCTGCGCGCCGAGTCCGAGGGTTTCGGTTCCGACGCGACTGACGAATACGCCAAGTGTTGGCCCGATCAGGAACCCGGCGATGCCCGCCATGCTCAGAAAGGCGAGCCTCCGCCCGCGCTGTTCGGCCGCCTGCGCCAGATCGCCGATCGTCGCCGCGCCGACGGGTACGGCGGCCGCCGCGAATATCCCGCTCAGAAAGCGCTGCACATAGACGCCGCCGATGCTGCCGACGGCCGAAAACACCGCCGTGGCCGCGCTGAAACCCAACATGCCCGTGACGAGGACGTTTCGGCGGCCATACGCATCGGATAGGCGGCCCCAAGCCGGAGCCGCGAGGAACAGGGCCAGCGCGTATGTGGCCGTCAGGAGGCCGGTGTGTCGAGAGACGAGAGCAGCGGCATCTGCCGTCGCCTGGAGCCGCTGGACCAGACTGGGGAGAAGGGGCAGGACGACGCCGTATCCCACCGAGACGGTGAACACCGCGAGCACCAAAGCGGCAGTCGTACGCCGAGACACGCCGCCGGATTGCTGAACATGCATCGTCAGGCTTGGACCTTCCCTTCACGGACAAGACTCGGTTCGATACTGCCACGCGTCGACGAGATTCGGTCGGCGGGGAACAAAGCGCGCGATTAATTGTCCTTAATGATTCACGGATCCGGCAGAGATGGCCCCCGCCGTGCAATGCCAGTAGAGAACGACTGGCGATGCGCGGAACATCGCGCGTTCTCGGGTTGTGACTGAGCAGCCTGCGGAAAAGCCAGCACCACGCCGTGGGAGAATCCCGCTACTCGACCTCGATCCGGAGGAACGGCCTTGCACACCGAACCTGAAGGCGACAGGAGCTTCTCCCGGGCAGTGCTCGCCGCGGAAGCGCTCACGAAGATCTACACCATGGGCGAAGTCGACGTGCCTGCATTGCGCGGGATTGACCTCACCCTGGCGTCTGGCGAGCTCGTAGTCCTCCTCGGCGCGTCCGGGAGTGGCAAGTCGACGCTGTTGAACATCCTGGGCGGCCTCGACGTGCCGACCAGCGGGCGCCTCACGTACCGCACGCAGAATCTGACCGAGGCCGGCGATCGGCAGCTCACGAGCTACCGGCGCGACCAGGTCGGGTTCGTCTTTCAGGCGTACAACCTGGTCCCGAGCCTGACGGCCCGGGAAAACGTCGCCATCGTCACTGACCTCGCAGAGGACGCGATGTCGCCGGAGCAGGCGCTCGACCTCGTCGGCTTGAGCCATCGCTTCGACCATTTCCCTGCGCAGCTCTCCGGCGGCGAGCAGCAGCGCGTGGCCATCGCGCGGGCGGTCGCGAAACGGCCGCAGATCCTGCTGGGCGACGAGCCGACCGGCGCGCTCGACGTGAGCACGGGCAAGCTGGTACTCGACGCCATTGCTCGGGTGAGTGGTGAGATTGGTGGCGCCACGGCGATCATCACGCACAATGCCGCGATCGCCGCGATGGCCGACCGCGTGCTGCAGCTCGGCGACGGTTGGCTCATCGGCGATCGCCGCAACTCGGCGCGCGTCTCTCCGCAGGAGCTGGTCTGGTGACCCGCGCCCTCGACATCAAGCTGCTGCGCGATCTCCGGCACATGAGAGCGCAGGCGGTGGCGATCGCGCTGGTCGTCGCCGTTGCCGTCGCCTTGTTCGTCGGCCTCGTGACCATGTACCGCTCGGTTCGCCTGTCACAGCACCACTACTACGCGCAGTAGCGGCTGGCGGACGTGTGGTCGTCGCTGGCGCGCGCGCCGAGGTCGGTGGCTCGCGACCTCGCAGCCGTGCCCGGCGTGGCCGCGGTGGATACCCGCATCGTCGCCCGCGCGATTCTCGACGTGCCCGGGATCGACGAACCGGCCTCGGCTGTCGTGATCTCGGTGCCCCCTCAAGCCGAGCACGCCCTCGGCGACCTCTACCTGCGCC
Source organism: Vicinamibacterales bacterium (assembly GCA_041394725.1). GTDB lineage: Bacteria > Acidobacteriota > Vicinamibacteria > Vicinamibacterales > SCN-69-37 > JAWKHR01. The sequence continues at coordinate 67,317 of JAWKHR010000031.1, read as the reverse complement.
ACGGGCGCCACGTCGAGGTCGGGCGGGCACGCGAGGTGATGGTCAACGAGGCGTTTGCCGAACGACACGACCTCGAGCCGGGAGCGCCGCTGACCGCGACCGTCGGAGGACGACGCGTCGTGCTGCACGTGGTCGGTGTCGCGCTGTCCCCGGAATACGTGATGGCGATTCCGCCCGGCGCGCAGATCAACGACGACCGCAGATTCGCGGTGTTGTGGATGGCGCGCGACGAACTCGAGGCGCTCACTGGCCTCCGGGGGGCTTTCAACGACGTGGCGATCACCCTGGCGAACGGCGCAGCCGAACGCGATGTCGTCGTGGGTATGGATCGCGTGCTGTTGCCGTACGGCGGGCGCGGTGCATACGGGCGCGACAGTCAGCCGTCGCACGTGATGCTCGAAGAGCACCTCACGCCGCTGGCTCCGCTGTCGATCCTCCTGCCCTCCATCTTCCTGCTGGCGGCTGCCTTCCTGGTCAACGTGGTGCTGTCCCGACTCATCGGGACACAGCGAGAACAAATCGGTATGCTCAAAGCCTTCGGCTATTCGAACGCCCGACTGGCCTGGCACTACCTCGAAATCGCCTTGGCCATCGTGGCGCTCGGCATCGCGCTCGGCCTGCCTCTTGGTGCCTGGCTCGGCCACGTGATGGCGACGTTCTACGGCGCGTTCTTCCGGTTTCCCGAACTGATCTTCCGCGTGGACGCGACGACGGTCCTGACGGCGAGCGGGGCGGCCATCCTGGCTGCGGTCGCAGGTGTGCTCCGCACGTTGCGCAACGTCGCGGCGATGCCGCCGATCGTGGCGATGTCGGCCGAGGTGCCGGCCTTTCGCCGGTCCATTCTCGACTGGAGCCGCCTCACGCGGTTCGTCTCGCCCAGGAGCCGCATGGTCGTGCGCAATGTGCTTCGCTGGCCGGTTCGCTCGGCACTTACAGCGGCCGGCATGGCCCTGGCGGTCGCGGTGCTGGTGCTAGGGGAGTCGTCCGCGGACGGCACCAACCGCATGCGGGATGTGATCTACCAGGCGCAGCAGCGTGCCGACCTGGAGATCACGCTCGCACAGCCTCGCAGGCTGGGGAACCTGGCTGACATCGCGGCGCTGCCTGCCGTTCGGCGCGCGGAGCCATTTCGCGCGGTGCCGGCGCGGGTGCTTGGTGGCGGCGGTGACCAGGACATCGTTCTGCTTGGCCTGGACGGTGACGCGGTTCTCCGGCGCGTGGTGGACAATGCCTACCGGGTCATGCCTCCACCACGACATGGCGTGATTCTCACGGCGTGGCTCGCTCGCCGATTCGGACTGACGCTTGGCGATCCTGTGGCGATCGAGATCCAAGAGCGGCGCCGACGCGTCATTACAACCCGCGTGGCCGGGGTCGTCGACGAGCCGATGGGACTCTTTGCCTACATGGAGTTACAGTCGCTTGGCCGTCTCCTGGGAGAGCCGGAGACGTTCTCGGGAATTCATCTGACCGTGGATCCCGCCCGCGAAGCGGCGCTGAACGACGTGCTCAAGCGGGCACCGGCAGCGATTGGCGTCGGGTACCGTCGCAGCTCGCTGGCCAGCTATCGCGAGATGAGCGACAGCGCCACGGCGTTCGTGCGCCAGATTCTCGTCACGTTCGCCGTGATCATTGCGTTCGGTGTGGTCTACAACAGCGCGCGCATCGCCCTGGCCGAGCGGAGCCGCGAACTGGCGACGATGCGCGTGATTGGCTTCACGCGCGGCGAGATCTCGCGAATCCTGCTCGGCGAAATCGGCCTGCTGGCGATTCCTGCCGTCCCTCTGGGCTTCGCGCTTGGGTACCTGCTCACCGGCGCGGTGGCGGCAGGGGCCTCCGGCACGAGGTTTCACATGCCGTGGTTGGTCAGCGCCCGAACGTACGGATTCGCCCTGGTGGTATTCGCGGTCGCCGCGGCCCTCTCCGCGCTGATTGTGCGCCGCCGTCTGGACCACCTGGATCTGCTCGCGGTGCTCAAGGCGAGGGAGTGAACGATGCGACGACAAAGGACAGTCCAGCGTCTCCTGTGGGCGGCTGTCGCCGTGCTTGCGCTGGCGGGCGTGACCTGGGCCCTGTGGCCGGCGCCGATTCTCGTCGAGACCGTTGCCCTCTCTCGCGGCCCGCTCACGGCGACGGTGACCGCAGAGGGAAAGACGCGGGTGCAGCACCTCTATGAGGTATCGGCACCTGTCGACGGCACGCTCGAGCGAGTGACGGTACAGCCCGATGAGATGGTGACGGAGAGCACCGTCATCGCGCGGATTGCACCGGCAACAAGTCGGCCGCTCGATCCGCGTGCGCGTGCGGAGGCCGAGGCTGCCGTTGGCGCCGCTCGCGCTGCGGTGAGCCGGGCGGACGCTGCCGAACAGGAGGCCACAACGGCGGCCGAGCACGCCGAAAGCCAGCTCGACACCGCCCGCAGGCTGGTCGCGGCCGGCGCGGCTCCGCCCCTGGACGTGGTGCATGCCGAGCACGACGCGGAGATCCGCCGTCGCGGCGTCGACGCGGCCCGGGCCGCCGCGCGCCAAGCCCGCGCCGATCTCTCGCGAGCGATCGCCGTCGTGGCCACCGCGGGTGGGACGGGGGGTGGCGTCGCCGTCGCGGTGAGGCCTCCGGCGCCGGGCCGTGTGCTCCGCGTCATCCGTGAAAGCGGAGGTCCCGTGGCGGCGGGGACGCCTTTGATCGAAGTCGGCGACGTCACGCGGCTCGAGATCGTCGCCGACTTGCTGTCCAGCGATGCGGCCCAGGTATCGCCCGGTGCGGCGGCCACCATCTCAGGGTGGGGTGGCGCTCCTCTCACCGCTCGGGTGCGCCGAGTCGAACTGGCAGGCTTCACGAAGGTCTCAGCGCTCGGACTCGAAGAGCAGCGCACGCATGTCGTGCTCGATCTGGCCGACGCGCCTCCCGCCAGTCTTGGCCACGACTACCGTGTCGACGTCGCCATCGCGATCTGGCAGGGCGAAGACGTCTTGCGCGCACCCTCCACGGCACTGTTTCGAGACGGGAATCAGTGGGCGATCTACGTCGTTCGCGATGATCGCGCGCACGCCGTCCCCGTCCAGGTCGGTCGATCGGATCGCACGTGGACGGTCATCGAGCAGGGCGTCACGGAAGGGGACATCGTCGTCGTCCAACCTTCCGATGACGTTCGAGTGGGAACGCGCGTGCGGGCCGTCGACGGAGGCCGTTGATCGATCGAAACCGATTGGTGACGGGGCTGGGGAGACGCACGCAGGAGGGACCTCTCGTCGCGGAGAGAGCGTCCGATTAATTCTCGTTAATGGGCGCTCAATTGATCGGCCGCGACTCGATAATCAGGATGACGGGAGCACGGCCAGCAATGCAGCCCGCGACCTTGCCGAGTTCTCCGCAGGTCATGCGGAATAGTCCGCGCTTCGATCTGGTCCCGTCCCGCAGGCCGTTCAGTCCACGTGTCAGACTCCTGGCACATCTTGTGCTGGATGAAACTGAAGGTCGTCCATGCGTGTGAAGCTCATCACATCGATGCTCGTCCTGGCCGTCGCCGCGTTTGGCGCGGCGCCCTGCGCCGGCATGAGCATGGATATGGGAGCGCGCGGCATGGACGACCACTGCGCCGACGCTACCCACAGTCAGACCGCTGGGCAAGCGTCGAGTCCGATGCCCCCATCGCCAGCGGACTGCTGCGCGATCGGCTCGGTGCCGGCCTGGCAGACGCCGGGCTTGCGGACCGAAAGCACCACGCCGATCGCTGCGTCCACGCCAGACATGCTGCCCAGCGTTCCCTGGCTGGCCGCCGTCGAACTGCCAAGGGGTTGGACCGCCTCTACGGATCCCCCGCGACCAGCGACCGCCATCCCGCTGCACCTTCTCCTGTCCGTCCTCCTGATCTGACCTGCCGCACGTGACGTGCTTCCGGGCTCCGCTTGCGGGGGCCCGAGTCTGCCCTTGCGCGGTCAGGGCGGGTGCCAGGCGATCACAGGAGGAGGTTGAAGTGTTCTTGTCAGGTGTTCTTCTTTGGGTGCGCCGAGGGGTTGTGCGCTGGGCGCGGTCTCGGACAGGCCGCGCGCTGGTGGCCACGGTGTGCCTAGTGGCGCTGGTCACCGTACCCGCGGCGGCACAGACGACGGCCAGTACGGGCGACCCGCAGGCGCAGCCGCCGGCGCCTCTGCCAGATTTCTACGCGCCGGAGCCTGGCCTTCGCGAGCTCGTGATGCGCGCGCTCGACGCGAATCCCAGCCTCCGCGAGGCGGAAGCACGCCAACGGTCATCGCTCGAAAGGGTCCCGCAGGTCACCGCCCTGCCGGATCCCAGTGTGAGCTTCACGCAGATGGTGCGCAGCGTCGAAACGCGCGTGGGTCCGCAGCTCAACACGCTGATGCTCGGCCAAGCGTTTCCCTGGTTCGGCAAACGGGATCTGCGCGGCCAGGTGGCGACCCGCGAAGCGACGGCCGCGCTCGAGGTGTGGCAGGCGCGTCGCCGCGACATCATCGCGCAGGTCAAGTCCGCCTTCTACAACCTCGGCTACGTCGACGCGGCGATTGCCTTGAGTCAGGAAGAACAGTCCATCCTCGAGCACTACGAGCGGCTGGCGCAGGACCGCTATGCCAGCGGGACCGGCCTGCAGCAGGGCGTCATCAAGGTCCAGGCCGAGCTGACCAAGGTCCTGAATCGCCTGTTCGCTCTCCGCCAGCAGCGGACGTCCCTGGTCGCGCGGCTGAATACGCTGACCGACCGCGCCCCCAACGAGGCGGTCGCCGCCGTGCGCCTGGAGGCCCCGCCGCTCGCCGCCGCCGCCGCCCTCGACTTCACTGGACTCACCTCGACCGGCGAGAGCAACCGGCACGAGATCCGGGCTGCCGATGCGCTCATCGAGCGGAGCGAGCGCGCCATTGCGCTGGCTCGGAGGAGCTACTGGCCGGACCTGGTGATCGGCGTGGGCGTGGTCAACGTCGGCCGGAGCGGCCCGATGGCCGAGTCCCCGGACGCCGGCAAGAACGCCTGGACGCTGTCGCTCGGCGTGTCGCTGCCGATCTGGCGCGACAAGCTGAGAGCGGGCGTCCGGCAGGCGGGCGAGGACATGACGGCGCAGCAGGACGTGCGCGCTCGGCTGGTCAACGACATGGAATTCGAGGTGCGGGATCAGATCAGCCGCCTGGAGACGCTCGCCGATCAGATTCGGCTGTTCCAGGACGTGCTCATTCCTCAAGCGCGCGAAGCGCAGCAGTCCACGGAAGCGGCCTACCAGACCGGCCAGGTCGGCGTGCTCGACCTGCTCGACAGCGAACGCGTGCTTCTGGATGTCCGGCTCGCCAATGAACGGCAGCGTGCCGACTTCCTGGTCGCGCTGGCGGAACTCGAACGCGCCATCGGCGCCCGCTTTCCCCGATAGAGGTTTGCCATGAGAAAGACGCTTCTGCTGCTGTTCGTCTTCGCGCTCGGCATCGGCGCGACCGTGACGGTGCTGGCCAACCCGTTCGACTGGGGCTGGATGCAGCGCACCGCGTCGCTGCTGCCGGGCACCGCCACGGCGCCTCGGGCGACGGCCGAGCGGGAGATCCTCTATTGGCGGGCGCCGATGGACCCCACCTATGTCCGCGACAAACCCGGCAAGTCGCCGATGGGCATGGATCTGATCCCCGTCTACGCGGACGAGGGCGCGCCGCAGGCCGCACCCGCGGGCGAACGCACGGTCAAGTACTGGCGGGCGCCGATGGATCCGACCTACATCCGCGACAAGCCCGGCAAGTCGCCGATGGGCATGGATCTGATCCCGGTCTACGAGGACGACGCGGTCGAGACGCCGCCCGGCTGGGTCGAGATCGATCCCGGGTTCGTACAGAACATTGGCGTGCAGACCGCGGACATCGTGCGGGCCGACATTCCGTTCACCATCCGCACGGTCGCCACGCTGACCTACAACGACCAGCAGGTCGCCTGGGTCAACACCAAGTACGACGGGTGGATCGAGAAGGCCTACGTCAACTACGTCGGCGAGGCGGTCACCGCCGGCCAGAAGCTGTTCGAGATCTACAGCCCCCAACTCGTCACGACCCAGAAGGAATACCTGCAGGCTCTTGAGTATGCCGCGCGATTGGCCACCCAGCCCTATCCGGATATCGCGCAGCGGGCGGCGTCGCTCGTGGACTCGGCTCGCCAGCGCCTTCGGTACTGGGACATCTCCGATGAGCAGATCGCCGAGCTCGAGCGCACGCGCGAGCCGCGCCGGACCCTCGCCGTCGTCTCGAACGTCAACGGCGTGGTCGTGCAGAAGATGGATCAGGCGCTGGAGGGCATGTTCGTCAAGGCCGGCATGAACCTGTACAAGGTCGCCAACCTCTCAACCGTCTGGGCCGAAGCCGAAGTGTTCGAGGGCCAGGCGCCGTGGCTCCAGGTGGGCCAGCGGGCGAGCCTCGAGTTGCCCTATCAACCGGGGCGCACGTACGCGGGGCGTGTCCGATACATCTACCCGTTCCTGAGCAACAAGACGCGGACGCTGCGCGTGTCGATCGAACTGCCCAATCCGGGACTCGAGCTGCGGGCTGACATGTACGCCGACGTGACGCTCGCCGTGCCTTCGGCCCGGCAGGTCCTGGTCGTGCCGGCCGAGGCGGTGATTCGCAGCGGCCGGCGCGACGTCGTCGTCATCGCGCTCGGCGGTGGACGATTCCAGGTCCGCGAGGTCGAACTCGGCGTGAGCGGCGACGGCGTGATGGCCGTCACCGGCGGCGTGTCCGAGGGCGAGCGCGTCGTCGTGTCGGCGCAATTCCTGATCGACTCCGAGAGCAACCTGCGGGAGGCCATCCGGAAGATTACGAGTACCCAGCCCGCCGCGGGAGCCAGCGGGCCGGCCGCCGGCGCGCACAAGCACTGAGGACGGCGATGCTGGAAAAGCTCATCGACTGGTCGGTCCAGAACAAGTTCTTTGTCATCCTCGCGACGGTGTTCGTGTCCCTGGCCGGCGCCTATGCGCTGCGTCAGACGCCCCTCGACGCCGTCCCGGATCTGTCGGACGTGCAGGTGATCATCTTCACCGACTATCCCGGCCAGGCGCCGCAGGTCGTCGAAGACCAGATCACGTATCCGATCACCACGCAGATGCTGGCCGTGCCGTTCGCCAAGGTCGTGCGCGGCTACTCGTTCTTCGGCTTCTCGTTCGTCTACGTGATCTTCGAGGACGGCACCGACCTCTACTGGGCGCGCAGCCGCGTGCTGGAGTACATGAACTACGTCGCCGGCCGCCTGCCGCGCGGCGTCACGCCCTCGCTCGGCCCCGATGCCACCGGCGTCGGGTGGGCGTTCATGTACGCCCTCCGGTCGAGCGAGCGCAGCCTGGCGGACCTTCGCTCGATACAGGACTGGTACCTCAAGTACGAGCTCACCGGAGTGCCCGGCGTCTCCGAGGTCGCCAGCCTGGGCGGCTTCGTCCGTCAGTATCAGATCACGGTCGACCCCAATCGGCTGCGCGCCTACGACATCTCCATCTCGCGGATCCGCCAGGCCGTCCAGCGGAGCAACAACGAGGTCGGGGGCCGTGTCCTCGAGATGGCCGAGTCGGAGTTCATGATTCGCGGCGAAGGTTACATCGAGGGGGTACAGGACCTCGAGCAGGTCGCGCTGGGGGTGGACGGACGGGGCACGCCGATCCTGCTGAAGGACGTCGGGCACGTACAGGTCGGACCCGACATCCGCCGGGGCCTGGCCGATCTCAACGGCGACGGAGAGGTCGTCGGCGGCATCGTGATCGTCCGGTCCGGCGCCAACGCCTACGACGTCATCCAGCGGACGAAGGCGAAGCTGGCCGAGCTTCGACCAGGTCTGCCGGCCGATGTCGAGATCGTGACCGTCTACGACCGGTCGCCGCTCATCGAGCGGTCGATCGAGACGCTCGAGGAGAAGCTCATTGAGGAGAGCATCGTCGTCGCGCTGGTGTGCCTCGCGTTCCTGCTGCACGTGCGCTCGGCGCTCGTGGCGATCCTCACGCTGCCCGTCGCGATCCTCATGGCCTTCGTCGTCATGCGTTACCAGGGCATCAACGCCAACATCATGTCGCTCGGCGGCATTGCGATCGCGATCGGCGCGATGGTGGACGCGGCGATCATCATGATCGAGAACGCCCACAAGCACCTCGAACACGACGCCGGCCGGAAGCCGCACTGGCAGATCATCGCCGACTCGGCGAAGGAGGTTGGTCCGACGCTCTTCTACGCGCTCCTCGTGATCACGGTCTCGTTCGCGCCGGTCTTCACACTCGAAGCGCAGGAAGGGCGGCTGTTCAAACCGCTCGCCTTCACCAAGACCTATTCGATGGGCGCGGCGGCCCTGCTCTCCGTCACGCTCGTGCCGGTCCTCATGGGCTACTGGATTCGTGGCCGCATCCGGCCCGAAGCGAGGAATCCGATCAGTTGGCTGCTCATCCGGATCTACGACCCGATCCTGCACCTGGTACTCCGGTGGCGATGGGCCGTGCTGGCCGTCACCATCGGCGTGCTCGGTCTGACCTGGGTCCCCTATTCGCGAATGGGATCCGAGTTCATGCCTCCACTCTGGGAAGGCGATCTGCTGTACATGCCGACGACGCTGCCGGGCGTGTCGGTGACCAAGGCGCGCGAGGTCCTGCAGCAGACCGACCGCGTCATCCGGTCGTTCCCCGAGGTGCACCACGTGTTCGGCAAGATCGGGCGCGCCGACACGGCCACCGATCCGGCGCCACTCAGCATGGTCGAGACGACGATCACCCTGAAGCCCGAAGCCGAATGGCGGGCCGGCATGACGCCCGAGAAGCTCATCCAGGAGATGAATCAGGCGATCCAGTTCCCGGGCGTGACCAATGCCTGGACGATGCCGATCAAGACGCGGATCGACATGCTCTCGACGGGCATCAAGACGCCGGTGGGCATCAAGGTCTCGGGTGCAGACCTGAGCGTGCTCGAACAGGTCGGCCGCGAGATCGAAGCGGTGATCCGCCAGGTACCGGGCACGCTCTCCGTCTACGCCGAACGTGTGACCGGCGGGAACTACCTGAACGTAAGGGCGCGGCGCGCCGACATCGCCCGATACGGTCTGACGGTCGGCGACGTGCAGGACGTCGTCCAGTCGGCCATCGGCGGGATGAACATCACGACGACCATCGAGGGTCTCGAGCGCTACCCGGTCAACCTGCGCTACAGCCGTGAGCTGCGTGACGACGTACCGGCGCTGCGTGAGATCCTGGTGCCAACCCCGCTCGGCCAGCACATTCCGCTCGGCCAACTCGCCGACCTCGACATCGCCAAGGGTCCTCCCGGGATCAAAAGTGAGAACGCACGGCCGAATGCCTGGATCTACGTTGACATCCAGGGCATCGACGTCGGTACCTACGTCCGGCGGGCGCAGCAAGCCGTGGCCGAGCAGGTGACGGTGCCGGCTGGCTACAGCATCGGCTGGAGCGGGCAGTACGAGTACATGCTGCGCGCCGAGCGTCGGCTGCTCGTCGTCGTCCCGATGACGCTCATCATCATCTTCGTCATCATCTACCTGAACACGCGATCGACGTTCAAGACGCTCATTGTCCTGCTCGCCGTGCCGTTCTCGCTCATCGGTGCGTTTTGGCTGATGTACCTGCTCGGCTACAACATGAGTATCGCGGTGTGGGTGGGCATCATCGCGCTCGCGGGGGTTAGTGCAGAGACGGGCGTCGTGATGCTGCTCTATCTCGACGTCGCGTACAACGAGGCCGTGTCTCGCGGCCAGATGCGGAGCCGTGCGCAACTCGTCGAGGCGGTCTATCACGGCGCGGTCCAGCGAGTCCGCCCCAAGATCATGACGACGTGCGTGATTCTCGCGGGCCTCCTGCCGATCATGTGGAGCCACGGCACGGGTGCCGACGTCATGAAGCGCATCGCCGCGCCGATGGTCGGCGGCGTGGTGACTTCGGCCATCGTCGTGCTCCTCGTCTATCCCGCGATCTATTTCATCTGGAAGGGCTGGCGGCTGCCCGCCGCCGCTCCAGTCGAGGCGATCGCGGAGGACATCCACGAACCCGAGGGCCAGGATGGGCAGAAGGAGGTGTGACGTGGAGTTTCGCAAAGTGACCGCGATCGTGCGCCGCGAGCGGCTGCCGGATGTCGAGCGCCGGCTCGTCGCGATCGGCGTCGGCGGCATCACGGTCACAGCGGTGAAGGGGTTTGGCGAGTACGCCAACTACTTCAGAGGGGACTATCTCGTGCCGCACGTGCGCATCGAAATCTTCACGACGGCCGAGCGCGTGAGCGACTTGACCGGCGCGATCCTCGACGAGGCCGGCACGGGACTCGCTGGGGATGGCTTGATCGCCGTCCTGCCGGTCGAGAACGTTATCCGGGTGCGGACGAAGCAGAGCGCCGAGGGCGGCACGCTCTGATTAATTCTCGTTAATAGGCGCAGTTCGTGAGCGATGTGGTCCGAAGCGTGCTACATCAGGCGACGAACGCTTCGATGGTGCAATCAGAACGCGCGCGTGGGGCCTGATTGGATTGGTCCAATCGACGGAGCCTCTGTCACGCGCTCGACAAGCGTTGAGGAGAAACCCGCGTCGTCGCGGCAATTTCCGCAGCGGGATGGGAGCAGGCGGCATGCCGAACGCGCAATCATCTAACCGACCGGCGGGATCGGTTTTCCCGATCGGACTCTGTCTGTTCCTGCTGGCCGCGGTGTTCCTCCTCTGGACCGAGCATCGAGCGCACCTGTTCGGGGTCCTGCCGTTCGCGATCCTGCTGCTCTGTCCCGTCATCCACATATTCATGCACCGCGGCCACGGCGATCACGGGAGGACAGCCGACGGCCGGCGTGGAGGGAACCCAGCACATCCGCACGGAGACCGACCATGAATCACGATGCGCCAGCGTATGGCCTCTGGGCGATCGCGTTCGTCAACGCGGCCGTCTTCATCATCTTCGCATTCAGCTTCTTCAAGCCGAGGACCGGCCGCGACTGGCGGACGTTCGGCACGTTCTCGGCTTTCCTCGTGGCGCTGTTCGTCGAGATGTACGGCTTCCCGCTCACGATCTACCTGCTCGCGGGCTGGTTGCAGACGCGGTTTCCCGGCACCGACTTCCTGACGCATGACGCCGGGCACATCTGGTACTCGCTGCTGGGATTCGAGGGCGACCCTCATCTGAATCCGATCCACGTCGCCAGCAACCTGCTCGTCGTTGGCGGATTCTTCCTCCTGGCCGGCGCGTGGCGCGTGCTGTTCAAGGCGCAACAAACGGGAACGCTCGCCTCGTCTGGTCCGTACGCGTACGTCCGCCACCCGCAATATGTCGCGTTCATCGTCATCATGATCGGCTTCCTGCTGCAGTGGCCGACGCTGCTCACGTTGGCGATGTTCCCCGTGCTCGTCGTGATGTACGTGCGCCTGGCGCACCGCGAGGAACGGGAGGTAGCTCGTGAGCTCGGTCCCATCTGGGAAGCCTACGCGGCCGCGACGCCACGATGGGTCCCACGGCTCCCAAGTCGAGCCGACACACCGGCGCGGCATGCCGAGGAAGGACGCCAAGGACGATGACGCGGACTGTGTCGATTGCAGGCGGAGGCCTGTCGGGGCTCTCGGCGGGGCTGGCCGCGGTTCTCGCCGGTGCCCGCGCGCAGGTGTTCGAACGTCGACGCGAGATCGGCGCGCGGTTTCACGGCGACTTCCAGGGGCTCGAGAACTGGACGACCGAAAGGAACGTGCTCGAAGACCTCGCGTCGATGGGGATCGAGCCCGCGTTCGAGCACACGCCGTTTCGTGAGTGTGTGTTCTTCGATCCCGACGGCCGCGAGTTCGAGTGCCGGTCGGCCGAGCCGCTCTGGTATCTGGTGCGGCGTGGGTCAGATGCGGGCACGTTGGATCAGGCACTCAAGACACAGGCGCTTCGGAGCGGCGTCGAGATTCAGTTTGGAACGAACGTCGAGCACCTTCCCGACGGCGGTGTCGTCTCCCACGGGCCGCGACGCGTGGACGCGATCGCGGTCGGCTATGTGTTCGACACAGACCGTGCGGACGCCGCGTACGGAGCCGTCTCCGACGAGCTGGCACCCGCCGGGTACGCCTATCTCCTGCTGTGCCGCGGCCGCGGCACGCTGGCCACCTGCATGTTCGACGACTTCCACAACGACAAGCAGTACCTCGCGCGAACGCTGGACTTCTTCCAGCGGAAGACGGGCATCACGCTCCGCGGCGCCAGGCCGTTCGGCGGATACGGCAACATGGCCGCCGAGCCGGTCGTTCGTCGCGGCCAGCTCCTCTTCGCCGGGGAGGCGGCGGGACTGCAGGATGCGCTCTTCGGATTCGGTATGCGGTACGCGCTGACGTCCGGCTACCTTGCCGGGAGCGCCTGGGCGCGAGGCGATCTGGCTGCCTATGAAGCGGCGTATCGCCAGCAGATCCGTCCGACGATTCGCGCCGCCACGGTCAATCGCTATCTGTACGGCCGCGCCGGCGCACGCGGGTACCGGGCGCTGGTTCGCCATGTCTGTGGCGCCCCGGATCCGCGCGCCTGGCTTCGACGACATTACGCGTCGCAGTGGTGGACGACACTCGTCCACCCCTTGGCCCGCGCCTACACGGCGCGTCTCCAGGCCGCGGCGGCGGCGCACGAATGCCGGGAGGGCTGCGACTGCACGTATTGCCGGTGCGTGCGCGAAGCGGCTGGAGCGACACCGGAGATCGAGGCGAAGCCTCCAGCCGGCGACGACCACGGCAACGCTGGGGTCGAGGCTGTGGGTGTGGCCCGCGGAAAGGACTCGACGTCGTGCCACTGAACAGCGCGAACCAAGACAGCGGTCGAGGCTGGCCTGCGGCGTTTGCCGGCTTGCTGCCACTGCTGCTCCTGTTGCTGGCGTTCGCGGCCGGTATCCAGGTTCCGTTCTGGCTCTACCTGTTGGTGCTGGCGTGGTCGTTGACCTGGCCGCTCTTCCGGGCCAGGCCGGGCCGGGCCGCGGTGATCGACGGCGGTCATCCCGCCGTGCACGACGCGCCAATTCCTGGCCATTCTGTGACGCACCAGCGAGAGATCCTTCATCGGCTTGCCGACGCCATCGATCCCACTATTCTCGAGATCGCCGGCCAGGAGCTCACGGCCACGGGCCTCGTCCTGCGCGGAGACCTCCACGCGCGCCCCGAAGACGTCCAGCGCCACGTGGCGGAACGAGCAGAGAGTCTGACGGGCCGCCGCGCGCAGGTGATGATTCACGAGGAAGACGATGGGCGCGTATCCGTGCTGATCCCGCACGCGGACTTCGAGCGCCTGTTGCTCGCGGCCGTTCCGCCCCGGCGGCCTCTCGTCAACATCGCGCTCCTTGTCGCCACCCTGGCGACCACCACCTTCGCGGGCGCGGCGCATCAGGGAATCAACCTCTTCGACCAGCCGGAGGCGTGGACGGCCGGCCTGCCGTACGGCATCGGCGTCATGCTCATCCTGGGCGTCCACGAGATGGGCCACTATCTGACGGCGCGGTACCACGGCGTGCCCGTGTCGCTGCCGTACTTCATTCCCGTCCCGTTCGCCCTGGGGACGTTCGGCGCGTTCATTCGCCTGCCGCCGCTCCTGAAGGCCCGACGACAGCTGTTCGATATCGGCGTTGCGGGGCCGCTGGCAGGGCTGGCCGTGGCGATCCCGGCCCTGGCGCTGGGACTGCAGCGCTCCACGGTGCTGCCAGTCGAAGCGGCGGGCGCCGCGACGGCCCATATGGCGCAAGGCGTGAGCGTCAACGCGTCGATTCTCTTTGCCTTGGTGTCCAAGGCCGCCATCGGCGAGTCATTGACGACCGGCCACTACGTAGTGCTCCACCCGTTGGCGTTCGCGGGTTGGCTCGGTCTGATGATCACCGCGCTCAACCTGCTGCCGGTCGGCCAACTCGATGGAGGCCATATCGCGCACGCGTTGTTTGGCCGCCGCCGGGCTCAGACGGTCGGCAACGCCACGTTGATGGCGCTCGTTGGGCTCGGGCTCTTCGTGTGGACCGGGCTCCTGTTCTGGGCCCTGGTCGTGTTCTTCATCGCGGGACGACCGGGCATGCCGCCGATGGAGGACGTGACACCTCTGGACCCGCGCCGGCGGGCGTTGGCTTGGAGCTCGTTCGCGCTCCTGGCGCTGATTCTGCTCCCGCTCCCGCACGCGATATCGCCGGAGATTGGTCTGCACTGTCCGTACGTGTAACGGGCTATCACCGGGCGAGCGAGACTTGCCCCGGTCTGACGCCCAACAGAGGAGGGACGCAATGACTCGACTGACGATCGCCGCAACGATTCTCGCCGTCGGCGCCGCGTTCGGCACGGCGCGGCTCGCCACGACGCCCGTGCTGGCCTCGGTCTCCCAGGCCGCCGCGCAGCCGCAGGACCATCAGGAGCACCATCCGACCGCGGCGCAGCAAGCCGACTTGCAGGAGCAGGAACGGCAGATGATGCAGATGCACCAGCAGATGATGGCCGACATGAAAACCATGGACGACCGGCTGACCACGCTCGTCGCGACGATGAAGAGCGCCACGGGCGACACCAAGGTCGATGCGATCGCCGAGCTGGTCGCCGCCATCGTCGAGCAGCGCGGCACGATGCGCGATCGAATGATGGGCATGCACGGCCAGATGATGGGGCACATGATGCAGCACATGTCGGGCGGTATGACTCCCGAGATGCAGAAGATGATGGCTGCGTGCCCAATGATGAACATGATCAAGATGATGGGCGGCGGCAATTGAAGGACGACCCTCGCCAGGGGCGAGGCGTGAGGGCGCCCCGCCGTCGGCGTTTTCCGACCCTATCGGCGAGGTGATTGGATGGACACCGCCGTGGCGCTCGTGCAGGCGTACCTGCACGTGAACGGGTACTTCACGGTCGTGGAGTACCCCGTGCTCGAGGCTCACCGCTCCGGACCGGCCAGGTCGGTGACCGATCTCGATGTCCTCGCCGTCCGTTTCAGCGGCGCGGGCCACGATGTCGTTCGCGGGCAGGGCCACCGCGCGATGAAGGGGCGCGTGTTCCAACCCGATCCCGCCCTGGGCTGCGCCGCGGACCGTCCGGACATGATCGTTGGAGAAGTCAAGGAGGGCCCCGCTCGCTTCAATGCAGCTACGCGCGATCCGCACGTGCTGCAGGTTGCGCTCGCACGGTTCGGCTGCTGCCGGCCGGAGGACGCCGAGGAGCTTGCCGGCTCGCTCCTGACCCGCGGTCGGGCCGAGGCGCCTTCGGGCCACGTTCTGCGGATGGTCGCGTTCGGCTCTGTTACCGATGCCGAAGGATCTCAGCGCTGGCACACCGTGCCGATGAGCCACGTCGTCGAGTTCCTGCGAACGTACCTTCGCGACTACTGGGACGTCCTTCGGCACGCCCAGATCAAGGATCCGACGATAGGCGTGCTGGCGCTGCTGGAGAAGTTCGGCGCCGGGAGGGCTGACGCGTAGCGCGAGAGTCCGGATGTCCGGCATACGGACGCGCCTTGGTTTCGGCGCCAGTGGCCGAACACGTTTGGTCGCGAATTGTTTCTGGCCGTCATTCTCAATCGCCTCGACATGGCGAGGGTGCTGCTTGCGCGCGACACGGAGCCGCACAGGAATGCGTAGACGTCTGGCTACCGGTGTTCGGCGCGTACGACAGCCGCCATTTCGGAGGTGATCGCCCTCATCGAACAGCACGGCGGCTGGGCCGATCCCGGCTCGGCGGAATACGCGAGGCGGACGGAGATCGTTCGCCGCATGCTCCCGACGAGATGCATCCGTACCTGACGCGGACGACTTCTCCGGTCGCACCGTCGCGAAACAGTCTGCTGTGGGCTGCGCCAGCGCCTTCTGCGCAGACATCGTCCGCATGGTGCTCAGTGACGAACTGCTGCCACAACAGCCGTGAACGCAAACATTGTCGATCGTTGACCGAACCTGGCGTCCAGAAGGCGGCCGAGTGGGCTGCTCATCTCGCTACCAGCGTCGGGCGGGCGCTCTCCGCTTGGGCGCGCCGGAGCTGGTTGTCTTCACCACTCCGGAGAGCGTCGGCGCGCAGCGGTTCGTCCACATCCGGCGTGACGCCCGTCCCTTCAAGATTCGTCCCCTGCCACGTGTAGTACGCGGCGACCGGCAGCGCCACGCGGTATCCAAAGCCGACCTTGAATCCGCTCGTAGCCACGAGCCGGCCGGGCGTCTTCGTGCCCACAACCGTCGCGAGGCCGGTCTCCTTGGCGAACGCCGCCACCATTTCCGCAGCGCTCGCCGAGTGCTCGTTGACGAGCAGGGCGATGCGTCCGTGATGGCGCTGGGCGCCGAGTGCCTCGGTGAACACTGCCACCGACCGCTTCGCGCGCGCGAAACGCAGCGCCAACGGCAGGACGCCCAGCTTCGATGACGGGATCCGGTCGAACGCCGGCAGCTTCTCCTTGTCGAACCCGCGTTTCGCCACGGCCCTACTGACGCTGTAGCCCACACCGCGCCTGTCCGAGCACATGAGGCTCATGAGCCGCAGGCACCCGATGCCGCCTCCGGTGTTGCCACGAAGATCGATGATGAGACGGTCGGCGCCGAGATCAGCAACGGCACGGCTCATGTCGCGCGCCACGTCCATCCCGAGGACACCGGGGAACATGCTGACGCGAACGACGCCTGTCCCCTCATCCAGCTTCGTCGCCGTGACCACCTGGTCGGGGACCACGATCGGACGCTTCTTCTCCTTGGAGCCCGGAACCTCCACGGTTGGCTCCGTTGTCGAGCCGTTCGGCCGGCGCACGGTGAACGTGTACGCGCTTCCGAGCTGGAACGGAAGCCCGTCGGGCGGGATGACGTCCTTGCCGTCGATGGTGAGGAGCACGTCCCCGGGCCGGATTCCGGCGCGTGCCGCGGCGCCGCCTGGGTGGACGTCCTGGAACATCCAGCGGGGACCATCGGGTGTGTCGGTCTTCATGAACGTGGCCGCGATGGCGACGCGGCCAGCCGCGCGCGGACGAGTGTCATGGAAGAACCCGACGTGGCTTGTGCCGAGCGCCTTCAGCAAGGCGTTCATCGCCGCCTCGAACTGATCCGTGTCCGCGGCCTCGATGATCGCCGATTCGTGCTCCTGGCGCAGCCGCGCCGTGTCAGGGTCGGCGCCCATGAACTGCCGGTCGATGGTCCGCAGGACCTTCGACAGGACCTCACGACGCTGCTCTTCGCTGAGTGTCACGTGGCCGTCCTATCTGCTGCTGCTCGTTGCCGCGGCGATCGACGCTGCGGCATCGCCGTGGGCGACCACTCCGCTCCATAATCGCGGCGTGGCCTGCGGACCGAACCTCTCGATCATCGCCAGCTTCGCGACTCGAAGCGCCTGTCCGACATCGTCGCCAGCGGCCAGCCGGCGATAGAACTCGCGCATCAACGTGAGGCTGAACGCATCGTCAGCGGCCCACAGATTCGCGACCACCGACCGCGCTCCGGCGGCGAAGAACGGGCGGACGAGGCTGCTGACACCATCCTGTCCGTGTTCGGACCCGCTTCCGGTGTCGCACGCCGACAGCGTGACGAGGTCCGCGCGGAGACGAAGCCCGAGTATCTCGCTGGCCTGGAGGAGTCCATCCTCGCCGCCTCCCGGACGCATGAGCAGCGCCGCCCGCGTGGGGAACGTCGTGCTCGGCAGCCCGTGGACGGCGAAGTGCAGGACACGATAGTCGTGCACAGGGTGTCGCTTCAGAGCGTTCTCAGTGGCCGCGTCACCAAGTAGAACCGTTCCGTTCTCAGGGCCGACGATGCTGACCACGGACTTGGCCTCATCCGTCGCGGATGCCAACGGGCGCAGGGCCGCAAGCTGGACGTCATAGACGCTGCGCTCGACCGGGGCTCCGCCCGGCTCGGGCACTCCTCCGGCGTCGGTCGTCGCGCTGACGGCCAAGGCCGATCGAGTCGTGGTACGTCCGCCACGTTCACGCAGTATCGCCAGAACGGAACCCGACGGCGTGTACGACACGACGTGCGACTCGAGCAGCGGTCGTCCGTCGCTCATCTCGAGCACCTCGAATGGGATCTGATGGAGCACTCCATCGGGACTGATGACCAGGCGGGCTGCGCCGCCGACTTCTCTCACGGGCTCCAGGAGTTGGCGCGCGACAGCGCGGGCCTCCGCGGTGGCTGCGCCCCCGGCTCGGATGGTGGCGATCAGCGATTGGATCGCCGGCTGGAGCGCGGTCGACGCTGGCAGGCGCTGGACTCGTGCGGCGCGACGGGAGACGATCAGGCAGTATGAGGCGGGCTCCGCGAGTACGAACTCGAGGAACAGTTCGTCATCGCGAAGGCTCCGCTGCAGGTCAGCCAGTGAGGTAGGGGTCCGCGGCGCGGCTCGGCCCATCTGGGAGAACAGCTCCGTAGAGATCGGAGCGAGCTGCTGCTCCGCGACGAAGATTTCGTCGAGGATGCGCTGCCGTTCCTGTTGGTTTGCCGCGTCGAACAACTGCACCTGCAGCGCCGCGACCCGCTGCTCGCCAGCCCTCAACGCTGCGGAACGGCGGACGTCTGACAGCGGCCTGGACTGCAGCAGGTCCAGCAGTGCACGACTCCGAGCCTGTTCAACGACGGCCAGGAAGGCGCCGGGACTTCCTGCGCGCTCGCCCTCAAGCCGAATCCGCGCCATGAAGACGGCGTTCATGCCGCTGACTAGGCGGCTCTTGACCCAGGGGCTGCTCGCGTGCGTGAACCAGCCATCGAGCAGATCGTTCGCTTCCTCGAGGAGTGCAGCCGCGCTGTCGTACTGCTTTCGCGACATGTGCAGATCGGCGCGGGCGGCAAGGAGCTGAGGCAACAGGAAGCGCTCGCGCATGCTTCGCGCTGCGGCCGTGCCCTCCTGAAGAGATCTGTCCGCGCCCGTGGCATCGCCCGAAGCGCGCTGGACCTCGGCGCGTCGCAGTGCCACTTCGGCCACGAGCCTCTCGCCGCCGGCTTCTCGTGCGAACGCGGCAGCCTGCGTCACGGCATCGAGGGCGGCGCGCGGGTCCTTGCGCGCCTGGGCGACCGCGGTGAGTTGGAGCTGCAACTGCGCCTCATAACCTGCCGCGCCGTTCCGGCTGGCGGCGTTGAGCGCGGCGCTGATGACCTGCTCCGCCTCATCGATCCGGCCCATGCCGATCAGCGCGTCGCCCTTGCCCACGTACGTCATGACGGGGAACTGCAGCTCCGGCACCGTGGCTGCGACTCGCAGTGCGCGGTCGTAGAACTCCAGCGCTTCTGCCGGACGACCGAGCTGCACGAATCCATGGCCGAATAACGTCGTCCACCGGACGACCGACGCCGTGTCCCCCGTCGTCTGCGCGACCTTCAGCGCCTGCCCGAGAGCGATGACGCTGGCGTTGACGTTTCCCTGGAGGAAAGCGACGAGCCCCAGTTCGCCACGCGCCCGGTTCACCCAGCCCTGGTCGCCGAGCGATTCGGCGACAGCCAGCGCCTCGCGCCACGAAGCCTCCGCGAGTGTCGGGTCGAGGTCCTGATCGGTTTCGCCCTTGATGGTGAGGGTCCGTAGGCGCAGGCGGGCCTCGGACTGGACGAGAGGATCGTCGAGGTAGGCGGCGAGTTGCCGCGAGACGTCAGCTATCGGGAGGGTGGGAAGCTGCCCGCGAAGGTGATTGATGCGAGCGAAGAGGGCGTTGCGAGGATCGCCGCGTGCGGTGAAGATCTTCTCTGCCTCGGCGTAGAGTGGCGCTGCCTGCGCCCACGCCTTCAGCCAGGCGAGGCGCTCGGCCTCCCGGAGCAGGGCGTCCGGGTCCTTTTGGATCTGAGCTGCAACCCCGACCGACGTGAGGAGAACGAGCGCCGCCGACGCGCCCCAGAGCACGCGCATGATGCACCCCTTTCCGGCGCTGGGCTGGGGAGTGGGCTAAAACCGTAGCACATCGCCATGTCGGGAGTGCAAGCTCTACGGTTGACGTGGCGATACAAGTACTTGTATCGTCGGCGACGGTTTCCAGAACGATGGTGACAAGAAGCGGCGTCAGGGTGACGGAGTCCAGCGGCAACGTCTTCCGCGACCTCGGATTCCCTCGTGAGGAAGCGGAACACTTGCTGGTCCGAGCCGACCTCCTGATTCAGCTGCAGAAGGCGCTAAAGGCGCGGGGCCTGACGCAGTCGAAGGCCGCGAAGCTGCTGGGCGTCACTCAGCCGCGCGTGAGCGATCTTCTCCGTGGACGCATCGATCTGTTCAGCACGGACACGCTGATCGACATGCTCGCCCGTGTCGGCATCGGCGTGCGGGTCGTCCTCAACCCGTTGCGTCGGCGAGGTGCGTAGGGCGATAGACACCGCGCCAGCCCGCCGCCTGTGACCTGACCTGTTACGATCGGCGGCGATGATGGCGACGGAAGCTCTGTATCCGATTGCTCGGCGTCGTTTCGTCAATGACGTGCACGGCCGACCTTGCGGTATCGTTGGCCGACCGTCCAGCTCCGAATCTGAATCTCTGCCCGTATGCCATGAGCCGACTCGAGGAACTTCGACCGAACGCCGCTGTGCGAGGCATCCTGCCCGATTGCCTCGTCACCGTCGTCGGCACGCAGTGGTACGGGTCGGAGGCGCTGGAGCTCACCTACAAGACTCCGGCGGGTCGCGTCGCGAACGAGTTGCTCTATCGCCACGACGAGCCCCGGATCGAGGTCGCCGAAGATGGGCGCCCATGGAGCTTCGACGGCGACGGCGCGTTGTTTCGTCTGGTTTCCGAGGCGCACCGCATCCGGCTGGCACACCTCTTCGACCCGCTGCTGGCCGTCCACACCTCGTTGGTTGACCCGCTCCCACACCAGATCACGGCGGTCTACGGCTCGATGCTGCCCCGGCAGCCGCTGCGCTTCCTGTTGGCGGACGACCCCGGCGCCGGCAAGACCATCATGGCCGGGCTCCTGATCAAGGAGCTGATCGCGCGCGGCGACCTCCAGCGATGCCTTGTTGTGTGCCCCGGCAGCCTCGCCGAGCAGTGGCAGGACGAGCTGTACCGCCGATTCAACCTGCCGTTCGAGATCCTCACGAACGACAAGCTGGAAGCCGCGCGAACGGGCAACTGGTTCTTCGAGACGAGTCTGGTCATCGCGCGCCTCGACAAGCTGTCGCGCAATGAGGATGTGCAGGCCAAGCTCGCCGCTCCGGAGATCCAGTGGGACCTGGTCGTCTGCGACGAGGCCCACAAGATGTCGGCGACGTTCTTCAGCGGCGAGATCAAGTACACGAAGCGCTACAGGCTCGGGCAGCTTCTCTCGCAGATCACTCGGCACTTCCTGCTGATGACGGCCACGCCGCACAACGGCAAGGAAGAGGACTTCCAGCTGTTCATGGCGTTGCTGGATGGAGACCGCTTCGAGGGCCGGTTCCGCAATGGCGTCCACGTGACGGACGTCTCGGATCTGATGCGGCGAATGGTCAAGGAGAGCCTGCTCAAGTTCGACGCGACGCCGCTGTTCCCCGAGCGCATTGCTCACACGATCCGTACCTGCTCTCCGATTCAGAGGCCCGGCTCTACACCGCCGTCACCGACTACGTGCGCGGCGAATTCAATCGCGCAGAGGCCCTCCAGAACGACAAGCGTGCCGGAACCGTGGGCTTCGCGCTGACCATTCTGCAGCGCCGTCTCGCATCGTCTCCGGAAGCCATCTACCAGTCGCTCCGCCGACGCCGGGAGCGTCTGGAGAAGCGGCTGCGCGAGGAGGAACAGCTCCAGCGCGGCGCGCAGGCAATGTTCGACGCCTCGGCCAATCTTCCGGCGATGACCGAGGAGGACATCGAGGACATCGAAGACTCCCCAGACGATGAGCAGGAGGCGGCCGTCGAAGAGGTCGTGGACCAGGCTACCGCTGCACGGACTATCGCGGAGCTGCAGGCCGAGATTCGCACACTCACGGGGCTTGAGGCCCTCGCGCTCAGTGTCCGGCGCAGCGGCGAAGACCGGAAGTGGCGCGAGCTGGCCGGTCTGCTCACGGAGATCTTCTCCGAGGCCCCTGCCACGCAGGCTACGGAACCTGACCCCACTGGACCGGCGCCCGAGAGTGTCGCGGCATCGCCATCACAGAAGCTCGTTATCTTCACCGAGCAGCGGGACACCCTGAACTACCTCGAACAGCGCATCACCACGCTCCTCGGCCGCAAGGACGCCGTCGTCATCATCCATGGGGGCATGGGCCGAGAGGACCGAATGAAGGCGCAGGAAGCCTTCAGGCACGATCCGACGGTGCAAGTGCTCGTGGCCACCGACGCGGCCGGTGAGGGCATCAACTTGCAGCGCGCGCATCTGATGGTCAACTACGACCTCCCGTGGAACCCGAACCGCCTCGAACAGCGCTTTGGTCGTATCCACCGCATCGGCCAGACCGAAGTGTGCCATCTCTGGAACCTCATCGCTGAGGGCACGCGCGAGGGCGAGGTCTACCGCACGCTGCTGGAGAAGCTGGACGAAGCGCGGAAGGCGCTCGGTGGACAGGTGTTCGACGTGCTCGGGAAGCTTCAGTTCGAGGGGCGTCCACTGCGCGAGCTGCTGATCGAAGCGATCCGCTACGGCGAGGAGCCGGAGGTCAGAGGCCGGCTGACGAAGGTCGTCGAGAACGCGTTCAACCGTTCGCAGATTCAGAACCTGCTGGAGGAAAGGGCGCTCGCGCACGACGCGATGGACGCGAGCCGCGTGCATCGCATTCGTGAAGACATGGAACGGGCGGACGCTCGACGCCTGCAGCCGCACTACATCGAGTCGTTCTTCCTCGAAGCGTTCCAGCGCCTTGGTGGCACAGCTAAGCAGCGGGAGTCACGTCGGTACGAAGTCACGCACGTGCCACCGCCCGTCAGGAATCGCGATCGCCTGATCGGCGTCGGCGAGCCGGTGATGCCGCGGTACGAGCGCATCGCGTTTGAGAAGTCATTGGTGGCGCCACAAGGGCAGCCGCCGGCCGCCTACGTGTTCCCCGGCCATCCGCTGCTCGACGCCACGATCGATCTGACGCTGGAACGCCATCGCGATCTCCTCCGACGCGGAACCGTCCTCGTGGACGAGCGCGATCCGGGTACCTCGCCACGCGTGCTCTTCTACCTGGAGCACTCGATTCAGGACGCCGTATCGACGCGGGCCGGCGATCGCCGCATCGTCTCGAAGCAAATGCTCTACGTTGAGCTCAACGCGGCCGGCGAGTCGCGGCACCTCCAGTACGCGCCGTACCTCGATCTTCGGCCATTGGAGTCGGCTGAACCTGACGTGGCGACGATTCTGGCAAGGCCGGAAGCCGCTTGGATCACGCGCGAGCTGGAGGCCAAGGCACAAGCCCACGCCATCGCCACCATCGTCCCCGCCCACATCGCCGACGTGCGCGGCCGAACGATCGAGCGCATCGACAAGACGGAGGCGGCGGTCAAGGAACGCCTGACGAAGGAGATCAACTACTGGGACCATCGCGCCGAAGAACTGCGACTGCAGGAGCGGGCCGGGCGTGCCCCTGCGCGACTGAACTCCGAAGAGGCACGCAAGCGCGCGGACGTGCTCAGAGGCCGTCTCGAGAAGCGCATCGAGGACCTCCGTCTGGAGCGCCAGTTGTCACCGCTCCCGCCGGTGGTCCTGGGCGGACTGCTGGTGGTCCCGGCCGGGCTTCTTAATGCAATGAGTGGTCGGCCGACTGCGGCCATCGCGCCCGACGCAGGCGTCCGCCGCGCGTGCCAGGGCCGCGATCATGGACGTCGAGCATCAGCCTCGGCTTCGAGCCGATCGATCGGGAGACCGACAAGCTCGGGTACGACATCGAGAGCCGCGTGCCCGGCACCGGAAAGCTGCGCTTCATCGAGGTCAAGGGACGCGTGAGCGGCGCCGACACGATCACCGTCACGCGCAACGAGATCCTGTACTCCCTCAACAAGCCCGACGACTTCATCCTCGGCATCGTGGAGTTCCACGATGCCGAGCGCCATACGGTGCACTACGTCCGTCGTCCGTTCCAGCGGGAACCCGACTTTGGCGTGACCAGCGTGAACTACGACTTCGCCGAACTGCTGGCCAAGGCGGAGACACCGCGATGACCGCAGAGGAGTTTCGCGGCGTCCTGGCCGCCCCTGAAGGAACGCGTCTCGAATTCAAGGAGGCGGCAAACCGTTACGACTTCGACGAACTCGTTCGGTACTGCGTGGCGATCGCCAACGAGGGCGGCGGTCGCATGGTGCTCGGCGTCACGGACACGAGGCCCAGACGAGTCGTGGGGACAGCGGCGTTTCGAGAGCCCGGTAAGACGGAGTCGACGATCTTCGAGCGCGTCGGCCATCACGTGTCGATCGAAGAGTTCCACCACGACGGGCACCGCGTGCTGATCGTCAATGTGCCAGCCCGATTCGCCGGAACGGCGTGGAACGACCGCGGGGCCTATTGGATGCGGGCTGGTGAGTCGCTGCTCCCGATGACGGACGAGCGGCTCAGGGCCATCCACACGGAGGTCGCTCCAGACTTCTCGGGCGAGATCTGCGCGGACGCCTCACTCCAGGATCTCGCGCCGGAAGCCATCGCGGAGTTCAGGCGACGGTGGAGCCGGCGTGAAGGAAGCGCTCGGATCGACTCGTGGTCAGACGATGAAGTGCTGCGCAACGCAGAACTGACCAGGGAAGGCCGTCTGACGTACGCGGCCCTGCTGCTCTTCGGCACGCGCGATGCACTGACACGGTTCGCCCCTCGCGCGGAGACGATCTTCGAGTATCGATCGGCCGAAGCTGCCGGACCGGCCCAGGATCGCGCGGAGTTCCGCGAGGGCTTCCTCCTCTATCAGGATCGGCTCTGGGAACGCATCAATCAGCGCAACGACCGACAGAGCTTTCAGGACGGCCTCTTCCGCGTCGAGATCCCGACGTTCGATGAGGCGACGATTCGCGAAGCGGTACTGAACGCGTTCTGCCACCGTGACTACCGGCGGGAAGGCTCCACCTTCGTTCGGCAGTTTCCGCGCCGGCTGGAGGTCACGAGCCCTGGTGGACTGCCGCCGGGCATCACACCAGAGAACATCATCGACGAGCAGAATCCGCGTAACCGAAGGCTGGCGGAAGCGTTGGGACGATGCGGGTTGATCGAGCGTTCCGGGCAGGGGATGAACCTGATGTTCGAGCGAGCGATTCGTCAGAGCAAGGCGCTACCGGATCTCTCCGGCACGGCCCCGCACACGGTCCGTCTGACGTTGCGTGGCCAGGTCACGAATCCGTCGTTCCTCGCTTTCCTTGAACGGGTCGGCGAGGAGACGCTAGCGAGCTTCGATACGCGCGACCTCCTGGTCCTCGACCGGCTGCAACGAGGAGAGGTCGTGCCGAACGAGCTGTCGGAGCGACTTCCGCGCCTCGTGCAGCTTGGGGTGGTCGAATCCGTGGGGCGAGGGCGCGGGACGCAGTACCTGCTCAGCCGACGGTTTGCGACGGCCATTGGCCAACGTGCCGCGTACACGCGTCGGCGGGGGCTGGATCGAGAGCAGAACAAGGAGCTTCTGCTGCGCCACGTTCGCGACGGGGGCGATCATGGAAGCCCGATGTCGGAGTTGCAGCAGGTGGTTCCGGCCCTGTCCAGGGACCAGATCAAGGCGCTCATGGAAGAGCTTCGACAGGAGGGACGGGTCCGGCTGAGCGGCCAGCGCCGATGGGCTCGTTGGCACCCGGCCTGAGGTTCTATGGGGGCTGAAACGTCGAAATCCCGATATCGGAGTCCCTTATACGCCTGCAACGCGTTATTTTTCAATCACTTCTATGGAGAGGTATCCTCATAGCTGCCTGCTGCCTCATCCATGACGACGTACCGGAAGAAGCTCATCGAAGTCGCCCTCCCGCTGGACGCCATCAACGCTGCGTCTGCACGGGAGAAGTCCATCCGCCATGGCCACCCCAGCACGCTGCACCTCTGGTGGGCCAGGCGCCCCCTCGCAGCGGCGCAGGCCGTGATCTTCGCCCAGATGTTGGACAGCCGTCCGCTCACCGGACGTTCCCGACTGAGAAGAAGCAAGAGAGGAGCGCCAGCGGCTCTTCAGGATCATCGGACCTCGTGACGTGGAGAACACCACGAACGAGGAGGTCCTTGAGCGGGCGCAGGCCGAGATCGCAGCAAAGCTGGCGGCGCACCTGTGCGGAGAACGCGGACCACCCACGCGAAAGAGCTGTTCGACCGGCATAAGCTACCGGCTTTCCACGATCCGTTCGCCGGCGGCGGCGTTGCCGCTCGAAGCTGGCTGACTCGGGCTCGAGAGCTACGCCAGCGACCTCAATCCGGTAGCCCGGTCTTGATCAACGAGGCGATGATCGAAGTCCCGCCGAAGTTTGGAGGCCGCGCCCCGGTAAACCCGAATCGCGGAACGACCCGTCTCACTCGGCGAGAAGTGGCGCGGCGCTCAGGGCTTGGCCGACGACATTCGGCACTACGGACAGTGGATGCGCGACGAGGCCGAGGAAGCGCATCGGCAACCTGTATCCGACGATCGAGATCACATCGGAGACGGCCCGCGGTCGGCCCGATCTGAAGTCCTACATCGGTCGAAGCTGACCGTAATCGCATGGCTCTGGGCGCGCACCGTCAAGAGCCCAAACCCGGCGTTCGCGACCGTTGACGTGCCGCTCATCTCGACCTTCGCGCTCTCTACGAGAGCGGGCAAAAGAGAGCATGCATGAGTGCCAGTCGTCGAGAACGCTGACTACCGATTCACAGTCGCGATCGGCAAGCCACCGACGACGGCAACCAACGGAACGAAGGCCGGTAGCCGTGGATCAGATTTTCTGGCCTGATGTCAGGTGTCCCCATCAGTGGTGACTACATCAGTCGAAGGCAAGGCCGCGCGGATGGGATCGAGACTGCTGGCGATTGTGGCTGAGGGCGCACGTGGGCGCGTCTACCTTGCGCCGACCGCTTTATACGAGTCGATCGCGCAGGACGTCGCTCCGGGTGGAAGCCTGACGTTGAGTTCTTCCCGCAAGCACTCGGCTTTCGCGTAGCGAATTACGGCATAACGAGATGGAGCGACCTCTTCACGGGTCGTCAACTCACTGCACTGTCAACATTCACAGCCTTGACCGGCGAGGCATTGGAACGAGCCAGACGCGACGCCATTGCCGCCGGTCTATCAGACGATCTGAGACCTCTCCGCGAGGGCGGTTCCGGGAGCGCTGGCGTATGCAGAGGCTGTAGCCGTCTACTTGGCATTTTCCATTGACAAGGCCGCCGACTATTGGTCGACGGTCTGTACTGGCACTCAAGCAAAGAGCTGATTCGCAATACGTTCGGTCGACAGGCGATTCCAATCACCTGGGACTATGCGGAAACGAATGTGTTTTCCGGCTCGTCTGGCAACGTTTCGAGCGGGATCGAGTGGGCATTACAGGCACTGCACGCGCTGCCTGCGCGAGGCGGTGCCAATACACAGGAAGACGCTCAGACGCAGAGCATCGATGCCCGGTAAGGTCGTATCGACAGACCCACCGTACTTGACAACATTGGGTACGCCGACCTGTCGGACTTCTTCTACGATGTGGTTGCGACGCTATTGCGCCAGGTGTTTCCGGATCTGTTCGCTACGGTGGTCGTGCCGAAGACGGAGGAGTTGGTCGCAACCCCGGCTCGACACGGGGGGAGCGAGCAAGCGGAGCGATTCTTCCTCAGCGGCACGACGCAGGTCATGCATCGACTGGTCGAGCAGTCACACCCGGCGTTCCCAGTCACGATCCACTACGCCTTCAAACAGTCGGAAACCGACGGCGACGAGCACCGCTAGCACGGGGTGGGAAACGTTCCTGGACGCAGTCATCCGCGCTGGCTTTGCCACAAGTGGAACGTGGCCGATACGGACGGAACTCGGCAACCGCATGCGCGGAACCGGGTCAAACGCCTTGGCGAGCAGCATCGTCTTGGTCTGTCGACGTCGTGACGCCACGGCCCCCGATGTGTCTCGCCGAGTTCGTGGGCATCCTCAAAGGCCGAACTTCCCGCTGCGCTTCGCCATCTTCAGGCCGGCAATGTCGCCCCTGTCGATCTGGCCCAGGCCGCAATTGGCCCTGGCATGGCCGTCTTCACTCGCTTCAATGCTGTGGTCGACGCAGAGGGCAAGGCGCTCTCGGTTCGGCAGGCCCTTGTTTGATCAATGAGACGCTCGATGAGGTGCTGGCGGAACAAGAGGGAGACTTCGACGTTGATAGTCGTTGGGCACTGGCCTGGTTCGATCGATGCGGATTCAGCGATGGCCCATCCGGCGAAGCGGAGGTTCTTGCGACTGCCAAGGCCAACAGCGTCGGCGGGCTTGTGGAATCCGGCATCTTGGTCTCGCGAGCTGGCAGGTGCGTCTCTAGCGCCAACCGAGCTGCCTTCCGCATGGGACCCCGAAGAGGATCAGCGCATCAACGTGTGGGAAATGCTCCACCACCTGATTCGTGTCTTCGAGCACGCTGGCGAAGCGACTGCCGCCCAGTTGCTGGCGAAGTACGGCTCGAAAGCCGATGTCGTGAGAGAACTCGCGTACCGGCTCTATACCGCCTGCGAGCGCAGGAAGCGCGCGAAGGAAGCGGGCTCGTACAACGCTCTCGTTCAAAGCTGGCCCGAGATCGCCCGTCTGGCGAAGGAAGAGCCGACGCCAGCCGCACCGCGGCCGGGCGTTGAACTCTTCGATCAGGAATAACATGGCCATCAGCAACCACGAACGCGTCGGGAAGGCGCTCGATCTCGTCAAGGACGGCCTCACTCCATTCATCGAGCGAGAGCTCAAGGCGCAAGATGCGCAACGCTGGCTCGACATCGCGCCAGTCGGTGAGCAGACGCAGGAGCGACTCTTCAAGGATGGCGCCAAGCCGCAATGGGATGCCGCGTCGTTGCTGGCCGTTCTCTGGAACCAGTGGAACGTCATCTTCAAGAAGACACTTGGTCAGGCGGAACGCACGCTGGTGAGCGAGCTGCGCGACGTGCGAAATCGCTGGGCTCACCAGAACCCCTTTTCGAGTGACGACGCCTACCGCGCGCTCGACTCATCTGGCCGGTTGTTGGCCGCGGTCTCCGCAGCGCCACAAGCCGATGAGCTCGAGAAGATGAAGATGGAGCTGCTGCGCGTGCGGTTCGACGAGCAGATGCGCTCCGAGAAGCGGAAGAGCGCGGGCGGCGATCGAGAGCCAGGCTGTCGGCGGCCTCAAGCCATGGCGCGAGGTGGCGACGCCGCACAAGGACGTGGCGACGGGGCGCTACCAGCAGGCCGAGTTCGCGGCCGACCTCTGGCAGGTTCACATTGGCGAGGGCTCTGACGAGTACAAGAAGCCTGCCGAGTTCTTCCGTCGTGCGTTCCTCACGCAGAGCCTTCAGCAGCTCCTCGTCGGCGCCGTTCAGCGATTGTCCGGCCAGCAAGGTGACCCGGTCGTTCAGCTCCAGACGAACTTCGGTGGCGGCAAGACGCCTCGGTGCTGGCCTTCGCGCCACTCTTCTCCGGCGTCCCCGGCGACTTGCTCGGCGTCGATGCACTGCTCGCCAGCGCCAGGGTCGACAAGCTTCCCACGGCCAAGCGGGTCGTGCTCGTCGGCAACAAGATCTCGCCGGGGAACCCCGTCACGAAATCAGATGGCACGGTGGTTCGGACACTGTGGGGCGAACTCGCATGGCAGCTTGGCGGGAAGAAGGCGTTCGCAAAGATTCAGGCCGACGACGAGCGCGCGACGAGTCCCGGCGACAAGCTGCGTGAACTGTTCAACGAGTACGGCCCTTGTCTCGTGCTGATCGACGAGTGGGTGGCGTACGCCCGCCAGCTCCACGACGCCAGCGATCTGCCGGCGGGCAGCTTCGAGACGCACTTCACGTTCGCGCAGGCCCTGACCGAGTCCGCCAAGCTCGCCGACCGCTGCCTCCTCGTGATCAGCCTACCGGCGTCCGACACGAGCGGCTCGCCCCACGCGCAGGCGAACGACGTCGAGGTGGGCGGTGAGCGCGGCCGTGTCGCGCTCGACCGTCTGCGAAACGCCGTGGGACGCGTCGAGGCGTCGTGGCGGCCGGCGAGCGCAGAGGAGGGCTTTGAGATCGTTCGTCGTCGGCTGTTTGAGCCGATCATCGAGAAGTCGCAGTTCGTGGCGCGCGATACGGTGGCGCGAGCGTTCTACGACCTGTACAGGACTCAGCACCAGGAGTTCCCGCCAGAGGCGCGCGATCCTGAGTACGAGACGCGCCTCAAGGCCGCGTACCCGATTCACCCGGAGGTATTCGACCGCCTCTACACCGACTGGTCGACGCTCGTGAAGTTCCAGCGCACGCGTGGTGTGTTGCGTCTCATGGCGGCAGTGATTCACAGCCTTTGGGAGAAAGGCGACCGCAACCCGCTGATCCTGCCGGCGAACATCCCCATTGACGATCCGCGTGTTCAGTTCGAGCTGACGCGCTACTTGTCGGACAACTGGGTGCCGGTTATCGAGAAGGACGTGGACGGCCCGGCCGCCCTCCCGCTGCGGCTGGATGGCGAGGTGCCCAACCTCGGAAAGTTCGCGGCGTCACGTCGCGTCGCCCGCACGATCTACCTCGGGTCCGCGCCAACGGCGACGGCCGCCAACCGTGGACTCGAGGATCGTCAGATCAAGCTCGGTTGCGTGATGCCTGGCGAGTCGCCCAGCATCTTCGGCGATGCGCTTCGGCGCCTGAGTGCGGCGGCCACGTACCTGTACCAGGACTCGGCACGCTATTGGTACTCGACGCAACCGACCGTCACGAAGATGGCGGACGACCGCGCCGACCAACTCAAACGCGATCCCATCCCCGAGTCCGTCGTTCAGGAGATCGACAAGCGCCTGCGTCTCGACTTGCGGAAGGTCGGCGACTTCAGTCGCGTTCATCCGCTGCCGCAGTCTGGCCAGGACGTACCGGACGACACGGACGCTCGGCTTGTCGTGCTCACGATCGACCATCCGTACGCGAAGGAGGTGGGCACTCCAGCCGACGTGGCGGCGAAAGCCATCTTCGAGAGCCGGGGGACGGCGCCCCGTCTCTATCGGAACACGCTGACGTTCCTGGCTGCGGACAAGTCGAGGCTGCAGGACCTGCTCGACGCCGTCCGGCGCTTCCTCGCGTGGGAATCGGTCCTCGCTGAGCGCGAGACGTTGAATCTCACGCTCCAGCAGGTCAAACAGGCGGAGACGCAGCGCGATGCCGCCGACGGCGCGGTGACGGCTCGCATTCCCGAGACATACCAGTGGCTCCTCGTTCCGGTCCAGAACTCGCCGCAAGCGCAGATCGAGTGGCAGGCCGTGCGTCTGTCGGGCCAGGACGCTCTCGCCGTTCGCGCGAGCAAGAAGCTCCGTGGCGACGAACTGCTGGTCACCGGCTTCGCACCGACGCGGCTCCGGATGGAGTTGGACCGCATCCCGCTGTGGCGTGGCCACCATGTCGAGGTTCGGCAACTCGTTGACGACTTCGCTCGGTACCTCTACCTCCCTCGCCTGCGGGATTCGGAAGTCCTCCTCAGCGCGGTTCGCGACGGCCTCGGCCTGCTCGTATGGTCGAAGGACTCGTTCGCGTACGCCGACAGCTTCGACGAGGCGGCCAGTCGTTATCGCGGCTTGCGCTGCGGCCAGTTGGTCAACGTCACGAAGGACAACATGACGGGCCTGCTGGTCAACCTGATCGCGCGACCAAGCAGCAGGAAGAGGACGTCGTGGCTGTTCCTGGGGGCAACGGCGGCGCCCACTCCCCACGGCGGCGTGGGCGGTCGTCACGCCCCCGGACCGGGCGGCACGGGGCCATTGCGCCCGCCAGGCCCAAGCGCTACTACGGCACCGTCGTCCTCGATTCGGCCACGCGTCGGGCGCGACGCCGACGCGGCAACCGGCGGTCGTCTCCCCTGGCCAGGGCTCGTTGGCGCGAAGGTGAAGGTGACGCTGGAGATCGAGGCGCAGATGCCCGACGGGGGCGTCAGAGCAGATCGTGCGAACGGTGACGGAGAACGGTCGGACACTGATTCAGTAGCCATGGCTTCGGACTAGCCCCAACAGCCCGCCGACGCCGGAGGTGCCACTCAAGCAGGCGGCACACCACTGCACATCACGTTGTGCTGCGCCTCACCGTGACCGGGGGATTCTTGGCCGGGACAGACGCTTGACTTCGCCGACGGCCTCAGCTGTCTCATCGGCGGCCGGGGCGCTGGCAAGACCACAGCGTTGGAGTTCCTGCGTTTGGTCTGGGCTTGATGCCCGATCCGAAGATCAGCGGGACGCGCCACAAGGCGATCGACTCACTGGTCAAGGCAAATCTCGGATCAGGGCGACTGACGATCGACTGTATGCCCAAGACCAATATGCACTTTACACCGCCGGTCGTGCCGCGAACGAGATTTGTCCAGGTCCTGAACGAAGCTGGGACAGCGGTTCCGGTGTCCCTTGATCGTGACCAGATTTTCGGTGCGGACGTGTTCAGTCAGAACGAGATCGAGGAGATGGCTTCGAGCCCGGCCGCTCAACTAAGGCCTGCTCGACCGCTTCGAGGAGCAGGCGGCCTCGGCGATTTGCCCGCGAGGTTGGAGCAGCTCCGCTTGCGTAAGGCCAGTCGAGCATTGATCTTCGTCACGTTGATGACGAGATCGATGATCTGCGCGGCAAGGCGTCAGAACTACCGGTATGAAGGCTCAAAGTACACCGAGGTCACCGGACCTGATGCTGCGCGGATCAACGCAGCGCATCTGGCGAAGGGAGTCTCGAAGCCCGCGAAGGCGTGTGCCTGGCGCTCTGGTGGCCGCTCTGAACAAGGTCGTCAGGGAGGTTCGGCTCGAGCAGACAGCCTTTCGTTCCACTGTTGAGTCGCAGATCGACGATGGAATTCAAAACGGGGCTAACGGCAACCTCTTCGTGAAGATCTTGGCGGACCTCGATCTATTCACCCGCGATCTGGACGGCGCCGTCACTGCCATAACGGAAGCGGCTGGCCGAGCGGAGACACGCATGACATCTTTCGCATCTGATCTAGCCGCTCCGGCATGCTCTCCGGGAAGCAGACTACCGGGCGACCATGGCCTCTGAAGAACAAGGCGGTCGCGCGGCGAGCGCCGCGGCATTGCAGGAGGCGCTCGCCAACGCGCAGCTGGCTGCCACGGAGCAGAAGGCGAAGGAACAGCGGCGTGCGGTGGCCTGGCATCCGTCAGGAACTGCGCCGGCGGGCATCGAGCAGAGAGATCGGCGTTTTGCGCTCAGAAAGCAGACTGCCGAGCGTCTCACCAGTCCCAGTTTCGAGCATTCGCGTGTCGGTGCTCCAGGCCGCCGAGCTCGATCACTACCGAGACCTCCTCATCGCGGATGCGCTCAAAGGCGCCGGAAGTCAAGCAAGGAGTCGTGGCCCGAGAAGCTGGCTCAGACGTTTCTGCCGGCGAGCTCGCCAGCATCGTCGTAGCCGGCGACCCTGCGCCTGTTGCCGACCGATGCGGCTTTGATGATGAGCGCGCGCGGAAGGTGGTTGATGCACTCAGGTCGAGCGGCTCATCTTTACATGATCCGAGACCGTGGACCTCGATGATCGCCCATCAATCGAATTGCGCGACGGGGACACCTTCAAGGACTCGACACAGCTCTCGACTGGGCAACGTTGCACAACGATCCTGCCAATTCTGCTGACCCAGAGCGAACGGCCGCTTCTCATCGACCAGCCGGAGGACAACCTTGACAACGCATTCATTATGCGAGACGATCGTCACCTTGCGTGCGGTGAAAGGCAGCCGACAGGTCATCTTCGTCGCACAATCCGAACATCCCTGTCCTCGGCGATGCGGAGCGCGTGTTCGTGTTCGCTTCAGATGGCCAACATGCCACGCTCAAGCAGGTCGGGACGGTCGACGAGTGCAAGGATCAGATCGAGAGGATTCTCGAGGGCGGGCGTGACGCGTTCCTGAAGCGAAAAGACCGGTATGGGCACTGAGCGGACCGGGCACGCCATCTTTACTGATCTTGATGCGGCCGATTGGTCGAGCCTTCTGCATGCCGTGACCAGAGCTGGGGCCGCAGGCGAAGACTGCCGTGATCGGGGATCCACTGCTGGATGACGTGGCTATGAAGCTCGCCACGCTGGCCCATCATCCCAAGTGGGAGGTGCGGCGCGCCGTAGCACACGCTGCGGCTCAAGTGGGCCATTCGGCTTTTGAAGCAGCCCTGTCCAGACTCCTGCGCGATGACAACGAGCGTGTTCGTCAAGCCGCACAGCAGGCGACACTACGGCGTCGCGATTCACGGAACGCCAGCGCATTTGGCAAACAGCACGCCCAGCGCGTGAACGCTACGCTGGACGATGTCGAGGCCAAGTTCGGAGTGATGGGACGCGAGGCTGTCAGGCGCGCGGCAGAGCCGTCGCCGACATGTTCGCGCGCGAGCTGTGCCACGAAGTCATTCGGCTGCTGTCACCGATGGCCATGTCGCAGAGCGCCTTCGTGAGCAGCTCTCAAGACCCGAGCCGTCGCGGGAGGCCATGCCGCGACGAAACTGCGAATTGTGAGCGACGAGTGGGCATCTCCGCGCAGTCTCGATGCGCGCATACACCGACCAGCCGGCATTGACATTTTCTGGCGAACTCTTGCGAGAGGTCGTCGTCGAAGCCGCCGGGCTGGTCCGGCGACGTCCCTCCGCGAAGGCGGATCCGGCCATTGACGTCCTCGTCCATCCTGACCTTGTCGTGGACATCGCGCGTCCACGCCTCGTTCAGGCTCTAACGAACGTGTTGGAGAATGCACTCGATGCCTACGAGGGCCTTGAATCACGTCCACCAATCACGGTGAGTGCGGAGCGCTTGGAGGGACTCGTGGCGATCACGATCGAGGACCATGGGTGCGGGATGTCGGCCGAGGTCAAGGCCGATGCTGTGAAGCTCTTCGCAACCAGGAAGTCGGGTGGCACGGGGTTCGGCCTACCGCTGGCCGTCAAGATCGTGGAGTCCGAACACGAAGGCCGAGTGGATCTCGACAGCGAGCAGGGACGAGGCACGGTTGTGCGCTTGACGCTTCGCATTCACCGGTAGTGGACTGATGACGACTAGACACCGTGCGCTGATTGTCGAAGATGACGAGGCGACCGTAGAGGACCTTGTAGAAATCTTGCGATCCATCAGCTGCGACTATGTGGCGGTTCCCAGCTTTGAAGAAGCCATTCGGGCACTGCGGGAGTCGACATTCTGCTTCATCCTACTCGACCTGCAGATCAAGCGCTCTCCTGACGCGATCCGAGGGCATGTGGAGCACGGGAGTGCGCTGCTCCGCGAGATTAGGCGGATGTGTCCCCAGCACACGGGCCGTGCGTTCTGGTTGCCCGTGATCGTCGTGAGTGGGTTCGCCAATGAGGTGTCGGCGGCCGTCGACGTGATGAAAGACGGCGCCGGGGATGTCGTGCATAAGCCACTCAAGAGTCGCGAGGTGTCCGAGGGGGTTCGGCGGGCGCTTGAGAGGAGTGGCAGGGCGACTCACGACCGCTGCGGACCCGCTCCCCCGGAAGTCGTCGTCGAGGCAAGTACGGACGTGCAATTGGCGATTCCTGGCGATCGAATCGGTCGGCGGACCCGTGTGACAGTTGGTCAGAAGGCAGTTGAACTGACGGACGGTAGCTTGAAGGTCCTGCTCCGCCTCATGGTGGCCCACCGCGAAGGTAGAGGCGTCCACAAGATCGACCTGGGCGCGAAGGCCGATCAGGGCTTCAAGGGCATCTCGGTCCTTCGCGAGGCGCTGAAGGGGGCCCTGCCATCCGGAGTGGACATCATCGACAACGACTACCGTGGAACCTACACGTTGGCCGGCAACGTCGCCGTCGGCGTCTGCGACACTGAGAAGCTGCGTGCGATTGGCGATCGGACATCCGGAACTGGCCGATAAGCTCACCGCGTAGGAGCCGCTCAGAAGTCTGACGGAAACATTCGCAAGTTTCCGACACACCTCCGCCGATCACTCCGCCAGCCGGAACCTCTAGACTGCAAGTGGGCTCATCAGCTCAGTGTCGCATCTGGTGGGCTCGGGCATTTCGCCCCGGCTGCGACGGTCGAGACGTGAGGTGTTCATGCATACCGTGACCGTGTTCCCCCTTGGCAACGCGGACTGTTGCCGGCTGGACTTGGCTGGCGGCCAGAAGATTCTGGTCGACTACGCCAACACCCGAAACGCCGATGATCCGTCGGACAGGCGCGTCGATCTTGAGAAGGAACTCCGTGCCGACCTGAAGGCGGCGAAGCGCGATTCGTTCGATGTCGTCGCCTTCACTCACTTGGACACGGACCACTTCTGTGGGTCATCGGAGTTCTTCGAGCTGCGACACGCCGCCAAGTACCAGGGCAAGGATCGCATCAAGATCACCGAGATGTGGGTTCCCGCCGCCGCGATCTACGAGGACCGCTCCGATCTGGCTGAAGAGGGGCGTGTGATTCAGGCGGAGGCTCGACACCGGCTGAAGCAGGGCGAGGGCATTCGCGTCTTCTCGCGCCCGGCAAAGCTGGAGGCGTGGCTGAATGCGCAGGGCTTGACGCTCCAGTCGCGGATGCACCTCATCACGGATGCTGGTCAGCTGGTTCCTGGCTTCTCGCGTTCCGAGCAAGGCGTGGAATTCTTCGTGCATTCGCCGTTCGCGTCCCGCCAGGATGACGGGACGTTCGTTGACCGCAACACGTGCTCCCTGGTAATGCAGGCCGTATTCGAGGTACTCGGTCGGGAGACCAAGGTCATTCTGGCCGCGGACACGACGCATGACGTCTGGACCGAGATCGTCCGGATCACCAAGTTCCACAAGCGCCCGGAGCGGCTCGAGTGGGACGTGTTCAAGCTCCCTCACCACTGCAGCTACCTGTCGCTCGGACCGGAGAAGGGCAAGGAGAAGACGCAGCCGGTAGATGCGGTGCGCTGGATCATGGAGGAGCAAGACCAACTCGGCGCCACCTTGGTCTCGACCAGCGATCCGATTCCGACGGAGGACACGGACCTGCCGCCACACCGCCAGGCCGCCAAGTACTATCGCGACAATCGGGGTGCCCGCGGCGGTACGTTCGTCGTCACGATGGAGCACCCGAAGGTGTCGGCGCCGGAGCCGCTGGTCATCACGATCGATCACCGGAAGGCGACAATCCGGAAGCGGGCTACCGCGGCGTCGGTTGCAGTGACGTCGGTGGTCGCACCACGTGCGGGGGCTGGCAGGCGCCGTTCGTGAGCGGCCCCTATGTCAACGCGCCCGGCGAGGCCGCCACCATAGACAGCCTTCGATCGGCAAAGGGTCGCGACCTCGCCGAGCGCGTCGCCCGCGGCAGCCTGCCGTACGTGTCATTTGTCGAGACTCGGACTGCCGTTGACGCCGATGTCGTAGTCCTGGATGTCGAGACCGAGGTTCCCCAGGTTCGCGAACACGACATTCGACCTGTCGAGCGTGTGGCCGTCTGGTTCGACCACCTCGACGCCCGAACGCCAGAGGTCCTTGCCTTGCGAGAAGACTTCCCGGCCACCGCCCACCTGAATCCTCCTGTTGAGGCCATTCCGAAGAGCCTGTGCCTGTTCGAGGAGGAGTACGCCGAAGTCCGGCGGCGTTGGACCTCGGCATTCTTCATCCGGCGCCTTCAGGAGTGGCTCCGACTCACCGCCCGCGGCGAGCTCCATGCCGACGACCAACCGCTTGAACAGGTGCTCGCCGGTACCGGAGACCAGGTCATTCTCCCACATGCCCTCTCCGTGCCCGGTTCTGCGACAGACGCCGGTCAGGTCGTCCGCCTGCGAGTAGCCGGCATCGATGAACACCGGGCGAGGTGTCTGATTCAGGTTGACCTGGCTTCTGGCGATGGGACGTCTAGGACGCCTGATTGGTTCTCGCTTTCCTTCACGTCATCGCCCCGCGGGCCCGGGCCGATTGCGTCGACACCGCGCACGATTGGCGACCTGCATACCTTCCTTGCCGCTGGCGGGGATGACGTGGTCGACGTCTTGCGGAGGCTCTTGCTGGAGTGGCCCCGAGAGGCCGCGGCGCTGGCTGCGCGCCTGCTTCTCATTGTGCGGATTCCCAAACGGCGCTCCGACACCGGGGATGTCGAGCGGGTCGAGACCTGGGCGTTCCTCGGGCCTTCTGTATTGGATGCCGGAGTCGCCCTTGGCGTCTGGGAGACAGGGCCACGTGGATTCGCCTTGATGGTGCCAATGGCCGACGAGCGCCGGGGGCACGATGCGCCACTCACGGGTCTGTCCGTCGTGTTTCGAATATCGCGACACGAGGCCGCGTTCCTCAACGGCAGAGAGAGACCTGACGATCGTCGGATCGTCGGCATCGGTGCCGGGGCGCTTGGGTCGCAAGTGATCCTGAACGCCGCGCGAGCGGCAGTTGGACAGTGGACTCTGGTCGATCGCGACCGCCTGCTTCCCCACAATCTCGCGCGGCATGCGGTCGCCGGATTCGGAACTGGACACCACAAGGTGAATGTGCTCGCGTTTGCGGGAAACGGGTTGACGGACGGCCAACCTGCCTTCGAGTCGATCATCGCGGACGTCCTCAACCCTGGTCCGGAGCGCGAGAGGCTCGAGGAGCGACTTGGGAACGCCGACCTAATCCTTGACATGGCGGCGTCGATCCCAGTGTCGCGCCACCTCGCACAGGATGCGCCCGGTGCCGCGAAGCGAGTCTCCTTCTTCCTCAATCCCGTGGGCAGCGACCTGGTCATGCTGGCGGAGGACGGCCGGCGAGAGATCCGATTGGATGCCCTCGAGATGCAGTACTACCGCGCCGTCCTGCGGGATGCCCGCCTCCGAGACCACCTCCGGGCTCCCGACGGAAGGATGAGGTACGGCACATCCTGCCGGGATGTCAGCGCGCGCCTTCCTCAGGCGCAGGTCGCCCTTCATGCGGCCATCGCCGCTCGACGACTACCAGTTTTGGCCGATCAAGATGATGCCGCCATCCGGATCTGGCAAGCGTCGGAGCGGACGGACGACGTAGTAGCGCTCGACCTTGCGCCCCGCAGGGTCACGCGCCAAGCAGTTGGGGACTGGACGGTCGTCTACGACGACGGGCTGGTAGAGACGATAGTGGGCTTGCGGCACGCGAGACTACCGAACGAGACCGGCGGTGTCCTGCTCGGTGCCTTTGATGTCGAGCGTCGGATAGTCTACGTCGTGGACACGATCTCGTCACCACTCGACAGCCAAGAGCGGACGACGCTGTACATTCGCGGAGTCGAAGGCCTTCACGAACGACTCAAAGATGCCCAGAAGCGAACCTTCGGTCAACTGGAGTACGTTGGCGAATGGCATTCACATCCCGACGGGTGCCCGTGCATGCCCAGCCGTGATGACCTGACCGTCCTGTCGTGGCTGTCGTCTCACATGGACGCTGACGGCGTACCCGGTGTGATGATGATCGCGTGCCGAGGCGCGGCGTTGACCGTCCTGCTCGCAGAGGTCCTCGCCCATCGATGAGGATCGGTGTCGCGCTGTCGGGAGGGGGATTCCGCGCCGCGCTCTTTCATCTTGGTGTGCTGCGACGCGTTGCCGAACTGGGCTGGTTGCCGAGGATTGATGCGATCTCTGGCGTCTCCGGAGGCAGTATCGTCGCGGCATTCGCGGCGCTTCGCTGGGGGGAGATGCTCGACGATGGCGGCGACGCTGAGGCGTTCCAGAAGCACATCGCGAGCCCGTTCATCAACGTTGTTGCCACGCGCAGCTTCATTCGCGAATGGTTGGTGCGCGCGGCTGGCCAGGGAATGCGTAGAGCGCTGGACCCGGCGTACTCGCGAACCGCGGCACTCGGCGATATTTTTGGCGAGCATCTGTACCAGCACAGGGTTTGCGCCGACCTTCCCGCGACTCCGTACACGATTCTCAACGCCACGAGCCTGATCTCCGTGCGCGCGTGGCGTTTCACTCGAGACGGACTCGGGGGACTCGCGAGGATCGGGTATTCCGCCTGGAACCACGCGCACCATCCACTGTCGATCAGCCCAAGCTGTCGCCGCTAGCGCGGCGTTTCCACCGTGTTCGCTCCGGTGCATCGATGCGAGCCAATGCATTCAGCGGCACGCAGTATCGGGATGCACCGGTGGCGACGCCAGCCACCATCGCCCTCACCGATGGTGGCGTGTGCAGAATCTGGGCACAGAGGTCTGACCAAACGGACGCGCCTCTCCCGGGTGGCCGAGTGCTCGAGGAACCGGAGTTTCTGCTGGTCAGCGATGGAGGCTATCCGCCCGTTTACCAGTTCGACACCTGGCGGATCCCTGGGCTCGCGTCGCTCGCATTGATGTTGCGAGTCAACGCGATCGCGCTGGAACAGGTCTCGGCCTTGCGCCGGAGGCTGACGTGGATGTTCGAGCGACAGCAGCCAGACGGACTGCTTGTGGCGCTCGGCAGCAGTCTTGATCGGCTGCCTGCCGGCGAGGCCGACAGGTATCGTGGACTGGTGGGAGACGCCACATGCCCACCCGCCAGTGTGGTGGAGCGGATCCAACGGGTACGCACGCACCTCAACCGGTTCTCAAGGGATGAGGCTGAGATGCTCATGTAAACCACGGCTACATGCTCACTGACGCGTTCTTGTGGGCACGAAGTCCTCACCTGCCGCCCACGTTCCGTCGAGACAACCGCCCGCCCGGATGGCGGGTCACGTTCGGTCGGGATTCGGTGCAGAGAATCACAAACGCCCTTCGCGCCTCACACCGGCTCCCGGTAGCCGAGGTCGCCCTGGGTCTGTTGCGAGGCGCCTGAACGAGCGTTCGAGCACCCGACCGCGGTCGCGACGTGCACAGCCGCGACGACGCCCCCGGCCCTCGCTCCGGCTATACTGGTGGGCGGCCTTGCGCCGGTTGTGCCGGCCTCTGACGCCCGCGTTCGGGGCAGGCGAAATCCCCGTAAGTGATCTCGGGACATTCAGAGGTCTTACACAATTCGCTACAATTTGCCGTTTCGGCCTCGGTCGAGCTCGCAAGTTGTTGATTCACAAAGACACGGAGAGATGTCGAGTGGTTGAAGGAGCACGCTTGGAAAGCGTGTGCAGAAATCTACCATTAGGTTCGAATCCCACTCTCTCCGCCAACCTTCGCCAGACGCTCGCTTCGCTCGCGGCTTCGGCTGGCGGGCCGCGTCCGTGAAGCGGCCGCTTCGCTCCGGCTTCGGCTGGCGGGCGGACCGCGTCGGGCAGAATCATCCCGGGCGCATCACTTCCGCCCCTGCGACAGCGTCCCCACCCCTTTTGCCGCCATCACCTCGCGCAGCGCCGCCGCCAGCCGGCGCACGCCTTCGGCGATCCGCGCCTCCGTCTGGTTCGAGAAGTTCAGGCGCATCGTGTTCTCGCGGCCGCCGTTCGGGAAGAACGACCCGCCGGGCACGAACGCCACGTTGCGCTCGATGGCGCGCGGCAGCACGTCGCGCGCGCTGACGTCCGCGGGCAGCTCCGCCCACAGGAACAGCCCGCCCTCCGGCTGCGTGGCCCGGACGCCTTCCGGCATCTCGCTCTCGATCGCTGCCGACATCGCGTCGCGCCGCGGCCGGTACGCCGCGCGCAGCCGCTCGACGCGCTCGCCGAAATCGTACCGGTCGTAGAACCGCGAGATCAGCCGCTGGCTGAACCCCGACGAGTGCAGGTCCGCGCCCTGTTTGACCAGCACGTACTTGTCGTAGAGGTCCCGCCGCGCCGTGAGCCATCCGATGCGCAGCCCGGGGCAGAACGTCTTCGAAAACGTCCCGAGATACACGACCCGCCCGTCGGCGTCCATGGACTTGATCGCCGGCACGGGCTCGCCCGAGTACCGCAGCTCCGCGTACGGCGCGTCCTCGATCACGACGATGCCGTGGCGCGACGCCAGTTCCAGGAGCCGGTGCCGGCGCTCGAGCGACCAGCAGCGCCCCGACGGATTCTGGAAGTCGGGCACCACGTAGATGATCTTGACCCGCGCCTCCGTCGTCAGCGCCCGGTCCAGCGCCTCCGGCAGCATCCCCTCGTCGTCGGTCTCCACCTCGACGAAGCGCGGCTGGAAGACCCGCAGCGCGCTGATCGCGCCGACGTACGTCGGGCTCTCGCAGAGCACGACGTCACCGGGGTCCAGGAACACCTTGCCCGTCAGGTCGAGCCCCTGCTGGGACCCGTTCGTGACCAGGACGGCGTCGGCCGTGGACTCGATGCCCTGGCGCGCGCGCAGGAGCGACGCGATCCGCTCGCGGAGGGCGGCATTGCCCTCCGTGGGGGCGTACTGCAGGACGCGGTGGCCTTCGTCCCGGAGCACCTCGTCGGCGAGCGCCCGCAACTCCTCGATCGGAAAGAGTTCGGGGGCAGGCAGCCCTCCGGCCATCGAGATGACGTCCGGGCGCTCGGTGATCTTCAGCAGCTCCCGGATGTCCGAGGCCTTGACCTCACGCATGCGGCTGGCAAACGACGTCGGCATGTCCACAATTATCTCCCGGGCACCCCCGTCCCCGCCGCTCGTGCCCTCACCATGTCGGCCGCAGGATCACCACCGCCCAGCCGCCGCGCGCGTCCTCGCCGATCTGCCGCAGGCCCAGCCGGACGTAGGCCCCCGCAACCTCGGACGCCAGCGACTCCGGAATCCCGGACAGCACCAGGCGCCCGCCGCGCGCGACGCGCGGGGCGATGGACGGGGCCAGCTCGACGAGGGGCGCGGGAAGGATGTTCGCGACGACCAGCGGCCAGCTGCCGCCGATGGCGGCCGGCGCCGCGACGGCCAGCCCGCACCGCGCGCCGAGCCCGTTCAGCCGCGCGTTCTCCGCCGCGGTGGCGACGGCGCCGGCATCCACGTCGATGCCGGCAACGCGCGCGAGGCCGAAACGGAGCGCGCCGAGCGCGAGGAGGCCGGACCCCGTCCCGATGTCGAGCAGCGTCGCCCGGCGGGCGCCGGTGCCGGCCGCCGAACGCACGTCGGGTCCCGGCGCCGGTTCGCGCGCCCGATCCAGTTCGGGATCGAGGGCCATCGCGTCGCGAATCGCCTCCAGGCAGAGCGCGCTCGTCGGATGCAGGCCGGTCCCGAACGCCGGTGCATCCACGAGCTGCAGGGTCCGGTCCGTCTCGCGGGCCGCATCGGCCGAGGCACGCGAGTCCGCGTGACCACGCGCGGGCACGATCGTGAGCCCCGCCACGGACACCGCCCGCGGCGCCAGCACCCACACCGAGTCATCGTCGCGCCCGGTGGCCGGCGTGATTCGTACCGACGCGACGCCGAGCACGCGGGCCAGCTGCCGTGCATCCCGGTCCACCGCATCCGGCACGATCGCGGCGAGACCGGTGGGCGTCCGCTCGAGGTCGATCGCGCCGAGCGCGATCACGCGATCGACGATGGCGTCGCGGGCGTCCGGGATGTCGATGCGGTACGGCACCCGCGCAGCCTACCCCGGAGCCGCGCGGCCCGGGAAGCGGCCGGCCACGCGGAGGCACGACCCGGCGCACACGACCCACGCGCATGCCCGTCGCGCACGGCCCGCCGCGCACGGCCCGCCGCGGTGTCCCTCGTCCGGCTGCGCCCCATCCGCGGCCCGCTGCATCGTCCGTTCCCGCACGGCGCGATCCGCGTCCATTCCCCGAGACGCGCGATGGCACGCCCGCCGGCGCGCACTTTGAAGCGAGGCCCCGATGAGACGACGAACCCTGGCACTGATCCTGGCGCTGCCACTGGCCGCCACCACCGCCGCGGTCGAGGCACGGGCCACCAGCCCGCGCATGACGCCCACCTCCGCGCCGACGGCCTCGTCGGGTCGGTCCGGCCAGGCGGGCCAGGCGGCGCGCTCCGGCGCCGCCGCGAAGGAGGAAGTCACGATGACGATGGCCGGCTCCGTCCGCCGGGAGTACGTCCACCTGAAGGACCTCCTGACGGCCTCGGCCGAGCTGATGCCGGCCGAGAGCTACGCCTTCCGTCCCGCGCCGGAGATGCGGACGTTCGCCGGCGTCTTCGGCCACATCCTGAGCGCGAACCTCAGCCAGTGCGGGTCGCTCGTCGGCCGGACGCACGCGCGGGCCGGAGAGGATCTCTCGAAGACGCTGACGACGAAGGCCGAGGTCGTCGCGCTCGCGCGCGAGACGTTCGCGTTCTGCGACGAGTTCTTCCTGAAGCTGGACGACGGCACGCCGATGGAGGACGCGTGGCGGACGATGGAGGGCCGCCAGATGGGCGAGCCGGTGACGTTCAAGGTGTCGAACGGCGCCAACGCGATGCACTTCATGGCGCACAACAACGAGCAGTACGGCTACCTGGCGGTGTACCTGCGCCTGAAGGGCCTCACGCCGCCGTCGAGTGCGCCGCGACCCGCGACGGGCGGCGAGCCGTCACGCTAGGCGCCCGCGGCGTGGGCCGGTTCCCGGCCACGATCGGCAGGCGGGCGGCGGCACGTCCGCTCGGACGGCCGCCGCCCGGATGTCGCACGGGTCAGCTCCCGCCCCGGCCGCTCTACCTGCGGGCGAAGATCCGCCGGCGCCTCGCCCAGGTCGGCGCCGTCGCGATCAAGAACTCCGTCTACGCCCTCCCGGACCGGCCGGACTGCCTCGAGGACTTCCAGTGGATCGCCAAGGAGGCCACCGACGGCGGCGGCGAGGCCTGCGTCTGCCGGGCCGCCTTCGTCGAGGGACTCACCCGGGCCCAGCTCGAAGCGCGGTTCCGCGCCGACGTCACGGCCCGCCTGGCGCCGCTCAGGGCCGAGATCGACGCGCTCGGGCGTGCCTCCCGCCGAACTGCGAAGCCGGCACGCCGCGGCCGCCGGCCCGACTTCACGACCCTGCGCCGCCAGATCGACGACCTCGCCCGCACGGACTTCTTCGACTCGACGGCGGGGCGGGAATTGGAGCACCGGATGAGAAGCCTCGAACGCGCCCGCCAGCCCGCCGCCCCGCGCCAGAAGCCGCGGATCGACCCACCCGGTGACCTGACCGGGCGAACCTGGGTCACCCGCGCGGACCCCACGTGGATCGCCTCGCGACCGCGTGGCTGGTGCGGCG
Source organism: Vicinamibacterales bacterium (assembly GCA_041394725.1). Taxonomy (GTDB): domain Bacteria; phylum Acidobacteriota; class Vicinamibacteria; order Vicinamibacterales; family SCN-69-37; genus JAWKHR01. The sequence goes on along the minus strand of JAWKHR010000031.1, from coordinate 22,515 downwards.
CTTCATCGACCCGACGACGCGCGGTTCCGTTTCGTGACGCCAGGCCACCGCCCCGGACCGCGGGACCTGTCGTTCGACATGACGGGCGCGACGTTCACGCACGAGCACGATCGGTGCACGTTCGAGACCCTGCTCGCCCACCTGTCGCTCGCGGACCCGGCCCTCGTCCAGATCGCCGAGATCGTCCACGACGTCGACCTCAAGGACGGCCGGTTCGCCCGGCCCGACGCCGACGGCATCCGGCAGCTCGTCGAGGGGCTCGCCTCGACCGTGCCCGACTCGATGGCCCGGGTCGAGGCGGCGCTGCCGATCTTCGACGCGTTGATGCGGCGTCCGGCGGCGCCGGGACCGCAGCAGGTCGCGCCCCGCGCAACCGGACGCGCGCGTCCTCGCGGCGAGCGGACGCCGGGGCGTCGCGGCGACGCCGATGAGCGCCACCGGGACGCTGGTCCTGACGGGCGCGGATGTCCGCGCGCTCCTCGATGCCCGAGCCGCGCTCGAGGCCGTCGAGCAGGCGCTGGTCTCACACCAGCGTGGCGACGCGGTCGGGCCGGGGTCGCTCGGGCTCACGCTCCCCGGCGGGTCGTTCCACGTCAAGGCTGCCGGCCTCCGGCTCGCCCACCGCGCCGTCATCGCCGCCAAGGCCAACGTCAACCTGCCTGGCAACCAGGAGCGGACCGGTCGGCCGACGATCCAGGGTCTGCTGACGCTCGCCGACGCGGAATCGGGCGCGCCGCTGGCCGTGATGGACGCCATCGCGATCACCAGCCTCCGGACCGCGGCCGTGTCGGCGCTGGCCGCGCGTCTGCTGGCGCGACCCGACGCGGACACGGCGGTCATCGTCGGCTGCGGCACACAGGGCGAGGCGCACGTGCGCGCGCTGGTCGCGGTCCGGCCGATCCGGCGTGTGTTCCTGTTCGACGTCACGCCGGGATGCGCGACCGCGCTCGCCAACCGGCTGTCGCCGGAACTCGACGCCGAGCTGGCGCCGACGGATGACACTCGCGGACGCCCTCTCCCGCGCGCAGATTGTCGCGACCTGCACCACGGCGACCACGGCCTTTCTCGGTCGACACGATTCGGCCGGGCACCTTCATCGCCGCCGTGGGCGCGGACCACCCCAGCAGGAGATCGAGCCGGCGCTCCTCGCGTCGAGCCGCGTGGTCGTGGACGCACTCGAGGCGTGCGCCGCGAACGGCGACCTGCGCGTCGCCATCGAGGCGGGCGCGATGGTCCGCGAGGACGTCCATGGCGAGCTCGGCGCGATCGCCGCCGGGACGTGCGCCGGCCGATCTCGGCCGGAGGAGATCTTCGTGCTCGACTCGGTCGGGACGGCCGTTCAGGACGCGGGCGCGGCCCTGCACGTCTACGACCGTGCCCTCGCCACCGGCCGCGGCGTCGCGGTCTCGTTCGCGTAGCCGGTGGATCGCGCCATGGCCCCGGTGTCGATCCGCCTCCTCGCCGCCTACTTCCTGCGGCTCGGCCTGGTCGGCTTCGGCGGTCCGGCCGCGCTCACCGACCGCATGCGCGGCGACCTGGTCGATCGGTACCGCTGGATCACGCCGGACGAGTTCGACGTGTCGCTCGCGGTGGCAGCGGCCTGTCCGGGCCCGCTGGCCTATCAGCTGGCCGTCGGCTGCGGTTTCCTCCGGCACGGTGCACGGGGTGCGGTGGCGGTGGGACTGGCCTTCGCGCTGGGCCCGTTCGCGCTGGTCACGATCGCCGCGGCGGCCTACGCGGCCTGGGACACGAGCCGGATCGCGCGCGGCCTCTTTCTCGGCGCCGGCCCCGTCGTCGTGGCCCTCATCGCGCGGGCCTGCTGGAACCTCGGCCGCCGGACGCTTCCGCGAAGCGGGATCGCCTGGCTCGTCGCCGCCGCGGGCTTCGGCCTGACCTGGTGGAATGCGCGAGAACCGACCTGGCTGTTCGTGGCGGCCGCGGTCGTCGGCGCCGTCCTGCTGCGCCAGCCGGCCGGACGACCGGCCCCAGTGCCTGCAGCGCCACGGGAATCCGGTGGCGACTCGCCCGGGCGCGGCCCGGCCGCAGCCCCTGCTGCCGCCGATGCTGGCCGCCGGCGGCGGAACGACGCTGCAACTCTTCCTGTTCTTCTTCAAGACGGGCTGCCTGGTCTTCGGCAGCGGCCTCATCGTGCCCTTCCTGGAGTCGGCGGTGGTCGGCGACTTCGGCTGGCTCACCGAGCGACAGTTCCTCGACAGCGTGACGGTCGGGCTCGTCTCGCCGGGGCCGGTCGTCATCACGGCCACGTTCGTCGGCTACCTCGTCAACGGCCTCGCAGGCGCCGCGGCAGCCACCACGGGAATGTTCCTGCCGGCGATCCTGTTCACGCTCGTCGCCACGCCGATCTTCATGCGCCATCGCCGGCATCCCCACCTGGCGGGCGCGGTGCGCGGCATCACGGCCGCGGTCGTCGGGATGCTCGGGGGAACCGTGCCGCTGGTGGCGCGAGGCGCGGTCGTGGACGCCGCCACGGCGGCAATCCTGGCCGGCGGTCTCGTGCTGGCGTGGCGCCGATTGCTGCCGGAACCGATCCTGATCCTCGCCGGCGCGCTGGCAGGCCTGCTGTTCGGTCCTTAGGACGCGCGGACCGGACCCGAGTCCGGTCCGCGTTCGCGTCCGTCAGCGCCTGGCACCGCCGCCCATGCCCATGCCCTTGATCATCGACAGCTGCTTCAGCACGTCGGCCGCCGGCACGCGACCGCCGTGCTCGTGGCTCGTCACGACGAAGGTCACCTTGCCCGTACGGTCGAGCACGAACGTCGTCGGGTACGACGTCTCATTCGGCGCGTCCCACCGCAGGCCGTAGAGGTTGGTGAAGGTGTAGTCGGGATCGACCAGGAAGGCGAAGTTCGACGGCATCGTCTGGTCCTTCGTGAACTCCTTCGCGTGCATCTCGAGCCCCTCGGCCGGACCGGGATAGACGAAGATCACGCGCGCGCCGGCGGTCTTCAGCGCGTCGGCGTTCCGCAGGTAGTCGCCGAACTGGCGCGTGCAGAACGGGCACTGGTAACCCGGCCATCCGCGCATCATCAGCAGCACGACGGGGCCGTCCTTCAGCGCGTCGGCCAGCGACACGGTGCCGCCCGCGATCGAGTGCAACGTGAAGTCCGGCGCCGTCTCGCCGACCTTCGGGGTCATGCCGGCCATCGGCATCATGCCGGTCTTCGGCATCTGGTCCTTCCGGTCCATCTGCCCCATCTGGCCCTGGCCCATCTTTCCGGACTGCCCGGCCATGGCGCCGCCCGGCATCGTCTGCGCCGCGAGCCCCGCCGTCCCCACCACGACCGCGATGGCCGCGGTCACCAATCCCCGTCTCGTCATGCTCGAACCTCCCACGTCAGTGTCCTTCGTCGGGAACGGGGATCCGGTTACGCCCGGGCGGCTATCGCGCGACGGCCGCGCTGTTGTTGCGGTTGTGCGACGCGGCGCGCAGCTCGCCCGTGTCGGGGTCGCGGCTGATCGCGACCCACAGCCCCTCGCCGCTGAAGCGCATGCGGTCCTTCGTGATCTCCTCGTAGGACCGGCCGAGCGCGTCGAGCACTTCGCGCGGGAAGCGGCCGGCCGGAACGCGCGCCACGAGGCGCCCGTCGGCGCCCGCCGCGGCCGTGAAGAAGTCCGGCGTGTCGATCGCCTGGTCCACGGTCATGCCGAAGCGGGTCACCGCGAGCAGCGCCTGGAGCGTGCGCGGGTGCAGCCCCGATCCCATCGACGCGAAACCGAGCACGGGCCGGCCGTCCCTGAACAGGATGCCGGTCTCGGTCGGCGCCGGCAGCCGGCTGCCGGGCGGGATCTTCGCGATCTGCGCCTGCTGGAACGACGCCGGGTCGCCGATCGAGATCCCGCCGACGTTGATCGCCGTCCGGCCCCAGTCCACGCAGTTGATGCTCTGCGTGATCGCGGCGATGTTGCCCTCGGCGTCGATCGCGACCACGTCGTCGGAGTGACCGGGCGAGGCGGGGGTCTGCCAGCGGAAGGGCCGCGCGCCCGCCTGGAAGCGCGTCCACAGTTCGGCGGCGTGCTCGGGCGTCACCCGCGCGGCCGGTGTGAACTCGAGGCCCGGGTAGAGCGCGGTCAGCGCGGATTCCGGGTAGTACTGGAGCGCGAAGAGCTGCGAGACGTCGAGCGCGGTCGCGAGCGCCGCGGGCGACGTGGACCAGAGCGGCCCGGACGCGAGGCCCGACACGTCGGCCAGCCGCAGCGCCTCGATCAGGCTCACGCCGCCGCCGTTCGGCGGCGGGTTCGTGTAGATCGCGTCGCCGCGCCCGATGTCCGCGACGAGCGGCTCGTCCCAGATCACCTCGTAGCCCGACAGGTCCTCGAGCGTCATCTTCCCGCCCTCGGCCTGCACGGCCTCGACGAGCTGTTTCGCCCACGGGCCCGTGTACATGTAGTCGGCGCCCTGATCGGCGATGGCCCGCAACGTCGCGGCGAGCGCGGGCTGACGGAAGGTCTCGCCCGCGGCGTAGATCGACCCGTCCGGCTTGAGGAACACCGCGCGCGTGGCGGGCAGGCGCGCGAGATCCTCGCGGCGAAAGACGAACTTGTCGGCGAGGTGCCGCGTGACCGGCATCCCGTCCTCCGCGATCGCGATCGCCGGGTCGAACAGGCTGCGCCACGGCAACCGGCCGAACCGCCCGTGCGCGGCGCCGACGCCCTTCATGAAGCCGCCGACGAGCGCGGTCCGCCCGCTGACCGCGGTGCCGCGCAGGCCCTCCTCGCTCGACATGTCGAGGCTGCCGGGAATCGTGAGCGGCTCGGTCTCGCCGCGCACGGTGTTCCACTCGGCGTTCATCGTGTAGACCTGGCCCGAGGCCGCGTCGTAATAGACGAGCGAGAGGATCCCGAAGTAGCTGATGGGCGCGCCCGCGGTGACCGTGACCTGCGTCACCGCCGCGGTGAGCGCGGCGTCGATGGCGTTGCCGCCGTGCGCGAGCGCCTCGAGCCCGGCGCGCGCCGCGATGCCGTTGTACGCGACGGTCACCGCGCCACCGCGGCCCGTCGCGACGCCGGCGGTCGTCCGGTCCTCGTCCTGGGCACGCAGGTACCGGTCGAACTCGCCGGCCGGCCACGTCGCCGGCGACAGGTCGATCCGGGCCGGGCCTGACGGCGCGCACGCCACGCAGGCGGCGGTGAGCAGGAGCGCGGGGGTCAGTCGCATGGCGACATCATAGGGGCGGCCGGGGCACCCTGCATCCTGTTTACGCCGGTGTCTCCGGTTCCTGATACCGTGCCCCTGTCACCCGAGGAGGTGCGGTCATGGCGCCGGTGTCCATCCGTCGGTTCGTTCCGGTCGGCCTGCTGGCGGGCGCCCTGCTCGCCTGGACGACGCCCGGGGGCGCGGTCGGACCGCAGTCGTCTGGCGCCGCCGGGGAACGCGTGACGCAGGCGGCGCGCGGCGCGGCCGGCACGCCGGTGCAGACGCCCGGCCCGCACGACGGCGTCACGCTCCTGCCGAACGGCTGGACGATCGCCCCGGCCGGCCGGTCGCTCCAGGTCGGCGACTTCCCGATGTCGATGATCGGGTCCGCCGACGGGCGCTACGTGATCATCAGCAACAACGGCTGGTCCACGCCGTCGCTCACGATCGTGGACGTGGACCAGGGCTTCGTCGCGGGCCGCGTGCCCGTCGATCACGCCTGGCTCGGGCTCGCCTGGAACCCGGACGGCACGCGCCTCTACTCCTCCGGCGCGGCGCAGAACACGATCAACGAGTTCGGCTTCGAGAAGGGCCAGCTGAAGGCCGCGGGCCAGTTCGTGCTGGGCCGACCGGCCATCGACCTGCCCTCCGGCATCACCGACCTCGCCGGCACGGGCTTCATCGGCGGCCTGGCGGTGGACGCCGCCGGCGAGCACCTCTACGCGGTGCACGTGCTCGGCCGGGCGATCAGCCGGGTCGAACTCGCCACGGGCCAGGTGCGCCGCACCGTGGACCTGCCGGCCGAGCCCTACACGACGCTGCTCTCGCGCGACGGCCGCACGCTCTTCGTCTCGCTCTGGGGCGGCGCGAAGGTGCTCGCGCTCGATCCCGACACGCTCGAGACCCGCGCGGAGGTCGTCGTCGGCCAGCACCCGAACGCGATGGCGCTCTCGCCCGACGGCGCGCGGCTGTTCGTCGCCTGCGCCAGCACGAACAAGGTCTGGGTGCTCGACGTGCCCGGCCTCACCGCGCGCGAGCAGATCTCGGTCGCGCTCTTCCCCGACGCGCCGCCCGGGACGACGCCGAACGCGCTCGCGGTCTCGCCCGACGGCGAGTTCCTCGCCGTGGCCAACGCCGACAACAACACGGTCGCGCTCGTCGAGATCGAGCACCCGGGCGAGAGCGAGGTCCAGGGGTTCATCCCGACCGGCTGGTATCCGACCGCCGTCCTGTTCAGCCGGGACGGCGAGCGCCTGTTCGTGCTCAACGGCAAGGGCCTGACCGGCGAGGCCAACCCCCGCGGCCCGCAGCCGGTGAGCGGCGCGGCCGACGGCCAGTACCAGGGCCAGCTGCTGCAGGGCGCGCTGTCGATCATCGACGTCCCCGACCGCGCGACGCTCCGCGCGCACACCCAGGTGGTCTACGACATCACGCCCTACAGCGACGCGACGAAGCTGCGCCCCGCCAACGCGCCCGCCGACTCGCCCGTCCCGGCCGCGGTCGGCGCGACGTCGCCGATCCAGCACGTCTTCTACGTGATCCGCGAGAACCGCACCTACGACCAGATCCTCGGTGACCTCCCCGCCGGCAACGGCGATCCCACGCTGACGCTCTTCGGCGAGGACGTGACGCCGAACGCGCACGCGCTGGCGCGCGAGTTCGTGCTGTTCGACAACTTCTACGTGGACGCCGAGGTGAGCTACGACGGCCACGCCTTCTCCACCGGCGCCTACGCGACCGACGCGGTCGAGAAGTTCTGGCCCACCAACTACGGCCGTCGCGGCGCCGTGTACCTGAGCGAGGGTGGCTGGGGCGACCGCAACGACTACGGCAACCTCTCGGCGCCGCCAGACGGCTACCTCTGGGACTTCGCCACGCGCGCCGGCGTCTCCGTCCGGAGCTACGGCGAGTTCGTGCACCGCACCAGCCGCGGCGGCCCGATGGAAGCCACGGTGCCCGGTCTCGTCGGGAAGATCCACCCGTGGTATCCGCCCTACGACCTGAGCATCCCCGACAACCAGCGCATCGACACCTGGCTCGAGGAGTTCCGGCAGTTCGAGGCCGACGGCACCCTGCCGCGGCTGAACATCATCCGGCTGCCCAACGACCACACGTCCGGCACGCGGCCCGGCTCGCTCACGCCGCGCGCGATGATCGCCGAGAACGACCGCGCGCTCGGCCGGCTCGTGGACGCGATCTCGCACAGCCGCTACTGGGCGACCTCGGCCATCTTCATCCTCGAGGACGACGCCCAGAACGGGCCGGATCACGTGGACTCCCACCGGTCGGTCGCGCTCGTCGCGAGCCCGTACGCGCGTCGCGGCGCCGTGGACAGCACGCTCTACACGACGTCGGGCATGCTGCGCACGATGGAGCTGATCCTGGGCCTGCCGCCGATGAGCCAGTACGACGCCGCGGCGACACCGATGTACCGCGCGTTCCAGGCCGCCGCCGTCGCCACGCCCTTCACCGCCCGCGAGGCGCGCGTCCCGTTCGACGAGCGCAACGGCGCCGACGCCTGGGGCGCGCAGGCCTCCCTCGGCATGAACTTCGAGGAAGCCGACATGACGCCGGAGTACGAGCTCAACGAGATCATCTGGAAGTCCGTGCGCGGCGCCTCGTCGCCCATGCCGCCGCCGGTGCGCGCGGGGTTCATCCGCGTGATCGACGACGACGACCGAGAGAAGAAGAAATAGTCGGCGCTCGGCGCTGGGCTCCGGGCGGTCGGCGTGGCGCGCCTACTGGTCCGGCCAGTGGATGCGTTCGCGCCGGCCGGACTCGAAAGCGTCCATCCTGAGCAGCCAGCCGGCCATGCCGGCGGCGCCCTGCATCCAGCCGGTCTGGGCGGCGAGGTTGTCGGGCTGCACGCGGTGCTCGGCGTGCACCCAGCGCGTGCCGGTGTCGTCGCGCGTGGCGCGGGCCATGACGATCCCGGCGGCCTCGCGCGCGGTGGCCAGCGCCGCGGGATGCTGCGTCCGCTCGTGATACGCGAGGAAGAACTCCCCCACGCCCGCCACGCCGCAGCACGGGCCCACGTTGTTCCAGAAGCCCGGTGACTCCCGTCCCGGCGCGCCGAGCCGCACGATGCCGCGGGCGCCGCGATCGACCCACGTCCGCCACGACGGATCACGCGTGACGACGGCCAGACGCTCGAACAGGCGCGCGGTGCCCGCCGGGCCGTGGCACCAGCTCAGGTAGTACAGATCGTGCCCGTCGGGCTCCGGCTCGTGATGGAACACCAGGCACCCGTCGTCGGTCGTGTCGGCGACGGCCTGCAGGTACCGCGCGCCGGAGACCGCCGCGGCGAGGCTCGCGCGATCGCCGGTCGCCTCGGCCAGCGCGGCCAGGAAGCACGCGATGCCCGCGGTGCCGTGCGAGAAATTGGGATAGAGGCGCGGCGCGCCGATCCCCGGCGCCCACTTCGTGCCGCCGTCGGACGGCATCCCGAGCCCGCGCAGGTGGCGACCCGCCGCCAGCGCGAGGTCGCGCGCGTCGCTGCGGCCCAGCGTGCGCGCCGCATACAGCAGGAAGAAGCCCGTGCCGGCCGCGCCCGAGATCACGTCGCTCGAGTCCGACCAGCTCACCGCGTCGCCCCGCCGCCGCGCCAGCGTCTTCAGGCGATCGACGACCTGGTTCGCCGCGGACCGGTAGCGCGAGTCCTCCGTGGCGCGCCACGTCTCCGCGAGCGCGAAGCCGAGGCCGGCCAGCCCCGTGTACAGGCCGGCGTCACGCTCGTCGGCGACGCGTTTCGCCAGCCAGTTGGCGCCCTGCATCGCGGTCTCGAGATCGGCGGGATCCCCGGTGGCCGCCTGCAGTTCGAGGAAGAACAGCACGACGCCAGCCGACCCCGAGTACAGGTTGGCGACGGGCGTCGCGCCAGGCCCAGGCGTCGCCGGCCACGCCAGCCCGTCGTCCGCGCGGACCGCGACGTGGCGCAGCCACCGCGCGGCGCCGCGCGCCTCGTCGAGCAGCACGGGCGAACGCGCGGTCACACCCGCGCCGCGCGTCCAGATCGACGCGAGCTTGCTGGGGATCAACCCGAGACCGAGCTGCAGGAGATCGCGACGATACATGGAGGACCTCCGGCGCGAAACGTCGAACGTCGAAGTTCAAACTGAGCACCGCGGTGGCCGGCATCGCCGGCGTCGTTCTCCTACAGGTTCGGCGGCTTCCTCAGATGGAAGCCCGCGGCGTCCTGATACGCCTTCGCGAGTGCGAGGAGGCCCTCCTCGGCGAAGGGCCTCGCGAAGAACGTCGCGTTCGTCGGTGTCCCGGCGGCGGTGAAGCCATTCGGGATGTTCACGGCCGGGTAGCAGGCGAGGTTCGCCATGCTCGAGTGGCGCTGGGCCTGCCGCGGCGGGCCGCCGCCGCGCCCGCGGCCACCGCCGCCGCGAGCCCCCGCCGGCCGCACCCGCCGCGCCTCGGGCGCCGGCGCCACGCGCCGCCGCCGGATCGCCTCCGCCGGCGCGCCCGCCACCGCGGCCGCCGCCACGCCCACCGCCGCCGCCCGAGTTCGACGCGACCACGTACACGTCCACGCCCTCGGTCGCGGCCGCCAGCTCGGTCATCATCATCATCCGGAGGCGCTGCTGCTGCAGGAACTCCACCGCCGGCACGAGCCGCGCGGTCTGCCGGCGCATGCGCGTCTCGGCCATGCGGCCGGCGCGGGTGTACTCGTCGAAGAACGCCGCCGATTCGATGCCGATCGCGCTGACGTTGGTCTGCGACTCCGGAATCGTCATCGGGATGAACGTCCGCACGCCCACGCGCCGCAGCGTCTCGATCATGGCGTCCGCGTTCGCCTTCGCCTCGTCGTTGGTCAGGTCGTCGAACGACTCCTTGATCCAGCCGACGCGCAGCGTCCCCACGTCGAGCGAGCCGTTCCAGTTGAACGGCACGTCAGACACGCTCATGTCCCGTCCGTCGGGCTTCGCGATCGCCTGCATCACGATCGCGCAGTCCTCGGCGTACCGGCAGAGCGGACCGAGCCGGTCCTGCGTCCACGACAACGCCATCACGCCGTACCGGCTGATGCGGCCGAACGTCGGGCGCAGGCCGGTCACGCCGCAGCGCGCGGACGGGCTCAGGATCGAACCGCTCGTCTCGCTGCCGATCCCGAACGCGATGCACCCCGCCGCCGTCGCCGACGCCGGACCGGCCGACGACCCGCTCGACCCCTGCTCCGGATCCCATGGGTTGTTCGTGCGGCCGCCGAACCACTGGTCGCCCTGCGCCAGCTCACCCGTGGTGACCTTCGCGAGGAGCACGGCACCTGCCGCGTGCAGCAGCTCGACGACGCTGGCGTCGTAGTCGAGCACCTGGTCCTTGAACGCCGCCGACCCCCACGTCGTCGGGTGTCCCTTGACCGCGATGATGTCCTTCGCGCCCCACGGGATGCCGTGCAGCGGCCCCCGGTAGCGGCCCGCGGCAATCTCGCGGTCCGCGTCGCGCGCCTGCGCGCGCGCCAGGTCGTCGAGGAACGTGACGACGAAGTTGAGCGTCGGGTTGTACCGGTGGAGGCGCGCCAGGTACATCTCGGTCAGCTCGATCGACGACACCTGGCGGCTCCGCACCAGCTCGGCCAGGTGGCGCACGGGCCAGAACGCCACGTCCTCGAGGTTCGCGGGACGCTGGACGCGCGGCGCCGCGCTGAGCCTGAACGGCCGCGCCGTCCGGTCGACGCCCATGCCCGGCGCGATCGCGCTGAAGTGATACGGCGGCGAGACGTCGTTCGGGATGTGGATCGCGCGCACCTGCTCGTAGCGCGAGAGGTTCTGGTTCGCCGACTGGACCATCGCCTCGCGGTCGTCCTCCGGCAGGTCGATGCCCGAGAGCTTCAGCGCGTCGGTGACCATCTCGAGCGTCAGCGCCTGCGCGCCCGCGTCCTGCATGCGGGCCCACATGACGCCGGGGGCGAGCGTCGCCCCGAGCCCGATGCTCGCGAAATGCGCCATGAAGCGGCGACGGGTGTCGTCGAGACTCGCCATCCCCGGATCCTCCCTGCGATGCCGTGCGCCCTGGACGCGCCGCGGCGCGCCCGCCTGTTGTCTCGGAAGGGGGACAGGATACAGGAAAACCGGGTGGCCGAGGCCTACGCCTGGAGGACCTCCACCGGGTTCACCCGCGTCGCCCGGCGGGCCGGGATCCAGCTGGCCACGGCCGCCGTGCCGAGCAGGAGCAGGCCGATCGCGAGGTAGGTGCCAGCGTCGGTGGCGGTGACGCCGAAGAGCAGGCCCGCCAGGCCGCGCGAGAGGACCATCGCGGCGCCGAGGCCGATCGCGATCCCCACCATCGCCGTGGCCAGCCCCTCGCCGATCACCCGGCGGACGACGCCCGCCGGCCGGCCGCCGAGCGCCAGGCGGATGCCGATCTCGCGGCGGCGTTCGGTGACGAGACTCGCCAGCACGGCCGACAGCCCGACCACCGCCAGCAGCAGCGCGACGCCGGCAAACAGCGAGAGCACGAACGCGTTGAACCGATCCGGCGAGAAGAGCCGCCCGCGCCGCTCCGCCATCGTGCGGACGTCGGTGATCGGCAGGCCCGCGTCGACGTCGTCGATGGCGGCACGCAACGAGGTCCGCACCGGCGCCGGATCTCCATCGACGCCCAGCGTGAAGTAGACCGTCCGCAGCGTGTACTGGCGCAGCGGCAGATAGATCTGCGGCTCGCCGTCGTCGCGCGGGCCGGCACGGTGGATGTGCCGGACGACGCCGATCACGGTCGCCTCGGACGGATCGAGCCGGCCGTCCGTGTCGAGCCGCTGGCCGATCGCGCTGCGCCCCGGCCAGTACTTGTCCGCGAGCCGCTGGTCGACGACGACGACGCCCGGCGCCCCGGTCGTGTCGAAGGCGGTGAAGTCGCGGCCCTCGAGCATCGAGATGCCGAGCGCCTGGAACGCGCCGGGCAACACCGCCGAGAACTCCGCGTGCGGTTCCGGCTGCCCTTCGGGCACCTCGAGGCCGGGAATGAAGAACGACCCGCTCCAGCCGCCGCCGGCGAGCGGCATCGGGCTGATCGCCGACACGCCGCGGACGCCGGGCAGCGCGCCCAGCCGCTCCACCAGCCGCGTGTGCAGTTCGCGCAGCCGCTCGCCGTTCTCGTAGGACGAGGACGGGGGCGTCACCTGGAACGTGACGGTCTCGCGGCCGTCCACGCCGGTCGGCGCGGCCGTGAGCGCCGACAGGCTGCGCATCAGCAGGCCCGCGCCCACCAGCACGACCACGGCGAGCGTGACCTCCACCACGACGAGGCCGCGCCGCAGCGTGGTCGCGATCGCGGAGTGGCCGCTGCCGCGCGCGCCGCCGTCCTGGAGCGCGCCCCGCGGGGTGGTGCCCGACAACCGCCACGCGGGGAGCAGGCCGGCGAGCACCGCCGTGCCGGCGACGAGCGCGAGGCCGAAGAGCAGCACGCGGAGGTCGATCGACGCCGCGGCGAGGCGCGGGATCCCCGGGTCGAGCGCCTTGAGCGCCGCGAGCCCGGCCGTCGCCAGGCCGAAGCCGGCGACGCCGCCGGCCGAGGCGAGCAGCAGCGCCTCGGTGAACACCTGCCGGACGAGGCGCGCGCGGCCGGCCCCGAGCGCGGCGCGCACGGCGATGTCGCGGCGGCGCGACGCCGCACGCGCCAGCGAGAGGTTCGCGACGTTCGCGCACGCGATCAGGAGCACGAGCCCCACCGCGCCGAACAGCACGACGAGCGCGGTCCGCACGTCGCCGACCATCTGCTCGAGCACGGGCACGGCCATGAGCGACCACTGCCGGGCCTCGCCCGCGTAGCGGCCGGGGAACGCTGCCGTGAACTGCGCCTCGCGCCGATCGAGCTCCGCGCGCGCGTCGGCAATCCCCAGGCCCTCGCGCAGCCGCGCGACCACCGCGAGGTTCTGGTCGCCGCGGCTGCCGGACCGGCCGAGCGTCCAGTCGTAGGCCACCCACAGGTCCGCCGGCTCGCGCAGGAAGCCCAGCGGCGCGTCCGGAAACCGGATCCCCGGCGGCATCACGCCGACGACCGTGACGACACGGCCGTCCAGGCGGACCGCGCGGCCGACGATGGCGGGGTCCGAGCCGTAGCGGCGGCGCCAGAGCGCGTCGGTCAGCACCACCTCGGTGCCCTCGGCGGGCGCGCCGCGCTCGTGGAACCCGGCGCCGAGCGCCGGCGCGACGCCGAGCACGTCGAAGAGGCCGGCCGACGCCACGTAGCTCGTGACGCGCTCGGGCGCGCAGTCCGCGCCGCCGCCGCACGCGCCGCCGAGCCCCACCGGCTGCACGGTGATCGCGGCGAGCGCGTCGAACGCCCGGGGCGCGTCGAGCAGGTCGGCGAACTCCGGCGCCGACACCGCCGCCTGCGGCAGCGACGCGCCGTACGAGTTCCACACCATGACCAGACGGTCGGCGTGGCGGTACGGCAGGCGCGCGAGGAGCACGGCGTTGAAGACGGTGAACATCGCCGCGGTCGCGCCGATCGCGACGGCGAGCGTGGCCGCGCAGGCGAACGCGTGGAGCGGCGCGCGACGCAGCGCGCGCCACGCGTCGCGGACGTCGTAGCGCCAGCCGGCAAGCCAGGCACGGGCGGTCATGGGAGCCTCCCCGGACAGGTCGATGGCGGCGCAGGCCTCGCGCACGCGCGCGACGTCGCCGAGCCGCTCGCGCGCCTGCCGTCGCGCCGCGTCCGGCGACAGGCCCTGGGCCACGAAGCGGCGGGTCTGCATCTCGAGGTGGAACTCGAGCTCGGCGTCCACGTCGCCGCCCGCGGGCGGCAGCGTCGAAGGCCGGGGCCGTCGCGGATCGTCGGGCATCGCGTTCACCCCATCCGCAGGACCTTGCCCACCGCGTCGGTGAGCTGGCCCCAGTCGTCGACGCGGGCGCGGAGCTCGGCGCGTCCGCGCGTGGTCAGCGCGTAGATCTTGACCTTCTTCCCGAGCTCCGACTGGCGCCACTCGGCCGAGATCCAGCGCCGCTGCTGCATCCGGTGGAGCGCCGGGTACAGCGATCCCTCCTCGATCCGGAGGGCATCATCGGTGGTCTCCTCGATGGTGCGGGCGATCGCGTAGCCGTGCGAGGCCCCCGCGGCCAGCGTGCGGAGGATCAGCAGGTCGAGCGTGCCCTGCGGGAGCGAGAGCGGGGTCGGCGGCATGGTGGTCCCTCGAGCTTCTAGGTATAGGACGAGGGATGATACCTAGAAGTTGCAGGGATGGAGGACGCGGGGCGATCAGCTCGCCGAGGGCCGGGGGGCCCGGCCTCGAAGACCGAAGCCCCCCACGGGTGCGACTCTGGGACCCTCAGGCCCCTGGGACCCTCAGGACCCTCCACTACCGCCCCGCCACCCGCAGCCCGATCGTGAAGCTGCGGCCGCGCGCGGGCGCGAACTGGAACTGCTCGCGGTAGAACCGGTTGGTGAGGTTCTCGACCGCGAAGGTCAGCTCCAGCCGGCCGCTGCCGCGCGTGATCGGCACGCCCCAGCCGAGGCGCTGGACGACGAAGCCGTCCAGCGAGAGCAGGTCCTGCGCGATGATGAACGGCGAGTCGAGCAGCGTCTGCGCCACGCGCGTGACGTCGGTCTGCATGCGCGCGCCGTACTCCACCCACCACCGCCCGCGCTGGTCGGTGAACCGGGCGGAGGTGACCAGCTTGAACGGCGTGATGTTGTCGAACGGCGTGTCGGCGAGCGAGCTGCCGTCGAGCGGGTTCTCGCCGCGCGTGATCGTGCCGCGCGTGTAGGCCGCCGCCCCCGAGAGCGTCAGCACGCCCGGGCCGACCGCGACCGGCGCGTCGGCGAAGAATTCGACGCCGCCGATCCGCACGTCCGCGTAGTTGGTCGCCTGCGCCAGCGGGCCCTCGTCGGTCACCGCGACCACCAGGTCCTGCGCGATGAAGTCCTGGTACTGGTTCAGGAACACCGACGCTCCGCCGGAGACGATGCCGGTCTGGACCTTCACGCCGGCGTCGAGGTTGGTGCCGGTCTCCGGCTTCACGAGCACGTTCGGCGCGATGCTGCCGATCGTCGCGGGCCCGGCGAACAGCATTTCCTCGAGGTTCGGGTGCCGGTAGCTCCGGCCCACACGGACGTAGGGATGCACGCGGCCGCCCGGGTTGACGAGCAGGCCGACGTCACCGGTCAGCGCCCGCCGCGAGTACGACGCGCCGTTCGGGTCCGGCAGCGTCGCCGGGTCGATCGCCGGCTCGGCGCCGTCGACCACCGCCGACACGTCGTAGCCGGGCGTGGCCTTCGTCCTCACGGTGTAGAAGTCCCCGCGCAGGCCGCCCACGATCGAGAGCTGCTCGCCCAGGCGCCACTCGTCCTGCAGGTACAGGCCCACGTCGCGCAGGCTGGCGTCGGGCACCCGCACCGGGTGCGCGATCGACGGCGGGCCGAGCCGCATCGGCGACGGGAACACGATCGCCTCGGGTCCGCGCGCGCCCAGCGCCACCTGGCCCACCATCGACATCTGCGTGGACGTCGTGCGCGAGTCGCTGCTGCGGTCCTGGTAGACGGTCAACCCGGCCGTCAGCAGGTGGTTGCGCGCCGGCACGAGCACCGCCTGCAGGTCCATGCCGGGCGACCACACGCGCTGCTCCGTCTCCGACGTGATGTCGAGCCGCATCACCGAGATCGGGAAGAACTGGGCCGACGGCACCGGGAACTGCACCGGCAGCAGGTTGCGCAGCAGCCGGTCGGTGCGCTGCACGTAGCCCGTGAGCGAGAGGTTCGCGAGCCACGGCGTCACCGCCTGCGCCTCGTAGCGCGTCGAGAACCGGTCGAGCTGCGTGTAGGGCAGCGACGTCGCGTTGAAGAACGTCGGCTCGGCGAAATCCGGGAAGCCGACGTTCTCCACCCGCCGGCGCTGGTACCGCAGCTTGAGGGTGCGGCGCTCGCCGATCGAGACGAGCGCGGCGGCGTTGACCGACTGCCCGCGCGCCTGCGAGTTGGCGATCTCGCTGTCGGTCCGCACGTACGGCGCGTTGAACGGGTCGGGGAACGCCCGGAAGTGGAAGCCGAAGTTGTCGTCGATCGTGTCGGCCTGGACGAGCTGGCCCGACGTGAAGAACGGCCGCGTGTCCTCGGTCCCGAAGGCGCCGGCGTGGTAGTTGTCGAACTCGTCGGCGCCCGCCTGCACGCGCACCGCGTAGCGCGGCGCCGAGACGCCGAACGTGACCGTGCCCCGCCGCCCCTGCTCGTTCGAGCTGTAGAAGCCGTCGAACCCGTACTCGAAGCGCTGCGCCGGCGAGAACTGCGGCTCGTTCGTGATGATGTTGATCGTGCCCGACAGGGCATCGGATCCGTACAGGACCGTGCCCGCGCCGTTGACGATCTCCATCCGCGAGAGCGCGTCGGGCGAGACCAGCCCGACCTCCGCGCCGGTCCGGTCCGTCGCCTGGCGCGCGGTGTTCAGCCGCTCGCCGTCCACCAGCACCAGCAGGCGCGTCGAGTCCAGGCCGCGCAGCCTGGGCCGGACGCCGAACGGCCCGTCGCCGACCTGCGTGACGTTGGCCGCCGTCGCGAGCGCGTCGCCCGACGACCGCGGGTTCGACTGCGCGATGGCGACGCCCGACAGCGTCTGGATCGAGAGCGGCAGCTGCTGCAGCTCGCGTTCCGACCGCGCGGCCGTGACGCCCACCTCGCTCCGCAGGCTGCCGATCTCGAGCTGGAGCGACGCCGTGACGTCCTGCTCGGCGCCGGCCACGACCACGGTCCGCGCCGCGTCGGCGAACCCGGCGCGCGAGGCGATCACCAGGTACGTCCCGGCCGCCGCGTCCTCGATGCGATAGCGGCCGTCCTGGCCGCTCTGGACCACGACCTCGCGGCCGGTGGCCAGGTTGCGCAGCACCACCCGCGTCTCGGGCAGCACCGCGCCGGTGGCGTCGGTCACGACGCCGGAAATCGTGGCGGCCAGGGCGGACGAGGCCGCCAGCAGCGCCGCAAGGGCAAACGTCAGTACACGTGCACGCATCACACACACTCCGTCGATCCACCCGGGGCGCGATCGCACACGCGCGCGCCCGTTCGGACGCCGCCGGGCGGGCGTCCCGGCGACGTCGCGCCGGCGCCACGCGACCTCGGCGCGTGCCAGCGTCGGCACGCGCGGCCGCGAGGCCTCCGGCCTCGAACCACTTGCAGCTAGCGGGAGAACGACGGAAGGGGCGGAGGACGGGGTCCGTACCGCAGTCGGGCATCGACCCGGCGCGGCCCGGTCATGACCCGCGGCGTGCGCCGGCGCAGCACCCGCGCCGATGGACGCCACGACCGGCGGCTCGCGACGAGCGCCAGCGCCAGCGCGAGTCCCGCGGCCGCCGCCGCGACGAGCGCGACCTCGGCCAGCGTGGCGACGACCTCCGGCAGCGCCGGCGCCCCGAAGTCGCGCGCGACGGCCGGTCCGTGCAGGAGCACCGCCAGCAGCCAGATCGACACGGCCCGGCGGCCGAAGAACATCGACCCGCCCTGCCGGCGGACCGCGACCAGCCCGGCGACCAGGCCGAGACCGATCACCCACCGGACGACGAGCGCGGGGTCGGCGAGCTGACCGTCCCAGAGCTGGCTGCCGAGCAGCCAGACGTGGAACAGGATCAGCAGCGCGCCGATGGCGGTCGCGATCCGGCGGAACATCACCGGCCAGTATAGCGCCGTGGCGGCCGGCCGGCGCGAACTTCCGGGCCTGCGCCGGGAGTAAGATGGCGGCCATGTCGATACCCCCGCCGGCCCGTCGCGCGCCGGGTGCCGCCTTCACGATCCTGCTCGCGGCGGCACTCCTCGCGGCCCTGCCGCGCGCCGTCGCGGCCCAGGCCGGGCGGACCGGCACGGGCTGGGAGGTCGAGCCCTACGGCGGGTTCCTGCTGCCGGTCACGTCGGGCAGTACCGACCGCCAGCTGCCGCCGCCCGGGCCGTCGATCATCACGTCCGGCCCGACGTTCCCGAGCCGGCAGGTGCCGACCTGGTTCCTGGGCGACGGCGCCGCGCTGCTCAACGGCGTGAACGCGGAATTCGGCACCGGCGCGCGCGTCGATCCGCTCGATGCCGCCCTCGGCGCGGACACGATCCGGACGCGCACCGGCGCGACGCTCGGCGTGCGGGTCCGCCGCGTCCTGAACGCGCGGTGGTCGGCCGAGGCGGCGTTCGACCTCTTCGCCGGCTCCGGTGGCCTGTCGTCGGATCTGGAGACGGCAATCGACACCACCCGCGCGTCGTTCGAGTCGGCCTTCGGCGCGCTCCTCGCGACGGGGCCGTTCACCGGCGTCGCGATCTCGACGACCGCCTCGTCCTCGGGCGGCGCGCGTGAGGTCGCGTTCACGGGCACGCTGCAGCGCCGCTTCGGCGCGCGCGGCGCCTTCACGCCGTACGTCACCGGCGGCGCCGGCGTCCTCGCCAGCGCGGCCACGCCCTCGGTCACCGTCGAGGGCCACTACCGCTTCTCGATTCTCGGCGAGGTGCCGATCGACGAGACCGATCGCCTGACGATTCGCCGCGAGCGACCGGCCACGCCCGTGTTCGTGTTCGGCGGCGGCCTGGACCGCGACCTGGGCGGCCGCTGGGGGCTGCGGGTGGACGGGCGCGTCTACCTGGCGAAGGGCGCGACGCTCGTGGCCGACGCCGCGCCGGTCGTCGCCACCGGCGCGCCGGCGGACTTCATCGAGTCGTTCACGAATCCCGCCGTGCAGTTCAGCAACAACCCCTCGTCGGGCCGGGTCTCCACGCTCGGCGGCGGCCTCGACGGCTTCGAGATCGTCTCGACCGGGCTCGCGACGCGCGTCGTCCTGACCGTCGGCTTCGTCGCGCGGTTCTAGGACTCACCCCTCCGCCCACGCGGTCGGTCCGGCGCCGGCCGGCGTCAGTCCAGCTTCAGGTAGAAGATGCCGATGCCGTGCGTCGCGGCGACCAGCAGGCGCCGGTCCCGCACGAACTCGAGATCCACCATCAGGACCTCGGGGAAGCCGATGCCCGCCCGGGCCCAGTTCGCCGTCCCCTGCCGCAGCACGATCGGCCCGAAGTCCGTCGCCGCGTACAGGTCGCCGCGCTCGTCGTCGAAGACGATGGTGTTGATCGGCAGGTCGCCGAGGTCGGCGTCCATCGGCGTGAAGGTCGCGCGCTCGGTCACCGGGTCGTACACGACGTGGAAGATGTGCCCCGGGGTGCCGGGCGTCATCACGTTGAAGCCGGAATAGGACACGAACGCCGCGTTGGCGTCGCGCCGGTCGGCGAAGATCCGGGTGATGAACCGCATCGGGGTCACCGGGCCGTCGAGGCGGACGAACGCGGCGTCGGCCGCCGGCCCGTCGGCCTGCTTCGTGATGAACAGGCGGCCGAAGTTCGTCGCGGCCCACAGCGTGCCGGCGTCGAGGGGCGAACGCTCGGCGGCCACGATGATGCCGCCGGTGCGATCGGTGCCGTAGTAGCTGCTCGTCAGGTCGCCGGGCAGGCGGGCCGGCGAGGTGGGCGTGCTCCCGGGCGTGAACGGATAGGGCACGCCGAGGGGCCGCCAGTCCCCGCAGCTCGTGCCGGACGAGCCGCCCGGGAACCGGCAGTTGCTCTCGAGGAACCCCTGGGTGCCGCCGTTGTCCTGGGTCCGCCAGATGTGCTGGAAGCCGGTGAACTGCGTGTCCGGGTTCACCTGGTCGAAGGTGATGAACTGCCGGCCGGTGGACTTCGTGACCGTGTTGCGCTCGCCGGCCGCGCGGATCGGCCCGTCCGTCCGCACCCACGCCGACAGGGCGCCGTTGCGGAAGTTGGTGAAGAAGTTGTCGCTCTGGAAGCTGGCGAACACCACGTCGGATCGGGCCGGATGGAATCCCGAGGCGGAGGTGCCGTCCCCGAACGGGAACAGCGCCTTCCAGACCCGCGGATCGCCCGTCCCGTCGAGCCAGATCGTGCTGTTGTCCTGCAGCCCGCCGATGAGCCGCGTGAGCGGCGCGCGCGGATCCACCGCCACGTTGTAGAACTGCAGCGACTGCAGGCCCTTGTTGAGGAAGTAGATCCGCTGCGGCACGGCCCGCAGCGCCACGCGGCACTGCGGCGCGTTGCCGACCAGCTCCAGGCACCGCGCCGTGTTGTCCACGAAGATCCCGTCGTTGCGCACCACGCCGCCGTCCGACCCGACGAAGGCGACGTTCGGGTTGCGCGGGTGGAACGCGATCGCGCGCACGTCCACGTGGCTGGTGTTGCGCGGCTGCTGCGCGTCGTTGCCGAACCCCGTGAACGTCTGCCCCGCGTCGGTGGACCGCATGGTCGGTTCGCCGAAGTCGGGCGACTGGACGCCGCCGATGATGACCGTGTCGGGCTGTCCGGGCGGCGTCGCCACGAGCAGGTCGTAGAAGCACTGGCTGCTGCAGATGCGCCGGCTGGTCGAGGCCGGGCTGCCCGTGTCGTCGGAGGTCAGCTTCAGCCAGGCCGCCGTGTTCACGAGCGCCGCGCCGCTGCCCTGCACCAGGGTCGCCGCCGGCACGTCGGCGTTGTCCAGCCGGTAGAGCGCCTGCGTGCTCACCGTCTCGGTGCCGTTGTAGACGTACATCCGCGTGTGGCCGTCCTTGACGGTCAGCGCGAACATCGCCAGGTCGATGAACCGCCGCGCCCCCACGATCGCGTAGACGGGCTTGAACGACGCGTCGCCGCCCTCGAGCGACGGCGCCGAGCGGTGGATCGCGTTGTTCCAGGCGGTCGCGTAGACGATCCGCGGGTCCTTCGGGTCGAGCTCGACGTGCCGGACGCCGAACATCGTGTCGCCGACGCCCTCACCGAGGTTCGGATTCGGCGCAATCACGGGGTCGAGCGGCGGCACCCAGATCAGGCTCCACGTGAGCCCGCCGTTGACCGTCTTGTAGAGCCCGGTACGCGGCTGCGGGAAGCCCGGCGTCTGCGTCTGGCCGCCACGTACCGCCGTCATCCCGAGCATCGCGCTCGTCGTCCCGACGTAGAGCGTCTGCGGGCTGTTCGGATCGATGACGACCGACGAGATGCCGCGCGTGAAGGTGAAGTCGATGGGCGACGGCGAGACGGCCGGGTCCGTGATCATCGTCGGGATGCGGGTCCAGTGATCGCCGGCGTCTTCCGAGCGATAGAGGCCGGTGCCCGCGCCGGAGTTGTTCGGCTGGTTCGTCTCCCCGGTGCCGACGTAGATCGTGTCGCCGGTACGATCCGATGGATCGACGGTGAGGCTGCCGATGCTGTTCGTGCCGAGGCCCTGCGACACCCAGCGCCAGCGCGGGTCCTCGGTGTCCATCGCGACGTCGCTGCGCCACACGCCGCCGCCCGCCGTGCCGACCCAGAGGCGGCAGGGACCGGTGAACTGGCACGTGGGCGAGATCGCCAGCGCCGCCACGCGGCCCGAGACGTTCTCGGTGCCGCCGGCGTCGGGATTCTGGATGCTCGTCTCGGGCCCGAGCGAGGTCCAGACGTTGCCGCCCTCGGGGGTCATGCCCCGGTAGGTCACCCCGCGGAAGGCCCAGTAGCGGCCGGCGGTCGCCTGCAGCACGAGCGGGCTGCCCGGCTCGGCGGGAAAGGCCCGCTGATAGGCCAGCAGATCGTAGAAGCCGAGCGGGGAGAACTCCCCCCGTTCCCCGGCGGGCTCCGCCTCGCGCTCGCGCCCCTGCGGTGCCCGCTCCCGCGCCTGCGTCTGCGCCGGCGCGGCGAGTTCGGCGACCGGGAACATCGGGGCCGTGCCGCCCGGGATGGTCACGGCGCTGGCGCCCGAGATCGTCGCGGCGCCTCCGCCCCACATCAACACCGCGCCGCCGCCCGAGATCAGCACGGCGCCCATCAGACCGACGCGTATCCGACTCATGGTGCTTCGATTCTCCCCATCCGGCGCGGCGCGGCGCCCGATCATTCTGTGCTACATCTAGAAGATCGCACCGATGGCTTCGAAGAAGAAACGGAAATCCGCGCCCCGGCCGGCGGCGGCTGCGCCGGCGACGGACCGGCCCGCGGCCCCCTCGGCCGCCTCGGACCGACCCGCGGCGGCGACGGGTGACGAC
The DNA here is from genome assembly GCA_041394725.1 of Vicinamibacterales bacterium. Classification (GTDB taxonomy): domain Bacteria; phylum Acidobacteriota; class Vicinamibacteria; order Vicinamibacterales; family SCN-69-37; genus JAWKHR01. The sequence continues at coordinate 408 of JAWKHR010000031.1, read as the reverse complement.
GGCGCCGGACGCGGCGGCCGCGGGCCGATGCTGGCCGCTGGCCTCGTGCTGCTGGCCGCGATCGCCGGGGCCGGGTTCTGGTGGACGAGGGGCACGGCCTACGCGCTCACGCCGGCCGCCGACCAGAACGTGCTGCTCGTCACGATCGACACGCTGCGCGGCGACGCGCTCGGGTCGTACGGCGGCCGGGCGGCCACGCCCAACCTCGACCGGCTGGCCGCCGGCGGCGCGCGGTTCACGTTCGCGCACTCGCAGGCGGTGGTGACGCTGCCGTCGCACACCTCGATCCTCACGGGTCACTATCCGTACGAGCACGGCGTCCGCGACAACAGCGGCTACCGGGTGCCCGACGGCACCGTCACCCTCGCGACGCGGCTCAAGGCCGCCGGCTTCGCCACCGGCGCGTTC